>CAZIJQ010000114.1:0-1531 GCA_964539785.1 uncultured bacterium | reverse complement strand
GGTCTCCGGTGACAATAATAAGGGCTGGTTTACTTTCAACAAAACTGGTTTTTAGAAAATCTTCAGGCGTTACTTTCTGATTGTTTTGAGGTGTTTCATAGAGGTGATCGGCAAGGTGAATAAAATCTGAGAACACACTTAACATTAAATCCATCAACTGGTTAAGCGAATGTCGACGCTTCCAGTTATTGCGAAATTGCGTATATCGCGTCCCAAGAATACTTTTTACTCGGGGAAGCGTTTCTTTTGACAGGCTGTAGATTATATCGAATCGGGTAATGCCCATTTTGGAAAACACTACCTGGACTTTCTGATGGTCCAGGTTTGTTGTTAAAACCTGAAAGAGAATGAAAACGGAAATTCCTCGCAACGCCATCAGCAATGTTTTGGAAAGCTGTTCACTACTATATGAAATTCCCATAATGGAATTGTCTTGAATCCCTGTGAAAATTGGAACGATAATGACCAGTAATAAAATAACAATCCAGAAACGGTAATTTCTTAAGGGTCGAATGGCACGATGGTTGAACAAGTATGCCAAAATCAATATTCCCAATGTAATCAGATACGGGCTCGCTTTTAGAAGAACGATGCCAGTTAGAATAGTTAACGCAATCCAGATTCTTTTATATCTCAAAATCTCTATTTTCCTGATCAGGTAATGTATTATTCAACAATCTTTTGTTTAGGATCCATGCCACGTAGGCAGAACCCACACCAATGAAAATTGGGATTAACAGATATAATCCTAATATCCACCATCCGGCACTATAACCAAACTGCTCCGAAAATCCTTTAGCAAGATCCAGAATTATTGGAACAAAGCTGGATCCGAACAAGATGGATTTTGTAACAATATTCTGTATCAAAGGATATAAAGCCATTATCACTCCACTTAGAAGAAAACCAAAACGTTTTGGTCCAGTGATAATCAAAACTAATTCGATAAGTAACCCTTCCATAATGATAGCAACAAATGGTCCGACTTTTATGGTAGCAAAGCTCAAAATTTTGATGGAGGCAGCAATAAGCGACATCAAGAGAGTGGAACCTATGACAGGGTTGTAAACTCGAGCTATCAGGATTATCACCAGCCCGATTGCTGAAAGTATAGAGCCGGAAAAAGGAAGGTGGAGTAAATGCAGGACGTTCCCAAGTGTAGCTTCCACAAAACCCCATAGCGTGCCAAATACTGCAATGTATACAATGGATCGTTGTGTCATGTCAGTTAAATCCAGATAGAAATATTATTATTTGTTTCTTTGATAGCGCTTGATGTAGAAATTTAATGATGTTCGAGGAACACCCAATATTTTAGCGGCTTGAGATCGATTTTGACCGGTCAGCGCAAGGGCTTGTTCAATAATCTGCATTTGTGCTTCATGAAGCAGGTTTGCATTTAGTTGTGGATTTAACTGAATTTTGAATGTTGCATCTGTTGGATTAATTTTTTCTTGAGATTTAACAAAATCAGTGCAAAAAATATCTTCGTATCGAAGCTCTTTTTGATTAGTTAGCAAAACTGCCCGTT
>CAZIJQ010000113.1:0-2052 GCA_964539785.1 uncultured bacterium | reverse complement strand
ATCCACGGCGCCATTCATTCCCTGCCGGCTCGCTTCATGAATCCCGAATTCGGTCCCATGCTCACGGGTGGGGCCGGGGCATATAAATATGTACAGCAATTGCGGTCCAGTGCTCAACAAACCGGGGATAGTGTATTATTATTGGATGGTGGTAATTTTTTTCAGGGTACGGCCTTAGGGACAAACGACGGTGGTGCTACAATAATCCGCTGGATGAACTGGATGGGTTACGATGCCATAACGCCCGGCTTAAAAGATTTTGATCAAGGAGTGGCTAACCTCCAGTTGCTTGCGCAAGGTGCAAACTTTCCATTTTTATCTGGCAATATAAGTAATTCTGACGGTACCCGTCCGGATTGGCTGAAACCATATATATTCAAAGAAATAAATGGTTTAAAAATTGCAATCGTGGGATTATCCTCTGCAACTTTGCCAAGCCAGACTTTTCCATCTCATACTGCCGGATTGCAATTTTCTCCTGATATTGAAGCAGCTCAAACACTGGTTAATGATGTCCGTGCTCAGGGAGCAGATTTAGTGATATTGCTGGCCTATATGGGAATACCATATGACCGGGAGGAAGTGTTCGAAGAATTTCTGATCCGGATGGAGCAGGGCGAAGAGACCAGCACCGAAATCGCCGAGCACGACGCAATGGCACTGGCGCATCTGGTAACCGGTATCGATGTAATTGTCACCGGTGGTGTTTCCAAGGGATATGATTTTCCCTGGGAGGACCCACTTACGCACACACTGGTAGTGCAAAATTATGGCAATCTGACCGGTCTCGGTCATCTGGAATTGTTGATTGATAACAGCACCAACCGGCTTACTGGCTACCAGTATCCAACCGACCGGGGAATGATGGTTTCACTGCTGCAGGATGACATCTGGCCGGATCAGGAGATGGCCGATTCCATTGCCAACTGGCTGAAGTCATCTGACAATTTGAAAATTCCTGATTATTCAGCGAAAATTGGGACATTGGGGAAATCGGGCGATTGTAGTGGTGCAACAACAACTTCAACTCAACTGGATTCATTTAATGTCCCCGTCTTAGGGCAGCCTGACCGCCTGGAAGTCATCACCTGGAATCTGGAATGGTTTCCGGCAGCCCACGACACGACCCTGCGTTCAGTAGCCGAGATCGTAAGTGACTGGCAGGTGGATATTGTGGCATTTCAGGAAATAAAAAATATTGGTGAATTTGCCCGCCTGATGGAATTGCTGCCAGATCATGATTTTGTTGTCAGCGAACAATCTTCGTTCATGGATCAGGCGATTGTTTACCGAAAGGATGCAATCACCTATCTCGGGCACCGGGAGCCTTTTGCTGCCGATGATTATTATTATGCCGGACGGCCGCCGCTGATGGTCGATTTTTACTGGCATTGCGGCGCTGTGGGACTGGAATTTTCGGTGATCAACATGCATCTGAAATGTTGCGGTGATGGACTTTATCGCCGCCAGCAATCCCTAAAGCAATTGCATGGTCTCCTGACAGATTACCTGGACAACGATAATGAAAATATCATTGTTGTCGGCGATTGGAACGATGACTTGGCGGATAAAGGAATTGAGCAATCATTTACGGTTTTCCTCGATGACCGGGATAACTTCCGATTTGCCACCGAGGCCATTTACCGAGATGTAGAACAGGCATCCTATCCGTCCTGGCCCAGCTTTCTGGATCATATTCTTTACGCCCGGGGATTTTTCGATGAGCAGGCCGCTGGTGGACAGGTGCAAACGCTGAAGCCGGAGGACTATGTTGGTAGCTGGGAAATTTATGAGGCGACATTGTCCGATCACCGGCCGGTGCTGTGGTCAATCCCTGTAAAAAACTGAATCCATGAAATATAGTTATTTATTTCTGATTAGCGCATTGCTGATTATTTCAGGCTGCGGCAAACCGGTAACTAATTCCAACAATAATAACGATCCAACGGATTACGGTTTGTCCGGACTGAGTTTTGGCAGTGAAAGTACATTTGAAGTAATGACCTGGAATCTGGAACATTTTGCCAAAGAGGGTCAAACAACCGTTAACTA
>CAZIJQ010000112.1:0-2150 GCA_964539785.1 uncultured bacterium | reverse complement strand
AGAGCACAGAGGGAATAACCAACACCGATTAACGAATGTTGATTTACGAAGTACACCCATTTACCGGGGTTGATATGTTCAGATTCCAAAATGTGACAGTAATGAAGTTTTAGAGGTAAAGCAAAAATCTAACTAATCTGTGAAATCCGTGTAATCTGTGGTTAGTTCTTCTTAATTCAAAAATCGTTGTTCCTTGTTCGACATTCAAATTCCTCTGACCTCTGAAACCTTAACACGTTAACACCCACACACCATTTCCGCTGTAATTTCCGCTCCCTATTTGAACTAAGATTGAATGATGTCCGGAAAAAAACCATTAGCAGATCGAATCTACCAGGCCCAATGCTATGGCAGTATTGAACCCATTGAATATATGATTCCCTACCCAAACCTGGGAGCACTGGTGGATGGTCAAAATATCAAATTAGCGAAAAAAATCTGGTTTGTCCCCCAGAAGTTGAGTTATGTAGATCTGTTACAGCGTATTAATCAAACTGCTAACTGGTTGGAGCAATTGGGCATTACTAACCATGATCGGGTTTATCTCGATAACTGCCCCACGCCGGCAGCAGAAATACTGGCTCATGCCATATGGCTGATTGGCGGTTCAGTGGTCATCGGCAGTGATCTGCCACAAATACTTGGTGGCTGCCAACCCAAATTGATTATCGGCAAATCGACTGCTGGCATTGGTGGTATTGATATAATTCCAATCGGTGAAGGACAAAAGCAATACCCTAAGATTGCAGAAAAATTTCCCGTTGGTTATGAATCGAAACACAAAGCATTGTTGAGCGATGAAGCACTGGTTTTCTGGAATGACGACCGGGGAATCCGGTTGAGTCATTACAATTTATTGATTAATACCAACGGCGCCTTGTCGCAATTGGCACCAGACCGAGCCACGACCCTGCAGATTAACTTACCTGCCACATCTACAGCCTGGGCGGTTTTGCAAGCCATTTTACCGATTTACGCGGGAATCGGGATGTCTCCAGATGAAGGCGAATTAGGCATTGGAATTGAGAAATCCGAGGCTAATGATTATTATTTGAATTACGATTTGAAATCAATATTGAGTGATGATCGACAAATCCATATTCTACCGGAGACAACAGCCGTTTTAAAAATCGGCGATAATCTAATTCCGCTTACTAAAATAGTTAAAACCGATGCCGGGAAAATCATTATGAGCGGACATTCGGTGATGATGGGCTATACTGACGATACTATTAATGATGAATCCTTCACAGAAATCGGTCTGGAAATACCCCTTTAGGCATTAAATAGTGTCATAATGAAGCAAACATATTTTACTCCAGAAAACATAACTGCCAAATCGAGTGAATTCCTGCGGAGACTAAAAAGTGAAGTTCAACTGCACTCACTAAGCGATCAATTATCTGATATTGCACTGCTGGTAATAGATATGCAGGATTATTTTCTCAACCCCGAGTCCCATGCCTTTGTGCCCAGCGGTCCAGCCATTATTCCCGGTATCAATAGATTGGTTAATCATTTTCAGCAGTATGACCGACCGGTTATTTTCACTCAGCATATTAACTCTTTTAATAATGCATTTTTAATGGAAAGCTGGTGGACAGAATTGATTACCATTGATAATCCCCTGGCAAGGATTACGCCATTGATTGAAACGGAGTCAGCTCAGCTAATTGTCAAATCGCAGTATGATGCTTTTATCAATACCAAACTTGAGACTCTGCTGCAATCCTTGAAAATAAGGGATCTGATCATTTGCGGGCTCATGACCCACCTGTGCTGCGAAACCACTGCCCGGTCCGCGTTTGTCAGGGGAATTAACGTAATCTTTCCGGTCGATGGAACAGCTACTTATAATGAACAATTTCACTTGGGAACGCTGCGCAACCTGGCCCACGGCTTCGCGGTCATTCCAACCATCGATCAGATTATCAAGACAGTAGGAATTCCACAATGACCAATTCTGTCGCTATCATTGGTGCCGGTCCCGCCGGAATTGCTGCTGCAATCCAATGCCAGCGACAGGGAATTGATTTTCTGTTGTTCGAACAAGCGCAGGTAGGCGGTTTATTAAATAACGCCAATTTAGTGGAAAATTATCCCGGCTTTCCGGCAGGAATAAAGGGCCGATCACTGGTTGAAAAATTCAG
>CAZIJQ010000111.1:0-2472 GCA_964539785.1 uncultured bacterium | reverse complement strand
TCGAGGCTGTCTACGACAGTTCGAATACGGGAACTTTGGTTAATTCCGATACATCCAACAATGCTTGCGGTACCCCTGAGTTGTATACACCGATGCCAGTTACCAATCTTTCAGCTACCGCTTTAGATGAACAGGTTTATCTGGACTGGACATCTCCGGATGTAATGCAGTTAGGTGTACCATATGCCGAAGAGTTTGATTCTGATTTGCTAGATTTATGGTCCTGGGAAGGAGATAATTGGAGTATATATGGTTTAGATGGTAACCCTGCTCCGTGTGCCAGATTTAGTTGGACGCCTTCATTGGATTTTTATGATTACAGTCTATATTCACCCATAATTCCACTTGACGCACTAACGGAAGTTCAGTTTAGTTATGATTTAGAGCTTGATGATTTTGGGAATACGGGTACTGAATTCATGACGCTTGAGTATTATGCAAACAATACGTGGAATATGATTCACGAATACTCAAATACAGCTGATATCGCCTGGTCCACTTACACTGCAACAATCAGCGGTTTGACTGGAACATTTCAGGTCAGATTCCGTGCCCATGGCGATGATTCATTTCAAATAGATAATTGGAATATTGATAATGTTGCACTCGCTGAGGTGGTCACTAATCGTGATATATCTGGATCTTCAGTCGAGGCTTTAAGTGGGTACATTTCAGGCTCCGGATCATTGATTGAGTTTGAATTATCGGTGACTAGCAGCGATGCTTCAGAATGTGATTCATTTGCAGTTACATTTCCCAATGGTGTTACCATATTGGATGCCGGTCCAGATTTACTTGACGGAATGTTTGATGGCGAGCCGTTTAATGGTATTGACGGGCAGACTATTTCTTGGGGCAGTAACCGGGACGATACATTTGGTGGTATCTATGGAACGCTCAGTTTCTGGGCCTTTATAGTATTTGAAGATAGTCTGTCAGGTCCTGTAACCTGTGAATATCATTTCTCTGATGATGGTGATGCTACAATAGCTGATGCTGATGGTACCTTTGAAATTCCGGAGCGTGTGCTGGTAGAAGGCGAATTTATTGGATATAACGTTTATATAGATGGATCAGTTTCTGCTGAAAATCTCTATCCGTTATTAATGCCCGGTTATATGGTCAATCAATTGACAAATGATGTAAGCTACGATTTTGGCGTCACAGCTATTTATTATCCCGAGTACGAAAGTGTTCCGGTAACAATTTCGTCCACTCCCGTCTGGCTGTATGGCGATATAACCGGTGTCATTACTGATCCGGCTGGTAATCTGTTGGATAGCGCTGTTGTTAAGGCTGGCGCACTCGTAGATACAACCGATGTTGACGGCGTTTATTTCCTTAAGAATCTTAATCCGGGCGTACACGCAGTCAGTGTCAGCAGGGCTGGTTTTGATGGTTCGCTGGAAGATGCCACCATTATTGCCCAGGAAGCCGCCACAGTTCTTGATTTCATGATGATCCCCAAACTTGGAAAACCACGGGGACTGGTAGCCTACGGCGGGAACCTGGAAGTTGATTTAGCCTGGAATTCCCCCGGAGGTCTTGATGAATATGAATTGTTCTACGACGATGGAACCTGGGAAGGATCAATCACCGGTGGTGCGACGGATATCGAAGTAGCCACGAAGTTCACGCCTGGCTCTCCCGGTAATCTAAATGGCGCGCGCTTTGTCTTCTCCTCAGTGGGCCAAACAGGTTATCCGCTGGATCCTGTTGAAGTCCGCGTTTATTCGGTAGGCACCGATGGTATGCCGGATCAGCCTCTCTATATTGCCGATTCGTATACAACGGTCCCAATGGAAGACGATTGGGTGGAAGTTGATTTATCAGGTGCCGACATCAATTTTGATGAAACCGGCTTCTTCCTGGGCTATCGTTTTACCACGGTTGACGGACCAGGAACCGCTCGTGATATGGATAATTATATCTATGGACACAGTTACGTACTTGTTGGTGGAACTTGGTCTGAAACAGGCGATCTGGGCTTCCCTGGTAATTATATTATCCGGGCTCTGGCTGGTCTTGATGAGCCACCTCGCACAGGTGATATTCAGGAATTAGTGGCTACAGCCGAGATTTCGGAAGCGTTCCGGAAATCAACTTCAACGTTAATTGACAACCGCTCAATACAGGACCCGGCTTATACTATCACCGGTGATCAGGTTCAGGTATTCCGCAATTCCGCTCGAACTGATTCCCTAACTGGCTATAAGGTATACCAGATTCAAACCGATGGTGATACTTTGGTGGCTACTACCACGGCCGATGATTCCAGCGCAACCATTGTGGTTCCGACTAATTATTCAGATTATTGCTTTAATGTCAAGGCAATCTGGAATACTGACTCCTACGGAGTATTGGAATCCAAGCCCTCGAACGTCGCCTGTACTGTACCATTCCTGCCCGGTGATGTCGATTTCATTGATGGTGTAACACTAATCGATCTGCTGATGGTAGTTGATTTTGCGC
>CAZIJQ010000110.1:0-2524 GCA_964539785.1 uncultured bacterium | reverse complement strand
TTGAAAAACTAAAAGGCAATTGACTTCGGTTACCTTTTATTATGAGGCAACTGGAATATCATTGCTCCAGAAACGATTTGGGTTATCAGTATTGATTACAAAATTCAGGAAACAAAAATAGTGCCGGAGAATTCAACTGATGTTCGATTGTTTCCCTAACCACCTTCGTATTAGTTTCAGCCCAAACATTTATTCAATTTTAACAAAGAATACACTATGAGTAATCAGGATTTACAATTACTGAAAAAATTAGCATCAGCCCAGCAAACGTTTTTAAAAGAAATCGGGCGGACAATCATCGGGCAATCAGATATCCTCGATCATATTTTGATTGCCTTGATTTGCAAGGGACACACCTTACTGGTCGGTGTACCGGGTTTGGCAAAAACGCTGATGATCAAATCGATGGCGGAATTACTGGATGTGAATTTCAGCCGAATTCAATTCACTCCTGACCTGATGCCCAGCGATATCACCGGCACAGAAGTGATTGAGGAAGAACTGAATACTGGGAAACGCAATTTCAGATTTTTCAAAGGTCCCATTTTCGGCAATATTATATTAGCCGATGAAATTAACCGAACGCCGCCCAAGACCCAGGCCGCGCTCCTGGAAGCCATGCAGGAACATCGGGTGACAACGGCCGGCACCAGTTATGTTCTTGAAGAACCATTTTTCGTTCTGGCGACCCAGAACCCAATCGAGCAGGAAGGTACTTATCCTTTACCGGAAGCCCAGTTGGATCGGTTTATGTTCAATATTAAAATAGACTACCCCAGCCGATCAGAAGAAATTGATATTGTAAAAACAACAACTACAGGCAGTGAGCCGGTTCTTAAGAAAGTCATCAGTCGTGCTGATTTGATCGCCTACCAGGAATTGGTGCGGCGCGTACCCGTGGCTGATAATGTAATCGAATTTGCCGTTGATCTGGTTAGCGCTACTCGACCGGTTAACGAAAATTCTCCCGATTTCATAAAAGAATGGATTGAGTGGGGTGCTGGTCCCCGCGCTTCACAATATCTGGTTCTGGGTGCAAAGGCAAAGGCAATTTTAAACGGACGGCCTACACCGGATATCTCTGATATAAAGGCAATGGTGTTACCGGTTCTCCGTCATCGGATTCTCACCAATTTTACCGCTGAAGCCGATGGTTTATCTACGGATGATATATTACTTAAACTGCTTGAAAATAAATAACCGCAAAGAACACTGATATAACATGAAAATATTCTATCAAATAACTCACTCTTATATCTGTGGTTAAGCATTCTATCATACTCCCCTGGTGTCCTTAGTGTCGAAACGATGACCATCGATAAACGAAAATATTTGCAGCCGGAAATGGTGGCCAAATTAAATAATCTGTCACTCAGAGCCAGAATGGTGGTGGAAGGTTATATCCTCGGTCTGCATAAAAGTCCTTATCATGGTTTTAGTGTGGAATTCGCCGAACATCGGGCTTATGGTCCGGGTGATGAAATTCGTCATATAGATTGGAAATTATTCGGTAAAACCGATCGCTATTACGTCAAGCAATTCGAGGAAGAAACAAATCTCCGGACCCATTTACTGCTGGATACCAGTAAATCGATGTCCTACAGCAGCGGCAAAATTAGCAAATTGGAATACTCAGGCTACCTCGCTGCTGCCCTTACTTATTTAATGCTCAGCCAGCAGGATGCTGTTGGTCTGGTAACATTTGATACCAGTATTAATAAATTTATTCCACCTCGTTCTACTCCCACTTATTTAAATACTATACTGGCTCAACTGGATAATTTGAATCCCGGCCAAAATACTAATATCGGACCGGTTTTACACGAAATGGCAGAGCGTATAAAAAAACGCGGCCTGATTATTCTGATTTCTGATTTACTGGATCGCCCGGAATCCATTATTGAAGGATTGAAGCATTTCCGACATAATAAACAGGAAGTAGTGGTTTTTCATATCCTGGATCGACAGGAACAGCAATTTAATTTTTCAACCCGTACCAAATTCCGCGATCTAGAAACCGGAGAAACGATTACTACCGAACCCTGGCAGATTCAGGACAGTTATACAAATCTGATCGCGAAATTTCAGAAGTTTTATCGTCAACATTGTCGGGATCAAAATATTGATTATATTTCATTCTTTACCGATGAGAGCCTCGATCTGGCGCTCAACGGCTATCTGCAAAAGAGACAGCGACTGGGATAAAAAAAAGCCCCGCTTGTGGCGAGGCTTTTAACTATGGTGCCCCACGGGGTAACCCGTTGTTTTCTGTGAAGGCGGATATATCTACTAATTAATCTCCAACTGTCTGGGATTTCTCGTAGTAGTATTGAGCTTCTTCTTGTTCCCCCTGTCGTAACAGAACGCGTGCCATTCCCTTGTAATGATTTGGGTTATCAGGATCAACCTCGATTAAATTTTTATAGAACCGTTCGGCTTTGCTCCATTTTTCAGCATTTTCGAATACCTGGGCAATTCCAACAATTGCCTGAACATCATCAGGGCAGAGGTCTAAAACGGTCAT
>CAZIJQ010000109.1:0-2607 GCA_964539785.1 uncultured bacterium | reverse complement strand
TAGTTTAACCGAATAACTCGCATTAGCAATGGCACTAAATACAGGGAGGATTACAGGCTAAGATTTTTTAAATTCTGAACCAATTCACCCGGCATTTGCGGTTTTTGGGGGTCCTCCGGTTCTTTTTCATATTCTTGACTGAAATCATAAAATTAAGGTACGAGGAAAATATGTTTTTAGAATTCAAAGATATAGCCAAGCAAAAAGCCCAGGTATTTAAACAATTGTATTTCAAGAAGCACCCTGATGTATTTACCAAGATGTATAATTTTACCAGGGCCAATACTGCGCGCGCGTTCGGTTATTATCCCTATTTTCAGAAGATTGAAGTTTCCGATGGGACTGAGGTCACCATTGATGGTCAGCAAAAGATCATGTTGGGGTCAAATAATTATCTGGGATTAACCAATCACCCCGAGGTGATCGAGGCCGGTGTTGAAGCTCTACGAAAATATGGTTCCGGTTTGACCGGCAGCCGATTTTTAAATGGTAATATAGTTCTACACGAGATACTGGAAGCAAAATTAGCAGATTTTGTTGGTAAGAAAGATGCCCTGGTGTTTTCAACGGGATTTAATGTCAATTTAGGCGTAATCAGCACGACAGTTGAACCGTCAGATTTAATATTTATCGATGCTTTCAACCATGCCTCAATTGTTGATGGTTCCAGATTTTCGAAAGCGCGAATAGTAAAATTCAAGCATAATGATATGGTTGATCTGGAGAAAAAACTCGCAAATGCGAAGCCTGATAAAGCCCGATTCATTACTGCCGATGGAATATTCAGCATGGAAGGGGATGTCCTGAACCTGCCCGATCTGGTTAATTTGGCCAAGAAATATGAAGCTCGAATAATGATCGACGAAGCCCATTCTGTGGGCGTTATGGGACCAAATGGCGAAGGTGTTGTCGGGCATTATAACCTGGCTGAAAAAGTCGATCTGATTATGGGCACTTTCAGTAAATCGTTGGCGGGAGTGGGAGGATTCATCGCTGGGAATGGTGCAGTGATCGATTATCTCAAGCATCACACTCGTGCAATGATATTTACCGCTGCTCTGCCGGCATCCAATGTGGCTACCGTAATGAAAGCGCTGGAAATCATCATAAAAGAACCGGAAAGACGTAAACAATTGTGGGATAACACGGATTATATGACTACAAATTTCCGGCAAATCGGTTATGATACGGGTGAAAGCACCACCCCAATCATTCCTTTAATTATCGGCGATGAAAAGAAAACCTTTATGGTTTGGAAGGATTTGATGAAGGAAGGAGTTTATACCAATCCGGTGATTACCCCGGCTGTACCGCGCCACCGATCGCTGCTGCGAACCAGTTATATGGCAACCCATACCAGAGAACAACTTGATTTTTGCCTGGATAAATTCTTGAAAATCGGTAAAAAGCATGGAATTATTAACGGTGCAACGAATGGCTAAAGATAAGATCAGTAATTCGAGAATCAGCAGGAGCGAGCAGATGGTAGTTTTGATAACCGGAGCGTCGTCCGGCATCGGCCGCAGTTGCGCGACTTACCTGGCGGAAAAAGGCCATATTGTTTATGGTACCACTCGTGATCGGCAAGCATTTGAAGATAGTAATTCATCACTGCCGTTTAAACCCCTATTTATGGATGTTAACGATATTGAGTCGGTTAATTCTGCCATTGAAAAAATACTGGCAAGTGAGCAGCGGCTAGACGCCGTAATCAATAATGCCGGTTTTGGAATTGGTGGTCCGGTGGAATTCACCACCATTGAGGAGGCTAAGGCACAATTCGATACCAATTTATTCGGTATCATGCGTGTTTGCAGTGCAGCGCTGCCAGCCCTGCGTTCACAAGGTGCCGGATACATCATTAATATTAGCTCCCTGGGCGGATTGATTGGATTACCCTTCCAGGGACTTTACAGTGCCACTAAATTTGCCGTAGAAGGACTATCAGAAGCATTATACGGGGAATTGCGCTCACAGGGTATTAGGGTAGTATTAATCGAACCAGGTGATTTTGCGACTGCTTTCACGAAAAACCGTAAACAAATTGCGCAACCACTGACTGACACAGATTATGCAGCCGATTTCAAGCGCACCCTTGCGGTAATTGAATCCGATGAAATGAATGGGGCCAATCCGATTAAAATCGCTCAGTTGATCCACAAAATATTACGAACACCAAATCCGCGACTGCGTTACCGGGTGGGGTCATTCAGCCAGAAATTCTCGGTAACCTTAAAAAAGATAATTCCCGATAGATTATTTGCCTGGATAATAATGGATCACTATCAAGTGGGAAAAAGCGATCATAAATAAACTGCACCGCTAACTTATTTTAATAAGTACTGGAAAAGTAATATATTCCAGTGCCCATTCCGAATATGATTTATTGTGCTGGCCGAGGGGGAGAATGCTACATTTTGAATAATTGTAATCCAAGGGATTATCAATAATGTCAAATAGTGTGGATTGTTATTTAGAATTTTCAACAATCATGATATTAAGAATTTATAATAATCAAGGATCGTCTGAATAAGGGGTATTGATGCAAAAAAGAACTCTAAATATCATGATTTCACCGTATCAAATAATTCTATATAACTATTAGTT
>CAZIJQ010000108.1:0-2818 GCA_964539785.1 uncultured bacterium | reverse complement strand
GATAAATCCATGCGCATTCTGGAAAAAACGATGCACCCCCAGGGATTTAATTTTGGCGCGAACATAGGCGAAGCTGCGGGAGCCGGTATCGCTGAACATATTCATTTTCATATTGTCCCACGCTGGAATGGTGACACTAATCTGATGCCGGTAGTGGGGCATACCAAAGTTATGGTTCAGGGTCTGCGGGAGACCTTTGATTTACTGAGACCGGAATTTGACCAATTAGGATAATTTTATTTGGTTTACGGTTGTAGATTGGTATAGAGTTTCGTAAGCTTTAACAAGTTAAAAACAGGTGACGAAATTATGGTGACATTACAACATACTTGGATACCATATCTGTACTTGTATGGTGTGGGCGGTCTGTTCTTTTTGGCAGGTATGATAATAATTCGCAAAAGCGGGTCTATTGATCTTAGAAGAAAATCACACCGAATGTGGAACAGGGTATTGATTTTTGGGTTCTTCTGGTTTGTGGTCATGCACGCAATTTTAACCTACGCAGCATTGAATTGGTAAGCCATGGATACATTTCATAATATCGGAACATCTACTGACTGGATTGTCATGGTAGTATATTTTATGGCAATCATGTTATTCGGCAGTTATTTTGGTCGCTACACTCGCAATACCTCAGATTTCTTTTTCGGAGGCAGACGGTTCTCTTGGTGGCTGATTGCCATGTCAATTGTGGCTACTGGAGTTGGCAGTCACAGTTTTGTAAAATATTCCGCCAAGGCGTTCGAGCATGGATTCTCATCATCCATGACCTATATCAATGATTGGTTTTTTGTACCATTCTTCCTGTTTGGCTGGTTGCCGATCATTGTTTATACCAAAGTGCGTTCCATTCCGGAGTATTTTGAAAAACGATTCAGTCCTTCCGCACGATTTCTGGCAACAATTCTACTGATGATGTACATGATCGGCTATATTGGAATTGGTTTTTTAACGCTGGGTAAAGCGGTTTTACCAATGATGCCGGAAGCGTTTACCATGCTTGGTACCACTTTTGATATAACCCTCATGCGGGCGGTAGTCGTGATTGCAATAATTACCGGGATTTATATCACGTTTGGTGGTCAGACAGCGGTAATATTCACCGATTTACTGCAGGGATTTATCCTGATATTCGCGGGACTGTTTCTGTTTTTCCTCGGTATTGATTATCTAGGTGATTTTGGCATATTCTGGAATTTATTACCGGTGGAATGGAAATTACCCCTGGCTCACTACAATAGTCCGTCCAGTTTTAATTTTGTGGGCATATTCTGGCAGGATGGCGTAGCCGGATCAATCGGATTCCTGTTTATGAATCAGGGCTTGATCATGCGGTTCATGGCCACCCGCAGCGTAAATGAAGGACGCAAAGCAGCGGCTGTCAATATTTTATTCATGCTGCCAATCTCGGCGATTGTAGTCGGTAACGCGGGTTGGATTGGGAAAGCTATTGCTGTGGCTGATCCCAGTGTTGTATCCCCTAATACTTCCCCGGACCAGATATTTGTGGTCGTTGCCAGTATTGTGGCTATGCCGGGCGTTTTCGGGTTTATTATGGCTGCACTGACGGCGGCATTGATGTCTACCGTTGATACCTTGATTAACGCTACCGCCGCAATTTTTATTAACGATGTTTATCGTCCTACCAAGCAATTTCTGCAAAGAGGACAAAAAGTAAAGACAGTCAACGAAAAAAGAGAGTTGTTTGCGGCACGAATTGCTTCAATTGCGATTACTTCCACCGGTGTACTGGCAGTGTTGGCCTTTAAAAACTTCCCGACAGTTTATGAAGCCCATGGTTTCTTTCATTCTACCCTGACTCCGCCCCTGGTAGTGGCAATTTTCCTGGGCGTGTTCTGGAAGAAATTCACTCCAGCCGCGGTAATGACGACCTTTATCGGGGGAGTTGCCTTAATGATGCTGGGAGCCAGATATCCCGGCGTTTTAATCGCACCATTTGATCACGGGATTGTAATGAACCCGGATCATCCCTATTCCTATATCCGCGCTTTGTATAATATGCTCATGTGTTTTAGTGTTGGTGTCTTGATTACTTTTACCACCCAACTTCAGAAGAATGTTGTTGTCAGTCTTAAGAGGATTAGTAACCATAGACAGATCGGTTACGGAATCATTGGTCTGGATGTCGTGCTGTTTGTGATGATTGCCCTGAATACCGGTTCGCTCTCCTTGTTAATGACTGCGGCCATATTTATTGTACTAACAATTCCAGTGGTTGTTACTTATTTTGGTCATTATGATGAGGCCTATCACACCGCAGGTCTTACATCCTGGACAATGGAAACCGCCCGTGAACGTTTTAAAGGCAGCAAGGTAAATGATCGCGAAGGTGAAATTGTAGAACTGAATTGGAAAATAGCCGAAGGCGATGGTGATATCATTCGCATGTCTGAAAATGATATGAACAGAATGCAAGCCAATGCCGGTGATTTGCTCTATCTATGCGACAAGCGTAAATGGCTGGGCGGCTTGAAGTCAATCCACGTTGTATTTGGCACACCGCATACGGAGGATGGCACGATTTATATCACTGATGAACATCAAAAAGGCGGCATGTTTGTGCCCGGGCGTTTATTAACCGCAGAAAAGGAAATGTAGTCCTTTTACCGGTAGACATTTGTAATTAAATTCGCCCCGCTTTTTTAAAGAATTAACCACGGAGACCCAAAGTTTACCAAGGTCTCTAAGCTTATTAAATTTTTCCGGAGTAGTCCCGATTGGTCGGGACGAGTGGCTTATACTCTGGAAAGTAGATTGAAATGAAAGAATTCCGGAGTAGCTCAGTTGGTAGAGC
>CAZIJQ010000107.1:0-2820 GCA_964539785.1 uncultured bacterium | reverse complement strand
ACCTGGATATTAAAATCGATGTGTTCAGTCAGATCGACCAGGCCGAGAATTTCGTTCTGCGGAATATCCGCAAGGAAGCGGAGGTAAACAATAAAACAGGACGGCGCGAAAGCCGTTATGAAGTGCCTTACCGTGCCATTCGGGAAGCTATTGCCAACGCCGTGGCCCATCGGGATTACCGCATTTCCGCTACTATTGATATCGCCATTTTTGATGACCGGATTGAAATCTGGTCCCCCGGGGTTTTACCACAGGGGATGACGCTTGAGCAATTGCAGCAACCTCATAAATCCGTGCTGAGAAACGGCACGATCGCTGAATTGCTCTATCTTGGTCGGTACATCGAACGCTGGGGCTCAGGTATCCGGAACATGAAAGAATGGATGATCCTGAATGGCTTACCCGAACCTGACTATGAGATAATCAACTCAAGTTTTATTACAACACTCTATCGGCAATCTTTGACACCAGGTCGGCACCAGGTCGGGACTAAGTCGGGACCAAGCTGGGACCAAGTTGGCACTAAGTTGGCGCTAAGTTGGCACCAAGTTAGAAATGTGCTCACGCTGTGTAGAGAGCCGGTCAAAATAATAGCCATAATGGAGCGGTTTGGTTGGAAGCACCGCACCAAATTCCGTGACAAATTCATCAATCCGCTATTGGAGTTGGAATTGCTCACGATGACAATCCCCGCTAAACCCCGGAGTAAAAGCCAGCAGTATGTGGCAACCGGAAAAGGCCGTCGGCTGTTGCAGGAATTAGTCGAAAAAGAATGATTGGTTTAATTAATAAATCCCCGGTTTTAACGGGAGCCGAGCAGGTTGCAGCCAGGTTGTTCAGCAAGGAATTTCCTGAAGGTCGCTTCCTGGACATCAAAGGGTTATGCAAAGTTGCAACAATCAGTGATATTAAGAAGCAAGGCTGGAGCCTGAATCCTGGCCGGTACGTTGGTGTGGCTGATGAGGAAGATGATGGGGTTGACTATCGCGATAAGTTGTCAAAGCTAAATAAGGAATTATACATCTTGAAGATATGAATATCAATACCACAATGGGTATCTGAGGCTCTTACAGCCACGTAGGGAGCACTTTGTCAGATTTATAGGCCATTGGTCACTCAGATAATTAAATGGATTGAAAAATAGATTGCATCAAAGACAAATAATGCTGTTTGACAAGAAATATTATAAACGGTATATTCTTTTGAAGGGGGTAAATGTGGTTTTGACTCCATTGAGTCTCCGCGGGTGATGAAGCTGCATCCCAAATCGCCTCCTGGTGCACTCATGCCAACTCTGAAGGGATAAATACCCACAACAAAGTACCTTTCAGGGATGAAAACCCGCCCCCTTCATTCTTACGGAAATTCACCACCCTATTTCCGTGTTGGTGAGTGTCAGTATTTTGAAATATATTCATGTAATAATCCTTTTAATCACCAGCAAAACCAGACTTGTCTATCCCATATTGAATATGTACATTCGCAATACGGCAGCCGGATGAAGTTATGGTAAAGAGCGGATTATTATCCGCTTGGTGGATTGGCATAACTCAGACGGCTTTTTTATTATGGTCTGCTGGACCCGGCGCCTTGAAAGGGAGTTCCCTCACCTTCCGTAACCAAAAAGGTGGCAATGATACTCCGATTCAATTAATATACAAGTAGAGGGGAATATGAAATATCTAATCGCAGTGGTAATGTTATTTTCCGGCCTGGTTGCCCAGGATAGATTGGTCACAAATAATGGCAAAGAATATACAGGTAATTATGTGGGTACAACGGATAACGTAATCCAATTCATTCAAGATGGTACGGAACATATAGCCGGCGTACCGAAATCACAGGTCAGCAAAGTAATCCTGGCAGATGGTACAGTGGTATTTGATCAACGCAAGATGCCAATACACGCACCAGCTGACCAATCGCAGCCGATCATCGCTACTGGCACGGTACCAGCAGCAGAGATTGAGACTTATAATGATGATGTGCGCCGGCAGACAGTGGCACTGGAGAAAATAGCAACCGCTCAGACCTTTTTCATGTATTACGCAATTGCTATTATTGCATTAACGCTTATTTTCACGGCATCAGCATCAGCAGGATAAATGATCGTGAGGACATTAATGTACCACCCGTCCACCTACCACAACCTGGAATTGTTAAAACTGATTGTGAGAGGGAAGAAATTAATTGGTTAACAATGAGGGCTATATGGTTAAAATAAAAATTTCTTTCATAGATGGTGGGTATTATGAATATCAAGAAGATAATCCAGCATTCCTAAGAAATCTAAAAGAATTGACGGAACAGGGTTATACAGGCAAAGCGTTGATTCATGCACTAATAACTGATGATTGGGGACCACCACCCAAAATAATACAAATTGAAGGCTCTGATTCTAAAGGAAAAATAATAGATGTAATAATACCATATTCGTGATAACAGTGAATATGAAAATATAATGTGAAACTTAAGAAAGGATGATATTATGTCTGGACAAGGATCTGGCGGAAATGTATTAGCAGCTCTTTGCAGCTTTTTTATACCTGGATTAGGGCAGCTATTACAAGGTCGTATCGGTATCGCATTAGTACAATTTATTGCCGCATCTTTACTCTGGTTTGTTTTCATGGGTTGGATCATCCATCTTTGGTCTACGATTGATGCCGCGAAATGGATTCCTGAAGAGAATAAATGATCTACCTCAATAGAAGTCCAAGTTGCTAATAAGTTGATATTTGGTTGCATAACCGAATGAAAAAGGGGCTGATTCTACATTGGGTCAGCCCTATTTTTTATCTATTTAAAGGAAACACGCCC
>CAZIJQ010000106.1:0-2884 GCA_964539785.1 uncultured bacterium | reverse complement strand
CCGTGTTTTTTGCGGGGTCCAATCCCAGCGATATCAATATTTGTTCTCGATCAAATTGCCCTTCTTTAAAATAGGGATCCATCTTTGGATAGCCTGTTTTGAATATTTCGCTGGCACCGGTATGGCCTGATTCAACCAGCTTTCTTTCCGAATATTCTCCTTCAGCGAAAATCATGTAGCGCTGGTTGCGGTGCTTATTCAGCTCACGAAAAGTAACGGTTTTTGTAAAAATAATTCCATGATAGATCAAACATAACAATGTTCTACCATATCGTGATTCCTCGACTACATCAGGTGCAATTACGATATCGAATTGCTCATTTTCATCTGTGATTTGATACCCTTCATTCTCAAATTTCTGTAAAAATATTCTCGATTGCTGTCGATCGATCAATCTAAAGGAGCGTTTGACGTCGTGAGTAAGGGATATGGCTACATCGAACTTCGGATCTTTCTTGAACACTTCCAGTAGAGGGTCATAGGCCGCCTTGTGATACAGGTAAAACATTTTAAACAAAATTTTTATTTTTTGCATTGTTGGCAATAATCTAGTATTTAATCAGTTTCCTGATCTGATATTTACGGATCAAGTTACGTGGTTTTGGCTTCGATGCTCCTGATTGACCTGAATTTATCACATTCTCGATACTTTCAATGACTCGGATAGCAGAATTACCATCTGAATAAGGATGGATTTCATTCAAATATTTGCGCCGCTGGTTTTCAAATTCCATGGGATTAGTTAGTGAACGTTCAATTGCTCCGTCTAATTCATTGGCATTTTGAATATTAATTCCCTTATCCAATCGTGCGATTGCCCGGTAGGTAACCAGCGGACGGTTAAAAGGCAAAAATTCATAGGCCACGGAGGAGGTATCTGTGATTAGCAGGTCAGCCAAAAGCATATAATCTATCACATTTAGCTGATCACAAATCTTGAAACTGTCATCCTGCAGAGATTCATATTTATTGCGGACATCCGAGTTCATTAACGGGTGGAATTTTATTAACCACTGGTACTTATCCTTTAATTTAGTGATTATCGGTAACAGATTCGGGGCGGAAGTGTACTTGGGAGGAAACGTCGGAGCGTATAGAATTACCGGCAATTTGTCATCCAGACCGTAATTGGTTTTCAGTTCGTTGATCTCTCCTTCAGTCAGGTTTGTGAGGGAACTAACCGGGTCAAGTTTAGGCCATCCGGTTTCTTTAACCAGGAAATGTTTGTGGTGTTGAGCCAGTTCATCAAATCGGAAAGTGATGGCAGGTCCCGGTGTGCAATAGAGGTCGAAAAATCCGGTAATGCGATAGAATCCTTTGGGTTCATCATCGATGCCATGAAATATCTGTACTTTAAGACCAGGCCAGAAATGTGGGACAATGTTACCTGGTACCAGAATTGCATCCGGGTTGTAATTTATAACTTCATCTGATGAAATTAACCGCAAACCCGGAGGTGGATGATTTTTTGCTGAACTGGCAGTAAACCAGGCTACCGATCCACGTCCGAGTTTGTTCACTGCATTTTGTACTGGCTCCAGGATTGGGAAAGAATAGGGTTTGGTGACAAAAAATAAATATTTCAAAACCATCACCTATAGAAACCCGCACTGCAACTCATTATCAGATTCCCACCGGCGCTCAGGAATATATTTCGTTAAGAATCCAGACAACATCATCCTTGGTAAGATCAACAATATTATTATCCATTCGGCCTTTAGTAAATGAATGCTCCACCAACTTTTGCAGATCGTCCCGACCAACACCCCAATCCTCAAGATTGAATTTTATTATACTACCGGGTATTGATTTTATCAGAGACTGGAGTTCTGTATTATTCCTAAGATATAATCTGGCATTGAGCTGATCCAATTCTTTGGTAATGGCTTTCTGGTTGATTTCGATCAGGGGTATCATGGGCATGGATGCAGCGATCCCATGGGGAATGTTAAAAAATGAAGTTAGTGGATAACTGATTGAGTGGGCGGCCGCCGTCTTGGTATTTGAGAAGGCCCGTCCGGCATTATTAGCGGCTTTTAGTAAATTTCGCCGGATTTGAACATCGGATGGATCATTCTTTAAACCATCAATATTTTCGATAATCTGGCTAATGGCCCGGATAGCATATTTCGTTGACTGATCGTTTGAATTTTTATTCCAAATCGCCTCGAAGCTATGGCTCATAGCATCCAAAGTCGTTGAGAGTGAAATATCTAATGGCAGGCTTAAAGTGAGGGCGCCGTCCAGAATTGCATAATCGGGGTATAAATCGGGGTGCGACAGGGAATATTTTTTCTTTTCGACCGGGTTCCAGATTGTTGCCCACATTGTCACTTCGCTGGATGTACCATGTGTTGTTGGAATAAACACAGAGGGAAGTCTCTTACTGTATTTATCACTATAATTCAGTAATTCCGGTAAATTGTACGTCTCCGTTCTCAGGGCAGCAATTACAGCTTTGGCAGTATCCATAACAGAGCCACCGCCCAATGCGATAACACAATCATAGCTGTCAGTGCGACTGAAATCGATTGCCTCCTGGCAACTTGTGAAAGTAGGATTATTGACTACATCCGTAAATATACCTGCTGGGCTGCAGATTTTTTCCAACTTCAAACGCCGGACGCTTTCTTTGAATGTGATCAATAATGGTTTGTTGACACCAAGTTCATTACGGATCGTTTGCCAGGACTCGAACCAATTTTCACTGTCGATGATCTTGACCGGATTAAAATAATTAGCCGTCATATTTGATTCAATTCATCTGCAATGCGGTAGGTATAAAAGGGGAGTCTTTACTCACCGGAAATGTATTTCATGAATTCCTGCTTGTTATCGACAGGCTTAATTGTGGGGCGACCCAGGTCGTTTCGTGATCCGGGCT
>CAZIJQ010000105.1:0-2973 GCA_964539785.1 uncultured bacterium | reverse complement strand
ACCGCCTTTAATCCAAATCTCAAACATTTTTCAATTGCATCTTAACGCAGAATCTCAGTGGCTCAATGATCTTCGTTTCGACTATTTATTCTTCCGGCCTTTGATTTCAGAGTATTTCCGGTAGTAGGAATCGCCCAGTTCGGAAAAAAATTTGATTGTGCGATTTGCTACTTGATTGCCCTTTTTTGAGTTCCGGATTCGTTTAATAGCAATGTGGGCGATGGTATCGGTCAAATCCTGGAAATGTGCCAGGGCTTCGCCGACTCGTTCCGATAATTCTTTATTCATTGATCAATCCATGCGCTGTTTGAATATCATTAACTGATTGTTTGCGATATCCATCGGGGTAATTTTATTAGTTTAACCTTACCTGGATTATAGCCTGAATTGAATGATTTCGGCAAGGACTCCATCACTGCCTGAAATATGGAAGTTATCTTGGGGGAATTAGAAGGGGGCATTAAATTCCGCTCACTCTTAATTCCAGGGATTACCATAGATGACATACCTGATTGTAATAGCAGTCTACTTGTTCACTTTGATTGGTGTCGGTGTTTATAAATCCACTAAAATCAAAACCCAGTCGGATTTTGCCGTCGCCGGGCGGAAGCTGACGCCCTGGATTTTAGTGGGAACAATGCTGGCCACCTGGATCGGTACCGGTTCAATCCTCGGTAACGCCGGCAAAACATTCGAAACCGGGATGGCCGCCCTGATCCTGCCCATTGGCGGTACACTGGGAATTCTGATCCTGACACGAATTGCCGGACGAGTACGCAGCTTTGGGAAATATACCGTTCCCGAGATTTTGGGAGAACGCTACGGTCAAACTGCGCGCCTGTTGTCGGTGATCGCCCTGGTGATGGCTTATCTCGTGATCGTCAGTTACCAGTACAATGCCGGTGGGGCGGTGATCGAGACCGTGCTGCGGAATCCGGAAACCGGAGTGTCCCTGATCAATGCCCAGACGGCGACGATTGTCGCTGCATTATTCATTATCGCTTACACCATGCTGGCGGGGCTGGTTAGTGTCGCCTACACCGATGTGGCAAATGGAATCATAATGACCGTATCGCTGTTTATCGCTTTCCCGATTTTCTGGATCAAGGCTGGCGGCTGGTCCGGAATGGAAGCCTCTTTTCTGGCCATGGGCAAACCGCAGCACATGCAATTTTTCGGGGTCTATTCCGGGTTGGACATCCTGAATTTTTGTCTACCGCCGTTTTTACTGGTACTGGGCGATGCCAATATGTACCAGCGTTTTTCGGCCGCCAGGGACGCGGAAAGCGCCACCCGGGCGACTAATTTCCTGGTGATCGCCGTCCTGCTGATCGAATTGCTAATCATCGCCTCGGCCTGGGTCAGCTCCAGCCTGATTCCCGACGCGGAAGTGGGTAAGCATGTATTGATCTATGCCGCCCATCAATTTTTGCCAATCTTCCTGGGTGCAATCATGCTGACGACGATCGTGGGGATAATCATTTCCACCGCTGATTCTTACCTGCTGGTACCAGCCACCACCCTGATCCGGGATGTTTATCTGCAATATATTAATCCCAAGGCCAACGAAAAGAAAATCGTGCTCCTGAGTCGGCTGGTGGTACTGGGACTGGGAATCTTGGCTTACCTGGTTTCCCGGGGCTTTTCCGAATCGGCGGGCTTTTTTGAGAAAGCGCTGTACGCTTATACAATCTATGGGGCAGCGATTACGCCTGCCCTGTTCGCAGCCTTTTTCTGGAAAGGGGCTACCAAAGCTGGAGCAATCGCATCCATAGTTGCCGGAACGCTGACGACTTTATTGTGGAAGGAAGTAGGGCTACCGGCATCTTTAACTGGCAGCATCAATGAAGTATTGCCGGCCATTACAGTTTCGGTGATTTGTCTGGTGGTGTTTAGCAAAGTGAAGCTTGGAGCGAAGAGCTAGGAGCGTAGAGCTTGGAGCATAGAGTAGAGGTGCAGAGGTGCAGAGGAGCAGAGGAGCAGAGGAGCGAAGAATCCGTCTACATTTCGTTATCACTCAGCTACGCGGGGCAAGCCCGGAACAATAACACCTTAATGCTTTAACACCAGTATAATTCAAAATAATTTTAGCTTAATGACAAATGTACCTGCAATTATTTATAATGTGTCCACATTCGAATAACTTTGATAGTATGTATCTTTTCGTGGATTTGATATACAAGTCGATGTTGGATATTTATCCTTCGGGAGAATGCCCCGGCTAAATCACCAATCAGTTTCTCAAAGGGTGGGGGGGAAGTGTACGGATCGGTTTTTAATATATTTAGAAGTTTGACTACTTTGGGTTTCAATCCCGCTGTTTCAATTTTCCTGGAATCTTTAATTGCCTGTTTAGTGTAGACAATTCTCCAGCTCACCAATCAAGTTCCTCAGTGTCCTCAATGTCCGTATTTATCCCTTCGATGATCGATTCACGTAGACCGGGAATTGATATCAGGTAGAGAGTCTCTTGAATTGAACGCCAGTCTTCCTCCGAAACCAGGACAGCATTTGTCGATTTGCCCGTTATTTGAATTGGCTCATGTGAATCAGAAGTCTCCAGCAGCAATTTGTAAAGATTCGACCTGGCCTTAGTTACATTTATTGTTCGCATAATATCCTCGTTTCAACTAGTAAAACGTACGCAATAAGGTACGCAAATACAAATAAAATGTTCCCATTTTCGATATTTTTGGAAGGAAGTGGGACTATCAGCGTCTTTAACCGGCGGCATCGACGAAGTCCTGCCGGCGTTCACAGTTTCGGTGATTTGTCTGGTGGTGTTCAGTTTTAAGAAATAGTAAAATTTAATAACAGATGATAGATACAAATTCGTGTCTTGTCGATTCGATTATGGTAACTATTAAAACCTGGAGTTGAAGAATTTTTACCCACAGAAATTGTATGTTGTAATGCTACGGGGGTATAAAGAATTTTGTGTAAATGGTCAAAATGCTTAACATAAAACAACGA
>CAZIJQ010000104.1:0-3137 GCA_964539785.1 uncultured bacterium | reverse complement strand
CTCATATTCAGGAAAATCTTTGATTAACTTGGCTACTATTTCCCCTTTTCCTAGCTTCTTAATCAATTGGGCTAAGCCATTCTTTTTTAGCGGAATATTTTGAAAATCGGGGTTCCTGATTTGTGATTCTATTCCTGCATTAACCCATTCAAATTGCTCACTGGTTAAAACTTCTCCATCAACGCTGTGATCATTGGTAAATATATAGGCCCGGCTTACTTCCGCCGCCTTTCCAATCCGTGAAAGTACTTCTTCGATATACTTATCCCAGGCTAAATAATTCAAAAATAGCTTGGTGGTATAATTAATCGCATTTAGAATATTTCCCCGTCGCCGCTGGGATATTTCCAGGTTACGGAACTTCGTCACATCGCGTAATATTGCCCTCAGTCCTGTTGGAATATTGCTATCATCGAGAATAAAAAGACCTTGTGCCTCAGCAATAAACTCGGATTTATCCTTTTTCAGCATCCGGACATCATAGGTTTCATAACGCCCACTTCGTTTATAAGCCGTTTTATTTTGATAACTTTCTTGTGCAAAGGCTTTAAGATAATTTGCCAAACGTTCATATTCGGAGTCATTCAGCACTTTTGTGGCATTGAGCCCTTTTTCCAAATCTGATCTATCAAATCCAAAAAGTATGTGTGCCATACGATTCATCTTGATAATATCACGAGTATCCAGGTCAATTTCCAGAACAGCATCGGGGAGATTGTTTAATAATTCATCCTGATCAAAACTGAGCATTGAATTTTTCTTTTTCATATATTACTCTTACAGCTTGGTTTAATAATCCTCGATAGAATATAAACCTCAATAATATGTCTGAAAAGGGAAAGCATTTATCGATCGGTTAATTCAATATTTTTACTAACCATTATAAATACAACTCAGTGAATATTTTCAGGATTTTCTTGAATAAAACCTTTTACAGGTACAATTTTCACTATCAAACAATAACCGATATTGAAAGTAATGCGTAACATATACCTGGTTGGGATGGTGGGCGTCGGTAAGTCGACCATTGGAAAACTCCTTTCTGAAAAACTGGAATGGGGATTCATCGATATGGACGAAATGGTGGAAACCATTTATAACCTGACCATTGAGGAAATATTTAATAGCTATGGCGAGACCGCATTTCATGATATGGAAAATAAAATTTTGCTGGAAGTATCACAGGGAAATCAGCAAATTATTGCCTGTAGCGAAGGAATGCTCAAGAACACGAAAAACCTTTCCCTGGTAAAAGTCACCGGGCTATTATTCTGGCTGGAGGCACCGGTAGAAACGCTGGTAAATCGAATTAAAGATTCCAAGTACTTGTTTCTGTTAACAGATGACCATACTAAAATACTGCAAGAATGGCTGACAAAACGTAAAGACCTGTACCAGCAATCAGATGTAATTGTCTCAACTGCCAAGTACTCACCGGAAGAAGTTGCAGCAGCAATCAGAAAAATTGCCTTTGACTCAGGTAAATACCAATTCTAAAAGAAATTGACAAATGAAAGTATGTAAAGTCACCGAAATGCAGGCAATGGATGCCGCAGCAATCACCGAATTCGGCATTCCGGAAGAATTGCTGATGGAAAATGCCGGATCCTCCTCCGCAACAGTTATTAACCAGGAACTTGGGATTACCGGCAAATCATTCACGGTGTTCTGCGGATTGGGCAATAATGGCGGTGATGGTTTTGTAATCGCCCGAAAAATCCACTCATTGGGCGGCCAGGTAAAAGTTTTTTCTTTCGGCGACGCGGAATGTTATGAAGGAGTTGCCCGGTTAAACTACGATATCCTCCGTAAACTCGGTTTTGAAGTACATACTATTAGCGGCCAGGTCGCTTGGGAAGAGGAATTGGTAAATTGCGATGCAGTTGTAGACGCCATATTTGGAACTGGTATCACGCGCCCGGTAGAAGGTATATATTTGGCAGTAATTGACGCTATCAACAATTGTGACAAACCCGTATTCAGCGTTGATATTCCGTCAGGGATCAATGGCAATAACGGGCAAGTAATGGGCGTGGCTATCAAGGCGGATCACACTATCACTTTCGGCCTTCCCAAAACCGGTAGCCTGCTGTACCCGGGTTATAATAATTGCGGACAATTATTCGTAAGTCATATTTCTTTTCCGCCCCAATTACGGGATTATGAAGACATCAAA
This sequence comes from uncultured bacterium, assembly GCA_964539785.1. Classification (GTDB taxonomy): domain Bacteria; phylum Fidelibacterota; class Marinisomatia; order Marinisomatales; family TCS56; genus JABMPO01. The sequence continues at coordinate 961 of CAZIJQ010000104.1, read as the reverse complement.
GTAGCGGTCAATGAATTACCGACCCTGCCAGCCCGCGATCCGGCTGGCCATAAAGGCAGTTTTGGAAACGTCTTATTTATTGCCGGTGCCGCTAATTATTACGGGGCGCCCTATTTCGCAGCCAGCTCCTTTCTTAAAGCCGGGGGCGGATATTCCCGTTTGGCCGCACCAAAATCAATCATTCCTAATATTGCCGAACGCTCCAATGAAATAGTCTTCCATCCTCAGCCCGAAACTAACACCGGTTCCCTGGCACTTGAAAACTGCTCGGCCTTGCTGGAACTTGGTAATGAGATGGATATGGTTGTAATCGGCCCGGGATTGTCTCTGGATAACTCAACTCAAGAATTGATTCGATTGCTGGTCCGGGACTTAGCCGTACCAGTAATAATCGACGGTGATGGGCTCACAGCCATCAGTTCGGATGCAACAATTGTAACCAACCGCAAACAGCCTACAATCCTGACGCCCCACCCGGGTGAGCTGTCACGCTTGATAAATAAATCTGTTACTGAAATTCAAGACGATCCGTTTGGTCTTTTGCAGGAAACCTGCCAGCGATTGCAGGCCACAATTGTACTTAAAGGAGCTCATTCCTTAATTGGCTTGGCTGACCAACAAGTGTTTATCAATCTAAGTGGTAATTCTGGCATGGGCAGCGCCGGTTCGGGAGATGTACTTACCGGCACAATTGCTGCCATGTACGGGCTGGGTCTTGCTGCAACAGATGCAACCCGGATGGGAGTGTTTATCCACGGTTTGGCAGGAGATTTGGCAGCCCGGGAAATCGGTGAGGACGGCATTACCGCACAGGACATCCTTGATTATCTGCCCATTGCTGTTAGTAATTACCGTACCGGCTTGCCGGATTATCTGTTAAATAAATATAATTTGCAAATTGTAGTATAATTAGCGGTAACTATTACCAGAACACAGGAATTGCAATACCTTTCATTTTCAA
>CAZIJQ010000103.1:0-3228 GCA_964539785.1 uncultured bacterium | reverse complement strand
TATGTAATATTTGGTACGGCGCGGATTTCTGCTATGACCGGTGATATACTTAAATCGTTTGCTGCACCATCTTCTTGTCCAACCGGCTTAACCTGGAATGACGGACTGCTCTGGATGGCCGACTTGAAAACAGATACGATTTATGCAATCAGCGCTGATGATGGTAAGGTGATCCATCGCCTGGCTGCACCGACCTTCCGTCCCCTGGGTTTGGCATTCGATGGTGAAGGATTGTGGGTAGTCTGCGGTGAGGAAGAACTTATTTACCGGATACTGCCCGAAACCGGATTGGTAACCAATACTTTATATTCGCCGGTGAGCAAACCGACCGGACTCGCCTGGGATGGCAAGTATCTGTGGGTAGCCAGCCGTTCTACAGATGAAATTCACCAGATCAGCCCAAACGATGGAACGACAATTTCATCCTTTCCGGCACCAGCAGGTTACCCGCAGGGGTTAGCGTTCGATGGCAAATATCTTTGGGTGGCCGACCGTATAACCGACCGGATATACATGGTCAATCCCAAAGGTGGTGAAGTGATCCTTTTATTCGACGCACCGGCGCCCTATGCCGATGGACTGGCCTGGGACGGACAGCAGCTTTGGAATGTTGATTTCCAGTCTGATTCGCTCTACTGTTTCGTGATTGGTGGCGACGGTCTTTTCCATCGTAAAGACGAAAAGATTCAGCAGGTGGAATTCACCCATGAAGTGCGTAATTACGGTCCAGGTACGATGGAAAGTCTGGATATTTATATCGCTATTCCCCAATCACTCCCGAATCAAGATCTAATCGGTGAACCGGTTTTCAAACCTGAGCCGATGGATTTCTTGTTTGATCAGTGTGGGCAAAAAGTAGCCCATTACAATTTCTCGGGAAAAGAAGCTGGTTCCATTTCAAGTGTCAGCATGACTGTTCAGGCCAAGATGTATGATACGCGTTGGTTCATTTTTCCTGACCAGTGCGGCAGTCTGAAGAAAATCCCTAAAGCTATCCGATCTGAATATCTCGTCAACGATGAAAAATTCGATCTGGAAAACCCGATTATAGAAGAAGCATTAAAGGCCTGCGTTGGTGAAGAGCAAAATCCCTATTGGATAATGCGGAATATATTCAGTTATATTATCGACAATCTGTTTTATGAATTGGTAGGGGGTTGGAATATTGCACCGGCAGTACTGGAACGGGGCAATGGTTCCTGTTCGGAATATACTTTTGTTTTTATTTCCATGTGTCGGGCAGCAGGGATTCCGGCCCGTTATGCCGGATCGATTGCTATTCGCGGCGACGATGCCAGTCTGGATGATGTTTTCCATCGTTGGGCAGAGGTTTATCTACCTGATTATGGCTGGATACCGATCGATCCGTCGCGGGGTGATAAACCGTCGCCGGAAGGACAATCTGAAGCGATCGGACATCTGGGTAACAGTTGTTTGATTACAACAATTGGTGGAGGCGGGTCAAATTTTTTGGATTGGACCTATAATTCCGCCGAACGGTGGACCACGATGGGAAAATGCAAAATTTATACTGAGCATATAGGAGAATGGAATCCGCTTGCTCCGGAGTAAGCGGCTATCATCCTGATTCCTGCCTCTAAAATAGGGTTTAATACTCTCGGCCGCCGTAGCTTTAGCTACTGTGGTCACAATTCAGTGAATTGCTACTGCAAATAGACAATTCGGCATGTAATTTTTCCGTGTATTTTCCATGTATAAATCTAAAATTTGTTAGGATCAGCATATGATTGACACCAGGCGAGAAGTATTGCGAGTCTGGGGAAAGTTGGAAATTTCATCCACGCAGACACTGTTAAAAATTGTGATCTGTATTATTTTTGCCGCTGCAGTGGCGTTATTTCCTGAATATGCCGGATTATCAGCCGCCGGTCGCTGGTCGTTGTTTATCCTGTTGATTGGTGCCAGCTTGTGGATTACCGAAGCGATTCCATCATTTTCTGTGGCAATACTAATAATGGCGTTACAGATCGTTATTCTCGGTAAACCGGGAGGCGTTTTCGCAGAATCCGCTCAAGATTGGCACATTTTTGTCCAGCCTTGGAGCAGCCCCTTGATGTGGCTGTTTTTTGGCGGATTTGTACTGGCTGAGGCGGCTCAAGTAACAGGGCTTGATCGCCTTTTTTCCCGTTATGTGCTGGGATGGTTTGGTTCAAAACCGGGGGCTGTGCTGTTTGGCGCCATGGCCGTCACTTTCACTTTTTCGATGTTTATGTCAAACACCGCCACAACTGCCATGATGATGGCGGTAATCTTGCCGATTGTACATTCTCTTGATAAGGATGACCCATTCGGTCGCGGTATTCTACTGGGAGTACCTTTTGCCGCAAACATTGGTGGAATGGGGACAATTATTGGAAGTCCGCCCAATGCGATTGCCGCCGGATCACTCTCTGAGACAATATCGATTGATTTTATTCGTTGGATGACCGCCGGTTTACCGCCGGCAATCGTCATGTTTATTATCGCCTGGTTGTATTTGCGATTTGCCTATCCAGCGCGCACGAAGGAAGTAAATATTCGCGGACTGCAATGGCAAACCAGAACCGGTGCTCAATTGCCCATGTGGAAACGTCTGATGGTAATGCCCGTATTTATCCTGACCGTGATATTGTGGATGACCGGTCCATTGCATCACATTCCAACGCCAGTCGTTTCTTTTTTACCAATTACAGTATTTGCTGTTACCGGGGTCATTACTGCTCGTAACATCCGAAATCTGCAATGGGATGTCTTATTACTACTGGCCGGGGGATTGTCGTTGGGAGTCGGTGTCCGCGAGACCGGATTGGCAGAGTGGCTGGTAACCAGATTGCCAATTGAATTATTTGGTCCCATGATGATCGCTTTTATCCTGGCTTATGTCGCTTCGATCCTGTCCAATTTAATGAGCAATACCGCTGCCGCTAATATTCTGGTACCGATTGGAATGGCCATGGGTCTGGGTTTTGAGGCGATCATAGTAGTGCCCATCGCCCTGGGCGCCTCAGCAGCAATGTGTCTGCCGATATCGACTCCGCCCAATGCGATTGCCTATGCCACCGGTAAACTGGATACCCGCGATTTTCTACGCGGTGGACTGGTGATAGGTTTACTCGCACCCGGTATCGCCGCTCTTTGGTGTTATTTCTTGTTTCACTGATAGCCTTCAAAGTTTAACAATAACATTTTTTTTAGCACTGGAATCAAAGGCGGTAATTTCTGAAATTC
>CAZIJQ010000102.1:0-3476 GCA_964539785.1 uncultured bacterium | reverse complement strand
GGTATTTTGCTCGCAAAAGAGATTCCTGAAGATTTTAAACTGAGCAATGGTCAATCCAGGTATAAAAATAGCATATTATCGAAAAAACCGATCATAGATATTCAAGGGATTCGTTCAGAATTAGAACAATTACAATATCCACTTTTTTTCTTTGATTTTGAAACTGATAATCCGGTAATCCCACGTTTTAATGGTATGAAGCCCTATGAAGCATTCCCATTCCAGTATAGTTGCCATAAAATGGATAAAGATCAAAATATTAGTCATACGGAATACCTCCATTTAAATTGTAGTGACCCAAGGCCGGAAATAATACAAAAACTCCTTTGGGATTTGGAATCTACTGGTTCAATTGTAGTATATAATGTAGGATTTGAAAAAGGGATATTGAAAATTCTTGCAGAACATTTTCCTGATTATAAACATCAAATCGAGGCAATCATCGCAAGAATTTGGGATCAACTAACTATTTTTAAAAAATATTATACTGATTTCAAATCAAATGGATCGAACAGTTTAAAGGATATACTTCCTTTAATTATTCCCGGTATGGACTATTCAGCACTTGTTGTCGCCGATGGCAAACAAGCTCAGGTCAGTTGGAATGAAATGCTTAATGAATCTGATAAACTCAAAAGATATATTATGATTGCTGATTCAAAGGAATATTGCAAGCAGGATACGCTGGCAATGGTGAAGATTCATAATCACCTTAAACACTTATAATCGATTAAAATCAATTAGGCTTCATAAATGACATCACGTTCAATGCCAGATTACCTTGCGCACCTTAATTTAACAGATTTTGAATTTGAGCTGTTATCCGGGAATGCATTTTCGGTAAAATTATATCGACAAAAGATAAGGTATCCGATTGGTGCAATGGTAATAATACCAGATGGAAATATAATGTTTGCTGAAAGCTCAGTGGCGGAAGCATGGGTTTGGATTTATTCGCCAAGAGCTAATGTGCCGTTGAAATCAGAAATAGTATTTCAATTCTTGAAGCCATGCGACATAATGTTGACGGAGAATGAAAAAAAAGCTCTTCAAAAAGAAATGGGAATAAAAATCACTGGTATCATTAATTCTAAGTTCACAGACAGGTAATTTCCACACAATTCACAGTATTTGAGATTCAGCTGGAATATTGTACTTTTTCTATCCAATAATTCGCTATTTTAAACATTTCGTGTAATCATGGGGGGGCTATGCCACCAAACAATGATCTTGAGAAACGCTTGTGGGAAGCTGCTGACCAGCTTCGCGCTAACTCCAAACTGACAGCTCAAGAATATTCGCGCCCTGTTCTCGGACTAATATTTTTAAAATATGCTGATCACAGATTCAGTGTAGCCGAAAAAGATTTTACCATATCCCAATCATCATCCCGGCGTCAGATTGGTAAACTTGATTACCAAGCCAAAGGGATTATGTTTTTACCATCGCAAGCCCGCTACTCTTATTTGATAAAGCTACCCGAAGGCTCTGACATTGGTAATTCCATAAATGAAGCTATGCGCAGCATTGAAGCTGAGAATGAAGAATTGAAAGGGGTGCTGCCCAAATCTTATAACAGCTTCGAAAATACTTTATTATTTGAATTGCTGAAGATATTCAACGGCATCCCCTTTGACACGGCTGGTGACGTATTCGGTAAAATCTACGAATACTTCCTGGGCAAATTCGCCATGAGTGAAGGAAAAGGCGGTGGTGAGTTCTACACACCGGAATCGATCGTTAAATTATTGGTAAATATCATTGAACCCTATCATGGCCGGATCTATGACCCGGCCTGTGGATCGGGTGGTATGTTCGTTCAATCAGCCAAGTTTGTTGAGCAGCATCAACAGCGGGCTGTTATGGATGAGATCAGCATCTTCGGCCAGGAATCCAAGGAAACAACTCTGAGGCTGGCCCGCATGAATCTGGCGGTTCATGGCCTGTCCGGTGATATTCGGTTGGGCAACACCTACTACGAAGATCATCATAACTGTGCTGGCCGTTTTGACTTCGTGCTGGCTAATCCACCCTTCAATGTCGATAAGGTTGATAAGGAACGGATCAAGGATGATCCACGCTACAAACTGGGTATCCCACGGAATGATAACGCAAATTATTTGTGGATTCAGAATTTCTTTGCTGCCCTGAACAATCATGGCAGGGCTGGTTTTGTCATGGCAAACTCAGCGGCTGATGCCCGCCAGAGTGAAATGGAGATCCGAAGACAGCTGATCCAATCGGGTAATGTGGATGTGATTGTTTCTATTTCCAGCAATTTCTTCTACACTGTTACCCTGCCAGTGACACTGTGGTTTTTTGATAAGGGTAAGTCACCCGATAGGAAAGATAATGTTCTGTTCATTGATGCCCGTGAGATATACAACCAGGTGGATCGGGCTCATAGAGATTTTCTGCCGGAGCAGCTTGAATTTTTAAGCAATATCGTTCGACTATACCGTGGAGAGGAAACAGAGGCGGTTTTCGGCAGTTCCGAACTTGTTAATGAGCATTTCTCTGCTGGAACTTACCAGGACGTCAAAGGACTCTGTAAGGTAGCGACAACAGCCGAAATCGAGACTCAAGGCTGGAGTCTGAATCCAGGGCGCTACGTGGGTGTGGCGGAAGCCGAGGATGACGGGGTGGATTTTAAAGTGCGTTTGGAAGAACTGAATGAAGAATTTATAGAGCTGAACAGTGACGCAAAGGAACTGGAAGAGCGAATTAACAAAAATATTGGGGAATTACTGAGTTAATATGAAATATGCCGAATCCCAAACGGTTGAGCTGAAAGCATCTATCAGTCAGTTAAGTAGAGCGATGGAATCGCTTTGTGCATTTGCCAATACGGATGTAGGAACCGTTTTTTTTGGGATTAACGATGATGGTAAACCGGTCGGTATCGATATTTCAGATTCCACTTACCGTAAAGTCCAGGAAGCGTTATTTAATTCTTTCGATCCTAAAATTTATCCCAATATTTATGAAGTGGAAATCGATGGGAAACAGCTCTTGCTGGTGGAACTGAAAAATGCACCAGACAGACCATATTTTGTAAAGGGGAAAGCCTATAAACGGGTCGGGACAAGCAATACCATTTTATCCAAAGTTGAAATTGAACGGATGCTGTATGAGCGGGGCAATCCGGAATTTCATTATGACCGTTCACCTGTTGAATCGGATATGGCTGATCTGAACCGGGAACGGATTAAATGGTTTTATCGCCGTGCCCATGCAGAGCGGAATCTTCCATTAGATGATACGCCTGAAACAATTGATAAATTAAATATTCTCACAGATGGTAAGCCCAATGTGGCCGGGGTTCTTAGCTTTGGTAAAAACATACCCAGATTCTTTCCCACGTCGTTTACCAAATGTGCGGTCTTTGAAGGATTGGACAAAACCGGGCGGATGCTGGATCACCTGGATATTAAAATCGATGTGTTCAGTCAGATCGACCAGGCCGAGAATTTCGT
>CAZIJQ010000101.1:0-3710 GCA_964539785.1 uncultured bacterium | reverse complement strand
CTTATAACATTAGCAGGTACAACCAACACAACCCTGAAAGGGTGATATATTTTAACATCAATGATTACCGATAATCCAACATCGAAGATCGTTGATCCCAACCTGTAGAGAGTTTAATGACTACGATCTATAAGCAATTATTGGTTTTGTAACCCCGAAGGGGTGATCAGATTATAACATTAGCAGGTGCAACCAACACAACCCTGAAAGGGTGATATTATTTTATCCAATCCCGTATCTGATTAACAATGGGTCGAGTTTATTCGACCGTACGCATGGCGGGGAAAAATATCACATCCTGGATTGAGCGTTGTTCCGTCAGTAACATAACCAGCCGATCGATGCCCAACCCTACCCCGCCGGTGGGTGGCATGCCGCATTCCACAGCCTGGATGAAATTTTCGTCCAGCGTCTGGGCTTCGGCGTCGCCAGCGGCCCGCAGTGCGGCCTGGGCTTCCAGGCGCTCACGCTGATCAATGGGATCGTTCAACTCGGTGAAAGCGTTGACAAATTCAGCGCCGCCAATGAATAGCTCAAAGCGTTCCACCAGATCAGGGTTACCGGAGCGGTGCAGCTTGGCCAGAGGGGAGATCGCCTTGGGGTAATCGATCACGAAAGTGGGTTGGAGCAGGTTGGGCTCCACCAAATGCTTCATGAGCAGGTCCAGGAGCTGACCGTAATTGGGCTTGTCTGGTACAGTAATTTCAAATTTTTTACAGATCGCTACCATTTCAGCAACAGTGGCTGTTCCCAGGTCATGACTGGTGGCCTCCTTCAACAAGTCCAGGATTGGCCGCCGAGCGAACGGCTTCGATAGATCAATATCGACACCACCCCAGTGCACTTTCATGGAATCAACTGCTTCGGCCACGGACCGCAGCAGGTCTTCCACCAGATCCATCTGGTATTCGTAATCGACATAGGCCTGGTAGAATTCCAGCATGGTGAATTCCGGGTTGTGGTTGCGGTCCATCCCCTCATTGCGGAAATCTTTTGATATTTCATAAACCCTGTCAAAACCACCAATGATCAGGCGCTTCAGGTAAAGCTCATCGGCGATCCGTAAATACAATTTCTGATCAAGGGCGTTGTGGTGAGTCACGAAAGGCCGGGCGGAAGCGCCACCATAGAGCGGCTGTAAAACCGGGGTTTCCGCTTCCAGGAAATCACGTTTGTCAAAATATTTGCGGGTGGCGGAGATAATTTTGGCGCGCTTGATGAATACTTCCCGTACCTCGGGGTTGACCACCAAATCCAGGTGGCGGTTGCGATAGCGCAGTTCCTTATCCTGAAAAGCGTCGAAGGTATCGCCGTCCTTCTCCTTTACAATTGGCAGAGGCCGAATGCTCTTGGCCAGGACGGTGATGGTATTGGCATGGATCGAAATTTCGCCGGTCTTGGTGGTGAAAACATAGCCGTTGATCCCCAGAATATCGCCGATATCGAGCTTCTTGAAAACCAGGTAATTATCGGCGCCCACATCGTCCCGGCGCACGTAGGATTGAATGCGCCCAGCCTGATCCTGGATATGAACGAAAGATGCTTTACCCATCATTCGCAGGGACATAATCCGCCCGGCCACGGTAACATCTTTACCTTCCAGTTCAGCGTAGTTCTCCTTTACCGAAACGGAGGTATGAGTGGCATCGAAACGATGGGGGTAAGGATTGACTCCCGCCGCCCGGATCGCGTCCAGCTTATCTCTGCGAAATTGAATGATCTGCTTTAAACTCTGCTGTTGTTCTGACATGGTGTCTCGTAATTAATTTTTTTTCGGTTGTGAACCACCCATCTGCCAAAGCAGAAAGGCGCGAATAAAACGGTCGATATCACCATCCATGACGGCCTGAACATTGCCGGTCTCCTCCTTGGTGCGGTGATCCTTGACCATATTGTAGGGGTGGAAAACGTAGGAGCGAATCTGACTGCCCCACCCGATATCCATTTTCTGATCTTCCAGCTCTTTATGGGCTTCCTTTTCCTTTTCCAGTTCCAACTTGTAGAGGCGCGACTTGAGCACCTTCATGGCCTGGGCCTTGTTCTTGTGCTGGGAGCGCTCATTCTGGCAGGAGACCACGATCCCGCTGGGATTGTGGGTGATGCGAATTGCGGAATCGGTTTTATTGACGTGCTGCCCTCCCGCCCCGCTGGCCCGGAAGGTATCGATACGCAGGTCGTTGGGATTGATCTCGACCTCGATCTCGTCGGTTGCAGCAGGATAAACGAAGACCGAAGCAAAGGAAGTATGACGGCGGCTGTTGGCATCAAAGGGTGATATCCGCACCAGGCGGTGGATGCCAGCCTCCGCTTTCAGGAGGCCATAGGCGTAATCGCCTTTGACCTCGAAGGTCACGTCCTTGATCCCAGCCTCGTCGCCAGGCTGGAAATCCAGCAGGGAAACTTTATAATCCTTTTTCTCAAACCAGCGCTTGTACATACGATAGAGCATATCAGCCCAGTCCTGGCTCTCGGTGCCGCCGGCCCCGGGATGGATCTGGAGGATGGCGTCGGCCGTGTCCTGCTCGCCGCCCAGCATGAGCTTCAGTTCCAGGTCTTCGATAATGGTCTGGTAGGCCGTCAGTTCCTTTTCCACCTCACCGGTGGTTACTTCGCCTTCTTCGGCAAATTCCAGCAGGACTTCCACGTCGCCATGGCGCCGTTCCAGGTCTTTCCAGAGATCGATTTCTTTTTCGAGCAGGGAGATTTTTTTGAGGGTGGACGACGCGGTATTGCTGTCATCCCAGAAGGCGGGATCTAGCGATTGCTGCCGGAGTTTATCCAGCTTGGTATGAGTTGCCTCCAGGTCAAAGATACCCCCTTAATTCCAGGTATTTCGACTCGGTGGCCGTAAAAAGGTCTTTTATTTCCGCAATTTCCATGGGTGGAAATTAAACCGGTTAATGAATTAACGGCGATGGAAATCTCTGCCACACCCTCCCCGGAGCCCCACCCAAGTTTGGGAGGGGGAATTGCGGATATACGATAATGGCAATTAATTGCCGAAATGATTAGATTTTGGGCGACGAATCTGAATTATGAGCTTGATTGTACGGCGGGGATGGGGTTTTGAGATTTTTACATGAAAACATTTGGTGAAAATATTTTCCAGCTATCCTGCCGCGATTGACGTCCAGTCAGGCGGGAAGGGTGATATGAGCCAAAACTTTCCATTTATTGACACTGTTATGTGTTTAATTAAAATGAAAGTTAAATAAAGGATCAACAAATGAATCGAAAGATTATCACCATAGTTCTGCTAACATTAACAATCTTCCAATTCCATTCATGTGGTGCACAATCTGGATTTAGGGTATCGCCAAAAGAAATGGGAGGATATCAGGGGCATTACGGTAATAATGCAAACCAATTTTATAATTATCATTATAAGGAAGAATTAATTGATCCAATAAATAACATTTGGTATATAACTATTGGCTATTCCCCATACATTGAAGACATGGCAACTATTGAAAAATATGCAACGATGCGAATTGTTGAGATCGCAAAAAATAATGATTATGATAAGTACGAAATAGAAAACATGATTAGTGGTGTGCATAAAAGTCTATTTATTAATATGCCATATGTTTCTTACAGAGTAAGGTTTCTAAAATAATTTTCCTCTTAAAGATGTATATAAAAAACACATAACCCTCACTCCACCGGACGGCTTAATCTGGCAGCGTAAATGACGATTTTTGGTAAAATAA
>CAZIJQ010000100.1:0-3712 GCA_964539785.1 uncultured bacterium | reverse complement strand
CGGGATAAAGAATTACAGAAAGCTTCCTACGACAGTTTCTTTTCAACACTTGAAAAAGATGACAAAACAAATACTCAAGATTGATTTCACCACCATTTTCGATTAAATGGTATGTAATTTTTACCGATAATTTTATTAACTTTCAGTAATGATTAGAATTACCGTCGGACGATGACCGCCCTCATAATTTATTTCAGCTTTGCGCTGATTATTTCCTTTTTGTGCTCCCTGTTGGAGTCAGTACTGCTCAGTGTGAATCACACCCATATCGCTAGACTCATCAAGGAAGACAATAAAGCGGGTTTTCGATTAAAAAAATTGAAAGATAAAATAAGTCGGCCTTTGGCAGCCATCTTAACCTTGAATACAATTGCTCATACGGTTGGCGCTGCTGGAGTTGGTGCGCAGGTATTAATAGTATATGGTAATAAATGGGTCGCTTTATTTTCGGTTATATTAACTCTTTCCATTCTGATCTTTTCTGAAATCATACCAAAAACCTTAGGTGCAGTTTACTGGAAAAAACTTTCCCTTTTCTCAGCCTATACAATCAATGGACTGATTTATTTAACTTATCCATTAGTTATTTTACTGGAATTGATCAGTCGCTTTTTGACCCCCCAAAAACCGGATCAATTGATTACCAGGGAAGATATGGTGATAATGGCAGAAATGGGTGAGAGTGAGGGGACAATCCAGGAAAAAGAAACCCATTTAATTGAGAATATACTTAAGCTTAATAAAATTGATGCAGAAGAAGTATTGACACCCCGTTCGGTCATTTTTGCCTTCCAGAAAGATCAGACTGTTGGAGAAGTGATGGATACCCATGAAGATATTCGATTTTCGCGGATTCCGATTTATACCGAGAACCTGGACGATATCATCGGTATTATTCACCGCTATGATTTGCAAACCAAATTTTCCGAGGATGATTTTTCAGCATCGATGGAATCATTTATGACTGATGTCGATACTGTTCTTGTTGATGAATCGGTTGCATCAATACTGGATAAGTTCATCCAGAAACAGGAACATATATTTATTGTAAAAGATGAGTTTGGTGGTACTGAAGGCATTATTTCTCTGGAAGATGCGGTTGAAACCTTATTAGGAGCGGAAATCGTTGATGAATTTGATTCAGTGGCTGATATGCGCAAATTTGCTCGTGAAAAATGGCGCAAACAGGAACTGGAAGCAAAGAAATAATAAAATCGGGTTCAACGATGTTTGACCCGGCCAGTCAATCCCGATCATCAAAAATTTCATTTTTGATTTGTATTTGTGTAATAGCTATTAATTTTGGTTTTACCCAACAATCTGTAACAACCAGATATTTTCTCAATGAAATTGATTTTATCAGCGACTATTCAACGAACCTTACGGAGATTTCGGCAGTACCGTTTATAAAAGTTGAATATGATAATTTACAGCGCGTTACTAAAAAAGTATGGCACGATTCTTTCGGCATAATAACATTAACCCAAAATTTTAGTTATCATAGCGTGACCTATGAACTTTCCGAAATAAAGACTTATAACACAACGAACGATTTGATAGAATGGACTATTTATGGGGGTGATTCCTTATCATTGTTGTTTGCGGAATATTCTCTGGAAACCAATATCTCGGTTGGTTGGGATGATCGTTACACAATTCGATCTTATAACGGTGGTAAAATTGATTCCTGCCGGTTTTTCAACGCCGGAGGAAAACAGCTGGGGATAATTGAGTATAAACTGTCTACCGGCAGTGAATTAGCATCTCAGATCTGGCGTAATGTCGAAACTAATTATGTTATTCGGGAATGGCGCGTGATCACTGATCAAGAATCAGGTATCACCAGGAATGTGGAATTAGATCGCTATGGGCATATTGTTCGCGATATCAGATTAAATTCGGAAGGACAGGAAGAAGCGATTGATATAATTAATCCGCGGAAATCCACCGCAATTAATGCTGCCAATATAGCCTATCAGCTCTACACCGATTTAGCTGAGGGTAGTTTTTCCTGGGATTGGATCGCAGGGTCTGAAGATGTGCTGATGTCTCATGTCTACAATCCATATGGTGTTGAACTGATCGCCGGAACCCACCAGACCGATAATTCATTTGCTCCGAGCTTGATCGAGAATGCCTGTTACAGGATTAGTTTCACTGGGATCACTGCACGTGGCAATCCGGTGATTCCGGTGGTTATTGATTCAGTCTGGTTTGATAAAACCCCACCTGATATTACCCTGACAGTAGTCGCAAATTCTTTGCGACCTCAAATCAGTTATTTTGCCAGTGAACCGTTAGTGCAAGCTGTACTAAAATTTGAAAGTTCTGCGGGAATAATAGCCATTCCTTTTAACACAGCAGAATTAAGTATCCGGGAAGATAGTTTATTCGTGCCGGCAGAACTGGAAACGTTAGACAACACCTTGGTTTATACCACCCAACTGCATGGCAGCGACCAGGCCGGTAACTGGGCCGTATCAGCACCCTATCAGGGTATTCGGTTTGATGGGCAACCACCGGTTATTACCGTTATGTTACCACAGAATAGCAGTCGGATTAATAATTCTGACATAGAATTTCGAAGTAATGAAGACTTGCATTCCGCAGAAATACTGTGGATTTCCGAAAACGGTGACAGCCTGAAAAAAATTGTGAGTTTGGAAGTTACCGCTTCACCGGACAGTTTTCTCTATCGGCTGCAGGATTCAGCAAATCTGCAGGACGAAATGAACTACCAGCTGCAAATCAAAGCAATTGATTTATATGGCAATGTATCTAAGATATATTCGGTTTCCGGGGTAGTCTTTGATACCAGTCCGGCATTGATAACTTCCATTTTTCCCTATTCGGACGGAATAATGGAGAATAAGGCGGTGTCGTTTATTTTCAGTGAGGAGATGAGCAGTGCCGAGTATCGCTGGGAAACGTTTTCAGGAGCTATTCCTGTTGCAACTTTAACCGCCAGATTGACCGGAGACGAACTGGTTGCCGGTGAAAAAATTAACCTGCTGCTTTCAGATATGCCGCAGTTGGTGTCAGGTAATATCTATCGCGTAATAATCAGTGGGGTCGATGTGGCTGGCAATTCCAGTGCTCCGGTGATTCTGGAGAATGTACGGTATCGCCCTATTAACGAATAAGAATCTTTTTTTAAAAAATATAATTTCGGTTTTTGTATTGAAATTTTCTTCCATTAAATTCTCCGGCTATATTCGTAAGAAATTTCGTAGAAAAAGGATTTATAATGGCAAAGAAGGTAGGCGGATTCGCCCAAAAACATGGTCGGGGTCGTGATAAAAGAGAATATACACTCGTAAAATATGTCAAGAGTGTACGATCAGAAAAGTCTGGTTTTTACCGTTTCCAGGATCAGATCCTGAAAATAAATGATGGTGAGTCAGTTGAAGCGGCTCTGAAAAGAACCCACCTGGAATTGAATCCTGAACCGGAAAAAATTCCCGTGCTGCAACCAGAGCAGGCAGCGCCCAAAAAAGCGGCCAAGGTTGTAGAAAAAGCTGATGAAGCCACAATTGAAGAGCCTGTGGCAGAACCCGAAGTTGTTGCTGAAGCAGCAATCGAAGAGCCTGTGGCAGAGCCAGAAGCTGCAGCTGAAGCAGCCAAGCAAACCGCAGACTAATTGACGGTTAATTAAAATTTATTTGTAGGAGAGGTGGCCGAGCGGCTGAAGGCGCACGCTTGGAAAGCGTGT
>CAZIJQ010000099.1:0-3895 GCA_964539785.1 uncultured bacterium | reverse complement strand
GGAAAAATGAAACATGTTGCTTAACTTTGACTCAAGTTTTTTGTAGGAAGTCCAGTTGTGGTCATGGCGATAAGTCAGATATAATAACTCGAAATTTAAACAACAATTCTTCCCTTATTAGTTTAGAATTATCCCAACATATGATCAATTCTGCAAAAAAGCGGACAGTACTGCGAGTGCTTATATTACTTTATAATTCCTGGAGCCAATTCCCCTGTTTGGAATCCGCCCAAATTTCTATTAAGTTTGTTTAAATCAAATATAAAAAATCAGGTAAATGCAATCCAACAATCAACATTCACAGCAGCTACTCGAAAAAACATTTGGGCGGGTCCAATTACACCGACAGATTGGAATAAATATTGAGCGTTATTCCACTAACAAACAGAATATTTATCAGCTAGCACTCAAACCACTATCCTACAATCAACAAATTAAAATATTGGATATCGGCTGTGGTTACGGACGATTTTCTGGCAATTTAAAATCAGTTTCTGGAGCCACTGGTTCCCATTGTACGGGTATCGACTTGGTTTCGGCTAATCGCGAACCATTTCTTGAGATGTTAATGCAGACTGGTTTGAAGGGCAAGTATATCAGCGGCCAGGCGAATCAGATTACTGATTTTCCCGACAAAGAATATGACCTTATTTTGTCTGGTTTTTCGCTCAACTTTTTCCCGGATATTTTGTCAGATATAGCACGGATTATTAAACCGACCGGCTTCTTTATTGCTATAACTCATTCCAACCGCTTTCTCGAAGAGTTGGAAGAAGATATAAATAACGCAATTGGATTAATGGATGGGTGGGATTTTCATCTGCCAGCAATTGAATTCAGTAGTGAGAATGGTCATTGTTTGCTATCGGAATATTTTGAGTCCATCGAACAGATTGATTATCCCAATAATTTAGTTTTTCCCTGGCGTCAAATTGATGAATGTTTAATGTACATTGATTTTAAATTACCATTTCTGATTAAGC
Organism: uncultured bacterium; assembly: GCA_964539785.1. Classification (GTDB taxonomy): domain Bacteria; phylum Fidelibacterota; class Marinisomatia; order Marinisomatales; family TCS56; genus JABMPO01. The sequence continues at coordinate 2,912 of CAZIJQ010000099.1, read as the reverse complement.
CGGGCCAGGTCCCGGAGCTTAAATCTTACGATGAGTTTGCTGCTGAATTACACCGGCAAATTCGCCACAAGACTCGGGCGAACCATTATTACTACTTAAATAAGGATGATTGCATCTTTCGGTGCAAAAATTCCAGGAAATAAAATAAATGGCTAGAACCAAGCGCCGCTACTGTTATAATTGCGGAAACAAGGTTGATTTAAAATTGGAAATGGGTTCGATGCGCCTGTTCTGTAATAAATGCAAAACAGTGTTTTATGAAAATCCGAATCCGGTTGTATCCGCAGTGGTAATCAATTCGGATCGAGAAATATTATTGGTACTGCGAGATAATGAACCACTAGCCGGCAATTGGTGCCTGCCTTCCGGATTTGTGGAAGTGAACGAGACCATTGAAGAAGCTGTATTGCGTGAGTTAAAGGAAGAAACAGGAATTGACGGTAAAGTTATTCGATTGTTGGATACTGTTTCATATTTTAATGATTTCTATGGTGATTTGATCTGGGTATCATTCGAAGTGAAAAACATTGGTGGTACACTACTGGCAGGTGATGATGCTCGCGCAGCGCGCTATTTTCCCATATCGGATCTACCTGAGTTGGCATTTCCACCAAATACTAAAGCAGTCAAACGCTTCATCCATCACTACTCGGATCTATGGCGATTGCATGATTCGTTTCAAAGCCCGGTTGCAGAACAAAAAATTGATCCAAAATTACCAGGCTTTACTTTATTTAAAATCATCTCACGCGATGCCCGGATAATCACCGAAAATTGGGTTGCCGAAGTAATGCAGCACCCCACTACAAAAAGTTATGCTTCATTTGAATACGCTGAATTGTACCAACGCGCCCATAAGGTCGTTTCCCAATTCTGCGCATGGATGACCGACCCGGATCAGCACAGCCAGTCAATCATCGAGTATTATCGGGGCGTCGGCCGGAAACGTAGAATAGAAGGATTTCTGCTGTCAGAGGTACTTAGTGCCATTAGTCTGACACAAAAACATATCTTTGCTCATGTCCTGGCCCAAGGCGGCATTTGGGAAGAGGCGATTGGAATATCGACCATAATGGAATTTATGTCCCGGGTGAATTTATTTTTTGACAAAGCAGTATTTTACATCACCCGTGGATTTGAAAAAGGAATCGAAAATAATTCTGGCGGTGCTAATCCATAATTACTGCCAGGTTCCAGGGCTCAATATTGATGATCAGGTCTATTTTTTCTTCTGGGTATATAAATACCAATCCGGCCGTTTCCAGCTTTTACGAAAAGCCGGTAAAGTACTGGGGAATGCCTGGCCTGATTTTTCATTTCCATCAAAAAACAGGATCAGATCAAGCTGTTGACCTTCAGTTCCAAATTCCTTATCGAATTGGCGAACAAAATTATTGGCTGGTACCAGCAGACGATTATTGATCCGGGTCATGTTGATATTCAAACCGGTTTGTTCTCCCTCTGGCAAGTATGATTTATATACGACTTCCGTACAGACCATGCTGGAATCGGTAAGAAAATCGAAATTGTAGTCATAAGGGAGGTCGATAAAGTCAAATGCACAATAAATGGCAATCGCTTTTTCCAGGGCCGAAAGACGCGGTCTTAATACGGCCACACCATCGCAATGCAGACTTTCCTCTAACGATTTTAATACTACACCTTCCGCCACCGCTTCAATCGTGACCATGCTGTCGGCTATTCCAGGGGCAAGGCTGCGATAATACTGAGCAGGATATTTTTCCTGGAGCAGTTTCTCAAAACTACCACTCGGTTCGCTCTGAGCAATCACCCAGTTAGTTATTTCAGGATCATTAGTGAATGATTCTCGGTTGGCTGGAGTACCGATATACAATGCCACATGGGTCCAGTAGCCGGGTATTCCAATATTTGTCAGGTACCATTCGCGGCGTTCAAATAATATATCACCTGGCGCTAGTTGTAATTTAATCTGTTGAATATCAGCCAGGCTCAACAGAGCTTTCTCTTCGCGCCGGATTTTGGTTTCACCCATCCAGTTGGCCACATCTTTTTGAATTGGAAACCACATACTAAAAAATCTATCCTGCAAGATTTTGAATGCATTTGCCATCGTTAACCCTACGCCTCCTTTTACACCCTGCTTCAAGATCTGGTCAACATTATTTTTAATCGATGCATCCAGAGTGGAAGATAATGAAATGTGGGTTTCATTCCATAGGATGTTTAAAGCAAAATATTCACTGGCGATAGCTACACTTAAAAAATGATTTTTAAACTGGCGGTACGAATTTTCTTGCAGACCTAAATCACGATGAGCTTCATTAAGTATTGTGTGCAGGTCAGTATTTTTTTCCAGTATATTAATAAAATGCAGAGCGTGGCGGTATTGAACCAAAAAGGCTAAATAATAATTAAGGAATGGCTCTAATTGTATTTTATCTGTGTTTGGGCTAAAATATTTTTGATTAAAATGCTTGACGTAATCTAATTGGGCAAGGTGATCTAAAAGGCTGAACCAGACCAGGATCAATTCATCACGATCCTGGGTATTGAGCAGTTTTGCAGTTTTTTCTTTGGTAAGTCCCCATTTGTTTGAATTTGCTTGAAGTGTTTGTTCCAGTGATATGAGACCATTTTCGACAATATTAATAGATTGCAAAGTCGAATCGGATATAATGGAATGTTTTGCTATCAGATTCAACGGCAGCAAAACCGCCAGAAAAATAATAACTTTGTAGACCGATGTGTAAGTATTCATTGAATACCTCCCGTATCCTATAATTTAACACTCATCCCAGTGTCCGGGTCCAGCAATAATCAATAGGTTGCAAACCCGGTGAATTCTTGAAAGCGATACTGGAACTTTTTCAGTAACGAGGCTGACGCAAATTCTGAATAATCGGCAGTAAAGTAGCCGTCCCGGTTATACC
>CAZIJQ010000098.1:0-3982 GCA_964539785.1 uncultured bacterium | reverse complement strand
AGTATATTCTCCAACAGATATTGATTTATCAAAAAATTATGTTAATACAGTATATGAATATTTTAAAAATTAGAACTGTGTCAAAACTGTGTCAAAACACATACCATCAAAATGCATCATATTGCAGTTATTTGCATTATACAAATTGTTGAATCATTAGATTTTCTCCTCTATAAAACAGTTTTTACCTTCGACAAATATATATTAAACTATAATACTATATTAGCGGGAACGCCTGGGAATCGAACCCAGCGGGCCTGGATTACAGGCCCCAACGGTTTTGAAGACCGCGGCGGGCACCAGCCTCACAATCATTCCCAAATTATCTTAAATAGCCCTCACCTAATTCTACTCGGGTCGATTCATAACGATATAATTTAATTTAAACTTTTGCTTCAGTTCATTACCGATTTTCTGGGCTTGATTCTTATTTGGATAACGCACAACCCGCACAGCAAATAATCGGCGATTATTGCTGGAAACTTCATTTATTTCCACATTGTAGCCGCCCTGAACCAAAGTTGATTTCAATGATAACGCATTATCGTATTTGCCAAAGGCACCAACTTGCACTATCCAGGGTCGCGGTGTATCTTTTACTTTTGGTTTGGTAACGGGGTTTTTCTGCTCTAATTTTTTCTGTACCTGGCCAGGATCCAACTTTACCAATTCAACTTCAGCCGGCGGTATTTCAATTTCTTCTAGACCGGGAATACCGTAATTATAATTCAGGCGCGGATGCAGGCGCTTGAATCGCGTTAAATAATGCGCAGCGCTATCGAGTTCACCGGTAGCCATGAAACTGTTGACCATCAAATCCATTGAGCGCTGGATATGTTTTGACTGGCTGTAACGCAATGGAATTTTGTATAATTGTTGGCTGGCCTGGGAATACAGTCCTCTGGAGTATAAATATTCTCCGATTTTCATAGCTGCTTCAGCGGCATACTCACTTTTGGGGTGGCGACGTTCAATATCCCGATACATGGTCAGCGCCGAATCACCATCGGTTTCCACCATGGCCCTCAAATACGCTACTCCCGGGTCATTCGGGTACTGTCTGATTAACTCCGGTAAAGTCTGACGTACTTCACCAACGCGACCCTCCTGTAAAAGCGAAAAATACAACCGTAAATCCTGCCCCTGGATAACTGACAGCGCTAACCCAAGCAGGATAAAATACACACCAATTTTTTTCATTGATTCGAATCTGAAGAAAGTAGATCCAGAATTTTATCGATTTTACGTGCCAATTCGTGGGGATTTTTGCTGGTCAGTGAAAGTTTCAATTTCATTAGATTAGCAGGAATCGAGGCCGCCGATTTATTAAGGGTCTCTTCCACCAGATTTATGGCAGCCCGACTCTCCCCCTTATCGACCAGCACATTGGCAAGTCTCACCATTGCATCGAGAATGGAACTGTCTTTTTCCAGCACCCGGCGGTAAAAATGCTCTGCTTCACTGAACCGGCCCAGCTCAAAAAGGGTTGTCTCAATTTTGGGATAAACTTTTACACCTTGTCTGGAACTACAAAGGGCAAACCGCTCCCAATAGCTGACGGCATTATTTAAATCACCCTGCCGGTAATACAATTCACCCATTTCGAACAGCGGCATTCCGAAATCCGGTGCAATTTTGATCGCTTTATTCAGACAGGCTATCGCTTCACGCTGTTGATCGCGCTCCAATAAGTAACGACCCTCGAGCAATTTGATCGTAGCTAGCTCGGTCACATCAACCTGCTTCTTTAAACGCTGACCGGTTTTGGCAAACCGCATTGCCTGTTCCCAATCATTATTTAATTGGGCAAATTTCAGCAGCTTTTCATTGGCCCAATTATTCTTGCGATCGATCTTCAAAATTTGCTCCGCTTCCCGGTTAGCACGGGGATAGTCCATCAGACGCTCGTAATCAAGCACCAGTGATTTATGAATTTCCAGACGAAATTCCCCCGGTAAGTCCGGTCTGACCGTTAAAGACTGATGAATTTTCAGAGCTTTGTTAACCTGATTCTGTTCTCGCAGTAAATCGCCGAGATGCATATACGCTTCGACATGACTCGAATCAGTGCGAACAACGGATCGCAACAAATCAATTGCCTGTTCGGCTTGCCCCCGAATTATGGCCGACAGCGCGTCGGTATATAAGGCTTGAGACTGGGGTTTACGGCGCGGTCGAATCCAGAAATAGACTGCGCTGCCCAGTAATCCAATGACTAAAAGGGAGATTATTAGGGTATTCAAAATTATTCTTCCTCGTCATCTGAATCGTAAATATCATCGATGCCAACATTGCGCAAACTGTTTATTTCTTCTGTTATCTGACGATTTTTTTGTCTGATTGAGTGAACATCCGCCTTGGCACTCAAAATCGTTGAGAGGGACACACCGAATCCAATCAAAATTCCGATTGCTACTGTAAAGACCATTACAATTGCCAGGCTAACCTGATCATATTGAACCAGTATCAAGTCTACTGACACCCGTTCAAAATTGCGCATTAGAAATACCAGCAGCAGTAAAATGACGGTCAGAAAAGTAAATATTTTCACAAGTTTCATTGATCTACTCCTGTAATTTTTCCGTGTAAACTTACCCCGCGTGCTTCGGTAATTTCAACGGCTACAAAATCTTTTATTTGGGCATTGCCCTTATCAAATATTACCCATTTATTGGAATCGGTTCTCCCGGCCCAGTTAAGGCTGGATCGCTTACTTTCTTTCTCGACCAAAACAATCTCGGTATTTCCAACGTTTTCCTGATTGCGAATAAGCGTATGTTGCTTCTGTAATTTAATTAATTGTTCCAAACGATACTGGCTTTTTTCCGGATCAACGTGATCGGTAAATTGAGTGGCCTTGGTTCCGGGACGAGGTGAATATTTAAAAGTATAAGCCGACTCGAATTTGACGTGTTCCAGTACTTGCAGCGTTTGCTGGAACTCTTCATCGGTTTCGCCTGGAAAACCTACAATAATATCAGTCGTTAATCCTACCCGGGGTAAGATTTCCCGGATACGATCAGAGAGCCGCATAAAATGATCCCTGGAATAGGTACGGTTCATACGATGTAAAATCCGGTCGGAACCGGACTGCAATGGTAAATGAATCGAGTTGCAAACATTATCCAGTTGCGCCATAGTCTCCAGCAATTCGTCATCAATATCCTGGGGATGGGGAGATGTAAAACGAATTCTCTTTAAACCTGCAACCTGGGCAACGGCTCTTAATAAATCGGCAAATCCCTGTTCTTCGTGCCCATACGAATTCACATTTTGCCCCAGCAGGGTTAATTCAACAAATCCTTCCGCAACGGCCTGCTGTGCTTCAGCAACAATGCTGTCAACAGGACGGCTGCGCTCCCTGCCCCGGGTAAATGGCACGATACAAAATGTGCAGAATTTATCACAGCCCCGCATTATTGATACCCAGGCATTAATCCCGGACTGACGACTGGGGAAGAGATCGTCATAAACTTCAAATCGGGAGAGTTTGGTGTCAACTACACTATCGGATCGATCCAGCTTCCGATTAATTAGTTCCGGTAGTTTTCGATAGGAATCCGGACCAAGAACTACATCGATATAAGGCTTATTTTCCAATAACTTATTTTTGAGATTTTGCGCCATACACCCCAGTACACCGATTATCAATTCCGGTTTCTTTTCTTTCAGTATCCTGAAATTACCCAGGCGAGAATGAACTCGATCTTCGGCATGTTCCCGAACCGCGCAAGTATTGACAAAGATAGCATCCGCTTCATCAATATTACTGGTCGTGCCGTACCCTTCTTTTTGCAATAATCCCGCTATTAGTTCGGAATCGGCAACATTCATTTGACAGCCGTACGTTTCAATATAATATTTTTTTTCCATGAGACCGGTGGAAATTAGGATTGTATAACTGAATTAACGCAGAAAGTTCAGCGAATCAATTAAGATAACCACTGAAGAAATAATCGAGCGGATTTTGCGGAGTGTTGTA
>CAZIJQ010000097.1:0-4443 GCA_964539785.1 uncultured bacterium | reverse complement strand
TATAACGGGTATCCGAACCTCATAATGGTTCGAGTTGGCGTGACGCTCGCGGAGCAAGTGAATGCCCCGCGTATGCGGGGCTTTCTGCATTTTAGGAGGTGAATAGAAATCAGAATATCGAAGTATTTGGTTCCGATATCTTTAATCAATATTCGATGTTTGATTTTCACCTGGCTTCCTCCGGAGTATATTACCAGGCACAACTTTAATTCAGTTATTTTATTTCGACTTACTTTGGGCGAAATTCGCCCCTGCCATAATTAAACTTTATTCTATATTAACCGTACTTATTAAGGAATAAATACTGATTTCGTTTCCGGATGAGTGAATTAAGGCCGCAACATATTCTTAATCCTGACCAGGTATAAGTGACAAAAGGACGAAAACCATGACTAACGAACAAAACCCCATAGCCGAATTTGATGACTTCGGACTGGCCGAACCGGTTCTTAAAGCGGTTCAGGATCTCGGCTATGAATCACCGTCACCGATCCAGGCTCAGACGATTCCCCATCTGCTGGAAGGCCACGATCTGGTTGGCCAGGCTCAGACCGGAACGGGAAAAACCGCCGCTTTTGCCTTGCCGCTGCTTTCGCGGATCGACTTGAAAGCCCAGTATCCCCAGGTTCTGGTGTTGACGCCTACCAGAGAATTGGCGATCCAGGTTGCAGAAGCATTCCAGGGTTACGCCGCCCGGCTGAAAAATTTTCATATCCTGCCAATCTATGGCGGACAGAGTTATACGATCCAATTACGGCAATTGAAACGGGGTGTCCAGGTTGTTGTTGGCACACCGGGGCGGGTAATGGATCATATCCGCCGTGGCACCTTGAATCTGGCTGCCATTTCAACATTGGTGCTGGATGAGGCTGATGAGATGCTGCGTATGGGATTCATCGAAGATGTTGAATGGATATTGGACCAGACGCCCGAGCAACGGCAGATTGCCCTGTTCTCCGCAACGATGCCCATGGCAATCCGCAAGATCGCCAAGAAATACCTGAACGACCCCAGGGAAATCTACATCAAGACCCGAACATCCACGGTGGAGACCACCAATCAGCGCTACTGGATGGTGAGCGGTTTTCACAAATTGGATGCACTGACCCGGATACTGGAGGGGGAAGTATTTGATGCTATCCTTATTTTTGTTCGCACCAAGGTTAGTACCGCTGAACTTTCCGAGAAGTTAGAAGCCCGTGGTTATGACTCAGCCCCTCTCAATGGCGACATTCAGCAGCGCCAGCGGGAACGGACCATTGAACGATTGAAAGCAGGTAAATTGAACATCGTGGTTGCCACGGATGTAGCTGCCCGGGGATTGGACGTTGACCGCATCAGCCATGTAATAAATTATGATATTCCCTATGACACTGAAGCTTACGTTCATCGCATCGGTCGCACCGGCCGCATGGGGCGAAAAGGTGAAGCTATTCTGTTCGTGGCTCCCAGAGAAAAACGGTTGCTGCGCGCCATCGAGAAGGCCACCAACCAAAAAATCGAATTGATGAAGTTGCCCACCACGGCTGACATCAATGACAAGCGGATCGAACGCTTTAAGGAGCGGATTACCCAAACTCTTGGAACCGACGACCTGAATCTTTATGCTCAGATTATCGACCAGTACCGCATGGAGTCAAATGTTCCCTCCATCGAGATCGCCGCCGCTTTAGCAAAACTTGTCCAGGGGGATAACCCGTTACTGTTAAAACCGGAACCGGTAAGAGCCCGAGAAAAACCGCTGCGGGAGAAATCTGAAAGACGTGGTCGCCAAGGCAGGGAAAAAAGCACCAGGGGCGAAAAGCCCCATAAGCCATTCACCCGACCGGAAGTAGGAATGGAGCGTTTTAAAATTACAGTGGGACATTCCCACGGCGTTAAACCCGGCAATATTGTTGGTGCCATCGCCAATGAGAGCGGGTTGGATAGCGAATTTATCGGCCGAATCGATATTTTTAAGGAATTCAGTACAGTCGATTTACCGGAAGGAATGCCCAAGCACTTGCTGAACTTGCTGAAGAAGGTAGTCGTTTCCGGTCAGCGTCTGAATATTTCACTATTTAAAAAAGAACGAACTGGCACTAAACGAAAGACCGGTGCAAAGACCAAGAGTAAAAAACCTCGGGCGCGATCAAAAAGGAAAAAAGATTAGAACCATCGGTCTGGTTTTTCAGACTAACATTATTAATATTATTTGCCAGAACTTTTGAAATAGTTAAAATAGTCTTTTACAATTCCCGGGCTGGTTACCCAAAGACAGAGATTGTCCTCAGGCCGAGCCGTTGATTGGCAGTATGCTAAAACTGACCCCATAAAAACCGGATCAAAAGCATAGCCTGTTTTACGATATATTGAGTGAACCAGTTCTTCGCGCCTTTTAATCGAGCTCTGGAGAATTCCTGTTGATCCCTTCAGTCGCAAGCGTTGTACAATTCGTAAATACCTGGGCTGTGTTAAAACTCCCCGTGCCCGTGAAAATATGGTCTGTATTGCTCTTAATAAATCACCACTCGCTACCGGTACAATATGGCGGGCGGTGTCGCCGATCCGGTCAAAAACTTCCTTGGCCGCCTGCTGATACATTTTATCATTCCCAACCGAACCGCCTATTTTCATAAAATAATCATCCGGATATTTTATTTTTGTCAGATAGTATTTAATTAGTAATGGCCAGAGTGAGCCGGTAATCCGGGTGATATTTGACAATAGACTAAGTTTCTTCGACATAAAGTTGCGATAGGTTCCACCCGGATAGGATTTACCATAAAGAATAATTGAATTTCCGGTGAGTTGAGCAAGCGTAAATGCCGTATGTGAGCCATCGTATGAGAGCAAGTGAATTCGTTTATTTGCTGGGATAGATTTCAAGAGTGCATCCAAACTGCGGCGTTTTTTCCCTCCGAACTCCGGTAATAAATCTTCTCTGATTAAGGTGACTGATCGAACCCGCAAGTAGGTTGCCATTAATGGTGCAGCTTCAATTATTACGGGAAGAGGCTCCTTATGAAAATCTGTCATAAATTTTACTGGAAGGTTCTTGCCAGAACTGCAGCGCTATAGCGGGCGCCGATCATAAATTTCATAGGCGGACCGAAAAAGGGCTCAGTGATAGCTCCTGAAAAATATAATCCGGGCATGCTGCTCTCAAATCGTTTGGATACTACCGGATAATTAAACCGTTGTCGAATTCCGGATTTTATTGATTTTGATAGAAAAGGCAGATCACTCAGACTGTAACGGAAACCCGTTGCTGTCACTATAGTATCATAACTCCCCAAGTCCGGTAAATTTTTATGGTGAGGAATTGTTGTAACTCTGGATTTTAAATTTGGGGTGATTGTGGTTGCCGAGAATAGCGACAATGATCTTTGAATTAAGGCTGGATTCAGGGATCGGATAAAGCGGGGCAAGCGGACGATCTGATTGAACAGCCATTTTGGTAGATTTAATGGTTCTGAGAAATAAACCGGGTCGGTTCTGGTATACCATTCGACCTGGTTATTATTGTCCAGTAAAACAGCGATACTCTCGGCCGCTGACTGACCTGATCCTACAACAAGTACTTTACGATCCCGCAATGATTGAATTTCCCGGGTGTGATAACTATGGACAATTCCGGTGTGTGATCGGAAAGCAGTCGGGGTGTGCAAATGGTGGGCAATTCCAGTGGCAAGAACCACATTTTGGGCAGTAAATGATTCTGCCTGGTCTGTCTCAATCTGATAGCCCTTTGCCGATGTTGAAATACTTGATACATATTGCTGTTTCACAGCAAATGAGAATTGGGCAAAACACCAATCAATATATTGACGAAAAATACTTACCGAAAGCTGTCCTGCGAGGTCCGTTATTAGTACTCCGGATTCGATACAAAAACGTTCGAATCGATATTTGTGATTGGGGTGTTCAATCTCCGATGTTGCATAATCGGATCGCAGATTCATTGAATCAAAAGTATGGTTTCGCCATAATTCCATTGGTTTGCCAAGAATAATGAATGGTATTCCACTGGCAGTCAAATAATTGGCCAGCGCCAGCCCATAGGGACCCGCGCCGATGATTGCGACCGGAAAATCTGCCAGCATTTTACCAGATCCCGATTTTTCTGCCATGCAGGGAATAGATAAATGAGATTACCCCTGTGGCTACTATGGTCATGGGCATCAGCATCTTAACCATTATAAAACCGCTGGCTATCTGAAAATTGTATGAATCGGCACCAAATAGGGGATTCATAAGGTTTAAACCCAAAAGAATTCCACTGAAAATGAATCCCAGACTAAACCATTGCCACAAACTTAATTTCAGCAGACTGGTTCGAGGAAATTCACCCCGAAAAAACTCAATAATAAATCGCTTTAATCCATATAAAATAAAATAGACACTGCTGAGAAAACCACTTTCAGCCATTGGAAGTTGCATGACAATTGCTAATAGAATTAG
>CAZIJQ010000096.1:0-4551 GCA_964539785.1 uncultured bacterium | reverse complement strand
CTAAATACAATTTTAATTATAATAAAGTTGCGCAGGGAAAGAATAAATCGGCAGGCCAGAAAAAGTAATTAGGGATTGCTATGGATAAATCTACCATATTAGAGCGTGAGATTGCTCTCCGGTTATTGGATTCAGCGATAGCCATCAAGCCAGTGTCGGGTAATTTTGATTGGATGGTAAAATATTCCAACCGTTATAATTTATTATCAAATGAATGCCGCCGAATGATAAATAATGGGAAAGACTGTAAACTCCATAAATCGAAAATTGTCAGTGTTGGCACCATCCAATTCATTCCGAAATCAATTGATAGGCACGTTTGAATAGTTGACCGTGAAATAGTATCATTTTCGTAATTTTGTTCTGTATTTTCTGATATAGCATTTCCAAGAATCAAATCAACTTCCCATTATCATAAATGACCAATTCAAACATTCGTGTTCGATTTGCCCCCAGTCCCACTGGTGAACTACACCTGGGTGGTGCCCGTACTGCACTATTCAACTGGCTTTTCGCCCGGCATCATGGGGGTCAATTTCATTTAAGGATCGAAGATACCGATAAGCAGCGCTCTAAACCGGAATACACGGAGCAAATTCTGGATTCTTTGCGCTGGTTAGGCCTTGATTGGGATGGATCATTACTATACCAGTCCAAACGATCTATGGAATATAAAAATGCGATCCAAACTCTGTTGAAGAAAGATCATGTGTATCGCTGTTTTTGTGCTCGGGAAAAATTAGAAAACGATCGGAAACAGGCTGAAAAAGAGCGCGAATTCATGTATTCGGGTACCTGTCGTAATTTGACTGATGTCGATATCAAGATGAGGATGAATCAGGGGCAATCTTTCACAATCCGCCTACGAATTCCTGAGGGTGAAACCCAGTATGAAGATCGAATCTATGGCACAGTAAAAGTAAAAAATCAGGAGATTGATGATTTTATTATCGCCCGTTCGGATGGGTCACCGATTTATAATCTGGTTGTAGTTGTTGATGATCATGACATGGGCATTACTCATGTTATCAGAGGCGAAGACCACATTTCGAACACCCCCAAACAAATATTGATTTATCAAGCATTGGGATTTGCTCTGCCGGAGTTTGCCCACTTACCAATGATTTTAGGTCCGGATAAAAAACGCCTTAGTAAACGACACAATGCACCGGGCATTCAGGAATTCCATAATGCCGGTTATCCGCCAGCGGCGCTATTAAACTATCTGGCCAATCTTGGCTGGAATGATGATACCGATCAGGAAATCTATTCGATTACCGAATTAGTCAAGACTTTTCAATTGCGCCAGGTACAAAAAAAAGGTGCTGTTTACGACGAAAAGAAACTCAACTGGATCAGCAATAAGCATCTTATCGAGATGCAAGATGGAGAAATATTAACCGAAATTCGATCAATCGATCCCGATTGGCATACAAACCGGTCAGATGAGTATAATCATTTGGTCATTAATCAAATGAAGCCTCGAGTTCGATCATTGCAGGGTTTAATCGAAAGTAGTGATTATTTTTACACTGATCCCCTGGAGTATGATCCCAAAACCAGTCGGAAGCGCTGGTCAGATAGTACGGCAAATGAACTGGTGCAGAATTATATTGATCGACTTCAGATTTTGGAAGACTGGTCGGAAAAAACAGTGGAGACAGCATTGAGAGCAACCGCAGAAACCGCGGAAGTTCCGGCGGGGAAATTGATCCATCCGGTCCGATTGGCGCTATCCGGACGCGGTGAGGGTCCATCCTTGTTTACTATGATGGAAATTCTGGGAAAAATTATATGTTTACGCCGCTTAAAAATGGCTTTGGATAAACTACCTTAGCACGGCTATATTTCTAAATCATGTACCAGCGATTTCGGACACCGTTTTTACTGATTCTACTGATACTTACTATTATTTGGGGAGTACCAGCTCCCAAAATTTATCTGTATCTCCTGCCTTTTGAAAATATTGAGAATGATCCATCCTTAGAATGGTTGCAAGTCGGAATGATCGATATGTTGTCGACCAAGTTGACTAATTTGCATGAAATCGAGCTCAAGAATAAGGATGATCTCGAGAATCTGATGAGCAATCGAAATCAATTATTATATCAGAAGCGCGGCACCAAGAATTTTTTACTACTTGGTAAGTTTGATCGGAAACTGGATCAGCTGAAAATCAACCTGCAAATAATTGATATAGCAACCTGGGAAGAAGTGGATCGCCGAGCAACAGCAGGGATTTATTCAAAAATACCGGAGCTAAACAGCCTGGTATTTGAGGCAGTGCGCACAATGTTGTTACCATTCTTACCGGAAGAAGCTAAGCGACCGGTTGGTGAGCAGCTGATCCCAGCAGCGGTTCGACCCAGTCCGCAATACAAAGAGCAAGTCCAAGACCTGGGTACATCAATCGATATTGCCATCGATGATCTGGAAGAATCTATGGATCTGGTGATTGGTGCCCGGGGAAAACCCGCGCCTGGAGAACCGGTAGTTAGTGATGGCGAGTGGGTACTTGATATCAGTGGCGAGGAATATACCCAGGACAATCCGGAATTGACTGGTAATACAAAATTATTGCTGAATGTCCTGGAAGACCTGACCAATTCGCCCTATAATATTGCATTGTCCAAACCGCAATTTGAATATGATGAAGATCAGCGGAATCGAATGAATGTGGTTCTACCGGTAAAATATTCATTGAAAGAACATCTGATCAAGGACATGCTGACTTCGCTACCATACAGCGGTTTAAAGCAGGATGGTACCCTGACAATATTTTATTTCAATCGTGATAAATTTAATTTTCCCGCAGAGGCGATGGATAATATTCGGCACGGTGACTACCGGGCGATACCGGTTATTCGGTTCTTTGATAAGGATGGTCAAGTCGTTGCCCTGATTGTTGATTCCCCGGAAGATAACTGGAGTTCGAATAATTCCGGACGGGCAGTTTTTGCTGCTACTCACCAATTTTCGCCATTGATAAGTTTTTCAGTCGGTGGATGGTCGATCCAGGTAGCGATGGAAACAGTTGAGATACCAGTTAATTATCAATTTGACCTGAACGTAGATGATGTCAGCCGCCTGGCCCGAGTTAGTCTGAAATTCGTGCCCGAATCCGAATTGGAAGATTTTATTAGACAGAATTTATAATCTTTATCTTCGAAGTTAACTCATATGAAAAAAATACTGCTGCTCCTGATTACCATAATATTTTTTCTGAATGCACAGGAAACCAATCTTCCAAAATTGCCTGATTTACGCTTGGAAATGCTGGATGGTAAAAATACCACCCTCTATTCTACATTAGAAAAAGGTCCGGTTCTGATCGATTTTTGGGCTACCTGGTGCGAACCTTGTAAGAAAGAAATGGTTTTTCTGGATAAATTTCAAAAAGAATATTCTGATTCAGGATTTACTGTTTTAGCTATAAATCAGGATTCACCAAGGAGTTTATCAAAAGTCAGATCCTTTGTACGCTCCAAGCGCTATTCCTTTCTCGTAGTTAAGGATCCCAATAAGCAAATTGCCCAGAAGATGAACGTGCAGGTTCTGCCCACTACCTTTTTGGTGAATAGTACCGGGCAAGTGGTCTGGCAGCATATCGGGTATCTTCCGGGGGACGAGCGAGATATGGAGCAAGAAATTCTGAAAATTATCAAACAGTGATACTAGTTCCGGAATTGGCGAGACAATAGAGATGCAAAAAATTTCAGTACTAATTGCCATTTTGCTTTTTACGATCATATCCGGTCAAGCATATTTCTCCGGCAGCAGTAATCTCCGTTATGGCGAAAGTAAATCCGGTTTTCTGTATTCCGAATCGATTTTGAACGGGAATCTTTCCCGGGGCAATTTCAGTGGCTGGTTCCAACTGGAATTCAGCAATCCACCGGAACTGGGGCGTGTGGTCAATGGATTGCAAAAGTTTCGTCTGGAATATAATACCGCAAATTCTATTTTTAAGTTTGGTGACATATATGAGATTTGGGGTCGGGGACTGGTGCTGAATCAGTACAATGATCAAGCCGTGGATTTTGATAATTCACTTACCGGGGTATCATTTCGAAACCGACTCGGAGATTTTCTTGATTGGGGTCTTTTGGCTGGTAATGGCAACAGCTGGTCCAGTGAATTAAGTATCCGGAATCCCCCATTCAATGACCGGGTTCCCAATTACCGCCGCCAGCACCGGGTGATCGGGGCTGACACGGACTGGTTTATTGGTCCTTTTAACTTGGGAGTTACTTACCTGCAATCCCGGGAGCGTCATCCATATGAATATCCCAATCCCGATTGGTCGCCAGGGGAGGAGTGGATCCTGCCTGATACAGCACTGGTGATCCACCGAGTTGGCGGGTATCGCGCAGAATATTTGAGTGACTGGTTTGATGTTTACCTGGAATACGCTGACAAAAGCACACATGATTTTAATCCAGATAGTGTCCGGTCCATTTTTGCTGGTAGTGGTCAAGGTTTTTACAGCAATCTGAATATCTACCTCGGTGCCTGGGCCTTAAGTATTGATTATAAGAAATATGCTTTCAA
>CAZIJQ010000095.1:0-4866 GCA_964539785.1 uncultured bacterium | reverse complement strand
TACACCAGCATGGCATTTTGATGCCAGTATCAGTATCTGAGGAAATTAATGAGAATCATCAAAGTATTTATACTGATAATACCAATGATTTTGCTATTGTATTCCTGTGAGTATGAAGATAAAACATTGGTTGGTTATTATAATGACTCTGAACTAGAAGAGGGTGATGAAATTCCTTTTATGTTGGATGCTAACTATCCAAATCCTTTTAATCCCCTTACTATAATTTCGTTTAGTGTAGGGCAACCCATGCATTTAGTGTTGAAAGTATATACTGATGACTGGCAAAATGTATGTACGATGGTTGATACTACTTATGAATCAGGTAGGTATGCAGAATATTTTAATGCCAAAAATTTCGAGAATGATGAATTACCAAGCGGTTCATACTTTTATACCCTGGAGGGCGGCGGTTATTTACTTATTAGAAAAATGACTTTATTAAAATAAGAGTACATCTTCGCTGCTCTGCGAGGACTTTGCAAATAGGTTTAAAGAGCCCGGCACCTCAAAGGTGCCAGGCTCTTCTGAAATGGGTGGATGCCATCCTTTGCAGGGATGGCATCCTTTATTATTTGTTTAACCGAAAGTGAATCCCTCCGGCAGGTCAGATTCCGGTGTTCCCAGGGGAACCCAGGCCAAGTCGATAATTGTGTACGATGGATTGGCGGTTTGAAAGATCGGGACGACTTTCATGCCCATCTTTGGTTCGCCCACCGCCAGGTTGCCCATGAGGATCGTGCAGACGCCTTCGAATTCCACATTCACAAACCGAATCGGTTTCGGCAGGGTATTGAATGCCCCGGTACGCTCGGTAATCATGAAAGTATGCACCGTTGCACCGGTTTTGGCGATATCGGTGATATCGACGATTGTGTTCTTTGCCAGACAATCCGGGCAATGTATCCGGAAGGGAACGAAAACTGATTCATAGGCCGGACAATCAGGGTTGTCGCAACGGGTGCCCAGGAGCTTACCCAGGCCGAGTCCTTCAAAGAAAGGAGCCTCACCACCATAACTGTGGATATAAGTCATATCGCGTGGATTAGTGACTCCCTGCAACACACCTTCTTCATTACGAATTGCTGAATTGGGATAAATCACACTGAAGGTTCCATTCGGTTTATATCGACCATCAGCAACCTTGACTGTTCCGCGTTCTGTATTTTGACTCATTATGCGTTCCTTTCCAGTTGATGATCCGGATGAACCAGGATCGTGGCTGTCACATGGGAACCTACTCCAGCGTGACTGATAGCCAGTCCCCGTTTCGCATCCTTAACCTGCAGGTCAGTCCAGTCAGCCGGTTTCTGGCGGTTGAAACGGTCCCATTTCTTCTGATCGCCGTGCATTTCGGACCAGCGATTCCAGATATGGTGACCGACCTCAATCGCCTGCATGATACCGGTAGCTCCCACGGCATGCATACAGCCGATTAGCCCACCGGACAGATTTGACGGGAGTTGTCCCGGTTGTCCGGTCAGTGGATTGGTATGATAGCAATCACCTGATTCCACATAAGTGCGTCCTTCACCGTAGGGACGGATGCCGATATCTTCATAGGTTTGGATATCGCTGATTGTGAAAGCATCGTGAAGTTCAACCAGGTCAAAATCAACATTTGGATCAACGATGCCAGCCATCCGATAGGCGTAGTAGGCAGCCATTCGTGCAGCCAGGAATCCGGTAAAACCGGGATAGCGATCTCCGCCCGGAAAACGTTTCCCCAAATCTTTATACTGATCGGGAGACTCATTTGGTAATAATGGTATTTCCATATCACGGCGGTCGGCTACGCGCAAAGTATGACTGCCGGCGGATACATAAACCAACAAGGGATTGTCAGTCATTTCATAGGCCGTTTTCTCATCACAGAGGATGGCACAGGCGGCGCCTACACTCATGAGACAGCAATCCAATGCCCGCAGGGGGTAGGCTACAATGGCTGAATTGATTACGTCATCAATCGTAATATCCATGGGAGCCTGTGCGTGAGGATTCATCCGGGCATAGCCGTGATTTTTTACCGAGATTTCGGCCATCGTACGACGGAAAGATTCTTCTTGTTTGCCGAAAACCTGCCAGTACTTTTGAGCCATTACCGCATAATAGCCGGTGTAGATATGACCCAGTGGTGTCTCCCAGTCCTTATCGGCCGCACAGGAGATCAAGTGATTACCCTCATCCGTAGGCACTTCATCCATCCGTTCCCAGCCCATAGCTAAAGTGCAATCGGAATAACCGGAAGCTACGGTTTTGAAAGCTTCCCAGAGCGTGGAACCGCCGGTTGCGCCACCGGTTTTAATACCGATGTTTCCCAGCGGATCGAGTCCCAGTCGGTCGTGGATCACCGATTCACCCAGCAACTGGTCGCCAAAATGATCGGCAAAATGGCCATAATAACAGGAATGTATATATTTTTTTAACTGGGCGGGAGTCATGCCGATGAATTCGGCAGCTTCCGTGAATGCATCAATGACCAGTTCTTCGGTCCGTTTATCCGGAAAGGCCCGTCCAAACTTGGACATGCCGCCGGTTACCAGATAAACCGGACGCTGCATAGCTGGTGTTTTTAACTGTTTATCACTAAAGGTGATCATGCAATTCCCCTATTTTATTGGATGATTGAAATGGTTCTGCCTTCTCAGCGGTGGCAGAAATATGGAAAATCTTATTCGGGATAATATCGTTTTCGTACGTCATCAATAGCGGTCTGAGAGATACCCGTAAATAATTCCCTAAGGAATATGGTTATTTTTCAATAGCCTTAGAAATTTACAAATGCTGATTTACATTGCATAGAATAATTGGACAATAACCGATAAAAAAAAGGCCAGCTTTTGCTAGCTGGCCTTGAAGTTGAGATTGATTAATCTAGAAATAATACTTACGATTATCAACTATCTTGGCATCGTCTTTTAAGCCTTGCATCCAGTCGTTGTAGATTTGCCGATGCTTTCGTGAAATTAATTCATTTTTTAAAGCATCCGCCTGAACTTCAAGCTCGGTGGAATCAATTTCAGCAACACTGTTTAACCGTACCAGGGCAAAGCCTCGCATTGTTTTCAGCGGACCAATCACTTCACCGGCATTAGCACTTATTAAGGCACCTGTTACGTAATTACTGCGTCCCAGAGATGTAAAGGATCGGTTAAGTGTGCGGGTTTCGCCGGAAATAACTTCGATTTTATCATAACTGGTATTCAGGTTATTAAAATCGCGGGCAGCGCTAGCTTCGGGTTTTAGATCCGTTAGATATTTTTCGGCAGCGACAGCCTGTTTTTCCGTTTGCAAAGTGTTCTTAATGCCAGCTTTGACTTGAGCCAGTGGTTGAGTTCCGGCTGGGGTAATGCTGTCCACCAGTAGAACAACGTAATATTGATCATTCTCTAGTGGCGTAGAACTCACGCCAATCTCTTCATTGAATGCAAAACGAACGGCATTGCGGAATTGCCCTAATCCGCTAACAAAAATCGCATCAGACTGAACATTCATTGCTTCTGCGGAGGTAACGGAATGGGTATCTAACGCGGCATCAAAGCCGTAGTCCTGAGCATCATAGCTGAAAAGGGTAGCGGTACGGCGCAGTTCCTCGCGGGTATTTGGACCGAGGTCGATTTTAAATAAAATATGGGCGGCATTGACTTCTTCGCGGCCATCTTGTTCGCGACGATCGATTACTTTGATCACATGATAGCCAAAGCGGGTTAGAACCGGTCCAACTATTGAACCGGGACGTGCTGCAAATGCTGCCTCGGAAAATGGACCTACCATCTGGGTTTTGTTGAACCAGCCCAGATTACCACCTCGGCCTGAATCAACAGTGACAGCATTGCTGGGGTCTTCGGTATATTGATTAGCGAGTTCAGCAAAATCCGCTCCAGCTTCAACCTGCATTTTAATGGACAGAGCATCTTCATAAACGCTGTTAGAATCTGACTTAGTTGGAACCTTTTCCCAGCTTACATACCTTAGATGACGTTGTTCTTCCTGGAAATAATCTTTAAGATTCCGCTTGTAGGCAGCTTCAATTTCCTTTTCCGATGGTTCAACATCATCGCCGGTAAAACTGGAGTTCAACACATGTATAGCATCAATATTGTAATCAATGTTACGCTTGATAAATTCGTTTAGAACTTCAGCTTCGGTAGTAGTAGCCGAAGAATTAAGCAATTGCTCCAATTTGAAGTTCGGAATGAAAACATTTTTCAGGTGATTTTCCACCGGTACCCATTCATTACCCTGGGGATTTAATACCGCCTGCTGATATTTGGCAGGATCAAATTGGCCATCGGTCTGAAAATCTGGCATGCTGGTTAAAAATGCCGGTGGATTTTCCTGTAGATGGAATAAAATTTCAGCATTGGTGGCGCTGATGTTCAAGTCAGCCAGCACCTCGCTGATTAATACTTCATTCACCATACGATCCCAGACCTGTTCGCGGATAGTATTTAATTGTTGGTCGGTAATTTCACGACCGTCAATTCTTGACTGCTCAAGTTCTGCATTGACCATGCGCATGAATTGGTCGGGAGGCAAATTAGTTCCATTTACTACGCCAATTGCCTTACGAGGATCAACTTTTCCCATCAATTGATCGATAACATTTGCGCCACCAACCAATCCACCAATACTCATGCTCAGTAAAAATAAAATTAGCAAGGCCCATAGAACTACGTGCATACGGTCCCGCATGTGAGTCATCATTCCCATTAGAATATCCTTTGAAAATTAAACAAAATGAACCGGCAAATTTATGGAGAATACAATGCGGAAGCAATGAACAAGGGATATGATTTAATTCTTATTTACTAGCCTGATCTATTCACCAGCTTTTAATTTTGATTAATTTAAGTTCAGTAATTG
>CAZIJQ010000094.1:0-4909 GCA_964539785.1 uncultured bacterium | reverse complement strand
TTGTAATAATAATAACATCATCACTGATAAAATTGACTTCAGCATTCCACTGGTCAGCCAACCACTGAAATGAGTTGATTGAGAAAAAACACAAATGAGTTTTATCACGTTTGTAATACCAGAACTCGAATTCCTCAGGACTGCCTGCCAATTTTGTCATGATGCCCAGGATACCTCCGGGTTTCAGACAATTATACAGACGGTCGAGTTCAAACCGCACGTTTCCAAGATGTTCGACTACTTCGCTGGCGGTAATGAAATCATATTGTTGCCTGAAAACTTGGGGATCATTGGCGTAATAAGGATCATAGATATGGATAGAAAAACCTGCTGCTTCAAATAATTGACTCAGGACAGGTTCGGGTCCTGAGCCAAAATCCAACCCCTGGGAGCCGGGAGATAGCAATTTGCTAACGGGTTGGAAGAGTCGTTTGAGAAATTGTTGATACTTCTGGTCAGCGGAATCATTCTGATGCTCATCGTATCGGGCTTTTTCTTCAACCGGATTGGGATGAAATTCCGCCGGGACAAAAATCAAATTGCATTTATAGCACTGATAATAATCACGCTGCTTATCTTGATGAAACAAATGATAATCGGCAGCCTGACATAATGGACAATTCATAGTTGTAGGTCTTATTTCAGACTCGCTACGTCTGATATAACTGATTCAGACTGATCCGCTATTCCGGGATTTCAGAATTGGCGATCAGATCCAGGATAAAAGCGTATTCAAATGCAATTTCTTTGAGATAATCAAATCGGCCCGAAGCGCCGTGGTGCCCGGCCTCCATATTGGTTTTTAATAGCAAACGATTATTCCCTGTCTGTGTGGCGCGCAGTTTGGCCGTCCATTTAGCCGGTTCCCAGTACTGAACCCTGGGATCATTCAATCCGGCGGTGATCAGCAGATTGGGATATTCAATTGCCTGCACATTATCGTATGGTGAATAGCTTTTTAAATACCAATAGTATTCTTCTTCCTTGGGATTTCCCCATTCATCAAATTCAATTACCGTCAGGGGAATCGTCTCATCGAGCATGGTCGTCACGACATCCACAAAGGGTACATCGGCAACTACAGCTTTAAAAAGATTGGGCCGAAGATTAACAATCGCTCCCATCAATAAGCCACCGGCGGACCCACCAACTGCCGCCAGTTTAGCCGGGCTGGTGTATTTTTTTTCCACCAGATAATCGGCACAATCAATGAAATCATTAAAGGTATTCATCTTATTCAAAAGTTTGCCATCCTCATACCAATTACGTCCCAGGTAGCTGCTGCCACGGATGTGAGCGATGGCATAGATAAATCCCCGGTCAACTATACTGAAACGATACGAGCGAAAGCGGGGATCAGTATTATAACCATATGATCCATAGCCATATAGGTACAGGGGATTATCGCCATTTCGAACCATACCTTTACGATATAAAATAGAAATTGGTATGGTTTTGCCATCCCTGGCAGTGGCAAAGATTCGGGCTGTTTCATAATCATCGGGATCGTAACCACCCAATACTTCATCCTGTTTTTTCAGTTCTCTTTCGCGAGTGGAAAGATTGTAATCATAAATCGATTCAGGCGTTATAAAGGAAGAATATGCGAAACGTAATAAAGCGCTGTTAAAATCAGGATTTTCCTCCAGATCAAGATCGTAGGTTGCCTCTGCAAAATCAATATAATAATCTTCATTAGTGGTAAGCTGTTTTATCCGAATTCTGCGTAAACCATTATCGCGCTCAAGAATTACCAAATGATCTTTAAACACATCGACTTCATTAATTGTTACCTGATCCCGATGGTCGATAACCGTGCTCCAGTTTGCTTTTCCGGGAGCTGCAACAGGAGCT
Organism: uncultured bacterium; assembly: GCA_964539785.1. GTDB lineage: Bacteria > Fidelibacterota > Marinisomatia > Marinisomatales > TCS56 > JABMPO01. Next base: position 3,055 of record CAZIJQ010000094.1, on the reverse strand, counting down.
GATACCAACTTGAAATTTAACGCACTGTCATTGGTAAGGATGTAAAATAAATCCCCATGATGGACAACGGAATACTCGTGCTTATACTCCCGCGGATGGATAGTTAAAAACTCTCCGGTTGGATTATCGGCATCAAGATAACGCACTTCGTTAGTAACCTGACTCTCCAGGTCTAAAAATAAATAAGCATGACTTTTTGATTTCTTAATACTTAAAAAATAGGATTCATCTTCTTCATGGTAAACGAGCGTATCTTCGGTCGGGTCAGTTCCAATACCATGCCGAAATAATTTATAGGAACGCATGGCTTCATCAACTGTGGTATAGAAAATAGTCTGATTATCATTAGCCCATTCCAGCGAATAATAGGCTCCGGTAATCTGCTCCGGATATAATTCCCCGGTCGCCAGATTTTTAATGAATATTGTGAAATCTTCGCCACCCGTATAATCAACCGAATAAGCCAGCAGGTTGTGATCGTGGCTCACCGCAAATTCACCAAGATTCATGTATTCCTGTTCAACGGCAATCAGATTTTCATCCAGCAGTATTTCCTCACTACCATCCATACTACCGCTTTTCCGACAATGAATCTCGTACTGCTTGCCTTCTTCCGTGCGGCTGTAATAATAATAATTATCAATTTTCACTGGCACGGACCAGTCAGTCTCCTTGATCCGACCTTTCATTTCCAGGAACAACTGCTCCTGAAAATCGACAGTATGAGCCATTACTTTACTGGTATATTCGTTTTCGGCTTTTAAATAATTCAATACTTCTTCACTATCTCGATCACGAAGCCAATAATAATTATCGGTGCGGGTATCATTAAAAATGGTGATTGGGTGTGGTTTTAATTGAGCAACAGGCGGTTTTGGCATTTGATTATCTATTGTTTCGGAAAGCGTTATTGAAGTATTGGTACGGTTGCAGCCGATGAATAAAATTATGGTCAGGAAAAACAACCATCCAAATTGCGATTTCATTTACAATTTCCTTAACATTTGGGTGTAATAATAATCACCAGCCTGACTTCATTTTCATAATCGGGCAGGCCGATGATATGTAGTTTCAGACTAATATTACTTTAACAGAAATTCTTCCCAGAACAGGCTCACGGCATTGTAATAATAATCGCGGTTGACTTTTTTACGGAAACCATGACCTTCATCCATGGCCACCATGTACCAGACATCGCCACCATTAGCTCTGATCACATCGCGCATTTGTTCGGCTTCTGTCACCGGAACCCGAGGATCGTTATATCCCTGTACGATAAACAATGGCTTGGTAATTTTATCAGCGCTATTATTAGGTGATATCTTTTCCAGAAACGCCCGCATCTCCGGAATGCGTTCATCACCATATTCGGGACGACGGACATCGCGACGATAAGCCTTGGTATTCTCTAAAAACGTTACAAAATTGGAAATCCCCACAACGTCAACAGCAGCAGCCAATCGATCATTATAATGAGTCATGCTGGCAAGCACCATGTAGCCACCATAGGATCCGCCGAAAACGGCAACTTTATTTTCATTCAGATCGGGATTGTTATTAATCCAGTCCAGAAAAGCGCCAATATCATAAACCGAATTCTCGCGATTGTAACCATTATCCATTTTCAGATATGTCTTACCGTAACCATCAGATCCACGTACATTGGTGGCCAGCACTGCCAGACCCAATTCATTGATCCAATATTGGAAAGTTGACGAAAAATAAGGCGTGTATTGACTCTCCGGACCACCATGGATATAAATCACTACCGGGTGGGGACCGGGTTTGTCAGGCATGAATAAAAATGCCGGTACGGATAAACCATCAAATGAATCCACATGGATTAATTCCGGCAGGATAAATTTTTCGGTATTCAATCCACCGACTTCGCTTTTCGTCCAGCGTACCAGTCGCTTCTTTTTAATATCAATGACGAAAATGTCACCAGGAGTCCGGGGGTTATCGATGGCAAGAGCCAGATGACGGCTATCATTTTTGAAGCTCAACCCGCCAATATCACCGACGGGAAGTTCGGGCAGGGTAATTTCCCGGAAATCTTTTGTACGCAGTAAATGTACTTTGGATATACCATCTTCGTTAGATAAATATGCCAGATGCTTTCCGTCATCAGTTTGGGCAAAACCGGAAACATCCCAGGGGATATGTCCCGATACAAGCCGCGTATCTTTGGTGGTAAGATCATAATATCTTAAATGTTTGAATTCGGTATCCTCATCAGATGTCAGGTAGATTCCTTTTCCGTCTTTACTGAATGCACCTGAGCCATAAGCGATAGTTTCATCGCTTGGATTTAACTCGATCATCTCCCCGGTTTTCAGATCAACGTAATGGAGATAGGTTTCGGTTATTGAAATATATTTCATAACCAGTACTTTGGAATCATCCGGCGACCAACTGGTGGCAACCCAGTAACCGGGTTCGGTAACAACTTGCCGCGGCTCACTGCCCTTCAGATCACCAATATAAATTTGCATGTCAGTACCATTGCCCATATTACTGGTATAGGCAAACTGGGTACCCGAATTTGACCAGGGACCCAGACCGTTGCGGGATTCCCCATCGGTCAGCATAGTGTGGGAACCGTCCTTCAGATCAAAATAAAATATCTGGTAATACTCATTTCCGCCGATATCTTTCGAAAATAAAAATCCATTCTGCAGTGGATCAGGACAGAAACTGCCACCCCGTACTGGTTCATCAAAGAAAGTTATCTGCTGACGTACGCCCAGCGGCTTATCAACGAAATGCAATTGGCTGGTCTCGGCAAATCGGGTGCTGATCAGCATTCCCGTGCCGGTGGGATCCCAAGAACGGAAACTGGCAGATCTCACATTCCGGTATTGCTGGGTGCGGGCTTTGACCGCGTCCGGGATCTCGGGAACATTTTCCATAATCAGGTTACCAACCTGGATTTGTTCCTGGGAAAAAAGAACAGTAATTAACACTAACAGGATTAATTTTGATAAACGCATGCTAAGCTCCAAGTTTAATATATAATTTTTGTTTGAATTAATAAGGTCAGACTAACCATCGA
>CAZIJQ010000093.1:0-5000 GCA_964539785.1 uncultured bacterium | reverse complement strand
TCTAAACATTCTCTTTTAATAGAACCAATGAGCCGTTCAACATATCCGTTTTGCCAAGGAGAACGATAAGATGTTCGAATGTCATGAATTTCCAGATGTCGCAATCTTGCTTTAAACCTGTCCGCGAATTTTCCATCCCTGTCCCTGATTAAAAACCGAGGGGACACTTTCCAGGCAAAGGTTTCAATTAATTGCTGAGCAGTCCATTCATCTGTAGGATGTCTTGTAATATTGTAGTGCAGAATTTTCCTTCGATCATGTGATAGGATAACAAACACATAGAGAATTGAATAGGTGAGTGTTGGAATAGTGAAGAAATCAACAGAAACAGTTTCTTTAAGATGATTGTGTAGAAAAGTTAGCCATGTCTGCCCGGACTGTCTTACCTTCTTTGGCATGTAAGATGAAACAGTTGCCTGGGATACATCAAATCCCAACTTTAATAATTCGCCATGGATGCGGGGTGCACCCCAAAGGGGATTCTCTGTGGCAATACGTCGTATTAGATCTCTCAAGTCTTTATTGATAGGAGGTCTTCCACAGCTTTTCCCTGATTTCCAGCGCCAGAAAAGTTTAAAACCCAATCGGTGCCAGTGGAGGAGTGTTTCCGGTGTGAAAATCAGAAAAGCCTGATGCCATTGGGAATAGACCTTGGAAATCAGCACTAACCAGATTCTGTCCCGGTTATTGACTCTGGGGCGGTTCTTTCGACGCATTAATATTTCAATCTGTTTTCGGAGCAGAAGGTTCTCCAATTGAAGGATGGCTTTAGATTTGAAGAGAAGTGTAATGGTAGAAAAAATCATAGTATCTCTTTATCAGTTGAATCGGGAAAACTGTGGATGTAACAGTTCTAAAAAGTCGATAAGCAAATGTAAAATGCTTTGAGAATTTAATTAGGTAAAGAAATGAATTGGTAAGCTGAAATGTTGCGAAACGTTACATAATTCAACGGCCGTGTTATATTTTTGGAAGGGACAGGCATAATTTTACACTAGACTGCAATCTGTAAATCAATTAATCTCGCCATTAGATATACCCATTTGTTTGTTTTGGGTTATACTCTGGTAGTAGTAAGACTACCATTTTTGACATAACAATTTCCAGCAGAATTGCTACAAGAAGCATATTTAAAAAGGAGGTTCCGGTATCTTAAACCGGGCATTGGCGGTTCTTTCAAGCTGGGCGGCCTTTTTCTGCTTCAAATACATTGCCTGTTTTAAACCGCGATCACGCACAGCGCTAAAAGCAACAGAAGCGCTGGTACCGCGATAGATGCGTTTGCCAAAGCGACGAATGACATCCCAATCGATCTCAATACCTAATCCCGGTCCGTCCGGTATTTTAATTCGTCCCTCCTGATCGGTTGTAATGCCACCCTTGATAAAGCGCGACCAGTATTCCGGTTTCCAATTGCCTTCCAGGGGGTATTCCAGCAGACTGCGTTCTTCCTGAGGTAAAACTCCCACTAGTTGCAATGCCACAGCAAACCCCAGACCTGTTGTCCAGGTATGCGGACAGTATTTAATCTTTTGCGAATCATCTTTATTAACCTGGTTGCGTCTTTCGATTTCATGGATTAACCAGTAGACAATAGAAATACCGCCGGCGTAAGTACCCCCGGCCATCACGGCGTCCGGTTGATAGATGTCCAAACTGCCCAGATCCAGCATTGCCTTAAAATCGCGCCAGGACGAGTTTAATTCCCCTCCCGCAATGGGCGTCTTTGTATTTTTACAGAGTTCCGCCAAACCCTCAAAATTACCTCGATTCAGCGGTTCTTCTAACCATTTCACGTTGTGTTGCTCTAAACCCTGGGCGAATTTCGTAGCAAATTCCAAATCCCATTTAGGCGTTTCGTCAATAAGATCAACCGGCCAGCCCTGATTGGCATCCACCATCAGGTCAAGCTTATCGCCAACTTCATCGCGGGCTGCCCCAACGAAATCGACCATTGGGGCCAGCTGAGTACTTTTAACCCGTAATTTTAATCCTTGATACCCGTCTTCCAAAACCTGCCTACTGATTTTACGAATGTAGGTCTGATCGTGATTATGGGTCGAACCAGATGAAACGTAGGGAAAGACATACCCGCCGGTCCCTCCCAGCAGCTTCCACAACGGCTCACCTTTGATTTTACCGATGATATCCCAGAAAGCACCATCAATCCAGCTATTGCGCATGCCGATATAGGAAAATTCCTGGATGCGCTGGTTGACCAGGTTAATATCCAATGGATTGATACCCAGCAGATAATTACCCAGAACAGGACCCAATCCCAATCGTTCGGTCCCCATTGCTGTTATGGCGGCATAACCTTCATGTCCCTCATCCGTGCCCAATTTAAGTAAATAGAAGCGCACTTCGGATTGCCGAAATCCGGGAATCCAACTGGGATTAAAATAGGCTGGCTGAGAGAAAAACCCTGGCTTATTCTCTTCCAGTGGTATCTTGACAAAGTATAATTCTATGCGATTTATTACCATACCTTTACTCCTCCATTGCCATAGGATAATAATTGAATTTACTGGCAAAAGACATTAAATAAGACTCAAAACATTATCATTAATCATTGAATAGTGTAATAGATCGAAAATGATTAGAACATAAGTTTTAGATAATATGAGTCTGGTAAACGGTTGTGTTCAACTATAAATTCTATCAATCGAACAATAGAAGGAATGGAGTTCTGTTATGATCATTGATATCATCCTGCCGCTGTCCTTAGTATTCATCATGTTTAGCCTGGGCTTGGGTCTGACCATTAACGATTTCAAGAATGTAGCACGACAACCCAAAAACTTTACCGTCGGTATTGTAAATCAGATGCTACTTTTGCCCTTGGTAACTTTTAGTATCATTAAGATCTTCGGCCTATCGGGGGAAATGGCTGTAGGTCTCATGATCCTGGCCTGCTGTCCCGGCGGGGTCACTTCTAACATTATTACTAAAATGGCCAAAGGCGATACAGCCCTATCCATTTCTTACACAGCGGTTGTAAGTATTGCTACCGTGATCACGCTGCCCATCATTACTGGTTTTTCAATCCAATATTTCATGGGCGCCGATGCTCCCGCCATTAATGTGTTAATGCTGGGTCTGACCATGTTCCTGATCACTGCAATCCCGGTGATTATCGGATTGTTTGTCCATCACAAGGCAGAGAATTTCACTAGGTCATTTGAACCCAAAGCCAGCAAGATCTCGGCAATATTGTTTGTTTTGATTGTAGTTGGCGCCCTGGCCAGCGAATGGGAAGCGTTTGTCAACAATGTGACCATCCTGGGGCCTGGTATCATAACACTCATCGTCCTAATGTTACTCCTGGGCTATGGTAGTGCTCACCTTTTCAAGATGAGCGAATCACAGGCAGTCTCAGTATCCATTGCCACCGGAATCCAGAATGCCACTGTGGGTATTACAGTTGGGAATCTAATCATACCTGGAGGCGAGGGATTATCTGTGCTTAGCCTGCCTTCCGGAGTATATGGAATACTTATGTATCTGGTTTGTCTGCCCATCGTATTTGCCTATGTGAAATGGATTCGGGTGAAGTTCAGTACAACTTAAAAATATTGATAGCAGACCTATAACCGGTTTCTATCGGTAGAGAAGATGAACTTTTCCTATCTGCTGTTGATCTGGCTGACTCTGGTCGGAGTATACCATAACCGCAAACCACTACCGGCTGGTGTGGATTATCAAGGTCCCACCCGTCAACTCCTGGCAGGTGATATAGAATTTATCAAGGATATGACCTATCTCGGCCCGGCAGGTAAACTAGTACCTGACCAGGAAATTTTCAATAGCATATTTACCTTTATCGATTCTGCCCAACATTATCTGTTATTTGACATGTTTCTATTCAATTCCTACAAAGGACCACTGGGTAAGAGCTATAGGGATTTGTCAGCCGAACTGGCCGATAAACTGGTAAAAAAGAAGCGCGACAACCCCACAATTCAAATTGATTTCATTACCGATCCGGTTAATACTTTTTACGGTGGCGCTAAAAGCACTGAAATAGAAAGCTTGAGGGAAGCCGGTATCAATATCATCATTACTGATTTAACCAAATTACGTGATAGTACACCTTTGTACAGTCCGATCTGGCGCACATTCTTCAAATGGCTGGGTAATTCAGATGAATCAGGGATAATACCACATATATTTTCAATGAAGGAGAATAAGGTCACGTTGCGGAGTTATCTGGATTTTTTGAATTTGAAAGCTAACCATCGCAAGATATTCGTGGCTGATTATCAAAATGACATGATCACCGTAATTACATCGGCTAATCCGCACAGCGCCAGTTCGGATTTTTCCAATGTCGGCATAATAATTCGTGGTTCCATTGGACAGGATATCTATGAAGTTGAGCAGCTTACGGCCATTTTCTCCGGGGGCAAGCTGAGTGGTAATTTTCTCATGGCACAGAATAATGATGATTCGGGTGATCAGAAATCAGGAACTGTGGTACTCTTGACGGAAGGAGCGATCCTGCGGCAATTAGTATCGTCAATAAGTTCAGCAACCCAGGGCGATACGATTGCCATGGCTATGTTTTACCTTTCAAGCCGCAAAATTGTAGAGGCCTTAGTGCGAGCCAGTGAAAATGGTGCCGCGGTGTTAATGATTCAGGATCCTATCAAAGATGGGTTTGGTTATTATCGTAATGGTGTTCCCGGACGACCGGTGGCTCATGAATTGAAAAGGCGATCTAAAGCTAAAATTGAAATTCGGTGGTATCATACTCATGGCGAGCAATTTCACAGCAAACTGACTTACGTCAAAAAAAAGTCCGGTATTACCGAGGTTATTTTAGGTTCCGCCAATCTTACACGGAAAAATATTGGTAATTACAATCTGGAAACAAATGTTTTTTTGAGCTTACCCACTTCGTCTGATTTCGTCCGGGAAATCGACCAATATTTCAATCGAATGTGGTATAACCGGGACGGCTACTTTACTGCCGATTATTCAGAATTTGCGTCAGCCTC
>CAZIJQ010000092.1:0-5064 GCA_964539785.1 uncultured bacterium | reverse complement strand
CAGTTGAGGCGACAAGACCAATTATTGATCCCGATCAAACTGCCACAACTATGACTGTAATTGAAGAAGAAATTGCCAATATGCCGGTCAATTCCTATACGGATATATTGACTAATATGGCCGGCGTTATTGAAAATGAAAATTCTGGTGCTGGTATCGATGGTGTCCATATAAGGGGTGGAAGAAGCGGCGAAATCGCTTATATGGTCGATGGTTTTTTCGTTGAAGATGCCATCTTAGGCGGGATGGGTGCTGATGTTGCCCGTGGCGGAATCTCCGAATTATCTGTGATCACCGGATCGTTTAATGCCGAATATGGTGAGGCGATGAGCGGTGTGGTGAATATTGTTACCAGAGAAGGTACTCCGAACTATGAATGGAATATACGGGGAGCCACTGATGGTTTTGGATCGTTGCTGCGTAAAAATGATTGGAATACCGATCGGATGGAAGCAACGCTGAGTGGTCCTATCATACCGGGGTTATCATCGATCGGATCATTTTTTGTGAGTGGCGATATGTATAGCACTGATACATATCTTAAGGATAACTACTTGCCTAAGGATGTCCTAAAAGTCGATGTTAACGGTAATGGCATTTTTGATGAAGGCAGCGATCAATATGCCATGTCCGATATCGATTATGACGGTACCGATGAAGAAATGAAAAAAGGTGCTCTGCTGGTAAGCGGTACTTTCCGCAAAGATAAGCGTCTGACCGCCAAATTGGTGCTGCGCCCGATAAATAAAATGAAGCTGACCTTTGGAGGTAATTTTCTCCGCCGCGAAGAACGGGATTTCAGTTATGATTATCTGCAGGTATGGCAAAATGATGAAAAGGAATGGACCAACAGTGATTTGCTATATGCAACCCTGAACTATACCTTTAACGCGGATATGTTTGCAACGGTGAAGATGTCCCAGTTTACCAATGAATTTTGGGAAGGAAATCCAAGATATCTTGATAAGGATACCCATGAAATGTGGGCTAAACCGGTTACCATCAATCCGGCCTTTGATCCTGATTACTCAGCAATTGAACCAGGAACGGAATGGGTGTGGTTCAGCCATTATGCGGAACCATTTGAGGATTTGAACCTGGATGGGAATTGGAATGAACTCTCCGAAGAATGGTATGATGATGCCAATAATGATGGCATCTGGAATATTTTTGAAGAGTTTACTGATACAGACGGTAATGGGATTTGGACAGATGCGGAAACATTTGTTGATGCTAATAGCGATGGTATTTGGAATGCAGGCGAGGAATTCACCGACGATAATGATGATGGTATCTGGAATGACGCCGAATCATATATTGATGCCGATGAGAATGGTGAATGGTATGCTGGTGAAGAGTTAGTCGATGTCAATGGTAATTGGATTTGGGATTCCTTTGGCACGGAAAGATATATGGATATTGACGACAATGGAACATATAGTTATGGTATCACGGTACCACTTCGGGAAGGTGATGCTTATGACAATACTTCCAATTATGAGTTTTACGGTAGTTATCCGGTTATCAATACCTATGGTGATACTGTTCGAACTGCAACATCGGATTGGTATGGTTATCGCCATTATTCATCAGTAACTAAAACTTACCAGGGATCGCTGACCTGGCAGGCTAATAAACAGCACCAGCTTAAAACCGGTCTGGAATTAAAACAGTATGAATTGAATAATTTCCGTGGCAGATATCTGGGTGGTGGACCCTACGGTATTGCATCGGCTCCGGCTTGGGTTGTGTGGAAGAAAACACCAGATCAGCGCAGTTTCTATTTACAGGATAAGATTGAATATAATGACCTGATAATCAACTTGGGACTACGCTGGGATTATATGAATCCGAATTCTGATTTTGCCGATCCTAATAAACCGTTGCGGTATATGTTTAATGATGTGATCTACACAAATAGTGATTTACCTGATTCCATCAGGGGACTGGCAGATTGGGGATATATTGATGTTGTCGATGGAATCGAAGTATTTGTTAAGGCGCCTCAAGCTGATATTAAAAAACACTGGAGTCCACGTATTGGGGTCGGTTACCCTGTAACCGAGCGACTGGCCTTTCATTTCTCTTATGGTCATTTCATCCAGTATCCCGAATATCAGAACATGTTCCGCTTATCAAATTCCAATGGCTATGGTGGTCTCCCCAGCGAGATGGAGAACATTGGAAATTACATTAATGCCCAGACTGGAGCAGCCTCAACTCAGTTAGCCAACAGTTTATTCGGCAACAGCATGTACCCGTTTCCCTACAGTTTAGGCGATTGGTACATTCCACCGGTCGGGAGCCCCAACCTGAAGCCAGAAACTACTGTTGCCTATGAATTTGGCATTCGTGATCAGCTAACCGATGAATACGTGATTCATGCCACTGTATTTTACAAGGACATCTATGACTATATAGCTGCGGTAATCTATGATGCTGATCCAACTGAATATTCAGTATTTGAAAATATGGATTACGGGAATTCAAAGGGGATTGAGGTTACCCTGAGAAAACTGAAGGATAAAAACTCCAGTTGGGCCATTGCCTACACATATTCGAGGGCTGAAGGTAACTCCCAGGATGAATATCAGCACTGGGATGACGCCTATTCGGCCTCGGTTTATGGGACTTACCCGGCTCGGAAGACTATAATCATGCCCTGGGATCAACCTCATACCCTGAATATCAATTTTGATTATCAGCACCCGAAAGGTTTGGGTGTGAATTTGATCGGAAATATGGGCAGTGGATTACCATATTCACCTTCGGATGCACGTGGTCGTCCGCTTGATGTAAGCAATTCTGGCCGGATGCCACCAACTGCTGTGTTCAACCTGAAAGCCTATTACGACTTCGCAGCCAAATATGCCAATATTCGATTATATGCTGATGTGACTAATCTGTTTGACAGGACGAATATTTTGAATGTCTATAACAGCAGTGGAAAAGCAGATCAGAGTCTAAATCCAGGTGTCTCAGTTATTGGTGAATTCGCCCCAACATTCTATGGCCCACCGCGCCACATTGAAATTGGGATAAGTCTGGGGGTTAAATGATGAAACGGATACTTATATTTGCATTGCTAGCCGGGTTACTGATTGGCGAAGATTACGGGAATCTGTCGAAACAGGAATATTATAATAAATATGTTGCGCCACAGAAAGAGCAAGAACCGCCAACATTAGGCAAAACTAAAGGTTTTGGTGATCGCAAGCGAAGTGTGCTCGATGTGGGTAATATGGTACTGCGCCTGTCCAACGCCGCTACACTGGGCTATGATCGCTGGGGCTTGAACCATGAATTCCCAGCCGGGAGCATGCAGAAGGACGGTTGTTGTACCTATTACTGGACAATGTCGCCAATCGTAGGGGCACTGATCAATGGACAACCTTCAGTTGCTGTGGGTGTTCGTGGCACCATGCGCGACAGTGAAGAGGAATTTGAACCTCTTCCAGGGTACGATGCGGGGTTTGTGGATACTGAAGCCAATATTGGGATCGCTTTCAGTGATAAGCCCGAATCATGGCCAGCTCTCTGGCCAATCGAATTGGATCCCTCAGGCACCTACACCGATGCCATTACGGGACAATCCTTTCCTGGTATAGAGCCGGATTTAGGCGATGGGTTCCCTGATGCACCTTGTGGCCTGGGAATCCAGGCCGACCGGGAGGCTTATTTTGTAGTGACGGACAATGATCCCGATGAAGGTAATACATTTGAGAGTAATGGTGTCGGACCGCTTAATGTTCGTTTTGATGTATGGGTTTTGAATTACGCCTCAACTTTTGGGAATGATGGATTGGTTTTCATACAGTTGATGACCAATGTAGGTGTTGATACTCTCAAGGATCTTTACATGGGTGTATCAGGTGATCCCGACACTCCGGAACAGGGTGGAGCCGAGTGGACTGATGACTACGCCCTGTTTGTTGAAGCAGATGACCCTCATATGTCCGAAAAATTATCCGATACGACCGATGCTCATCTTCTGGAAAACTTTGCTATGGTCTGGGATGGCGATGATCGGTCAGAAGGTTTTAAATCTTCCGGCATAGGCTGGATTGGTCTGAAATTTCTGGAATGCACAAAAATCGCTAATGATGGAAACCGAACCAGTTATGATGTTTCTTCGGTATACAGTTACGAATACAGCCAGGATGCCCAGAATGATGCTCAAGCTTATAATGAGCAGTTGAAATCAGGAATTCAAACACCCCATAATATTACACCTGCCGCTGCGGATATTGAGCAAAAACCATATTCCTATGGCCCAGATATTACCTGGGTAATTGCCTCGGGACCCATGGACCTGGCTCCCGGTGAACAGGTAATCTTCACATTTGCCGATTTTATGGGTATCGATGAAGAGGATCTGATCAGGAATGCGAAAGTATTCCAGTCGTTATACAACAACAATTGCTCAACACCCAAACCGCCTTTACCCAAGCCGAATGTATATGCAGTTACCGATAATGGAAAGGTAACATTGTTCTGGGATGCAGACTCTACTGAGGTTAAGGCTGATCCGGTTACGGGACATGTGGCCTTCGAAGGTTATCGCATTTATCGCAGTACTGACCGTGGAAAAACCTGGGGGAATGTGATCACCGATATCAATGGAAATCCCACTGATATCTATCAACCACTAAGTATTTTCGATAAACGGCGTGACGTGGTGTTACTGAAGGACGGTAGTTATTTGGAAGGTTCTATCGCGTCGGTAATTGATATGGAAGATGTTCTGGCTGCTAATTTCGATACGCTTGTATTTGCCGTATCAGGTGGATCTGAAGTAATCCTTGATACATCTAATATTAAATATGTAAATATAAACACATCCGGCGCACACACGATGGTGGATCCTCTGGCTTACTACAATCTTGGAACGGATTCAGGTTTACGATATTCTTTTGTGGATAACAGTGTGATAAATGGTTATGAATACTGGTATGCGGTCTGTGCCTACGATCATCAGGATAATTGGGTTGGTGCTAATGTTGATCCATTGGAGAATTCTCGGGCAAAAAATGCATTTATAGTTGATGACAATACAGTCGCGGT
>CAZIJQ010000091.1:0-5437 GCA_964539785.1 uncultured bacterium | reverse complement strand
CAGTACATCCAGGCTCACCTGCACCGGGAGACTGTGTTACCGGATGGATACAGCTACCCGGTTAACAAGGTAGAATAGTACAAATATTAGACAATAACTGTTAGCTGTTATTATGCGAAAGGCCGTAATCGTGGCAGCAATCGTCCACTACGATTCATATAATCCTGGTATTCATCACTAAACTGCTCAACCAGCAATTTCTCTTCGACTCCAATTCTGATAAAAATGTGTGGAGTCAGTACAATCAAGAATGAAAAACCGGCAATCCAATTGGGCAGTATCATGGCTTGAGCAATTGCCCAGGTCATATGCGCTGAATACATGGGATGACGAATTTTTTTGTATACTCCGGTGGTTATCAACTTATGACCCGGCCTTAAACCAACTGTTGGAATCCAGTTGCGATTTAGATCAGCATGCGAGCGGTATAGCAGCCAGCAGGCAATCAGGAATAATACCGCCCCCAAATAGCCTACCAAATCCGGTCGAGGGTAATCAGCAAAATCTAATTTTATGCTGAATACATAGATTAATGGAATTATCATCCCAATTCCGGTTAACGCCAGAAAGGTAATATCCAGCACAGATTTATTATCAACTGCGAGTTTTTCATTTCGAAGACGAGCTGTAAAGATTTTCCGCACGACTGTAATGATAACAAATCCTAAAAAGTATACAATTTTGAAAGGAGTACTAAACACTATCTGCCCTCCTGCATATTTGGCTTATAATAATTATATCTATAAGTAAGGACAACTCATGAATTGTCCCTACGAAAACCACTATTTATAAATCCGCCAGTATATCAACTGCATGGGATTTGGTTTTTACTTTTGCATAGGTATTTTTGATTTTGCCTGTTTCATCAATCAGATAAGAAATACGGTAAATGCCCTCATATTCACGGCCAGCCAATTTTTTTGGTCCCCAGGCATGGTACGCCCGTAAAATGTCTTTTTCCTCATCACACAGCAAAGGATACTGGAACCCATTTTTATCGACAAATTTCTGCTGGCGGGCCGGTGGGTCGGCGCTCATGCCCAGAATAGCAATGTTTCGATCTTCAAACTGTTGGAATTCATCCCGGAATCCCTGTCCTTCCAAAGTTCAGCCACCGGTACTGGCTTTTGGGAAAAACCATAATAATACTTTTTTACCACGATAATCGCCCAGCGATACCGGATTTCCAGCTTGGTCCGGTAATGTAAATTCTGGGGCTTTGCTACCTGTTTCTAACATTTTTACTCCTAATGTTATTTAATCCTGGTTCTGAGTTATTAGTTCTTTACTAATAGTATTTTCTCTGCGTTCTCTGTATCTCTGCGGTAATAAGTTTTTGGTTCTGAGTTCTTTGCTCACGGCTCTTCGCTCCTTACTTATCAAATTCCACTTCCGACCATTTAATTCGATCATCGCCGCTCACAATCATATCGTGAACCACTTTTATTCCAGTGCGTTGACCACGCCAGATTAATAATTGCAGCGCTTCTTCAATATCAACCCAACGATATTCGGAATGTTCCTCAGACAGTACAACTTGGGCAGTATCAACCTCGATCCCGAAAACCGGTACCAAATTTATACGATCACCATGTGTCTCATAAAACCGACTAACATGATCGGTAACAAACATTCGTTTTGGTGATAGGCCGGTTTCTTCTTTCAATTCCCTGATTGCCGTCTCCCAGGCTTTTTCGCCAACTTCGATTTTACCGGCTACCCCCTGCCAGAGATGTTCATAAATTTTATTCACATTACGTTTCAGCAGTAGAAATTTTACTCCGGTTTCCGTTTGCCGAAAAACGTAGGAATCAATTACACGGATGATTGGTTTAGTCATTTAATCGATGTGTTAAAGTATTAATGTGTTAATGTGCATGTAGTCGAACTGCGGTTTTTCTCCTCTGCCTCTCATCACTCTTGCTTCCTTGCTCTTCGTTCCATGCTCTTTGCTCCAAGCTCTCTGCTCTTAACTTTTTTTCAGTGAAATTCGTGAAATCTGTGGTTAAATCATTTTTCAAACTATCACATCCCCTTATTGTCATTCATAATACTCAGATAGTTTTCCGCCCAGGATGAAAATGTTCCGGCGGCAATCTTTGTGCGCATGGTAGCCATCAAATTGAGGTAATAAGTCACATTGTGCAGGGAGGCCAGGCGTAGGCCCAGAATTTCATTAACCCGAATCAAGTGGCAGAGATAGGCCCGGCTGAAATTCCGGCATAAGTAACAGTCACAGGTTTCATCCAGAGGACTAAAATCAGTTTTGAATTTTTGATTCTTGATATTAATTATTCCATGACTGGTGAATAATTGGCCATTACGCGCATTGCGGGTGGGCATTACACAATCAAACATATCTACCCCCAGACGAACAGAACGTACCAGATCGGTTGGTCGCCCCACCCCCATCAGGTAACGTGGTTGATCTTTTGGTAAGACATCATCCAGTAGTTCGATCATGTCAAACATGGCACTTTTTTCTTCGCCCACTGCCAAACCCCCAATGGCAACTCCACAGGTTGCTAAAGGCACAACATCCTCGGCGCTGCGCCGGCGTAATTCTTCGTAAACACTGCCCTGAACAATCGGGAAAAGGGTTTGCTCATGCCCATACAAAGCTGGGTTTTCTGCCAGATACTGGTTGCATTCCTCAATCCAGCGTGCGGTTCGCTTAACCGCCGTTTCGGCCAACTCGATACCAACATCACTGGGGGGACACTGGTCAAAGGCCATGATAATATCACTTCCGAGATAACGTTGAATTTCCATGGAAACGGCTGGACTGAAAAAATGTTTACTGCCATCCAAATGGGATTGAAATTCCACACCATCATCATTGATCTTATTCATTTTTGCCAGGGAAAATACCTGAAAACCACCACTGTCGGTGAGGATCGGTTTGTCCCAGCCGATGAATTTATGCAAACCACCGGCCGCATTGATGATTTCGGTTCCCGGCCGCAGGTATAGGTGGTAGGTATTACCGAGAATAATCTGAGCATGGGCTTCATTCAGGGCTCGCGGATCAAGAGATTTGACCGCTCCCATTGTGCCCACCGGCATGAAAATGGGTGTGGTAATTTTACCGTGAGCGGTATCCAGCAACCCGGTACGGGCCGAAGTTTCGGTATCCTGGGCTGATAGGGTGAACTTCATCGGACTTGAATTTAAATTATGTTTACGGGAGTCGTCAGCTTATTTTTATGTGACCCGCATGTGTCGACGGTAAAACAACCAAGCACCCAGAGCCCAATAAATAATAATCAGCGTTGCCAGGGCAACCAGTTCGGGCAAAACATCACCCAGACCAGCCCCCATAATCAATACTTTCTTGGCTGCGGTAATGGCGTGGGTCGGGGACATTAGTCCCTGGGCGGTGATTGAATAACCAGCAATTGTGATAAGAGTTTTTCCCTCTAATGGGAAAGCCGCCCCGGTGAAAAACATGAATAAAAACAGGGGAAAGTTGCCTACTATCAGCACTTCATTCACTGTTTTTGTACCAGCAGCTAATATCAGGCTGAAAGCAACCATCGAGATGCTGGTCAATACCGCAATTACCAATAAGGCTGCAACAGAGCCAGTATAATTAAAGCCCATCAGTATCGCGGCACCGAGCGTTAATAAAATTGATATCAACCCAACAAGTACCTGCACTACACTGATGCCGCCCAGATAATTCAGGACACCGATTCGCGAAAGTTTCAAACGGATAATTGTACCATTCTCAACTTCGGCTACGATAGCAATGGTGGCCGAGAACATCAGCATGATGATTGATAGAATCAGCAATCCCGGAACCCACAAGTCGAATTCGTCGATTTCCCCCGATACGCCAAGACTAGTTTCAATGAATCCCACCGGCATGGCTATAGGAAATACCTGAGT
Source organism: uncultured bacterium (assembly GCA_964539785.1). GTDB lineage: Bacteria > Fidelibacterota > Marinisomatia > Marinisomatales > TCS56 > JABMPO01. The sequence continues at coordinate 1,546 of CAZIJQ010000091.1, read as the reverse complement.
TAGATAGCGATTGAAAGCCTCTCCCGCCCAGATCGCGGTTACCATATAATTCAGATCGGTTAGGTCGCCTACCAGTTCCAGTTGCGATTGAGTTCCGCTGCCGGTTGTTAGCATTTCCACCATGGCCTTGGAGAAATTCTCTGGTATTACAACCAGGGCTTCGGCTTTTTTGGCGTGCAATTTTTTTAAGGCCGTTTCACGATCAGAAACCTGTTTTACATTGACCGGGATCATCAGTGAATCATTTTTTAGCGCTTTAGCAATCGCTATTAGTTCCTGCCCATGGTTAATCGGTGTACCGGTTTGCTCAGTCCCCACATCTAAATTGACAAATAGCAAATCGTATCGCGGTTGCCAAGTTTCATTGATCAGGTAATAAACAAAAACGAAAAATGGAGCCATCGATACCGTGAGGACCAATATCCAGAAACTGCGCGCCTGTTCCAATAAACTCTTTTTAATAACACTGAGAAATTTCATGACCGCAGCGTTCTTCCCGTAAGATGAATGAATACGTCTTCCAAAGTGTTTTCCCGTAGTGTGATTTCCCGTGCAGTTATACCAAGCTCAGTTAATTTCGCAGTAATCTGCGGCAGGAGACCCACGAGATGAGGCGCCTTGAGAATCAAGCGGTCAGCATTTATTTTTGCCGATTCGCAGATCGGCTGAATAGCATTCAGAATTGCATCCGGTCCGACTTTGTTGTCACTGTCATCAAATACAATTTCCAGCAAATCGCCTTCCCCGATTGATCGCTTCAGATTGCCCGGTGTATCCAGTTTAAGCAACTTACCGTGATCAATGATCGCAACCCGATCCGCCAGGCGGTCGGCCTCGTCCATATTGTGGGTGGTCAGAATAACGGTTTTCTCCCGAGCCAAACCTATGATAAAATTGCGGACAAGCAGGCGACTTTGGGGATCGAGACCGGCTTCCGGTTCATCCAATACCAGCACGGCGGGATCATGAATCAGGGCCAGACTAATATTCAGGCGGCGCTTCATCCCACCGGATAGTTTGGCTGCGAGAGTATCAGCTTTGCCAATAAGCCCCAGCATTTCCAGTAGATGATTAGCGCGCTTTCGGGAATCATTGCCTAGAAAGCCATACATTTCAGCCATGAATACCAATTGCTCGCGGCAGGTGAGCTTGGGCCAGAAGATATTCTCCTGGGGACAGACACCGAGGTGATTTTTCACTCCATCCAGACGGATTTGCGGATCAGTAAACTCCACCGTGCCACCGCTTGCTGGCAGCAAGCCGCAGATCATGTTAATTGTGGTGGTTTTACCGGCGCCGTTGGGTCCCAGAAAACCAAATACTTCCCCGTGCTTAATATCCAAACTGATACCATCAACCGCTTTTACAACACCAAAATGTTTCCGTAAATCGCTGATCCGGATTACCGTTTCTGGTGGATTTGGATTATTTTGAGAAAGGTTCATGGAGCAGTAATTTACAACATGGCTGGGCAATTCTACCAGTTTAGAGCAACCTATCGGCCATAGCAACCTTCCAGGTCTCAAAGGCATAGCAACCTTCCAGG
>CAZIJQ010000090.1:4219-5684 GCA_964539785.1 uncultured bacterium | reverse complement strand
CTAAAAACCAGTTTTGTTGAAAGTAAACCAGCCCTTATTATTGTCACCGGAGACCCTGGCGCAGGTAAAACTCCCTGGCTGGAATCACTCGTTCAATTCCTATTAGACGGTGGCCATACAGTTGATGGACTTATTGCAAATAAGATCATTCAACCGAATGAAAAATGGCAGCATGAAATTCTTCATATTTCAACTGGAGAGAAGCGGTCAATAAATACTATGGATGAATTGAATACACCCATAAAAGCGGGGAAATTCTATTTCTACACTGAAACGATTGCGTGGGGCTGTGAACGACTTATTTCGGCAAAATCTTCAGAATGGCTGGTTCTGGATGAGGTAGGTCTTTTAGAATTCAATAAAAAAGGATTTTTTCCTGCGTTAAAACAGGTTGCAATAGATTTTTCTGGATATATGGTTATCGTTGTACGGTCAAATTTAGTGGAACAACTTGAGGAATTCCTCTCCGGTAATTTACCTCCCATGGATCGCTGGCCGCGACAAATTATCTGGTTATGACTTTACATTTACCAAGCAGGTGATATGCAAACTAATAAAATGGGAAAACCAAAACTTCCAGTTAATGCTTATATTTTAACCGGTGGACAGAGTCGCCGACTCAAGACCGATAAAAGTCTTGTTAAATTAGGTGATAATACAATCACTGAATTGTTATATGACCGGCTAACAGTTGTCTTTAAAAATGTATATGTTGTTGGAAAAAATACTCCTCCTGGTAACCTTCCATTTATACCTGATTTGAATCATATTCAATGTCCTTTGAATGGAATTGTAACTGCACTCGATCATAGCTCATCAGAATGGATATTCATAATTGCCTGTGACCAACCATTTGTACAAAACGAAACAATTATTTACCTGTACGGTCATATTTCTCAGGCTACGCAAATCATAATACCCAAGACAGATAATAAACTTCATATGACCAGTGCGTTTTATCATCAGAGTACACGTTCAATATATAAAAAAGCTATAGCCCAAGGTAAGTACGCCATCTATGAGCAATTTGGTATTCTAAATGTCAAAAAAATCACAATAACAATCCAAGAATCCGAACAATTTTTAAATATAAACACCCACGCAGATATTGAAAGGGCTAAAAAGTTTTTCTTGAAATGGAAGCGAAACAACTTCATCAAGTGACCACACCCACAGAAGAATTTTCAATGAACTTGACTGGCCACAAATATTCAGACCACATCGCAGTGGTCTAAAAACCACCATTTTTAAGACACAATCGATTTAACTCAAAATCCCATTCTAATATTACCCAAAACTGTTTCAATAATCATCTCAAAATTATATTTCTCTTTGGAAACAAGGTTTGTCATCAGCGGAGAGGGAGGGATTCGAACCCCCGGAAGACTAGGTCTTCACCGCATTTCGAGTGCGGCGCATTCAGCCAGGCTCTGCCACCTCTCCATTCAAAGATAAAAGATAAAAG
>CAZIJQ010000090.1:0-4119 GCA_964539785.1 uncultured bacterium | reverse complement strand
AAAAGATGAAAAAGCATGCTTGTCAATACTATTACGATCAAAAAGCAGGCCGAAATTACGACCTGCGGCGGTTCATGAAAAAGTCCTGAATTATACCGAGACAGGGTTTTTCCAGGATACCACCCTTTACCGCAGTGGGTTTGCCGAATCGGGGATCGCCGCATAATTCATACAGTGACCCGCAACAGCCTTTTTCCTCATCATAACAACCAAATACTACCATTTTTAGGCGGGAATTGATGATTGCCCCGGCACACATGGGGCAGGGTTCTTTGGTGACGTACAGGTAACAATCCGTTAGGCGCCAGTCCTCAAGAGTGTTGGCAGCTGCGGTAATTGCCAGGATTTCGGCATGGGCGGTAGGGTCTTTGAGGCTTTCGGTTTGATTGAATCCGCGACCGATAATAGAACCTGCTCGGACTATAATTGCCCCGACCGGTACTTCCTCCCTGTCATAAGCTTGCTGGGCTTCCCGGAGAGCCAATTGCATCCATTTCTCATGGTCATTCATACCAACTATTTTTAGTCAAGCAATTCACGAAGGATTTCTAATTCGGCGGCAATTGCCAATTGACCCTGAACGGTTGCGGTATCGGCAGTGAAAGTGTTGGCTGAGTCAGCTTCCGCGAGAATAGAGAGGATATATTCCTTAGCCAAACCAAACTGGCCAAGATTATAGTTGGCGGTGGCCAGGCTGAGTTTCACATCGAGATGGTTTAATTCCTCATCATGGCTGAAAGTCCAGACAGCGGTTGAAGAGACGATAATATCAGTAATATCATTAATCAGAGAATCACCAAATATTACTGTCAGTGAATCCAAGCCGGCAGCCTGATTTGCGAAGGTCAATCCAGCCCAGATTTCATGGCGGACATTAGCTGCAACATCCCTGGGCTGACTCATTTGCAAGGCTCCGGTAAAATAGAATCGGCTGCTATCAATTTGATTTAATTTTCCAAAAGACCAGCCCAAGCCATTCCTGGCATCCTGATAGACGGAATCGACCACCATTGCTTCCCTGAACCAGGTATAACTATCGATGTAATTGCCTTCTTCATATAGCTCCCAGGCATAAGTGGTCAATTCCAGATCAGAAGGTGTGTAAACTTTACGGCACCCGGGAATCAGGATTACCAGTACCGCCATTATGGTAAACATTTTATTTAGATACTTCATCGCAGCAACGTGATTTTATGGGTTTTAACAAAATTATCTTCGGCAGTCATTCGGATGAAATAAATCCCGGAAGCCGAAGGAATACCGCGGGCGTTGCGGCTATCCCAGCGGATTTCATGCCGACCGATTATCTGCTGGCCATCGAATATTTCCACAACCTGACGGCCCAGTAAATCAAATATTGTAATATTAACATTCTGATCCGGTCCACCGGTAAAGCCCAGATCGTAGACAATGGTTGTTGAGGGATTAAACGGATTTGGATAGTTTGATCGAAGCGCCGTTTCATCCGGGACAAATAAATGGCGATCTCCAAGCTTGAAATATCCCGACCTGGTCGTCCAGGCCAGAATCTTATCCTCAGCGGTGATCGTAGGTAATTCTTGCCAGGTTGCTCCATCAGCGCTCAAGTAAATTGCCAACTGATCATTGGCGTCAGCAAATGTTAACAGAATCGGATTGTCATAAGGCATCCCGGCCGGCCCAATGCGATAAGCGGCCTGACTAGGCACCGCAGAATTAAACAGGGTTGAATCGATAATCAGGATTGGCTGATCAGAATGAACAATACCCGGTTTCCCGGTAAGTCGGAACCTGCCATCGGGGCTGGCACCAGTCCAATTGCCATTTGCTCGCGCCAGTACCACTGTTCCATCCCTGGTAACTGTAGTATCGCCTACCTGGCCCTGAGCATAAGCAGAAATCGTGAAATCAGCGTTAGTGTCAAATTCGGTACGACCGATATAGTTATATGCAGCCACAGTGTCCAGATTGACTGTATCACCATCGACAGTAACATCACAGTGGACCGTTTTCTGAATTGTATCGTTGACTATAATCTCAAAATGATTGGTGAATACACTGTTTTGAATGATGCTGATTGCGAGATGCGGTCGGTCGACCCGGATGATATCAAGCGTAAACTGGACTGTGTCTGCAGCATCGGAATCATCGATCACGATTACCCGGATAATGGTTGAATCCGACCAGAGTGGTTTGGGTGTGAACACAATTGTGTCACCAAGCCCAGAAGAAACGTAGGCAGAATCGCTGATAGTGATCGAATCGGGATTGACCAGCGCCTGTACCTGGAAAGTCAGAGTCGAATCATCAACGTCATAAGCGTAGCTGCCGAGATCAAGTTTCAGTGAGTCATTCTCGAGAATGGATTGATCGGAAATGACTGATAGAACCGGAGGATCGTTTCGTGACTCTACCTCAAGTAAAACAGTATCCAGATCTGTAGCAAGATCCGGGTCACGCACCATGAAAATCAGGCGATGCAGCTTGCCAAAATAATTGCTGTCGGCGGTAATGGTGGCAATAGTTGAATCATTGGAGGTAGCAATATCAACCGTTAGCGGCGGGTTGGCAGCCCAATTAAATGCATCTGGCACATTATCACCCGAAACGTGATTAACCGGATATTGCTTCATCAAAGTAATCTGTCCAGTACTGGCATCACCCGGTGGATAATTATAACCAATTTCAGGATAACCGGGATTATCAACGGTATCCAGGATAACGACCCGGTACCAATCCAGGTCTGGTATCAGATTATCTTCATCAGTTACAAAAGGATTTAGATATAGCTGCAATACCCGTAGAGAATCTTCCACAAGCACCAGACTGGTATCACGGAAATCAGCGATTGGTGCGTCGTTTACCGGCAACGTGGAAAGAACATACTCAAGCGTATCTGAAAATCCCCAATTGTCATTTACATATACAGTATAATCATAAATTCCGGTGTCCTGTGGCGCCGGTGTCCAAGTGATTATACCGGCTGGATCGATTGTTGCCGGTGTCACTGGCGACCAACCACCCTGATGTGATACTCCCAATTGGTACGAAAAAGCATCACCGTTTATAGTAGCTAAATCCAGGTCAGTGATTTGAACAGTATCAATGTATTGGACATCCTCATAAACGACCGTTGAGTCAATTGGCGTTATCACCGGAGCAGAGTTCAAACGTAAAAATGAAGTCGTAATCTGATCTGGGGTTGATTGATTACCCGCCACATCAAAAGTTCTAAGTTTAATACGATAAATACTGGCATGAGTCAGCGCTAAGGCTGTGTCCACGCTGGTGTCAATCAGGGTAGATGTCCAACCGATGAATTCAGACCAGCCCGGTCCTCCGGTTTCCACGGCCCATTCATAACGCTCAATTCCCGATGCTGCCGCAACGGGATCACTGTAGGCTCCCCACACTATTTGCAGGGAATCATTGGATATTAACGTGTCCGGACTGGTGCTATTCCAGACTAATGGACTACCTGCTACAGGAGGCAGCACGTCATAAAACAAGTTCTGACTGCTTACCTGCCCCCTGGTATTGTTACCTACCTCATCATATTTTATTACCCATGTCAGGATTTCGTCTCCCTGTTCAAGATCGCCACTCATGGTATCATTTAACGCGGTTATGATCGTATCTATATCGACGTAAAAACTATCGGGATCAGCAGCTCTGGTTAAATCTATGGGATCTCCGGCAATTGCCCAGAAACTGGCAGTATCCATTTTAGCCGGTACAGCGAAAGCCAGCCTTACTGTCCCATCCAAATCGGCGATAAAAATGGGAGCTTTGATCTTTAGACTATCGTTTGATCCATTTATCCAGCCGGTAACATTATTGCCAACCACGGTTGTTACAGCTCCAGTTGCAAATGCAGCCGGTGGTGTATTATCAACTTCAAAAACAGCATCTAACAAAGCAGTGGTTACTGAATTACCCGCAAAATCCAACCCAATTGCAGACACGGTCATTATTCCACTGTTCTTACTGCTGTCCGGAAGTATTATTTCATAAACCCAGGTGCTGTCCCCATTGGATTTCGATGAATATAATTGGCCAACAATCGAATCATCGGTAGAATCAGCATACTGTATATTAAGAGTTGGTGCTTCGGCGTCTTTACGCATCTGATCATTGAAA
>CAZIJQ010000089.1:0-6417 GCA_964539785.1 uncultured bacterium | reverse complement strand
AATTTCCATCCCGGTAATCCTGAAATTACAATAGTAATTGAATAAAAATTGTATATTCACTTTCTGGTAATGTTCCTGATAATTGATTGGACAGCAATGAGTCAATGGTAACTGTTTGGCGCATTATGGCTGAAAAATTCTAATTTCCACCCATGAAAATTGCAGGACCATTGCTGCCCGGCCGGTTTATTGATCGTCCCAATCGTTTTCTAACTAGAGTTGAGTTGGATGACCAAATAGTTGAAAGCCATTTACCTGATCCGGGGCGTTTGAAAGAATTATTATTTCCTGGCGCTACAGTTTATGTGCGTCCTGCTCCGGTTAAATCAAAACGGAAAACCAAATTTTCAACAGTAATGACGGAACACAAGGGTGAATTAATTTCCCTGGATTCCACTCTGCCAAACCATTTTGTACAAGAGGAACTGGAGAATCATGGCTTACCTCAGCTTAGGGATTATAAACTGGTCAGACCGGAAGTGAAATTTGGGCGGCATCGGTTTGATTTTCTTTTGCAAAGTAGGCGGGGACTATTCTATCTTGAGGTAAAATCGGTAACTTTCGTAGCTGAAGGTATTGCCCGGTTTCCCGATGCCGTTACCGAGCGGGGAGCCCGGCATGTTGCCACGCTGGGTGAAATGGTGGTGAATGGTACCGAAGCGGGAATTCTATTTGTTTGTCAACGTTCCGATGCGACATCATTCCGTCCCATGTTTGATCGTGATCCTAAATTTGCCTACGAATTGAAGCTGGCCCATAAGCGCGGTGTTAATATCTGGTGCATAACCACTAAAGTTAGTTTGGATGAAATGGTCTATTGGCAGGAAATTCCACTGTCTCTGAATGCATAAATATATCGCTAATCTAAAATATCTTTTGATCCTGCTGGTGATCTTTACCGTTCTGTTACTGGTTGCCTGGAGCTGCGCGGCAGTCCGTCCACCCGGTGGTGGACCAGAAGACACCACACCACCATATTTAGTTTCTGTAGACCCACCGAGCGAAACGATCAATATTAATGGTGGTCAGGAAATCAGAATCGGGTTCTCAGAATATATCGATGAAAAAACGGTGGAAAATGGGTTTTATCTGTCACCGATCACAGAATATCCGCTGCAATTGGTATATAAGGATGATGAAATACTAGTAATCCTGCCGGATTCAGTCATTCATGATCAGACCTATGTTATTACCATCAGTCGCCAATTGAAAGACGAGCGTGGTGTTGAGCTGGCCGAGCCGGTTCACCTGGCTTACAGTACCGGTACTAAAATAGAGCAGGGTGCAATCAGTGGAAAAGTTTATTTTAATGACGGCCCGGCTGCCGTTCATCTATGGGATTTGTCATTATTGCCGGAAACCGATTCGGTGTTTGCCCAAATCCCCCATTTCAGGACCGATGTGGCCGATGACGGCAGTTACAGTTTCCAATTCCTACGACCGGCCCGTTATCAGATTCTTGCAATTGAAAGGGCTGGTGTCGGTTACGGTTTAAAGACCGAACGCTTTAGTTATGGATTAAGCAGTTTTACCGATCTGGACCTTACAACTGATTCGTTGATTGCAAATGCTGATTTACCAATGTGGCGCGAACCTCAGAAACTGAAATTGCTGCGCGGTGACTGGACGGGGCATTTTCATGGTCGATTGTATTTCAACAATGTCCTGCAATCGGCGCCGGAATGGTTGAATATTATCGATGATGCTGGCAACGCCGTTTCCAATTTTGATTATTTTTTAGATCCGCTGGACAGTAGTTCAGTATTGATTATTACGGAAGATTCGGTAACGGCTGCTAAACTCAGCCTGTGGACCGGAGGCCTGCTGGATGGTTTTGATCAGGAAATTGATACCGCCAGCGTTACCGTACGAACGCCCACAGCCAGTGATACCATGGCAGTCAACGTTTTAATGCCTGAAACAAATATGAAATTGGTGGCTGGTACAAGTAGTCTTAATTTGGTTGTAGATAAACCGGTAGCCGTCTGGCCGGATACTTCAGCGATTAGAATAGTATTAAATGATACAACTGAAATTGCTTTCACAATTGATCCGGTGAATCTGATCCAGACCCGGTTAATTCCCAGGGATGAATGGTCTGAGCTGGGTAAATACAAATTAATTATCCTTGGTGACAGCCTGATTGCCAGCGATGGAACAACACTGGCAGATTCCTTGTTATCAATCGCATTTTCGTTGGTAGCCCCGGCAGGGCGCGGCGGATTAGCAGGTAAAATTCTGACAGATAATCCCCCCATCGTGGCCCAGCTTTCATTGATCGAAAATTCGACTCACAGCCACATATCTTTTGTAAATTCAGAGTCGAATTATAGCTTTAATAATATACCGGAAGGCTACTACAATTTGATGATTTTCAAGGATGCAAATCAAAACCTGCTCTACGATTTTGGCAGCGCATTCCCTTTTTTCAGTAGTGAGTGGTTTCGCATTTTTCCAGATACAATGGAAGTGCGAGCTAATTGGATCATCGAAACACCGGAATTAACTATAACGGAAGGACAATAATTATGTATTGTGTAATTATGGCCGGTGGTCGCGGAACCCGGTTCTGGCCCTTCAGCCGTATTTCACGCCCTAAACAATTGTTAAATATAGTCGGCGATACGTCGATGTTACAGATGACTGTTGATCGTCTGCGAAAAATTTCAGCTGTTCGAGATATTTTTATCATAACCGGAAAAGAACTGGCTCCCGCCATCAGGAAAGAAATCACTGGGGTGGTACCGGAAAATATTATTGTTGAACCAAGTGGAAAAAATACTGCTCCCTGTATTGGTCTGGCTGCTCTAAAATTGTGCCTGACGCAGGAAGATTGCGTAATGGGTGTTTTTCCGTCTGATCATCTGGTAGTGGGGCATCACGAATTTGAAAAGACTATCAATACCACCTCGCACCTGGCCCGGAAAAAACATTCCCTGGTTACGATCGGCATCACGCCGACTTATCCGGCGACAGCCTATGGCTATATCCAGTACGATCCCAAGAGCGATGAGGATCATTTGGATGCCTACAAAGTAAAGACATTTGCCGAGAAACCGCCATTGGATCTGGCCCGTGAATTTCTAAGTAGCGGTGATTTCTTATGGAACAGCGGCATGTTTGTTTGGGAAGTTAAAACTTTCATGGAAGAGCTGCGTCAATATATGCCGGAACTGTATCATAATCTTGACCTGATTAAGGACCGACTGGCGATAGATCCACAAGCAGCCATAAACGATATCTGGAAATATATCAAAGCCGAGTCAGTCGATTACGGTTTGATGGAAAAGTCAAAAAATATCTATGTTTTTAAAGCACGTTACGATTGGAGTGATATCGGTTCCTGGAACGCGGTTTACGATATGGCTAACAAGGATAAAAATCGCAACGTAGTAAAAGGCGACGGTCTTATTCTGGATGGCAATGATAATATGATACAATCTGATGGCAGATTCACTGCCATTGTCGGTGTCGATAATCTGGTTGTGATCAATACTGCCGACGCGACTCTGGTGATTCCCAAGGATAAAGTCGAATCGGTTAAAAATCTGGTGGAAAAGCTACATACTGAAAAACGGAACGATTTATTATGATGGTACGATGGAATGAAACCGGAACAGCTTTTCTTTCAATTTGAAGAGCTGGCCCGGCGTTTGGAAATAAGGTTGGTCGAAGACCGTGGTGATTTTACCGGGGGTAGGTGTAGGCTGCAGAATGAATCCTGCATCGTACTAAATAAACATCGGCCAATTGAACAAAAATTACGAGTACTGGCAATGGCCTTTGCTGAACTGGATTTGTCAACTGTTTATCTGATGCCCGTCTTACGAGCTTACATTGATGATGTTAATTTACCATTGATTAACAATCAGCCAGTTGAAAAGCCTTGATTCAAATTTCAGGTAACATTACTATCCGGCTCGTTTTCTTTTAAAATTAGTAAGAATTTAGAATTTGTCGTGAAGAGACAATCAACTTAGTCAGAAAAGGAAAATTATATGATCGAATATCAATCAGCGGATATCCGCAATTTTGCCGTCGTTGGTCATAGCTCCAGCGGAAAGACCATGTTGTGTGAATCAATGTTAGTCAGCGGTGGAGCTTTAAATCGTTTAGGGTCGATTGCCAATGGCAGCACAGCCTCAGATTATCACGAAGAAGAGCAGGAACGTGAAATTTCCATAAATTCAACTTTACTTAATACGGTTTGGGGGGGCAAAAAATTTAATTTCATCGATACTCCGGGATATGCTGATTTCACCGGCGAAACACTAGCTGCTCTGAGTGCGGTTGATGCCGCGGTGGTCGTCGTGCATGGTAATCAGGGGGTTGAAGTCGGGACCGAGCAGGTGTGGGGTTATGCCACTAAAAATGGTATCCCCAAAATGTTGGTTATCAATGCGCTGGATAAAGAACACACTAATTTTGACGCCATTCTCAATAAAGCAAAAGAACGATTTGGCAACAATGTATTCCCCATGCAGATTCCGATCAATGCCGGACCAGCATTCAATCAGGTACTCGATGTTTTGCGAAAGAAGATTTTGACTTTCAAAACGGATGGCAGTGGCGATTATACCGAATCAGATCCAGCCGGTGAATGGGCCGATAAGGCTGATGAATTACATGAAATGTTGATCGAATATGTAGCCGAATCCGATGATAGTCTGCTGGAAAAATTCTTTGATAAAGGCGGATTAAGCGAAGATGAAATGCGCAATGGTATGCATGACGCATTACAAACGGGCGTTTTTATACCGGTTTTATGTGCCGCTGGCGGTAATAATGTTGGTGTTCACCGGATTATGGATTTTATCGCCAAATATGGTTCCAATCCGACTGATCGTGGCTCCTTAAAAATCAAGGATGCAAAAGGCGATAAAGAAATAGAATTGAAGTTGGAAGGCAGCGATGTAGTCCTGCAGGTTTTTAAAACCATCAGTGAAGCTCATGTAGGGGAATTGTCATTTTTCAGGATTTATAGCGGGTCACTAAAAACTGGTGCTGATTTATACAATTTGGTACAGGGTGGCTCGGAACGTTTTGGGCAATTTTTTGTAATGAATGCAAAAACCAGAACCACGATTAATGTTCTCCATGCCGGCGATATTGGTGCTGTCGTAAAATTGAAAAACACGCATACCGGAGACACATTATGTAACACCAAAAAAAATATTGTTCTACCACAGGTGGAATACCCCAAACCTAACATTCATTCCGCGATTAAACCTAAAGCCAAAGGTGATGAAGAGAAAATCGCAGTGGGTTTATCAACTTTGCATGCGGAAGACCCTACCTTCGTATATCGCGTTGATTCGGAATTGAAACAGACAATTATTTCTGGTCAAGGTGAATTGCATCTGGCCGTTATCGCCAATCGTTTGCAAAATCGTTTTAATGTGGAAATAACGTCGATGGAACCCAAGATTCCTTACCGTGAGACAATTAAGGGTAAAGGAATGTCAAAATATCGCCACAAGAAACAATCGGGCGGTGCCGGACAATTTGCAGAAGTCTGGATGCGGATCGAGACTAAGCCCCGGGGTGAGGGAATTGAATTTACGGATTCTCTGGTCGGTCAGAATGTTGATCGCGTATTTGTGCCTTCGGTGGAAAAAGGAGTTAACGCCGCAGTAGTCGAAGGTGTGATTGCCGGTTGCCGGGTTGTTGATCTGAAAGTCGAATTTTATGATGGTAAACAGCATCCGGTGGACTCCAAGGATATTGCTTTTCAAATTGCTGGTAAACATGCTTTTCGCGAAGCATTTTCACAAGCTAAACCATGTTTGCTGGAGCCGATTTTGAATATTGAGGTGAAAGTTCCGGATGAATTTATGGGTGATGTCATGGGTGATATTTCCGGTAAGCGCGGTAAGATACTCGGAATGGATTCCGATGGCGGATTCCAGATCATTCGGGCTCAGGTACCTCAGGCAGAATTATATCACTATTCCACCACCATTCGGTCATTGACCGGAGGTCGTGGAATCCACAGTGAAGAACTAAGTCATTATGAAGAAATGCCGAAGGATCTGGAGCGGAAGGTCATAGCCGCAGCCCAGAAAAAGGATGAAGACGAATAAATTCTCGCTGATATGAGCGAAAGCAAATTATTGTGGGCGCCGTGGCGTATGGAATATGTTCAGGCACCCAAATCTGAATCAGATGGCTGTATTTTCTGTGATAAACCAAAACAGGATAATGATCGAGAGAATCTGGTTTTATTCCGTGGAACAAAATGCAGCCTGTTGATGAATTTATACCCCTACAACAATGGCCATCTTATGATTGCTCCCTACAAGCATTGTAACAGCACTGACGATCTATGCACGGAAACTTACGTTGAAATCATGAGTCTGGCTGATAAATCCATGCGCATTCTGGAAAAAACGATGCACCCCCAGGGATTTAATTTTG
>CAZIJQ010000088.1:0-6666 GCA_964539785.1 uncultured bacterium | reverse complement strand
AATTTAGAAGACCATGGCCCCTTTTTCAAAAGTACAGAAAATTAAGGACACAACTGGAAGAAAAACATAGATATCATTAAAATTCACAGGAATAATTAAAAGACATGAAGAAGAAAATTATATATCAGTTCAGAATAGAACTTTTAGGGATAGAACCATCGATATGGCGACTAATCGAAGTTCCCTCAAATTATAGCTTTTGGGATCTTCACGTTGCTATACAGGACTCTATGGGGTGGTTAGATTACCATCTCCATTCATTTTCACTACTTACGCCTGGAAAGAATGAGCCGGTTTTAATAGGCATCCCGGATGATGATGATGAATATAATACTCTTCCAGGATGGGATGTACCTTTAATTGAATACTTTAAAGAACCAGGTAATCAGGCAAATTATGATTATGATTTTGGTGATGATTGGCGCCACAGGATAGTTTTAGAAAGAATATCTCCGCAGAAAGACGGAATTAAATATCCAAATTGCTTAGACGGCAAACGTGCCTGTCCACCAGAGGATTGTGGTAGCATTCCAGGTTATTACAATCTTGTTAAAGTCCTCGCTAACACAGGGAATGAAGAATATAAAGAGATGGTTTATTGGTTAAGCAACCATGCCAAAAACTACCACCCCTACGATCCTGAGAAATTTGAACCAAGCCAGGTAAGGTTTTGGAATCCAAAGAAAAGATGGAAAATGGCTTTTGAGGATTGAAAACAAATTCCAACATAAGGTACCGCCGGACTACCTTTCCGCTGCGATTGCTGATTAATAATGTGAAATAAACCAGGGATCAGGCGCCTGCTGGGAAAATTATTCAAACTAATTGTGACTTTGAAAAAACACTCTGAGGTTGGCAAAAACTTATACCGATACTAAGGAAGGATCATAATTGAAGAGATTGTGTGCATGGTGCACAAAGGATATGGGAACGGTTCCTTCGGAGAACCAGTTGAAAAACGTAATTACGCACGGAATTTGCACAGAATGTGCTAGAAAGTTCTTTTCAGAATTGGGAACGAAATTAGGAACCTATCTTGACAGCCTCACAGCGCCAGTGCTTGTTGTTGATGAAACAGGAACTGTCGTCACAGCAAACAGGAATGCACGCGCACTTTTTCAAAAGGAATTACCAGATATCGAACATTCCAAGGGTGGCGATGTGTTTGAGCGTGCTTATGCGAAACTCCCTGAAGGATGCGGCAACACCATTCACTGTAGTGGGTGCACGATAAGAAGAACGGTAATGGATACATTTGAGTCGGGCCAGAGTCATCTGAAGAAACCGGCCTACTTGAATAGTGGCACCCCTGAAGATTGCCGGGAGATCGACTTATTGATCTCTACGGAAAAGGTCAGGGATGTCGTTCTCTTGAGAATTGATAAAGTCGGCGGTAACAAAGAAGCCCAAGAGCTGGGCGAGTACAACTTGGGAGGAATTTCTTAATAGAGAATGAAAGAGATCACAACGAGTTATTTCTGAGTATCCACAGAAAAGGATTGTAATTCATAATTCGCCTGCCTGTCATAGCCAAACGAAGACAGGTTAATCATTGTTCTTAATTCATTTTGCCCTTGCCCCAACCACGGCCAATACCGTAAACTTAACTACAATAACCGGATGTGGGAACCGCGCCCTACTGCTTTTTACTCTCTTCTGTTTCCGGGGGAAAACCACTGTTGGAAATTCTTCTTAAATATTGGTATGCGGGATGCTAAGGCCCCGTAAACCTTAGAATGGGAGTAGATATGAAAGCGTTAAAATTGATCCTAATATTGACATTTACCGCATTATTCGCTAGCCAGACTGTCCTGGCTGATCAGGAAGTTACAACTGAAAAAAGTCTGGGCGAAAAACTCTTGGTCCAATTATGGTCAGATATGGCAAAGCCAGATATGGAAGCGATCGAAAAGACAATCTCAAAAGGCTTTCAGTCTGTGCACCAATCTGGCTCCAGCAATTACGAACAAGAGATTGAACTGATCAAGGGTCTGAAACTAGGCGAATACACCCTGACCGACATTAATATAACTCAGGATGGACCAGTTATTGTTGCCACTTATTTTGTTTCCGTAGCAGAGACGATTGATGGAAAGCGGCTTTCAAAAACGCCCGCTCCTCGGATGAGTGTCTTTTTACAGACTGAAAGTGGATGGAAATGGATCGCCCACGCCAACCTTAAGCCTTTGAAGTAACAAAAGATTAAATGTCATACTGAGCCTTTCGAAGTATGACATCCGCATCCACCCTTCCCCGCCTGCGTGCCTGCCTGCATACTTTCGGCAGGTACACCTATGGCGGGCTGGGACAAGCTCAGGGTGACAGAGGTAACTTATAGTAATCTAATTGGAGCAATTGTCATTCTGAACGAAGTGAAGAATCTCAAGCTTTCGTTTTACGAAAAACATAAGTCAGAGATTCTTCGATCTCCCAATTAATTGGGATTTCTCGAAATGACAAGCTTGTTTAAAATGACAGTAATTTCTTTCTAAACCTGCACACAACTCCCCAGCTTTTTGCTCTCTGTTCTTCGCTCCTGGCTCAATACTCCAACAGGTCGGTGTGCATGATCAACTTCCATTCACCGTTCACCTTAGTGTACACCTTCCCCGCCCGGCCCAGCCAGTGAAAAACATTGCCGTTTTGATCGCGCCAGAGGGTATCCACATCTACCACCGCCAGGGCGCCGTCACCTTCCTTTGAGATCGTAATCTTGACGAGATTGCGTTTATTATACACCAGTTCGTGGGTATCGAATAACTTTTGCCAGCCGGTCTTCCAACGCTGGTAATTGAAACGACCTAATTCCAGCACCCATTCCGCCGGATCGTGGGCTTTGGCGTGTGGCGGCCACGGCCAGACCATGTCTTGGTGCCAGACTGTCATCAACAAGTCCACATTCTTGGTATCCCAGGCTGTTGTTTCACGATCAACGATTTCTTTGATTTCCTGTTCAGTATTGGTCATCGCTGGCTTCACTTCAGTTTTTCCTCCAAGTCTTCCAGCTGGAAGCGTAGGGCACGATTGGAAACCTGGATCTCCCGCAGGGACAATCCCAGCGATACCAGCATCAGGAGTAAACTGACGGCAAATATGCCCTGTCCGAATTCGACTAGGCCCAGAAACAGCACAAACATGCACAGTACACAGAGCAACAGACTGGAAATCCCAAAAACCTGCATATTGCGGATTAATCCCAGTCGATAGCGCAAATTATCGATCTGAGCCTGAATTTTCTGTTCCGGCCGGGCCTGGTAACGATCATATAAATTGCGAACCAGACCGGCGATTGCCAGGAAACGGTTGGTGTAGGCCAGCAACAATAGTGAGATTGCCGGGAACAGCATTGCCGGTGTAGTTAAGGTCATTTCCATTTGTCCCTCCTAATACTTCAGTTTATAGCGCGTTAAATCCGGTTGAAATTTGCGCGACAGCAAAAAAATGTTGTAGATCAATAAGAATACTATGATTGTTCGCTTGATATTCATAGTTTTTTCCTGCAATTCATGAATAAAACCACCGGTAAAATTAAATACAGAGCCTGCTACAGCGAAGCTCTATTCGCCTCCGGTTAAAACCAACATCGATTAGAATTCACTATGGAAACAAATTCATCATTCTTTACCTTCCTCGATAATTTACTAGCCAATTTCTCCGGATTCATGTGGGGCATGCCACTGCTCATATTATTATTGGGCGGGGGTTTATATTTTACCCTGTACTGCCGCTTCACTCCTTTCCGCTATTTCCGTCATGGGGTCGATGTTTTAATGGGCAAATTCGACTCCGATGACGATCCAGGGGCGATCCCTCATTACCAGGCGCTTTCTTCGGCTTTGGCCTCAACTGTGGGCATGGGCAATATCAGTGGTGTGGCGATAGCCATCGCTACCGGTGGTCCCGGCGCCCTGTTCTGGATGTGGCTGTCGGCTATCGTCGGAATGGCCACCAAATTCTTCACCTGTTCCCTAGCGATCATGTATCGCGGTAAGGACGATCAGGGCATAATTCAGGGTGGACCCATGTATTATATTGAACAGGGACTGGGAAAAAAATTCAAATTCCTTTCGGTGCTGTTCAGCGTGGCCGGCCTGTTCGGCTGTCTGGTGCTTTTTCAAGCTAATCAGCTAACCCAGATTATTCGCGATGAAGTTTTCCATAATCAAGGCCTGTTCGCCGGTGATGCCTATATGGGTAATTTCCTGGTGGGAATCGTCATGGCCATTGTCGTTGCCAGCGTCATTTTTGGCGGGATCAAGCGCATCGGTTACGTGGCTTCGCGCATGGTTCCATTCATGGTTTTAATTTATATGGCGGCTGGGATCTACGTTCTGCTGACTAACCTGCCGGAGATTCCTGGTCTCTTCGCCCTGATATTCCGCGATGCCTTCACCGGCGAAGCGGTACTTGGCGGTTCGTTGGGTGCAATCATGATCATCGGGATTAAACGGGCGGCCTTTTCGAATGAGGCTGGCATCGGTACCGAAGCCATGGCCCACGGTGCTGCCAAAACGAAGGAACCAATTAGGGAAGGCCTGGTTGCCATGATCGGGCCCTTTATTGATACGATAGTTGTCTGTACAATCACCGGTCTGGTTATCCTGGTCTCCGGTGCCTGGCATACCAGCGGAGCCAATGGTGTGACCCTGACAACTATGGCATTCACTGCCGAAATGGGAGAAGCAGGCCGCTATATTCTAATGTTCTGTGTTTTGATATTTGCCGTTTCAACCATGATCGGCTATTCCTATTATGGCAGCAAGTGCACCAGCTATCTCTTTGGAACTAAAGCAAAAAAATATTATCGTATTTTCTATACTCTTACACTGATCGTAGCCGCAATGGTATCGATCGATATGGCGGTAAATTTTGTCGACGGCATGTATGCCATCATGGCCATTCCAACCATGACAGCCACTATTCTGTTATCGCCCAGGGTTATGAAAGAAGCCCGCCGCTATTTTGCGACTTTGAAAAAGTCAACAAATGGTAAGGTGAAAGAGTATACGTATATCGATAGTCAACGATGATTGACAAATTCAGTTACAGTAATGAGAGACCAACTATGAGCAAATCATTCACACGCCGCAAATTTATTGTGACCACGACACTGGCAACTGCCGGAGTTTTGATTGGTAGTTCCGTACGAAATCGATTTGATATTATTATCCGCAACGGATCGGTGTTCGACGGATTGGGCAATCCAGCTGTTAAAACCGATCTGGGAATAGTGGGCGGTAAAATTACCGCTATGGGCGATTTATCGGCTGCCACGGCTGATCGGATAATCAATGCCGAGAAATACGTGGTTGCTCCCGGTTTCATCGACATTCACACTCACACCGATGTTGAATTGATCGCCAATCCCCGGGCCGAAAGCAAGATTCGTCAGGGAATCACCACTGAAATCGGCGGTAATTGCGGTTATTCTCCTTTTCCATTGACTGATTCCGACCGCCAGGAGTTGAGTGCTGAATGGTCAGAAGAGTATGGCGTGCAGGTCAACTGGACTGATATCAGTGGGTTTTTTGATGCTATCCGTGTGAAGGGCACTGCTTTTAACTATGGCAGCCTCACCGGTCATGGCGATCTGCGGGCGGCTGTTGTTGGCAAAAATGACGTACCTCCTACCCCGGAACAGCTACGGGATATGGAAAAACTGTTGGAGCGCTCAATGGAGATGGGCAGCATAGGGCTCAGCACCGGCCTGGAATACGCTCCGGGAAGTTATGCCGATACCGCTGAAATAATTGCCCTGTGCAAGATAGTTACCCGTCGTGGTGGACTGTATGCCACCCACATGCGCAATGAGGACGATACGGTGATCGAAGCCATCGAAGAAGCATTAACCATTTGCCGCGAGGCCGGAGTATCTACCGAAATTTCCCACCTGAAAGCCTGCAATCAAAATAACTGGTACAAAGTCCCGCGGATTCTGGAAATGCTGGAAGAAGCGGCGCAAAACCTGCCAGTCAAGGCCGACCGCTACCCCTACGATGCCTGGGGCACGGGATTGACCAGTTTCACCCCCCAGTGGGCTCGCCAGGGCGATACCGATGAGCGGATTGCCCGCTTGCAAGACCCGCAGCAGTCTGTCAAAATAATGGAATACGCCAACGATCGCGCTCGTCGAATCGGCGGCTGGAACCGGCTGCTAATCAGCGGTTGCGAGACTGAAGCCAATAAAATCTGGGAAGGCCTGGATATTCTTACTTGCTCGAAAGAACAAAAAATGGAACCGGCTGAGTTTGTACGAAATCTGTTGATCGAAGACCGGCTGGATGTTGGCATTGTCGGTTTTGCCATGAGTGAGGATAATTTGAAATTGGTATTAAAATCACCCCATGTAATGATTGGCTCCGATGGATCAGCTTCAGCGACCTATGGAATCCTCCATAAAGGCAAGCCCCACCCCCGCTATTACGGTGCCTTTCCCCGGGTGCTGGGCCGCTACGTCCGGGAACAGAATACACTAACTTTACCGGAAGCGGTAAAAATGATGACATCAATGCCGGCGGAAAAATTAAAATTGAAACAGCGCGGTTCGCTGGTAAAAAACAATTTCGCCGATATTACCATTTTCAACCCTGATACGGTAATCGACAACGCTACCTTCGCAGATCCCCACCAATACCCCACCGGAATCGATTATGTGATCGTGAATGG
>CAZIJQ010000087.1:0-6820 GCA_964539785.1 uncultured bacterium | reverse complement strand
ATTTAGAAGGCCATGGCCCTTTTATCAAAAGTACAGAAAATTACGGACACAACTTTCCAAACGCACAGCTGTTTTATAATCAACTTAAAGAATCAGGATAAACATTATTTCTACTTTTCCTGCAGGGTGTGACGTCCTGCAGGAGGGTAATGAACATTAAAAAATAGTGTAAATAAACGGTGCCAAAGCCGATCCTTCGGCTAATACCGCAATAATCCCCAGCAACAATAAAATTATAATAATAGGACCCAACCACCATTTTTTCCGGACTTTCATGTAGGCCCAGAATTCTTTTAGCACAGCTAACTTGGACATTAAAACATCCTTTCCATATTAGTTTGATCCTTGGTCTGGCGGATAAGCCAGTAGCTTCCGTCCTGTCGCTGTCGTCGTAACGGGTCATACCCGAAAAGTCGTTTGACCAATCCCAGTGGTGTAAAAATAAGAAAAAAAATCAGCACTAATAAGAAATGCATAATAATAAATCCCAGGATACGAACTATAACCATCCAGGGGATATAGATTACATATAAAGCTTGGGGGATAAATAATGCCATTGTCGCGATCAAAATGCTGATAATAATTCCCGGAGCTTGATAAGAACCGGTTCTCCAACCGTGGATTAAAAAATATCCTAGCACCAATACGGCCAGTATAAGACCAAATTGACGAACCGTTTTTTTCTCCACTTGAATATGGAACGCGGTCATGAATTTAGTCCAATTCATAAGTTTGTCTCCAATCGATGGTATCCGAGAATTCCGGTTGATCGTCCTTATTCAACAGGAATGTCCCCATTATCAAGTGATCCATTTCCGTCCGCATGAAACAGGTGTAAGCATGTTCCGGTGAAGCCACAATTGGCTCACCACGCACATTAAATGAGGTATTCACGATTACCGGGCAACCAGTGAGTTTTTTGAACTCCGAAATTAATTGATGATAAAGTGGATTAGTTGTTTTACTCACACTCTGAATCCGGGCTGAATTATCAACATGGGTGACGGCAGGAATCAGGGAGCGCCTGATTTTAAGTTTGTCAAGTCCCACAGCCTCGACCGGTTTATCCTGATATACCAGTTTTTCAGGGCTGACCGCTGCTACCAGCAACATGTAAGGGCTGGGTTGGTCGATTGAAAACCATTCGGAAATATCCTCTTCCAGAACCGAAGGCGCAAATGGCCGGAATGATTCACGATACTTGATCTTCAGATTCATTGTGGTTTGCATGGCCTCGGATCGGGCGTCACCCAGAATACTGCGGTTACCGAGGGCACGAGGACCAAATTCCATCCGGCCCTGAAACCAGCCAACAACTTTTTCATCAGCAATCAATTCGGCGCCAATTTTTGCCGGATCATCAATAGCGGTAAATGGAATATTATTTTCCTGTAAAAAGGTTTCCACCTGGGCAGAGCTGTAAGACGGCCCCAGATAGGATCCATTCTGTCGATCGCTGTTCTTTTCAGTAATGAGTCGAGCTTCATGACGATACTGGTGCCAGGCAGCCAGAGCAGCTCCCAAAGCACCCCCGGCGTCACCGGCTGCTGGTTGGATCCACAATTTGTCAACTAAACCGCTGCGCAGCAGCTTACCATTACTGACACAATTAAGGGCAACGCCACCGGCCAGGCATAATTTTTTTTCGCCTGTTTCATTCACTATATGTCGTACTGCTTTTTCCATTACTTCTTCGGTAACCACCTGTACCGAAGCAGCCAGATCCATTTCACGCTGGGTCAGTTCGGATTCCGGTTGTCGGGGTGGTCCACCGAACAATTTACTAAACCGATTGTTTGTCATCGTTAAACCGGCCGGGTAATTAAAATACTTCATAGCCAGCCGGAATGACCCATCAGATTTAATATCAATCAATTTATCACGAATTAGATTAACATATTTAGGCTCGCCATAGGGCGCCAGTCCCATCAGCTTATATTCACCGGAATTGACCCTAAATCCGGTGAAATAAGTAAATGCCGAATAGAGCAGACCCAGCGAATGGGGGAAATGTATTTCGTTCCTGATTTCCAGGCTGTTTCCCTGTCCGATTCCCCAACTGGTTGTGGTCCATTCGCCGACACCATCCATTGTCAGGAAAGCGGCTTTCTGAAAGGGAGATGGGAAAAAAGCAGCAGCAGCATGTGACTGATGATGTTCTGCGAATAATATATCACCGGTATACCCTAATTCTGTTTCGATTATCCTGGGAATCCACAATTTACGCTTCAGCCAGACCGGCATTGCTGTGAGAAAGGATTTTATCCCCAGCGGGGCATATGATAAATAGGTTTCCAGCAGTCGCTCAAATTTCAGTAACGGCTTATCATAAAAAGCTAGTAAATCTATATTTTTTGTTTTTATGCCTGCTTCAGCCAAACAGTATTCGATCGCATTAATCGGGAAGCCAGCATCATGTTTTTTGCGGGTAAACCGTTCTTCCTGTGCAGCGGCAATTATCTCACCACCTCGTAATAAGCAGGCCGCTGAATCATGGTAAAATGCGGATATACCAATTATATGCTGCGGCCCGTTCATTTTAAGTGAGTTAGAATTATTTCCGTATTATGAAATTTATCGAGAGTCATTTTCTATGACAATGCCTTTAAAACTTTTTCGATGCCATCGGATGCGGATGTAGCAAACAGGTCAGCTCCGATTGAATCAGCAAAATCCTGGGTTAGCGGCGCTCCGCCCACGATAACTGGAGTATTAATATCCTGATCCCGTAATTCCTTGATGGTGGCGCCCATGTTCATCATTGTTGTGGTCAATAAGGCTGATAGTCCAATGATATCAGGTTTGTGTTCCCTGGCTTTTTCAACAAATAAATCAGGTGTAATATTTGTGCCCAGATCAAAAATTTGAAACCCAGCCCCGCGAAACAAAATGCTGACCAGATTTTTCCCAATATCATGTAAATCACCCTGCACTGTACCAATCAATAATTTACCTCGCGATTTTGCCCCCTCTTCAGCCAGCAAGGGATCAAGAATTTCCAAACCCTTATTCATAGCCCGCGCCGCAATTAAAACCTCAGGTATATAAACAGTTCCTTCTTTGAACCTTTTGCCAATAACTGCCATACCCTCCAGCAGTCCATCATTAAGAATAGTATCGGCTTTAAATCCATCAGCCAGGGCCTGGCTAATGAGATCAACAACTTCATCAGCTCTACCTGCGATTAATTTTTTCACTATTGTATTCAGTATTTCCATTTTCTTTCCAATTACATTTCCTGGTTTATAACTCGGCCACCTTCGCGAGTCATTTCGTCACATTTGCGCTACTTTTTCTATAATCCCCGGAATCGCTTCATCCATGATAGGCTTCATATCATCGTAGCGGAAACACCTCTCAGCAAATGACCGCTCGCGGTACATTCTCATAAACCGGCTTTCAAATTCTTCCATATAGGATCCGTAGATATGATAGCTGTCAGCCTGATGAACATAGCGCCCGAGGCCCACGTCCAGACCCGAGAGCTCAGCAATCCGATTGGCAATCTTTTGTTGCAGCATGATCAGGGCGAACATATTCATAAAGGCCGCTTTATAGGCATCATTGGAACGAAAGCGAACATTAGTGTTCAATAACCATTGATCATTTTCACCTTTCAGCATCCGGCACCAGACACTTTGCAAGCAGGCCGGATCATAGCAGGTATTATCTTCCCACACCTTCCAGGTTATTGCCTGAGCGCGACGAGAATAAGGAACTTCAGCCAGTTTGCCGGCCACAATTTCGATCTGATCATATATTTTATCCGAATTCAGCAGGGAATAATTAAACAATCGCTGATGATAGGTGTATTCCCAGCGGGTATCATCAGGGTCTGCAGTATCACGGATGCAATGATCCTTAATACCGTCCAGGACTTCCATCACATATTCCTGTAAATCTTCCAGGCCGCCGGGCATATCACGATGAATCATTGGTTCCGCCAGTGGATTTTCCACCACAATCGTGATCGAACAATCTTTACTGGGAGGATCGTGAGGTTTGTCATACTCGGTTTTTATGTCACAGCCATTCTCATATACTGCCAGTACCGACCGTTCCCAGGCTTCTGCCAGACACTTTCCGGTCACATTTAAAACTGGAATATTACCATTCATCAGATAATCTCCTATATCAACGGACTAAGTACTACTTGAATGCAATTAAGCCTGTGAATTATACTCATCAACAATTTCTCCCACAAGTCTGATGCGTTCAATATCGCCCGTTGAAGAAAGTTCATCCGAAATCCCCAACACCAGTTTAGGGGCAAATAAATCAATAAATTTTTGGGTGCAGTCACGCAGTACGGCAGTGGAGAAAGTCTCATCAAAATAGATGGCCGGAATACCGTCCAGCAGGAACATGTCATCACCTAATCCGGCCTTGATCTGCTCCAGGGTTACATCACCCTGCGGGCGGGGCGTAATAGCCTCGATCCCGTCCAGGCCCGTTTCCCGGGCATATTGCAGCAGCGGACCGCAATCCCCGTCCCAATGAGCTGAAACAAATTTACCAGCAGCATGCAATTGCTCACAGCGGCGCTGACAGGCCGGTAAATGGTATTTCAGGAAGAGGTTGGGTGAGAGTGTACTGGAATGGACATTTTCGCCAAGATTTATGATATCAACCGGAGTCCCGTTAATTACCTCTATTAAACGGGCGTGACTTCCATCCAAAGCCTTGAAATAAGCCTCAGTCGAATCAGTCCAATCATGGATAGCGAAGACGCTGTTTTCAATCCCCATCTTATCTATATAGAGGCTTTGAACACTCATGCGGGGCATGTACATGGTGGGGGCACCAAGATCACCCATCTCATCCTGGAGCTGATCAAAAATGTTTTGATCGAAATCCCAGTTTGTGTTTTCCTCGCGCCAGGCCGCGACCTTCAGCTCTTCTTCCGTTTCCACCTCCCATTTTAATTTTACGATATGGGGGTTACTGGAAAATCGGCGCTGAACCGTAATCTGCTGTCCGACGGGGGTGTCGATAATTATTTTAGTATCGGTTTCATTAAGCGATTTTTCTGTTCTTTTCACCGCTGGATGCTCAATCTTTCTGAAACAAGCATTGAATTCATAAAGTCTAGCTGAACATTTCAGGGAACGATATAGATCTGGCAAACTCATGCCCTCATAGGGATGAGGCAGCGTTTGATTGGCAAATTCCTTATCAGTATACCAGCAGCCAATACGAGGCTGCCAAATGATCTTGCGTCCCGATTGCCCGAACAGGACATCGCGGTGCAGTTGTGCAAAATTTGTCATAATCTTTCCGGCACAGGACATGGTTTGATCCTACTTACGCTTGGTATTAACATTTGATGAACTTAATCATTATTTAAATTTGATTCTTTAAATTTTATAGTGTCTTACACCACATCAATTGGAATAATGTGAAAGTCAGTATTCGATATTTGATTGTTAGTTTTGTTATCCTATCAACACCGATCTGCCAGGATTTCGTTCAAATTACCGTTTCAGTGACGGTACCAATCAAAACCCCGCAGGTGCTGATGGTGGGAAATGTACCTGTTCTTGGGAACTGGAATCACTCTTCAGCTTTACAACTGACAATGATCGACTCAATTACTTTCTCAGGCAGTTTTTCTGCGCTTCGCAACACCAGCATTGAGTATAAAATCACCCAGGGTTCCTGGGAATCCGAGGCTTTAGCTGAAAACAGTAATATTCCTGTAAATACTAAATTGATCGTACAGGGTGAGACGACAATCAATCACACAGTGGCATCATGGAAAAATGGGGAGCCGGTGCCCGGTGCCGGTATCACTGGAGAGGTTCGCTATCACAGGGATTTTTATTCACCGCAACTGGACAATCGTCGTGATATAATCGTCTGGCTGCCGCCATCCTATTCTACAGCTGACACAAATCAATACCCGGTCCTTTACATGCACGACGGACAGAATATTATCGACCCATTAACTTCATTTGCCGGTCAGGACTGGCAAATAGATGAAACAGCCACCCGGTTGATTAAATCCGGAGCAATCGAAGAAATCATTATTGTGGGGATCAACAATACCAGTGATCGTACGCCGGAGTATTCCCCGGTACTAGCGGGGCAGCAATACAGCGCTTTTATAATAAATACCCTTAAACCATTTATTGATACAGAGTATCGAACTAAACCCGAACCGGAGTATACTGCCACGATGGGTTCCTCCATGGGGGGAATAATTTCTTTCCACCTGGCCTGGGATTTTCCCCACGTTTTTGGAATGGCAGGCTGCTTATCGCCGGCTTTTCTGATTGACGATCTGGAAATTGTAGACCGTGTTTCTTCGTATACCGACGAAATCAAACCCATATTACTATACATCGACAATGGCACAGTTGGTCTTGAACAGAAATTACAACCGGCCATTGATGAGCTGATTCCAATACTCGCGCAAGCCGGATTCGAAGCCGGAACAAGCTTGATCTACTCAATCGCCGAAGATGCCGAGCATAACGAAGCCGCCTGGGCAAAAAGAGCTGCGGTACCTTTGCGATTTTTCTATGGAAAAGATAATTGAAATCATTCCAACCAGTAAAATATTTGCGTAACTTTGCCCGCTAAAAATCAGTTGATTTTTTTCAAATTGATCCTGTAGCTTCCCGACTTGTCGGGAGTGAACAGTGGCCTCCCCGGCCTGTGCCACAGTAAACTGTGAACTAAAGCGGGCAGGTTCATCGACATTAATGTTGATATAGTTATTAGATAGTTTTTTCTGACTCCGTAGCTCAGTTGGTAGAGCAGTGGCCTTTTAAGCCATTGGCCGTGCGTTCGAGTCGCACCGGAGTCACTCAAGAAA
>CAZIJQ010000086.1:3683-6871 GCA_964539785.1 uncultured bacterium | reverse complement strand
TTAGAAGATGAATTATTCCCTGCCATTGACCATCAATTTCGTACTGTACCCCATCGAATTATCTTTGGTCACTCGCTAGGTGGTTTATTTGGATTATATTCTCTGGTGGCTAAACCAGAATTCTTTAATGCCCACATCATAATCAGTCCTCATGTACCTTATAACGATCAATTCATTATCTCTGAAGCACAAGGCTCAATGGATACTGTTGGGTATGAACATAAAGTTTTATATATGGCTCTTGGCGATGAAGAGATAGAAAATTTTTATCCAACTAAACGCTTGAATCGAATTATCAAGAAAAAGAAATACAAAGATTTTCGAATAAAATTTGAAGTCCTTAGCAATACTGATCATGGTTCGGTAGTGCACAAAGCTCTGTATAATGGACTGGAATTCGCCTATTCCGGTAGGAAATTCCCTTCAGAAAAAATTAATAAAGGATTACCAGCAATAAATAAGCATTACAAAATTCTTTCAAAACGGCTGGGATATACAATCAATCCGCCAGAAACTGATATGAATGAGATTGGCTATGCCCTCCTTAATGATCAATCTAACGAGGAGCCATTTACTAACTACCAAAACATATTAAAAGCAATTGCCGTGTTTCAACATAACGTGACTTTATATCCCAATTCCCCAAATGTATATGACAGCCTCGGTGATGCTTACCAAGCGGTAGATCAAGATGATCAGGCTTTAGAAAACTTTCAGATTGCAGTAAAAAAAGGGGAAGAGTTATCGGACCCCAGACTTCAGGTATATCGTAATCATCTAAGGGAACAATTTAGCAAAATGGATAGATAATAGCGGATCGGTTTGACACCGACCCGCTTAAATTATATTATTAATTATTTTCGCAGTGAAGCTTTCGAAAAGAGGTAATCGGGTATATCAACATCAAATTTAATTTCATCGATGATAAATTCAGTCCCTGAACCTTTGGAAAGCACATCCTTGAAGATCATATGCTTTGGATACCAGCGATCTTCAACCAGGAATACTTCTTTAATAGTGATGGTTTTCAGCAGTTTTCCGCTTTTGGCTATAAGATCCTGCTTCAGACCCAGCATCCGTTCCTTATCGATCCAGATTTTCTGCGAATGATAAGCAACATCATCCACTTTCGCAGATAATTTTAGTACCCAGCAATCTCGATCCCCGATTGACTCCGAACCTAAAATTTCGGGCGTATATGTGTCCAAAAGACTGCGGTCTTCCATCATATCCTCATAAGAAAGATCAGATCCCATCATTGATTGTCTCAGCATATGTCCGGCTATCCGGATAATCCGGTCAGATTGGGGGGAATACATCCACAACTGATCTTCCAGCTTAAGCATCTTGGTGCCTTTTTCACGAGCCGGAGCCAGATATTCAGAGAATGATTTATTGGTCCCCTGGATCCAACTTTTGGATGTAATGGTCCGGGTCGTGCGGCGGCCATGTACCACCATTGTGGAAGTGATGGCACGGTTGCCGGACATTAGATTGTCATCCACCTGGCTGAGAATTTCGACCCCGGTGGGGGTTTGAGCAGTTCCCAAAGCAGGAACCAGACAGACCAAACCAATTAGTAATTTTTTCATAATTAATAACCTTACTTTAATCAAATTAAAGATATTTATCTCCAATCGCTTAAACTTCCAATTCCTTGAAAAGCTGTGCAGTCTGACGTCTATAGATACCGACACCTGATAGCATTGTACCAATTACAGTAGCAAACAAACCGGGATAGAAACCGATATAATAAGTCTCATCTGTAATTTCAGCCCGGAAAACATTTGATATCATCATGCTGGTATTTTGCAAAAAAGCACTAATATCAAGACCTACGACCTGCAGCCAGTAGGCACATCCCAGACCAAGTGCGGTTCCGATGATTGAACCTACAATTCCGATAAAAATTGATTCATAAATCAAGGATCGGTAAATATGTCCTTTGGGTTCACCGATAGCCAGGCGGATGCCAACTTCACCATAGCGACGCAAGCCACCCAGCAGACCGGCATTCCAGAGCACTATTGACATTATAATTACAAAGACAAAAATCAATATCCCTGACATGCTGCCTGCCATTTCAATGTAACCACCAAGATCGCTCAATTCTACTAGTTTACCCATGACAGGGGCATATTCATCAGCTTCGTCTTCATAACGTTGGTTAAAACGTTCAACAATGCCCAGGGCTGTGTCATCATTGTAAATACGATTGGGAAAGTAACCCAGAATACCGCCAGCAGCATCTTCCATGTCGAGCGCTGATTGAACGTCACCTATATCGGCAATAATGGCGCCCCGATCCATGGCTATAATTCCAAACCTGATCGTACCTACTACTTTGAAATTGTGCATGGTCATTGACCCGAACATTGTAGAACTCAATAACGTGGCCGCGTCTCCCAGGTTAACCTCCAGCCTTTCCGCCAACATATCACTGATCATGATCTCATTGGGATTTTCCGGCAGTCTTCCCCTGACTAAGGATTTGGCAACATTCATCGTATTTATTTCAGTACTTACTGGAGATAACAAGTCAATTCCAAAACCCATAACCGGAGCCTGGGACCTGGTTTCTCTATTAGCATCGGGAATATCGATCAAGCCACCGAATGTAGTCCGTTTAACCCAGGTCATCTCCGGATATTCAGCTTTCATCTCCGACATTATATTTGCCACATCCATCAATGCCAGGTCGTTAGGAACCTGATCTTTATTTTCAGCATAGGCTTTTGACATTATTTGAACATGTCCGGTAGAAAAACGGGCGGTAGTATCAATCATATCACCCATGACACCGGTCAAATAGGCCTGCATAAAAACTGTCAACCAGACACCAATCGCCACAATGAGGATTGGAAAAAGACTGCGGTGGTGATCCCGCAGTAACCCTTTTATGATAAATTTGATCATTGGATTTTCCCCCTGATGGCATCGGTTGGGTTCATCTTTGAAATCCTTTTAGAAGGAATGAAGCTGACAATAGTAGTTGTTATTAGAACAACTAAGGTCGTACCTACAACCAGGCTAAAAGTATAGACCGGATAAATCGTCTCGGCTATTGTCATACCCCAACTATCAGTCCCTTCTGGCATAGACCAACCCTTCAGAGACTGCCAATAGAGCAGCGGTATCCCATAGATGGCTGCCAGGATTGCCGCCAAAACCGAGTGCATGGCACCTTC
>CAZIJQ010000086.1:0-3583 GCA_964539785.1 uncultured bacterium | reverse complement strand
GATCCGATAGAGCCACTTTCCTGGCTGGTTACCAGGATTGTTGCTTCGTCTTCCATTTGCATCATTTCCTGCAATCGGTCGAGGGGAACCCATACAACCCCCATATCAATCGGCGGTACATTGGTCTTGAAAATGTGAACGATCTGAGCTTCTTTCGCATCAAAGGTACCATTTACATCGCGCCAGCGCACGGTAACATAATCGCCTACATTCAATTTGAATGTTTGAGCAGCTCTTTGGCCGATCATCGCCGGTAATTCTTCAATTTCCTGATTCAGATATGAAGTCGGCAATTCCAATAGATTTTGATCCGGATCAATTCCACGCAGTGACACAGTCTGGATTCTTCCCTCCGGATAGATGGATGCCTGTGAGATCAGAATCGGTGTTAAAGAGCCCTGGGTGATTGCGTTATTGGTGGCGTCAGATAATTTCCCATGACTTTCTTCAATCGTAAAGGGATCATAGGGATCATAATTCTCGTGCCAGTACTGTCCTCCCCCAATCTCCCATTCAATTGTATCGATTCGCGCCTGCTGATCCCAGCCATTCAATAAACCTTTATTCCAGATGATGACGAGGAAAGCAAATGATAATACAATCATATTCAGCCAGGTCCGTAACTTGGCTCCCATGAGATTTCGATAAGCTAATTTTAATGCTAACATGATCTACTACCTCCTAATTAAATATTTCGGAAGTTTGTGATTTGAAATTTGAAATTGGGAACCGCGTATCTGAAGTGTAATAAATCAAATCTGATAATGATTCCGCTAATTTGTAAACATCCAACTCATACACAACTTGCATAGTGTGTCTACTAATTTCAGTTTTGTTTATGATATTTAGACAATTGTGAAAGATAACCGGGAATACCCACATAGGTATATGGCTCTCCGAATTTCTAATATCAAGTTTCATTCCGCGCCTTTAACAATTTCGTCACTGACGACTTCGCCATCATCAAGACTGATCTTCCGGCGCAGATACTGGATCACTTTTTCGTCGTGAGTGGCAAAGATGAAAGTCGTATTTAATTCGCGATTCAGTTTTTCCATCATTTGCAAAATATTATGGGAGTTCTTGGCATCCAGATTGGCAGTCGGTTCATCGGCCAAGACAATTTTTGGCTTTTTAACCATTGCACGGGCAATGGACACGCGCTGGCATTCACCACCGGAAAGCTGGGCCGGACGGGATTTTAGCTTGTCCAGCAAGCCCACCCACTCCAGGGATTGCAGCACCAGTTTTTTCCGCTCAGCAGCCGACATCTTCAGCAGCAGCAGAGGTAGTTCCACATTTTCAAACACTGTGTAGACCTGTAACAGATTATAAGTCTGAAAAATGAATCCCAGATGTTTATTGCGCAGGTTGGCCGATTGTTTGGTCGACAGGTTACTGACAGATTGATCCAGAACCAGCGCATCGCCTTTGGTTGGCACATCCAGGGAACCGATAATATTAAGCAAAGTGGTTTTTCCGGAACCACTGGGACCGACGATTCCGGCGAATTCACCACTTTCAAACTTAAGATTGATGTTATTCAGCGCCGTGAATTCCCGTTTCCCCATTGGAAAGGTTTTCACCAGATCGGAGATTGTGATTAATGCCGAGTTGTTCATGATTACTCCTCTACTTGAATTTCCTAATGATTGTAAACCAGGTTTAATTGAAATCCTTTATTTCCAACTGTACTCATTGCTGAACCCAGGGTCGGTAATTCATCCCCTGATAAAAAATAGATACCAACCTGAACCAGCCAATTATCATATATGCGCTGCCAGTTGACCAGGCTGTAAAAAAAGTTGCCGTCCGGGTAATAAACGCTGAATAGGGCAAGATTATCCATGATATTGGCCGGATAATTGCCTATCAGTCCGAACAGGCCGGCGCGGTATTCGTTTCCAAATTTTTCCTCGCTGATATCAACGAGAAAATATTCCCCGGTGATTGTTAATCCGTTTCCGATTCCGAACGTATAATCACTGCCGATTGTTAATAATGACTGCCAGTCGGGATTCGCTGCCAGCTCAACATTGGTCATTGCCAATTCGAACCAGACACCAATTCCAATATCCCAGACCCCGGTCAGGCCAAAGCGGGACTCACTGCTATCCGCAGCAGTAAAATTATAGGCAACTGATATTTCACCCGGTCCAATTGGATTAATGAATCGGCCGCCGAATTCGGCTGGCTGATCACTGGCTGAATAATCGCTTAAGTCCAATTCATCATAAATACTCCAGACCCAGAGGCCGGCGTTGTTGGAAAAATCATAGCGCAGACGCAAGCCAGTTACACCCGCAGTGTATTTTTGTGGATCACGTGGATCCAACTGATCAAACCAGGCCAGGGGTCGAAATAGGCGTGCTGAACCGAATGTGATTTTCTGCAGTCCCAGGCGGGCTTCAAAGCGGTCAGTGGTTAGTCTGACCCAGCCCCGGTGAAAGCGCGCCCAATTGCTTGGCAGCGATAAACCAGGTTCGCTGGCTTCTTTCTGAACACTTAGATTACCGGCTATTTCTGCATCCAGACTGAATTGACCAGTTTGTAAAAAGTCCGCACTCCAGGTTGGAATGTATCGTAAGCCAGTCTGGTTTAGTGGAGTACCGCTAGAATCCCAAGCCGGATCCAGAGAGAAAGTGGCTTCGCCCTTGATACTTGATTGAGCAAAAAGCCAACTCTGATTGATCAGTAACAGCAAAATAAAATAATGTAAACGTTTATCCATCAGGCTTACTGCCACCCATTATACCGTATAAAAAGAAATCAAGCCATTGTTTGGTTAATTGATAGGTGTCGGGGAACAAGGCTAATAACTGAGGATCCTGAGCTAATTCCGTAATATTATTCATCATATATTCTACAAATTGTAAATTCAAGTTCTTCCGGATTTCTCCCTGCTTTTGGGCAATTTCAAACGCACTAATCAACAACTGCCTATTTTCTTGAGATCGATGCACGATAAGATCGTGAACTTCCGGTGAATAACTCATAAAATCTATATAGAATTCCTTGCTTATGCGTTTACCATAATCAAGCTTCATCTGAATGAATTGATCCATTTTATTGGCGAATGACTCAGGTCCGGCCATTATGTCATCAAACTTTCCCTGCCCTTCATCCATCAAATTTTCCATGATCCGCAGTACTAGGTCGTTCTTGTTACTGAAAAATTTATAGAATGTCATTTTGCTGACGGCGGCTGTACGACAAATTTCTTCAATTGTAACCCGTTTTACTCCAAACCGCATAAACAAATCCTGTGCGGTATCAAGTATTTGAGTGTATTTCGGTGAGCTGATTTTTTCTGCTGTTGACATTAATTTACGATTGTACGTTTTCTGTATTTAATGACTAATTACGTACACATATTACAGTATCGTAAACATATAGCGCAAGTGTTATTTAACCCTAATCAGTAAAACAAAAAGAAATAGTGAGAAACGTAAGAAGTGTTAGAGACGTGAGACACTGGGCCGATGAGATGAGGAGCGAAGGAGTAGTGCAACTAGGGCAAAAGGAAATGCTAGCCTGATCTATTCACCAGCTTTTAATTTTGATTAATTTAAGTTCAGTAATT
>CAZIJQ010000085.1:0-7447 GCA_964539785.1 uncultured bacterium | reverse complement strand
CTAATTAGTATTTCGTTCACCTCGCTTTAGAAGCCAGGGGTTGGAAACATATATATTACCAAACTAATAGTTTTCTAATTGTCAAGTTTACCGATGTACTCACGCAATTTAATAACCATATCGCCGCTGTGGGTGTGAGTATTGTTGGTCATATTAATCAATGTAGCATCTGGTAACATAAGTAGCATTTGTGAGATATTACCGGGATCGTGTAAATGATCGACATCGGATCCAAATATTAAAACTGGCAAATTGATGTCTGGTAATAATTCCCAGACCCGGTAATGCTGCAGGGAACTGGCGGCTTTTTTCAACTTATAGGGATCGGTGTCATCCAGATTTTCACAATATTTATTATATTGATGTTGGTCCGCGTCGATATCGAGCCGGAATGTCTTCAAATACCATTTTAAAAAAGGCCGCATGACTAAATACAATGGTGGTGGAAATAAGAATATCAGAATCGAACCCCACCATGGGATTTTGAATTCGGCGTTTGGTCCAACCAGGATAAAAGCCTGAGGTTTTCTTATTAGCTGTGTATACGATTCCAGGATTGCTGTGGCGCCCAGAGAACTGCCGAACAAAAGGTATTTTCCTGATTCCAGTTCAAAATACTTGATTAGATAGATGATATCATTGGCGATAGATTTCACAGATAGTGAGGTAGATTTTGCCAGTTGTGAAGATATTTTATCCCGGGTCTCCACATAAATGACCATGTGATCACGAGTCAGTTCACGAAGTGCGTGTTGCCAACTGGTTATTCTTGAAATCCAGCCCGGGATGAACATCACAACCGGATTATCGGTGGCTGTGGGGGGCATAATCTTGATGCAATAAAGATTAACGTCTTCTGATATTTTAACCCGCATTTCAGTATAACTGCAGCCAGGTGCGAAATATTGGTTAAGAGCGGTATGCTCTAACGAACTTTTGCAATCAGTGTTAATATCTGTCATATTACAACTCTGATTGCTTTTTTGAGTACAGTATAGATTGCTGGTGGATAGCCGGCGATTTCTCCGTCAGTTTCGATACAGACATCCGGATTTGAATCGATTTCAAGATTACTACAAGTCCAATGGTGAGCCGCCTCATTTTTTAAGGCAGTACCCATATAAAGAGCAGGCATGATTGCTATCAATTTCAAGCGCGACAGGGGATCGACAAGTACAACATCCATTTCGCCGCTATCTTGGATACAATCAATTCCATAATTCATGCCACCGCCAAAATAACTGGTCTTGAACATAGTTATGTTAGACATTTGCTGATTGTACCGTGATTCTCCATTAACTTTAAGTTGACAGTCATAGGGTTGAAATTCCATGATTGCGCTAATCCCGGCCATTATTGCAGCCGAATCAACGCTGACCCGCTTCATGAATTTCGAAAATCCGGTGACATTATTATATTTATTATTGGCCACGCTGATTATCCCGATGCTGGAATTATTGATAAAAAACCGGCTGGTATCCTCACCATTTTTATTTTTGCAATCAACGCGACAGATATCGATAGTCAAAGTTTCAGTACTGAGAAAACGATCCAGCATACTGTGGCCATCGGGAAATTTCCGGGCGAAATCGCAACTACTGCCAGCGGGAAAATACAGTAATTCCAATTCGCGCGTGACCTGCTCGCCAAATTGGGCCAGACCCTGAAGGGTCTCGTTCAATGTACCATCACCACCAAATACTGCGATTCGCTTAAAACCATCCCTGATTAAATCTTGTGCGATTTCGGTGGCATGATCTGGCGATTCGGTTAGTTTGAAAGAAAATTTATGCTGCCCGGTCTCCAGCTTTTCCTTGAATTTGCTCCAGCGCTTGGCCGCTAAGCCTTCACCGGCGGCTGGATTACAGATTATGAATGTGTGTTTAGAATTCGAATGTTCCATGATTCCCTAACGAGTTGGTCGGAAAAAGTATTCATAAAATATTGTTATTGCAAAATACAATTATAAATTCTGAATAACGCCGTAAAGTAATGGGTATGGATGAAATTCATTTATATGATACGGCCGTTCCGATTGTCGAGGATGTCAGCCTGGATGTAGCCTATGACGATGCAGTTGCCACCCTGCTCAAAGCTTTTGAGCCGATGGGTGAAGAATATGTCGAAATGGCGAAAAAAGGCTTCTCCTCCCGCTGGGTCGACGTGTATGAAACAGAAGCAAAACGGGGCGGGACCTATTCTTGGGGTACTTACAGCTCACATCCCTATATCCTAATGAATTACAATGGTACCCAGGACAATATGTTTACCCTGGCTCATGAAATGGGTCATGCCATGCATAGCTATTATTCTAACGTAAACCAACCCTATCCCACATCCGGTTACACACTATTCGTTGCTGAAGTAGCTTCCACTTTTAACGAAGCATTGTTGATGGACTATCTATTGAAAAATACTGACGATCCTAAACTGAAACTGGCTTTGTTGGATCAATGGGTTAATAATTTTCTGGGAACGGTTTTTACCCAGATCATCTTTTCGGAGTTTGAGCGAAACGCCCACCAGATGGTTGCCGAAGGGAAGCCCGCAACGGTGGAATCATTAAACCAAACTATTTTGATGTAGAGGAAAAATAGTATGGTGACGTGGCCGTGATCGATGATGGTTATAAGCTTAACTGGGGTCGGATACCCCATTTTTACCGTCGTTTTTACGTCTATAAATATGCCATCAGTTACTGTGCTTCCGCAGCTCTTTCCAAAGCAGTTTTGGAAGACCGTCAGGGTGCCCTGGAGAATTATATGAATTTCCTGAAATCCGGTGGCAGTGCTTATCCAATTGAACAATTGAAAGCTGCTGGAGTTGATTTGACTTCACCTGTTCCAGTAGATGATGCCATGGAATTATTTAACGATTTGGTGGGACAAATGGAAGAACTGCTTCTGAATTAATTATAAATGTATTCGGAAAGCCTCGCTGTCACCAGCGGGGCTTTTTTTTACTCGTCAACGCAGAATGGACTGTGGGATAATAAAAAAGGCGCCTTAACGACGCCTTTTCATTGAATTGTTGGATTTCCTATGTGAGGTAGGGTCTCAACGCCTCGCGACGTGAACGATGCTGCAGGCGCCGAATGGCTTTCTGCTTGATCTGGCGAACGCGTTCGCGCGTTAGATTGAACTCTTCGCCGATCTCGTTCAGGGTGAGTGGTTTACCGCGATCAATTCCAAAATACAGCTTGAGAATTTGTTGCTCCCTATCGGTCAAAGTCGATAAAGCGGCGTGTATTTCCTCTTTGAGTGACTCGAACATGATTGGTTCATCGGGCAACAAATAGCCATTATCCGGAATTATATCTTTAAGTGAACCATCCTCACCTTCGCGGAGGGGATTATCCAGGGACTGGGCACGGCGTGAGATACGGATAGCGTCGACAATTTCATGACCGGTCATTTCCAAATGTCGTCCGATTTCCTCGGCTTTTGGAGACCGTTCCATTTCTGCTTCCAGTTTTTCTGCGGTGCGAGTGATTTTTGTAATCATCCCAACCCGGTTCATTGGCAAACGAACCAGCCGGGATTGTTCTGCCAGTGCCTGTAAAATCGATTGTCGGATCCACCAGACAGCATAGGAAATGAATTTAAAACCACGGGTTTCGTCAAATCTTCCAGCGGCTTTGATCAAACCAATATTTCCTTCGTTGATCAAATCCGTTAACTGGAGTCCCATACCCTGGTATTTTTTTGCAGTAGAAACGACAAACCTCAGATTGGCTTCAATCAGTTCTTTTTTCGCCAAATCATCGCCCTGCTTGATACGAACTGTTAGTTCGACTTCACGGGCGGGGGGGAGGGGTTCGAATCTACTTATTTCCTGCAAGTACCGGCTGAGTTCTCGGTTGCCGGACCCGCTTCTTGAATTTGCTGCCATTTAAATTCCTGAAATTTACCGAAGTTAGCTTGATAATTTATACAATATCAGACTTTATTCCTAAAAATAAATGATATGTTTTTAATCATTTATTTGATTCTGTTGCAAACGATATTGCAGGGATAAAGTATCCATTTTTGCAAAGATTCAATGCGCCATCTTTATATATTTGTTTTGCTAGCGGAAAGTGATTGTTTGGTGTGCTCACCGCGGCGCATATGATTTATGATTTCCGATAAGATACTGACCGCAATTTCCGGTACGGTTTCCGAACCGATATCAAAGCCCACCGGGGAGTGGACAGCCGTTAATTGCGATTCGCTAAATCCGGAATCAAGCAAAGCTTTGGATAATATTTTCCATTTGCGCTGGCTGCTCATAAGGCCGAGATAGGCTATTTTCTGATCTAACAGCCATTGCATTAGCTGAAAATCATGGCGATGTCCCCGGGTTGCCACCAGCACGAAATCATTTTCCACTAGTTTGGTAGTGGTTGTGACAGCATCGATCCGGGAAGTATTTATCGATAAGGCTGCGGGGAAGCGTTCAAGCGACGCCAGATCGGAGCGATCGTCATAAATACAGTGGTCCAGTTCGACAAATTGTGCTATTTCTGCAACCGATTTGGCAACATGTCCGGCGCCAAAAATGTGGAGCACCGGTTGTGCTTTAGTATGCTTAATCAGAAATAGTTGATCCCCAATTGATATACTTTTGGGACGACCGCCGGATTGAATGGATTGTAGGGCATTTGCAACAGAATCGGGAAATTTACCTGGATTGTGGTCAAGGTTTACAATTTGTCTACTGATTACGGCGGGATTTTCACCGGAAATGTGGAGTAAGATAACCTGCTCCCCGCTGAAGGCATCACGGATAAATGTTTGCGTAGCCGGGGTAAACCGTTCGATTAATATTGCTGTCCGTCCACCGCAGATACTGGCGTCACCTTGGGCTTTCGTGGCGCTGAGGTCGAATTTGCGTAGCGCAGCGGTCTCGGTTGGAAACAAATCTCTGGCAGCATTAATAACCTGATGTTCCATGGCCCCGCCCCCGACAGTGCCAATGGTAGTGCCATCAGCTAGAACAAGCATGACCGGATAATCGCGGCGGGGAACAGATCCCTGCCATTCCACCTGCGAACAGAGCATTGCCGGTTGGTCGAAACTGTATTCGATCAATGCATTATAAATATATTTTTCCATCAAATATTAACCTGTTTGTTGCAAAAACTGCACAACGGCTTCCATGATGCCCCGGCCAACAGACCGGGCTTTGTCGGAGATGAGGTGAACATTTATTTCTTTACCCCGGGGATCAATATCACCGATTTTCATCCTCGGACTTGCCATGACTTGAGGTGAGATCAAACCACGAACAATCCCTGCAATTGGAGCAATTATCTGGTGGACTTGATCGACAGTTCCAAGTATTTCCGATTTTTTGACCAGGTTACCGAAATCGACCCGCCAGATTACCTGTCCTTCAGCTGGTGCTGTAATTATCCGTTGGCAGGATTCGCCACCGAGAACTCCTGGAATGCCGGTATTTGGAATTGCTGAACCCTGCCAGATCAATCGGCCCAATTCGTGCCCTCGTTTGGTTTCGACGATTACGTGGCAGTTCTTGCCAATGGTGAAGCCAGGTCCGAGGCCGACAACAAACGCCTTTCCATAGTTCATTTCCGGTTGATCGCGTTTGAGCATGCGTGCGTCAACTACAATTTGGGGTTTTAGCGTCTTGATAACCTTCATATTATCATACACAATCGGTAAGATATTATGAGGTAAACCAGCTTCAATTTCGGCAAGCTTGTAGAATCTGGCGGTAACACCTTCCACAGTTGTCTCGCTTGTAATAATTGCATCGCTGAATGTAACAGTCCGGCGGATCGCCAAGGGAGTCGGTAATTCAGTGAGGATTACCCTAAAACCGATATTATGTAGAATCAATGCTGCCGCGCTGGCCAGTTCACCGGCGCCACGAATCACAATATTTATATTATCAAACACCACCGATTTTAAGCAGAAATCGGAGAAAATGCAGGGGGGAATGGCAGGAATCTGCCTGTGGTTTGAATACTATTTAGTTGAGGATGGCAATAGCCCCGCCGGTAACAAATGCCAATATCCACCAGATGTAGGCAACGCGCGAGTAGAGGTGCAGCGAGTGGCCGACTTTAGTGGCGGCATCATTTTTCAGGCGGTAGCGCCACAATAGAATGGCATCAATCAACATGGCGGTGAGGGAGGAGTAACCCAGAATTCCGTGGACTGTGAAAGGAGTATTTGGGGAACCGGCGATCATGAATCCGGTTGCAGTTAGATCTAACAGGATACCGATGGAAATGAACCACAATACCAGATTGGAGATTTTATGTTTGCGTTGTTCGGTAATGATTGCCACTGAGTAAGCCAGCAGTGCTAGCACTACTATGCGGGTGCCGAAGGTGAGTAGAATATTCATGTGCTAATTACTTCAATAATTGAGTGATTATGATAATATCAGGGTGCTGAATATATTGTGTTCGTATTTGCCGGAAAAGTAATTAATGACATTATTGGGTTATTCACCCCAGCCACTCGCTGATTCCTGATTCTTTGATCAATAACTCAGTTTTCGCTAAAGAATTTTCGAATCAGCGGAATAACTTTGTCGACCGCCTCGACCCATAGCCAGTGACCGGCGTTTTCGATGATCTTGAGTCTGGCGTCTGGTATTCCAGCAACAATTGGCAGGACCCATTCCAAGGCGGTCATATCATAATCGCCATAGAGGACAAGAGTCGGGCACGTGATTTTATTCAGGTCAGGTGCCAAATCGTAGGTTTTAAAAAACCGACCCAGACCGGCATAGCGTCCGGGAATGATGGCCCAGGTCGTATCGCGCAACCAGAGGTTGATGCTGTCGGCGTAAGTCGGATCGTAACAATAGGAGCGGAAATAAATCCGCCAGAATTTCTCCCAGCTGGCTGGCAAACGCTGCTGGAAACCATCACTGGCGAATATTTTCTCTAGTGCTAAACTGTCGACGGTGGTACGCCGTTTTTCCTTAACGTCACTGAAGGATTCCATTGACTCAGCCCGAATACCAGTGGTGGACATGATCACAAGCTTGTTGATATTCCCTGAATATTTCATGGCATATTGCATTGCCAGGAGGGCACCCCAGGAGCCGCCAATTAAATTTATTTTTTCCGGTGCGAGCTGTTGCCTCAATTGATCCAGGTCTTCTACAAATTGTTCGATGGTATGGCTGGCAGTATCGGCATCACCGGTGGAGCGGCCCGCCGCCCGTTGATCGTAGAAAATCAGTTGGTATTTGTCGGCCAATCCCTGTAATTGCAGCATCGTGTCGTGGGTGTCGCCGGGACCGCCATGCAGCACGAAAGTGGGTGTGCCATCGCCAACGATTTTATAATATATTTCGGCGCTGCCGACCCGGGCTTTGCCTTTGTTGATTGGTATTTCCGATTTAATCGGCAACCGCTGAAGTTCAGTATGAATATTATGATTACGCCGATACCGAACAAAAACCGGGTCGGTATTTTTCTAAC
>CAZIJQ010000084.1:0-7507 GCA_964539785.1 uncultured bacterium | reverse complement strand
CATGACAATACTCTCTTGTTTTTTTATATGGCGAGCCAGACTTTGTGTCTAACGAGCTAATTTAGCTGATTTATTACCATCAATGCTAAATTTTTTAAGTTTATTTAATTTGTGTAAGGTAATCCCTGACCAGTACAGCAATTGATTCATAATCAATTCCGGTAGCTGTAATCATTCCAATTTCACAAGTACGGCTGGATGATATCCCCATTATTCCAGACGTTAGTTTTTTCACGTTTTCCGCTTCCGGGCGGGTCGCGCTGGCGGTTAATTCGGGGATTAACATACCCCGATCACCAGCAAAACCGCAACAACCATAATCCTCCGGAACGTGAACCTCGGTGGCACATTTTTGCGCCAATTCAATCATCGCTGGTACTTCATCCATTTTCTGAGTTGAACAGGTTGGATGCAATACGATTTCCCGATTCAATGGCTGCTCTGGGCGATCCTTTATCAAATTCAGCAAAAATGGTACAATATCTACAAATGTCATTTGTTCCCACATTGAATGAATTTCGGGATCAGTTAGATTTTCTCCCATGGACTTGAATTGATAAGTACAGGGGGATGTGTCAACAATGATCGGCAGTTTGCCCTGGCGGGAAGTCTCATACAGCATTTTTAATGACTTACTAACCATTTTATCATAAGCTGCATTAAACCCTTTTGAGCTATAGGGCGTACCACAACAGGATTCATCAATACGCTCCGGTATGATCAACTGGACATCACAGATTGCGGCAATTTGACCAATGATATCGGTCAGTGAGGTCTTTTTGCCGGTCGAATTAAACGTCCGGTTGATACAGGATGTATAATAAACCATGGGCGTTCCACTGCCATATACTTCTTGTGACCGTACCCTGGCTCCCGTCGGCAGATTTTTATTCCAGGTT
The DNA here is from genome assembly GCA_964539785.1 of uncultured bacterium. Lineage (GTDB taxonomy): Bacteria > Fidelibacterota > Marinisomatia > Marinisomatales > TCS56 > JABMPO01. Next base: position 6,608 of record CAZIJQ010000084.1, on the reverse strand, counting down.
GGGATAGTGTGATTGGTTTTTTTATTAATCCAGTTCATCGGGCCGGCCAGCAGATGTTGTATTCCGAAATATTTAGCGACCTGCTGGGCGTTTAATACAAATCTGATCATTTTTTGGATACCGGCAAAATAATCAACAGTCCACGAGGCAATTTTCCTTTGCTGGTTGGTATGACCGTCAAAGCGTAATTCCTTTACAAATCCGCCAGTGTTGATATTTACCGGGCAGGCCAGCTCGCATAAACCGTCCACCGCACAGGTATCGGTGCCAAGAAAATTATAATCCTTAATCAGCGCCAGCCGATCAGGATGGTCAGCAATTTCCATTTGCCTGATTTCCCGGGCCACCGTAATCCGATCGCGGGGTGTGAAAGTGAAATCGCGGGACGGACAGGTGGGTTCGCAGAATCCGCATTCGACGCAAAGATCAACTTTGGGATTTATCAATGGCATGGGTTTTAAGGACTTGATGTGTACTTTTTTATCACGATTTAACAAAACTCCCGGATTCAAAATATTACCGGGGTCGGCCAATCCCTTGATTTCCCACATGATTTCATACAGATCAGACCCCCATTCCTGTTCGAGATAAGGAGCCATATTACGACCAGTACCGTGTTCGGCTTTTAGAGAGCCATCATACTTATTGACGGTCATGTCACCAATGTCATCCAGCATGCCTTCATAAGCCTCTACCCCTTCCGCTGTTTCCAGATCGATGGATGCCACAAAATGCAGATTACCATCTTTGGCATGCCCAAATATCACTGCATCGCTGGTATTCCATTTAGCAAAAATCCGGTGCAGATCGTCAATTACGTCAGGTAATTTTTCAACGTCAAAACAGATGTCTTCGGTAATCACACTGGTACCGGGTTTTCGTAATGAACCAACCGTCGTGAATAAACTTTTTCTGATGGTCCATAATTTTAACCGGCTGGTTTCATCGGTAAAGAAACCACTGACAAGCTGCCCCTTCATTTTCCCGATTTTTCGCTTAATTGGTTTAGCCTGCGTTTCAACTTCTTTAAGAGAATCCTTTTGAAACTCACATAACAAGGCAGCCGAACCAGGTTTCAAATCATCAGGATTATAGGGTGGATCATCGAGATATTTAGCAGTTGTCAGCGAATTATAATCCATCAATTCAACGGCGCTGGCTCCGGCATCTTTCAGGAAAGGAATGGCATTGCAGGTATCAGTCAGAGTATCGAACAGAATCAATCCAGTCGATTTATAAATGGGGTCGGGCAAGGTGTTTAATACCATCTCTGAAATGAAAGCCAGGGTCCCCTCACCCCCAACCTGTAAATGGGTAAATATATCCAGTGGGTGCTCAAAATCAAGAAAAGCATTGAGCGAATATCCCAGAGTATTTTTTATCCGGTATTTATGCTCAATCTTCGACTGCAGTTTAGTATCCCTAAATATTCTCTGCCGGAGGTCTGCCAGCCCCCGGGCCAATTTTGTTTCATTGTTTAAAAATCGGTCATAGTCCGCTTCATTTTCCGAATTGTAAACATTACCATTAGCCAATATCAGACGCATTCCACGAAGGGTATAATATGAATTCAGTCCGATTCCGCTATTCATACCGGATGCATTATTCGATACAATTCCGCCCATACGAGCGGCTTTTATGGAAGCCGGATCAGGACCAATTTTACGGCCATAAGGTGCCAGATAGCGATTGGCATGATCACCGATAACACCGGGTTGCATTTTAATTGCCGCTCCCTTATCAATTATTTTAAAACCGGTCCAGCCGTTAAGAATTTCCGCAATAATTCCCTCGCCAACACTTTGACCGGAAAGGGATGTGCCACCCGCTCTAAAAGTGATTCCGGTACCAATCTCCCGAGCATGCTTTAACAATTCAATTATTTCTGATTCGGTCTGCGGTTTCACTACAACCTGGGGAATCAGTCGATAAATACTGGCATCGTGGGCATACGCCAGGCGATCAATTAATTTCGTTTTCACCTGGTTGAGTTTAAATTTTTCCAGCAGTTGATTATGTTCCATTATTTTCCCGATTATCTAAGAATATTGATCAGCATCATTTTCCACTCAAAGACCATTCTGCGCCTGGAAAATTTATTATTTATATACTTCATTGTTTACATTTAAATGTAGAATTTCAGGTTGTTAATCAGACACAAGATTGTAGGTCACAAACTCCTGCTGGTCATAAATTCGACCAGTAATTTTCGTAATAAAAATGGATTCTGAATATGTCATTATTTCGCTTACGCATAAGTATTTTTTTATTAATTATGGCGGCCAGCATAAGTTTGGCTCAACAAGTTCCGACGATCCCAAAATCTCATGCAAATATTAGTTATGATTCATCAGGTACATTGATTTTTACCAGAAATGACGGACTCATATTAAAATCTTTACCGCGGACGGATAATTATTCCCTGACCAGCTTGCGGCAGATTCCGACTGGTTCGGAAACCGGCTTAATATTTGATTTTAAAGATACGACTCTTACCGGCTGGCTGTATTATGGGTTGATTCAAACCAAAGATGTTAAATATCAGTACCCGATTTTCTTTCACCGGCGATCAAAAATCGATAGCGGTTTTGCCTCGATCGACATTAGAAAAAATCTTTCAAACCTGTTTGACATAACCGGCTGGGAGGAATCAAAAATTATTCGATTGGGTTATCGCATTACCAACAGCGAAGGTGAAATTCTATATGACGGCAAAATTCTGGCAACCGGCACTGGTCCTTTCAAAGTGCCACCGTGCATCATTGAAGGACCATTCGTTAATCTGTTAAATGATCGGGGAGCCACAATTTCATTTGAGACCAGTACTGCCATTAAGGCCAGTGTTAAAGTGGGTAGAAAGCAGTTTTCCCAGGGGGAACTATCAACTCATCATGAAATAACTATCACCGGATTAAAACCTGATAAAGAATATTCTTACACAGTGCAATACGGCGAGTTTGAAGATGAATATTCATTCCGGACCGCACCTAAGCCCGGTTCACGCAAACCATTTTCCTTTGCCTATGCCAGCGATTGCCGTGGCAACGCCGGTGGCGGGGAGCGCGATATTAAAGGCACCAATACTTATATCATGAAGCGCATAGCTGTATTGGCCAGTCATAAAGAAGCACGCTTTTTCCAAATTACCGGCGATTTCATCGATGGGAGTCAAACCAGTGCCGAATCGATCAGCCTGGAACACGCCAACTGGAAGCGGACGATTGAACCATTCGCCCATTACCTGCCATTTATTCCAGGCTTCGGTAATCATGAAAGCCACTGGTACTGGTTTAAAAATGAAAATAATTATGCCATTATCGATCATTTCCCCTATGAAAATGAATCATCGGAGTCATTATTTGCCCGAAATTATGTTAATCCCGTAATGGGCCCCGGTAGTGAAGATGGCGCCAGTTATGATCCGGATCCCAGCAGCACGGATTTCCCACCTTACAATGAAACAATATTTTATTATACCTATGACAATACAACCATGATCGTTCTGAATGCCGACTACTGGTATGCACCGACCGTGTGGCGAACCCCGGAACATGGCGGTAATCTTCATGGCTATTTGATGGAAAACCAGATGAAATGGTTTAAGGAAACTATATTAAAATTGGAAAAGGATCGTAATATCGATCACATTTTTGTAACCCAGCACACACCGGTTTTTCCCAATGGCGGTCATGTAAGAAGCGCAATGTGGTGGTCTGGCGACAATTCCAAACGTCCATCAATTGCCGGCACACCGGTTGCCACAGGAATCATTGAGAACCGGGATGAATACCTCGATATTATCATGAATCACAGTTCCAAAGTAGTGGCTGTTCTCACCAGCGACGAACATAATTATCAACGAATGAAATTAACTGCCGATACCCCGATTTACCCCGAAAACTATGACAGAACAAAATTAACCAAATTCCGACCAATCACTTTCATTACCAACGGGGCTGCCGGGGCACCCTATTATGGACAGGAAGAAGCACCATGGAGTGCGGCTTTGGAAAAGTTCTCAACCCAGTTTGCGGTGGTATTTATCCATGTTGATGGAAAAAGGGTTTGGGGAGAAGTAATTAATCCTGATACTATGGAACTGATTGAAAAATTCACACTGGTAGAATAAACTTGGTACCGGTAAATCTAAATTCAGATCACTCTTCAGATTGGACAGTTAAAATTAGAACAAGCAAGCAAATGACAGCACTTCGCGCTACTATAATCATGCTGGCATTTTCAATAAAATTAGTTGCCCAGTTCGATTATCAGGAAATCACATTTATCCCCTGGGGCACGGAATCGGCCGAGGCTGGTTATTGTCAGGCGCCGGAAGGTTTGATCGGTCCAGGCGCATTTTCCGCTGCCAGTGATTCAGTCTACCTGTTAGATTCCCAAAATGGGGCGCTAAAATTGTTTACCTCTGGTAGTCTTTCGACAGTACACGATTTATCCCCGTATTCAGCCGACGATTTTCTAATTGCTGGTAATAAATTATTCCTGCTTTCGGAGAATTCGGTGCTTGAATTTGATTCGGCCAACATCCTCATAAGCAGTCATTCCAGCTTTAACTATCAACCAATTACGGGACTATTCCCCGGTCAGAGTGGTAATATAAATGCAATAATTAATGAATCCGTATACTCATCTATTACTGCATATAATGGAATTCATATAAATTATAAGATCAAGCAATCGACAACGCAACCATTGCCGGTTAGAATTCTGCGTGAGTCTCCACACACAATGAGAGTTTCAACTTCTGCCAAACAGGAATTTGACATAAACTCTTCAGCGCGGGAATTTGGTTCGGCCCGATATCTGGGCTCAACTCCCGGCGGCCAGCTCTATCTGTATATCGAATATATTACCCGGCAGGTGCCATTGCTGGTGGATCGTGAGATCCAGCTTTATTCGCCGGCTGGTCAATTACAGGCTGTCATACTAGTTCCCAGTCATTCCTATGCCAGAGTATTCCGGGAATTCTATGTCGATAACACAGGTAATCTATATCACCTGCTCACGTCAACTGATGGCGTTCACATAATTCGCTGGACGCTGGATCAGGCCAGACTACCGGTAGCACAACCATTCCAATACCCGCCACGCTTCCGGGATTTCCTGCACTATAATCTTCAGGAATCGCCACTTGACGATGGACATTATCAATTACCAGCCCTGCCAAAACTTATGCCAGTCGATTTCCCACCGGTCAGCCGGGACGAATCCCTGGCAATTGGCGATACCTACGTGCAGCACATCTGGACAGCCAGCAGCAGTAACCTTACCAATGGTGAAATCAACGATCCTTACGGTGTCGCCATCAAAACCCCCGCGTGGGTGCAGGTTGGTACTAATCAGAAAGTACCTTATAAATGGGGTGGATTCAATACATTGACAGAATTTGATTCCGGGCTACTGTCGGGTAAATATGCCGGTGATTGCGCCACCAGCGGTGTCAGCAGTTTTTGTGTGGGCGTCGATTGCTCTGGATTTGTTTCGCGCTGCTGGAAACTTCCATCGCATTATTCCACCAGAATGATGGATGATGATATCGCCGTTGCCTACTCCAGTTGGACTCAGATAAAACCGGCTGACGTCGTGCATAAACCGGGACATGTCCGACTGGCAGTCCAGAATAACAGCAACAATACTATCCTCACGGTTGAGGCGGCCGGCGCCGATTGGCGGGTAAGCTATCGGGTTTTTTCGTACTATGATTTAACTGCTTACACTCCCCGCTACTATATATATATGTCCGATCAACCCACTACCCTGCAGCCAGATATGGCGTCGGTGACGTTCGACGATGAAAATATCAATCTGGCCTGGACGGTTGCCGACACTAGCAATATGGCCGGCTATGATATCGAATTTTTGCTAAACGATAGCTGGTTCAATTACGAACCAACCCATTTGGTACCGGCTAACCAAAATAGTACTGCTGTAAATAACAGTCCCGGATTAGCATTGTACTACCGGGTGTGTACGGTATCAACTGATCATGTTGCCAGTTCCCATTCCGATTGCTATGGCTGTCTCGATGCCGGCAGCACGGCCCAAATCCTGATTGTGGACGGTTTTGACCGCTGGACCGGAACCGCCAGTTACAGCAACCCAAATCATGATTTTGCCATTGCCATTGGACAGGCTTTAGAAAATAGCGGAATTTCCTTTGCAACGGCAGCAAATGATGCCTTATTAAATAATAGCATTGATCCCCTTGATTATGCCATGATCATCTGGTTCCTGGGCGACGAGAGCACCGTTGATGAAACATTGAATGATCAGGAACAGACAATCGTAAAAACCTATCTCAAGAATGGCGGCAAACTTTTTATCAGTGGATCCGAAATCGGCTGGGATCTTGATGATCAAGGTGCTACTACAGACCGGGCTTTTTTACGGGATTACCTGAAAATTCAATTAGATCAGGACGATTCGGGGAACTACACCGTAGCGGGTAAAAGCGGCACGCCTTTCGCCGGATTGACTATTCATTATGGCAACGGCTCCAACGGCACCTACGAGGAAGATTACCCCGATTCATATCTGGCTCAGTCCGGGGCCGAAGTTCTGCTGGAATACGGCAATAGTCAGATTGCGGC
>CAZIJQ010000083.1:0-7820 GCA_964539785.1 uncultured bacterium | reverse complement strand
ATAGATCATTTGATTTTTGCAATTGAACTATCCCGTCCCAGATAGCCTGTTCTAGAGACTGGTGCCCATCAAGATTTACAGTTGCTACTTTCGGAAGATCCTTGGTTTCCAATATTCGATTACTGGTGTTTTCGGCCGCCACGAAGGTTAGACCTATCAAAACTGTGATTATTATATGCTTCATTTTTTTCCTGAAAATTTGTTTGTGAAATAAGTATCATAACCGTAAGACAGGCTTAAATAATGATTGGTTGTCAGATTAATTGAGCTTTTGTTTATATATTAATTCTTTGTGACTATTATCACAAACCCCCAGTAGACCTACTTGAATCAGATTATAATTTCTGGCATATAGGGCAAAGATATGTTCCTCTCTGGGCTACTCGAGTTTTTATAATAGGAGTCTGACAGCGGGGGCAGGGATAGTCTTTGCGGTCAAAAACTTGTAATTGATTTACAAATTCTCCCGTTGAATTATCGCCAAAGGCAAAATTAATAATTGTGGTGCCATTATGCTCAATGCTGACTCGTAGTATTTCCCGGATTGCAGAATGGAGCTTACGGTTTTTGGCTATGCTGATCCGGTTGCCGCTGATTTCAGGATGTATTTTTGCCGTCCACAAAGCCTCGTCAACGTAAATATTTCCGAGGCCGGCAATGAAAGATTGATCCAGCAGCAGAGGTTTAATCTTTCGCTTAGATTCATTCAAATGGCTAATTAGCCATGCGGCTGTAAAGCGGTCTCCCAATGGTTCAACCCCAAGTTTGTTTTCGAGGAAGCCCAGACTATCAGAATAGTAAAAACGGCCAAATTTTCGATAATCTTTGAAATACAATTTTGATCTATCACTAAAAACAATGGTTGCCGTAATGTGACGGGATTTATCTTCCGGACCCAGGCGCGCCAGCAGTCGGCCGGTCATTCGCAGATGGATTAATAAGTACCCGCTATTCAGCTCCAGCACAATATATTTACCACGTCGGCGGGTGGCAACGATACTCTGGCCAGCTATAAGCCGGTTAAATTCCGATGGTGCGTGAGTAGCCAGCACTTTTGAGTAATCGGCAGCAGTTTCTACCGCCTTGATAGTTTTTCCAAAAATTAGCGGTCGAATCGACCGAACAACTGTTTCTACTTCGGGTAATTCGGGCATGCCTTATTCCTTTGCTGGGTTAATTTATAAATAAAGGTCAAATCAGTTTTGATTTAAATGCTCAAATCATTTTATTTCAGTTTTTTGAAAAACCATCAGTTTATTGACATTAGTAGAGCCTTAATTATTTATTGAAATACATTGCATCTTGAATTTATTTATTGAGCACTAAGAGTGATAAGTCTAAGTTTAATCCAGCGGGAGTTCCCCGTCTGTTAAGGCGGGGGTATCTATAAAATCAAGAAAGTAAATTCCTATCTTTTGAAAGATAGATGAAAAACATCAGCCGAAATGTTTTTATTAATTCGATTGAACTACATTTAAAGAAACTGAAGTTGAATTAAATGATGAGAAAACACCTAACCCGTTTTCCATATTGGTCAACGGTTCATTCAAATCGCGGGAATCCTGATCTCTGGATTCGTACAAATCAACATACTCCTGATTCACTTTATAAACAGTAATCTTGTGCATTCCAAAATGTGTAAATAACGGTAACCTTATACGATATTTAACATCATTAATAGGAGGGAAAACCCAATCCCGTAATCTTTCAGGTAAGAATGAATTAATCTCTTCGGGGTTCTCCTCAAGATTTTCCAAAGTTACATAAAACCATTCGTTGTCCTGGTTCTGCCAGGTTACCTCAATATCTCCGAGACTTCCACCGGACTCACGCCATTCCCTAATTGCTGCCCAGTCACTAAAATCAGGTACTTCCATGACCGAATTGGAGATAGAAACTTCCATCGGTGGATCGGGAACAACTGTTTTTGCTGTAATGAATTGTTCTTCGAATTCAATCTCAATATTAAAAAGATCACCTTGCGAAATTGTCAAATCATCTCCCGCATATTGATAATATCCACTATCCCCTTGAGACAATTCACATTCGTAACGAATACCTTGCTTAACTAAGGCAACGTTTGCTGTATTTATAGGCGGGGCAAACCCAGTATCGGTATCCAAGGAAATAGTTGATGTCAGTTTAATGTTGTCTACAGGTTCTCCGGCATACAGGTATGCCCATACCACTACCAAGTCTTCATCGGAAATGATAGGGTTCACTTCCGTGCAAGAAGAAATGATCAACGTCGAAATCAAAAATATGATGGAAAGGGATTGATTTTTTTTCATGGTACTGTCTCTATTTCAGGCATGCTTTAATGAAAATCGTGGGAGTAAAACCTAACATAAGTACATCCGATACAATAATCGGCGACACGTCCAAATCATAATCACGATAAGATACGTTATTATGATCTAATAGGTTGTAAACGGACAACCCTATATCCCAATTGAAATTATTATATTCAAATTTACGTGAGAGACTCAAATCCACACGGTGGTATTCTGGTAGACGATAAGAATTTTTATCCCCTACGTGGATATAGCTGAGGTCTTCGCCATCCAGCATTTCCAGAAAATACTGGCTCTCCGGAGCCGTATAAGCGTTGCCGGTACTGAACATGTATGTTGAAGACAAATTCCACAATCCCATTTTGTAGGAACCAACAATTTTCAATTCATGACGACGATCATGGTCAGCCGGAAAGGGGTCACCTGCGTTTAAATTAGGAAACGTATGTTCTACTTGTGCCAGGGTATAACTGATCCATCCGGTGAGGGAACCAAATTTTTTCTGCGCTAATAATTCAAGTCCTTTGGAAATACCACTTCCGAAAAAGAAGTAGTTCAAGTAATCCGATTGATCCTGGAACCGACGTGAGAATTCAATTAAATTATCCATCGTTTTATAATAACCTTCCAATTCAATCAAATACTGCCTTGATTCATAAGAGACACCCAATATTGAATGTTCAGAAAATCCAGGTTTCATATGTTCATCGGCAGTCAACCAGAAATCGTTACTTCCCTGCAACACATTTTCGTTATTGATATCATTAATGAATTGATAGTAGTATCCCCAGGCCCCTTTTAGTTTAAGCCGGTCTGAAATTCGCCAGCCGAAAGAAAACCTTGGTGCATGGTATAAGGTATTCGTTTCATTGAAGTATGTACTTCGTAGCCCGGCAGCGATATCCAGTCGGGAGTTCAGTCTCCACCGATCCTGTAAATATAATGCTGTCGACGTAGCCCGGGAATCCACATCCAAAATATTGATTGTATCCTGAACTGTGGCATCATAATCCGTTCCAATCTGTGAAATGAACGACCCGAATTCCAGCTTGTGGTTTTCATTCACCTGCCACTGATTATCAAACTTTACCGTTAAATCATTCACTGTGTTGAATTCATCTTGGGCAAAGGTTCCCAAACCCCGCGCCGCACCGGTACTGTCATCCACTCCTACAATATTCATCCCGCCGAAACTCAAATCTCGTTTGTAGTTGCTGGTATAACTTGAATTGGATATTAGAAAATCAGTGAATCCCCGGCCCCATTGATGACCCCATTTAAAACTGGCGCCGATGTTTCCCCAGTCGGTCAGGTTTTCATCTACGCGGGTCTCAAATTCATTACCCTCAGATGTTGAAAACATCCCTCCCCCCGGTGCATTCAATTCCCGTGATTTGTCAAGGTAATCACGGCCGGAATACAGACTGAGACTGAGAAAATCCTTATTGGTCGGATTCAAGGAAAATTTGCTGTTAAAATCATAAAAGTAAAAACTAGGTACTACTGATTGCTGAAGTGCCCCGCCGCGAAATCCACCACCGGATCCCTGTGGTGTAGAACCGGTTGTAGCCTCTTCTCCGGTAACATATTCATACATACTGTTATACAATGGACTTTGCAATAGATCGGTATAGGACCTGCGAGCAGTGACGACCCAATTACCAAGTCCATCCAAAAACGGGGTTTCATAGGAGAAATTCGCTGAGAGGAGATTGGCACCAAAACTCATCTGTTTATACTCTCCCCCCCTTTTTCCTGTTAAGTCGACAACGCTAGATAAACGTCCACCATATTTTGCAGGATAGCCACCTTTGTAAACCTGAATATCCTTAATAGCATCAGCGTTGAAGGCGCTGAACATGCCGAAAAAATGATCCACATGATAAACTGTCATACCATCCAGCATTACCATATTTTGATCAGGCGTACCGCCACGAACATATAAACCGGCTTTCCCATCACTTACTCCACTGATTCCAGGCAGTAATTGGAGAGAACGAAAAATGTCCACCTCTCCCAACGTAGGAAGGGTTTGTAACTCCCGCGGCGATAGCGTTAATTGACTAACGTTCTCCGAACTCTTAAATATTTCATAGGCTTCTGCTACAACTTCTACTTGCTCAAGATCAATCGCTTTTCGTTTTAATTCAATAATAACCGGATCGCTTTTCGATGGATCATTATTTATTTGGATTATCTCTGTTTCATATCCGATATAAGATACACGCAGGGAACATGCGCCTACCGGCACATTCACAATAACAAAATAACCATTAGCGTTAGAAGAAGTACCTTGATCAGTTCCTATTAAACCAAGATTAGTATAGGGTAAGAATTCACCGCTATTATAATCTTTAACATATCCTTGAATATCATTTAATCCACTCTGTTGCCCGATCAAAGATATGCCTAATACAAGAAACACGAAAATAATAGTCCTTTTGAATGTCATCATTATGTTACTCGATTCTAATACAAGATTAGTTGCTTTACTGATTAGACAACCTTAAGAATTGATCTATTCCACTAGTTATGGAATATTTTATCAGTCGGATGGATAAAAATAATCCAAGCGCTGGCAATGAAAGCCAGCATTTGATACAGTCAGGTCATCTAAACGAAAAATCGAGCAGGACTGTTATCCTTCTGCCAGTTTAACCATAAACCAAGCTTCCATCGCTTCAGGCATCTGCCGGTTGCCACCACCGGGTCGGCCCATGCCGCCTCCGGGAGGGCCACCGCCCCTACCACCGCCCCTACCTCCACGACCACCCATGCTCCCGCCTGGTCGTTCGCCCCCCCCTCCGGCACGACCGCCCATTTGCTCCCGCAGGGCATCCCGATCAATTGCGCCGGCCACAAAGCCAACACCAACTTTGGCACCTAAGCTGAGTTTTGGACCTCCGGTTTGTTCGGTAATAATCGTGAATGGAATTTGTACTTCAAAAATGAACTGTCCCTGAGTGTACATCGATTTCAGTTTGATGCCATCAGCATTAGACTGGGGGATATGATTGATCAATGTATTGTCCCGTCCATAAACATCAACCATTGTTTGTGACACCATGAGTAACCGGATCTGCTCCTCCCGCTCATCATATGCAGCCCACTGGCCACGCAGTAGACCGCGCATTTCACCAAATCCGGCACCAATCGGGTATCTAATTCCAAAGACCTGTTTTTTCCCTCCTTTTGGATCAATCCAGATCGTAAAACCCAGACTCAGCGCCCGGATGATGGTCTGCTGGTCGGCTGTGCGGAAGGACAGGTAAAGATTGGCCTCATCATTCATTATTCCCAGGGCTACTTTTTCACCTTTGGGGACAAATTGCCGGGAATGCCATTCCTGATCATCGCCATCGATCATAATTGTTTCATCATTCCAAATACTGTGTATCTGCTCTTGATTACAGCCAGTAACTGATATCAAGTAAATTATTAAAACTGCCATTGTAATTTGTTTCATTAAAATTTTCATTGATTTACCTTATATGGCAAGATGGCAGGTAAATAATTACCTGCCATCTATATGGATAGTCTTTATTTCAGGAGCAACATTTGTTGTGTCAGCAGATCCGATCCCGCTTGAATATTATAAAAATAAATCCCTGATGGCGCCGGATTACCATCTGATAATTGGCCATTCCAGTGGATGCTGTGATCACCGCTGGTCTGATAACCGGTATCGAAAGAACGCACTAGCTGTCCGGTCAGATTATAAATCCGCACTGTGACTTCATCAGCGGACTGTAATGTGTAAGTAATCTGAGTATCAGGATTGAAGGGATTGGGATGGTTCTGTGCTTTAATTCCTTGCCTGGAACGTTCTGACCCTTTCTGCAATCCACGACCATGTTCGGGTAATTCGATACCCCACTCTTCCAACAAAGCTCTAACCGCGGCATGGATTTCTTCCGGGGTAGCTCCGTTTTCAATCATACCGCTTACCAATGCCTGAAATTCGGCCTGTTGTTCCTCAGTGAGATTGTTTAAGAACGGCGGCGGTCCAAAATGACCCTGACCACTACCAGTTCTCCCGGGAAGTTCAATACCCCATTGGTCGAACAATTGCTCTAAAGCGGCATGAATTTCCGTACGACTTGCTCCTTCGGAACGCATATTATTGACCAGTTCGTGTACTTCAGCTCTCTGTTCTATGGTTAAATCACGCATTAACGGCGGTTGACCACCACCAAAGTGTTGCTCCATTCCATATCCGCTAGAGCCATGACGCTGAGCGGAAAGCAGACTGATCGCCATAATGACCAGGATTCCAATTTTTTGAATTTTAATATTCATCATTCAACTCTCCTTTAAATGAGTTTTTTGATATTTCTGATTTCATTGTAATATTTTAGATACTCACTGTTAATGAATTTTACCTTTAACGTTGCTTCAGCTTCTGATTGAAGATCAAACGTAAAGGTACTTTTGGATTGATTGTGATTTGATTTGATAATTTGATAACCGTTCAATTTCAAATAGGCAGAAAAAGCCAGGTCATCGGTTGTGATGTAATTTTTTGAAGTTGACAGTATCTTATCCACGTTATAAATCGTTATCATCAAGGGGTGGCGGTCCTTTATGCCAAGGTCCTGCACCTCGTTTACCCCGGTCCCAAGGTCCGCGCGGAAGCCCCGGACGCTCCAAGTGTTTCGCTAATCCCTGAAGTTGATCTTCAGTCAACACTCCTGTTAATTCGGAATACACCGAATCCATGGAAGTTCTGATTTCTCCCATTCGGCTTTCCATAATTTTAAGAAAGCGGTCATGGTGCTTTTTCAGAACCGCCCGGACAGCCTGCTCCTGATCCTCCGCCGGGTCGATCAACGTGATAAATACTTCAATAAAGCCTTCCTGGTAGCGCATTCCAGCCATGCGTCCGATGCGTTTTTCCACTATATAACGGCTTCCAAGAACACCGATAATTATACCCAGCACCAGCGTACTTATCAGAATTAAAACGGCTTTTGTTTTAGTTTTAAACATCTTGTTCTCCAAACTTATTCCATGGCGTACACAATATTTTCAAGCGAATATTCCGGTATCCCCAGCAAGCTTTCTAAGGAAAGATTTCCGGAGGTCGACAGACCTAATATTAGCAGACCGACAATTGTTAAGGCCGCCGCTATCACCACTGGCCGAAATACTTCATCCAGGGCTGATCGCCAGCCGTTAACTGTAGCCCGGGCCTGCGTGTGACCGGCAATGGCATCCATAACGCGCTCGGTAAAGAATGGCTTGAATGATTCAATCGATGACGAGGCAATCAAATTTCGCAGATCAGTTAACTGGCGCTTTTCAAACCTCAACTCAGCAGATTCAGCCAAAACCCGCTCCAGTGTTTTCTGGTTCTTAGGGCTGAGGCGATCATCAAATGAATGCCTCAGCAAATCCAGCCATTTTTTCTTCATGTTTTTCTTTCAAAAACCGGTTCTAAAATAATTTTTAGTTTCTTCTGTGCTCTGCTCAAACGGGACAAGATCGTACCAATTGGCAAACTCAGAATTTCCGCCGTCTCCCGGG
>CAZIJQ010000082.1:0-7995 GCA_964539785.1 uncultured bacterium | reverse complement strand
AAGCCAAAGTTCTTGATGAATTTGAATGGAGAGGCTATGAGCTTAATCGTACTAGGATTGGGTTAAACCTTAACCTTGACTATAAGTTGAATAATAATTCATCGATTTACTTACGTTTTTTAAATAATTCTTTTAGTGACTATGAATTTAGACACTTGATGAATTTCGATCTTGGAAAGTCAGTTGATGAAGAAGAACCTGGCACTGGATATACTGATGCAAATAGTGTAGTAGCTGCCCCTGTTATTCGTGAACTAAAAGACAGAAAATCGGAAGCAACCATCCAAAGTATTGCTGTTGGTGGAAAACATAAATTTGGACAAATAGATGTAGACTATAATCTCTCGACATCACTTGCAAAAGAAACACGCGATCCGAGTCGTGATGTAGTTTTCGAACAAGAAGGATTCGATATTGATTATAATATTAGTGATCCAGACTTCCCAACAATTAATGTTACAAATGGTGCAAACTACAATGACATGAGCGAGTTTGAATTTGATGAAATGGAATATAAAGACGGGGAAACCGCCGAAGACAGAGATTATACCGGTGCTTTAAATATTCAGCTTCCATATTCTTTTGGAGATCTAAATGGTAAACTCAAGTTTGGCGGTAAAATGCGCATAAAGAACAAAGTATCTGATAAGACAGCAGAGAAAGTTTATGGTTGGGATGGCGATGATGACCTTATGGGCACTGATTTTGAAACTGAAATTGACGGTTCTGAATTTATGGACGGTCATTACGAACATGAAGTAGGAATTGACGCCGATAAATTTGCTGATTTCTGGGAAGATAATATTGATCAATTCGAGTCTGAACCAGGATATGAAGCGAATTACTATGAAACGTGGGAAGCAGATGAAGATATAATGGCATTTTATGCTATGACCAATCTCAAATTTGATAAATTTACATTGTTAGCTGGTGCCAGAGTTGAAAATACGAGTACAACCTATCAAGGATGGGAAGGTGATTTAGCACTAGTTGAGGATGGCGAGGCAGAAATGCAGGAAGTCGTAGGCGAAAATGACTATACTAATGTTTTACCAATGGTTCATCTTCGTTATGACGTTAACGACAAACTAGTTACAAGAGCTGCATTTACTCAATCAATTGCCCGTCCTGATTATGTCACTCTTGTTCCTTTTCAAAAATTTGATGATGGAGAATTGGAACGAGGTAATCCGGGGCTTGATCCAACAGTTTCAACTAATTTAGATATTATGGTTGAATATTATATTGGTACATTAGGTATTATATCAGGTGGTTTCTTTACTAAGACCATGTCCGATTATATTTATAATCGTGTAGAAGAACCAGATGATATGATGTTTGGTGATGAAGAAGTAGATGAATTGATTTATCCATTGAATGGTGAAGATGCAACATTGAGTGGATTTGAACTTCAATGGTATCAAGCATTAACATTCCTTCCTGCACCATTTGATGGTTTAGGCTTATATTTAAATTATACTAATACTACTTCGGAAGCTCAATATGAAAATAGGGATGCCACAACTCTTCCAGGACAAGCAGCTAATATTGGAAATATCGGCTTGTCTTATGAAAAATCGGGTTTTGCTGCTAAAATTTCTGCAAATTTCCATGGTGAATATATAGATGAAATTGGTGATGATGAGGACGAAGATGTTTATTATGCAGATAATTTACAAGTAGATGTGTCCGCCTCATACACAATGAAAAATAACGTAAAAATATATGTTGATGCTACAAATCTAACAAATTCGCCTTTATTATATTATGAAGGTAATTCAGAATTCCCAATTCAAAGAGAGTTGTACTCCTTTGGTGTTAGAGCTGGCGTAAAAGTAGCCTTCTAATTTGTAAGAGTAAGTTAGGTTATTGATGACAAAAAAGGTGGCTAAAATATTTAGCCACCTTTTTTTTAAAAAAAATAAGAAAGGAAATATTAACATGAATAAAATTGTTGCCATATTAGCATTGTTAATAATTATAGTCAGCTGTGAAAAACAAGTCAATACATACGTTATTAAACCGGTAGTAATTACTGAAAAAGTAAAACATGATACCGATGATCCGGCAATATGGATCAATCCCGAAGATCCATCTAAAAGTTTAATTATTGGTACAGATAAAGATGATGACGGAGCACTATATGTCTATGATCTGGACGGGAATATTATTGAGGAAAAAACTGTAAAAAATTTAAAACAACCAAATAACGTTGATGTTGAATACGGGATAATACTGAATGGTATGGCCACAGATATTGCTGTATCAACTGAAAGATTGGCACATAAAATCAGAGTTTACAGTTTACCAGATATGAAAGAAATTGATAATGGAGGAATTGTTGTTTTTGAAGATGAAGAATTAAATGCTCCAATGGGAATTTCACTATATAAACGACCATCTGACGGAAATATATATGCTATTGTAGGCAGGAAAAAAGGACCCTCAACTGGGTACTTATGGCAGTATTTGCTTGAAGATGATGGCAACGGTAATGTAAAAGGTACAAAAGTCAGATCATTTGGTAATTACAGCGGTTTTAAAGAAATTGAATCGATTGCAGTAGATGATGAGTTAGGGTATGTATATTATTCAGATGAACAAATTGGTGTAAGGAAGTATCATGCAGATCCCGATGCACCAGAAGCAGATAAAGAATTGGCAACAATTCATACGCTAGATTATATTAAAGACAATGAAGGAATTTCCATTTACTGTAATGATGACGGAACCGGTTATATTTTAGTTTCTGATCAAAATGGAAGTAGATTTAGAATTTATTCAAGGGAAGGTACTCCTGAAGAGCTAGATGAAGACCCTGAAGATTACGTACCTGCTCGTCCACATTTACATAAACTATTAAAAGTTGTTGATGTTTCTACACTACGAAGTGATGGTTCAGAAGTTACCAGCGTAGCACTTGGTAATAAATTTCCAACTGGTTTATTCGTAGCAATGTCAGATGATAAGACTTTCCAATTGTATCATTGGTCAGATATTGCAGGTGATGATTTGAAATTGATGAAATATAATCTTTATAACCTATAATATTGGAATGTAAAGTGTTAATAATTGTGAGGGGGTATCTTTTTGGTAATGATACTCCCCCTCACTCTTTTTAGACAAACATCAAATAAAAATCAAATTATTCCAATGTACATGAATCTGCTAATAATTATCATTTTAGGATTTAATCTCCTTATAGCTCAAGATTCATTTACGTTCAACTACTGCAATTCCCAACCTGAACAACATCCACGCAGTCAATCAATGATCTTCTTTAAGGAAGAGGTTGAAAAGCGAACCAACGGCCGGATACAGGTTGAAAATTACTTTTCGGCGGTCCTGGGTACAGAATTTGAAATTCTCGATATGGTTGTAACTGGTGCTTTGCAGGGGACGCGCAGCGGCGGATTTATCCATGCCAATAAGAAATATTATATATTTATGCTGCCCTTCCTGGTCGAAGACTGGGACCAGGCGCTAATACTGATTAACAGCGAATTCACACAGGAAATAAACAGGGGGGCCCGGATCAACGGTTTTCACATCCCGGCCTGCGGTATTTCCCAGGGATTCCGGGCCCATACTAATAATATTCGGCCGATTCGTACTCCCGACGATTTGCGGGGGCTAAAAATGCGGGTTCCCGGCCAGGAGGTTTATGTGGTGAATTCACAGATTCTTGGTGCAAATCCGCAGCAGCTTCCATACAGTGAAGTTTATATGGCGCTGAAAACCGGCGTGGTTGACGGCCAGGATAACGCCGTGTCAAATATCTGGGATTTTAAAATATATGAGGTCCAGAAATACCTGACCATTTCATATTATGCCACCGGTCCTGATCCATTTATGGTCAACCTCGACTGGTACAACAATTTGCCTGAAGACCTTAAACTGATATTTGATGAAGTGGCTGTAGAAACAATGAAATACAGTGACCGGATGAATCGTGAGAACGAGGATACTTATATCAATCAGCTGGCTGAAAAACTCAAAACTAATTATGTAACAGCAGAAAATCTGGAAATTTTTAGGACGGCCACAATACCGGTTTATCAATACTTTATTGATAAAGGCTATTTTTCCTGGGATGATATCGCCAATGCTCGCGCAGCAATCAGCAATTAATGGGTCCAGAAAATAATAGCCGTAATGAGTATCCAGGGGCAAATATGAAGCGATTGATAAAGACCAAATTGGTTTTAACACGGCTGCTGGAAAAGCTGCTGATCCTGTTCTTTTTCTGTATCGTCCTCCTGGTTATAACACTGGTAATTCTGCGCTACGGATTAAACACAACCATTGTCGGCGGTAATGAGCTGGTGGTCATCCTTTTCATTTACACATCGGCAATTGGCGCTGCCGTTATTGTCGGGAAAGATGAACATATTGCCATCACCTATTTTATTGAAAAGCTGTCCCCGTTTATGAAGAAGGTAGCAGCAATTATTAAATATTTGCTGGTGGCTTTATTGAATGGGGCAATGATTAAATACAGTATCCCCTGGATCAGCAAGACCGGTGCTTATTTCACAGCTGTGCTCGGTATACCCAGAATTTATCTTCAGATAGTCGTGCCAGTAAGCTGCAGTCTGGTGATTATTTTTTGCCTGCTGAATGTAATATTACATTTATATCCTGCCAAGAAAGCGGTCCACCAATGATAGTACTATTAGCCAGTTTAGCGGTACTTCTAGTTATTGGTATACCGGTAGCCTATGCTCTGGGTTTGTCAGCGTTAAGTTATTTCCTGCTCTACCATCCCGAATTACTCGTGATATTACCACAAAGATTTTTTTCCGGTATGAATATGTATGCCTTAATCGCTTTGCCCCTCTTCATCTTAATGGGGCTGATGATGAATAAGACAAAAATTACTTCCCGCCTGATTGATTTCAGTATGTTGTTTGTTGGCCGATTCCGCGGTGGTCTGGGGCTGGTTAATGTATTGGCCAGCATGATCTTCGGCGGGATTTCCGGATCCTCCGCATCCGATACGGCATCAATTGGGGCAATCCTTATTCCAGAAATGGAAAAACGCGGCTACCCTAAACGATTTGCTGCTGGAATCACGGTAGCTTCTTCTACCATGGGAATGATAATTCCCCCCAGTATTCCCATGGTGCTATATGCCATCATTGCTGAAGAATCGGTTGGAAAACTATTCTTAGGTGGATTAATTCCCGGTGTTATGATCGGAGTATTTCAATTGGCGATCACCCTGCTGATATCAATAAAAAACAATTACCCGAAGGAAGATGTCAGCCTGTCCCCTAAAAATGTTTATAACCAGGTCAAACAATCCAGCCTGGCTCTAATAATGCCGGTCTTTGTGGTTGGTTCGGTGGTTTTTGGGATTGCGACGGCTACCGAATCGGCCGCAATTGGAGTATTGTATGCTTTTATCGTTGGACTGCTGTTCCTGGGAATATCCAATCACAGGAAATATTTGACAAAAACGCTCCCGGACTGTCTTAATTCGGCCATCCTGACCAGTGCAAAAATCATGATTGTGATAGCACTGTCAAAATTGTATATCTGGGTCCTGGCCCTCGAGCGTGTACCGCAGGCGGTGGCTGGTTATATGGTCAGCTTAAGCCTGCCACCCGTCGTCATGCTGCTGTTTATTGTTGTCATAATCCTGATTGCCGGTACATTCATTGACGTGAGTCCGGCAATTCTACTGTTGACCCCAGTATTCTTACCGGCCTGTACAGCAGTCGGAATTTCATCGATTCAATTTGGAGCAATTTTAATTACCGGTTTGGCGGTGGGAGCCGTAACACCACCGGTTGGTACATGTATTAATGTGGGAGCTGCTATTTCCGGCCTGGGTATCGGAACGATATTCAAAGGTACTGCGCCCTTTTTGGCGGCCAATATTCTGACTCTGATATTGATAAGCGTTTTCCCGCAGCTGACATTATGGGTGCCATCACTTTTTCAGTAGATACGTTTCCATTGTGAAATCATTAAATAATAACCATGAAAGGATAGCAATGAAAAATATTGGTATTATCGGTTTGGGGGACATGGGTATCGGAATGGCCGCCAATCTGATCAAAAACGGCTTCAGGCTCAGCGGGTTTGATCTGCGGGAAGAACGTTCAAATGAACTGGCGCGGCTGGGTGGTAATCCAGCGTTAACCTGCCAGGAAGTCGCCGAAAATTCCGATGTTGTTTTTATTATGGTACTAAATGGCCAGCAGGTTAAAGAAGTCGTACTGGGTGAAACCGGATTATTGAAAGGGTTAAAACCTGGCTCTACGATAATTGTATCAGCAACCATTAACCCCTCTGAGGTCAAAGAACTTGAACAACCCATTCTTGATATGAGTATTAATCTGATTGATTCACCGGTGAGCGGTGGCAAATCAGGGGCTGATAACGGAACGCTCACACTGATGACGGCTGCTAAAAAGGAAGTCTTTGAGAATTGTAAAAATGTTCTGGAAGCAGTGGGGCAAAATATCTTCCACGTGGGTGAAGAGATTGGTATCGGGCAAACCGTAAAAGCGGCCTTACAGGCGCTGATCGGCGCCAGTTTTACAGCCATTTTCGAATCACTGGTTTTAGGTGTTAAAGCTGGTGTAAAGGCTGAAACACTTTATGAGGTATTTGGGGCCAGTGGTGTAAGTAGCCCATTGTTTAAAAATGCGGGAAAATTAATCATGGAGCGCAAATTTAAAGGCACCGGCAGTCATATCGGGACCATGTATAAAGATTTGGGGATTTCAATGAATATGGCTAAAGAAAACGGAGTGGCAATGTTCACCGCCAGTGCTGCCTATGAGCTATTCAGATCTGGAATTTCCCTATTCCCCGAGGAAGATAATTGGTCAATTGTAAAGCTATTGGAGCAGATTGCCGGAACTGAAGTTAAAAAACAGTAATTGGAGGTAAATGAAAGATGAAGCTTGGTGTAATTACGGATGGAATCAGCAGAGATTTGGAACATGCTCTGCAAGTGATGAACGAAACCGGATTGGAGCACGCGGAATTACAATTTGTCTGGGATAAGGAAATCGGGGATCAAACCCCCGAGGAAATTCAAAAAATCAAGAGCCTGATAACGAAATACAATGTGAAGGTTCCCTGCATTACACGTCATAATTTCGTTGGTATGTTAGTAATGACGACTGAACCTGAGGATGAGGCATATCAAAAACATTTTGATGGTCTGAAGCGCTGCATCAAAATTGCCAGAGAATTGGGAACTGACATGGTCCGGGTAATGAGCTTCCGAAAAGAAATGATCATCTTTGGCCATAACGGGGCAGAAAAATGGGTGGCAAGTACCGGATCATGGGATAAATTATTAAAGCTTATGGAAGCACCTGTGCAACTAGCCGAAGATGAAGGCATAACCCTGGCTGTTGAAACAGGTAATAATGCCATGATAACATCGGGTTGGCTGGGACGGAAACTAATCGATGACTTGGGTACTAAAAATCTCAAGCTAATCTGGGATATACCCAATACCCTGTACTGTACAGAAATACCCTACCCTGATGCCTATGAAGAGGTCAAGGATATTCTGGGCCATATTCATATTAAGGACTGCAAATCCAACATATCACGTGCCACTGTCCAATTTTGCCCACTGGGCAAAGGAGACATGGCCCCCTACCTGGAAGACATTGCCAGTGCCTTGAAACGAGATAACTATCAGGGCGTTGTTTCATTGGAAAGTGTCTATCATCCGGGTAATGGATCATATGAGGACGGCTACCGAGAATGCTTGCCGCTCTTTAAAAAGCTATTTGGAAATTAGTGTTCAAATCGGACTGGTCTTTTTTTCAATAGGAAGGCCAGTCCGTATTGTTACCCTCAAAGTTAGGATTTGTCTAAGTTGTTGTAAAAAGAAATCACCGTCAACAAATACCTCTAGCGACGGTGATTATACCTGAGCGGGTGAAGGGAATCGGACCCTCGTCTAAAGCTTGGGAAGCTTTCGTTCTACCATTGAACTACACCCGCATTGCTATGAAA
>CAZIJQ010000081.1:0-8141 GCA_964539785.1 uncultured bacterium | reverse complement strand
CCTTCGCAGATCCCCACCAATACCCCACCGGAATCGATTATGTGATCGTGAATGGTAAAGTTGTTATCGATCAGGGAATACATACAGACATGATGGCAGGAGAAATAATTTAGCGTTATTGATTTAAACGTGTTGGTAGTTCTATAATTCTATTTATTCACTAACAAAAACACGCTTTGTCCGCCCATGAATTGCCGTCAGCAACGTGTACGGCGTTAATCCTATTGCCCGGGAAATTTCTTCGGTACGGATTACATTTTCGCCATCGTCACCAAAGATGAGTACATCTTCACCAATCTCAGGATGTTCCCCCTCAAAATTGACCATAAACTGGTCCATGCAAACCCGCCCGGCGATCTTGAATTTGCGACCATTCCACATGACATGTCCCATCTCGTACCAGGGCCTGGGAAAGCCGTCAGCAAACCCACATTGGATCACGCCAATGGTGGTATCGGTATCAGGAGCATAGACACCGCCATAACTGATCTGGGTACCTGCTTTTACTTCCCTAATGGTAGTGATCGATGCCCGGAAGTCCATGACCGGTTTAATCGGTAAGTCCATGGGTACTTCATCAGATGGAAAAGCTCCGTACAGCAACAGACCGACCCGGATAAGATCGAACCAGGCAGCGGGGTGGCTCAATACTGCGCCGCTATTGGAAAAATGGATGTATTTGACCGGTAGACCGATTTCTTCCGCTGCCGCTACACAACGGTTGAAATTAGCTAACTGGAATTCGGCATAGCTGGGATCGCCTTCATCAGCGGTGGCAAAATGAGAATACATTCCTTCCAGTTCGATGCCATCAGTGGCTTTGATTTTTTCCAGTAAAACCGGGACTTCCTGCCACGGCACACCCAACCGGGTCATCCCCGTATCAATCTTGAGGTGTAATTTGGGACAGGCACCATTCTTATGATAATATTCTACAAACCAGTCCAAATCATCTTCCCAGGAAATGATCAAGGTGAGATTATTATCAGCCGCTTTGCCAATCTCATCTTTATCCGTTCGACTGAAAATCAAAATATCATCAGAAATTCCGGCCTGCCGGAGTTCAATGGCTTCAGAGACTGTGTACACCGCGAAATAATCACTACCGGCCGCTTTCAATGCTTTGGCGCATTCCACCGCGCCGTGACCGTAGCCATTAGCTTTTACTACCGTCATCAGGCGGAGTCCGCCAACCTGTTCTTTTATCAGATTATAATTGTAAACCAGATTGTCGAGGTGAATTACTGCTTTTGGTCCGTACATTGTACTGTTTTCCTATTCCTTTTCAAATATCAGTTAATAATTTTCCAGTCATGGGACCAGTCCCACTGATTAAAATACAGGTTGCCACCCCGCCATTCCACTTCCCCACGTTGGGAATCAATCGTTTCCGATCGGTGGTGGATTTTGGCCGGATAAAATGACTGTGAATAATCATCGTTATAGATTGTGCGGTAGCTGTCCATGCCGCTTACGTAAAACCACTTACCGTCTTCGTTGGCTACATTACGCACCCCGTAAGTCACATCCATGGGAAGCCAACCGTAAGGTTCAAAATAGATCATTCCCCAGTCATGCATGCTGTCATCAGGCGGTTTGAACTCCCAGCCCGACTGCCAGCGGGTGGGAATGCCATTCATTCGGCACAGGGTCATGAAAGTCAGGGTCTGGATACCACAGTCGCCATGGTGGTTTTCAATGGCGTATTGGGGAATATTACGAATCGTGGAATACTCGCGGGCGGAAGCCCAGGGAATATTATCATCTACCCATTTAAACAGCTTTTTGGCAATCAGGTAGGGGTTGGTCTCAGTGCCTACTACTCTCTGCGATATAGCCCTCAATTCGGGCGTGAAAACGATATGTGGTGGTCGTTCCTGAATATATTTTGCCAACGTCGGGTCACTTACTGCAGCAATTCGAATGGGATCGATATCAGACCAGGTGCCTCTGGTCGTGTACTCATACTTCACCTCAAAGTGGGTTTTCTCTCCCGCTATTGCCGGTTTTTCGAAATAGATTGTTCGTTGCAACTGATCTGCTGGTGCGAGCACTGAATTGGCCGGATCGGTCATAACTATTTGAATATCGGTTTGCCGGTTCTGAATTTCCCGGGGGAATGGAATCCAGCAGCGAATAATTTCGCCATCAGGAACTGCATCGGTCGCAACTGAAATTGACTGGGTAATCTGCAGCCGCACCGGCTTGACAAATCCCGGGCCGGATTCTTTAATAGCTGCGATAATTTCGGCATTGTGAACATCTATTCCCAGGGCTTGCCCCGAACCAGCCGCCTCATCCTGACTGGGGTGCAAATCCTGCCAGATCTTTTTGGCAGCAGAATCGATGCGAAATAAATTCCGACCAGCTCGGTTAAAATAACGTTTTTCACCGTCGATCATTCGCCATTCCAAAGCTTGATCAGCTTCCCAGCGTTGGAAGTCAGCTTCACTGGCATCAGGAATGTATTTTAGAACGTATTCCCGGACTTCAGCTTCGGTCTTTTGAAAATCCAGTTTTATCCGGTCTAGGCGTTCCAATGCAAATTGCAGCGTTAAAATTTCTGACGACGACAGATCAGTTGATTGATCTAATAGATTAGATATTACCTCTTGGGCCTGAGAAAATTCACCATTAGCTATCAACGAATTATAATCCGAATTAGGTGGTTGGCAAGACATAATTATTCCAGTAAATAGATAAGCTGTAATCAGCTCTAAGTTTGCTCGTGATAACCATTTTATTTTGTGCATCAGAATCGGTCCTCAAATAAACTAAATTGAGAATTAGATAGCTCATTCAATGCTTGAAATTAAACAGCCGATTGACACTATAAGCAGGATTTTCCAGTCTACAATAATATTAATAACCAAAAAGTCCTGTTTTGATTTTTCAAAACAGGACTTTGAATAAGCTTATAGGGTACGCACTAGAACTGCATACCGATTGAAATCCTGGAAACTCCGTTCAGTCGGTTATAATCGGTAAAGGAATAATTAATATTCAGCAGGTTGGGTGTGCCCCATATCCGGTATTTTAATCCACCTCCTAATGTCAGACCTTCTTCACTGTCTTTCCGGAATAGATTGGCATAACCGGCACGAAGAAAGAATGTTTCTGCGAAGGCATATTCAACTCCTGCATTAACTGCTTCCAGATTATCATTCGGATGCATTGCATCCAGGGCAAAACTCACTCGCATCTGTTGGGTCTTAATTAGTTCGCCAGCAATACCCACTCGGAACATCAGTGGCAACGGATATTTATCAGTTTCATACGAGGCATTGATAAATTCAACATTACCTTCGTTGTTCGGATCAGGATCATTGCTAAATCGGAGGTCGCGGCCATCCATTTGCATTGAATTCCCCCAATTAGTCAAACTGGCACCAATCCTAATATCTTTATAAGGCGTAATAAATAATGATCCGAAATCAACTGCAAACGCTCGGGCGCTAGAATGCCAGATTGTCTGTTGGATATATTTAATGTTTCCACCAATTGAAAATTTATCAGTCAACCGCCGGGCATAAGAAAAAGTAATGGCCATGTCCATGACGTTGAAATATTCGCCAGTTCCCTCCGGTTCTTCCACGGTGCGTACTAATTGTTCCGGTGACCCCAGATTAATTATGCTACCACCGAAAACACCGTTATTACGAAGATTCATAGCAAAGGCCAGATAGTTGATAGTTATATCATAAAGCCAGTTGTTATTAACAAAAACAAATTGGATTCCCTGAACATCAGCCATACCACCAGGGTTCCAATACATCGATGAGATGTCACCACCAACAGCAGTAAAAGCATTGCCCATGCCACTGGCACGTGCATCTACACCAATTTTCAAAAATGGGACGGCAGTCGTACCAGCTTTGATTATTTGCTGATCATTATCAATCTGTCCAGTGACAAACGTTAATAGTATTAACCAGATTGCGGATATTTTATTAATTCGTATCATATTCCAGTCCTCCTTACTTTATCACCGCAAATCGGCCTATTTTTTCACCAAGCTTTCCAGCATCAACGTGATATAAATACATTCCAAAAGCTATCGGGAAATTGTCCCTGGTTGTCAGGTCCCAGAATTCCTTCCCATCGTCGATGGAGGAGTTATGTTCGAGAATATCAACTAATTCGCCATTAACAGTATAGATACGTATTGTGCAAACCGCTGGCAGATTGTTGAAATACAGCCGTCGTGGTCCTCGGTCCCGGGGTTTCTGCAGATCCAACTGTTCCAGTTGATTAGTAACTACATAAGGATTAGGAACGACGTAGATATTGTCCAAATCGTTGCTCAGCTTGGCTTCATCGATTGCAGAAGCTCTGGTAGTAAACTGATATACATCAGAGGATGTGAATGGGCGTTTTGTCCCAATATAAAAGCGATCACCTGCACCAGGAGCGATACCAACCGTATCAGCGGGAGAAACAAAGGTAAATTCCCAAAGGGGATTAAACTTACCCTCTGGAAGAGCGTAGATTCCATTTTCATCCGGTTCCATGATAGTTACTTGATCACCTGCTGTCCATTCTCCGTCAACCATGATTTCTGTGACACCAAAACGTTTCTGAACAGCAATCATGTTATTTGTGACTTCATAAATTTCAAATTTTGTCGTTACGCCGATCACACCGGTATCGACCACCTCATCATAGAAGATGATTTCATAATCAGCGGGATATTTATAATCGTCATTATCCTGATGTGGCCCGACACTGTGCAGATAATTGGAAAAACTGGAAGTGGACCAGCCAGTTTTGGATATATCCATTTCCAAAGGATCGTCTATCACATACAATTTCATACCATCAAAAACCGGATTAGACTCGGACTCGTAGGCAGTTACGCCCGATTCCAAGATATATTCATTCAAATTAGAACTTTCAAATATTGGATAAAATGTATAGGCCATAATTAGTGAATCCCCATTCTCCACAACACTGTTCAATGTATCGGGAATAAGCAATTGACCATTTTCCGGAAAAAAGAGAAAATCCTGGCCGGGGACTAAACTGTCGCCGTTAATTCTAGTAACCGTATAATTATTCGGATTGATATGTTTATGCCTTAATGGGTAATGTACATTATAATCCACTTTTATCAATTGGGTGATTGGTTTTTGATCTTCAATTGAATAACCGGTAGGATTTTCCTGGAAGGTGATTTCGAATAGATTATTTTCTTCGTAGGCCCTAGGATCGAGATATTCGATCCAAATATTGCCGGTGGCTATACCGGCGAAATGTTCAACTATTTCCTCCTCCACAATTCCCCCTTCAACATAGCCGGCAGCTTTGGTACGGGGTATTACCCGAACCGTATTGACGTCCAGAAATATTTCATTAGTTTCAGGATTGACGGTAATCGCTTTGGAGCATTCCGTAGGGGCAACATTCAGTGCCATATCACCATGGTCATAGGATACAACGGCATAATAATAGATTTGTCCATTTACAACATTATTAGAATCAATAAATGAATGAACAATTCCCGTATTATTGCCAAGGTTATAAAACATTCCTCGACCAGTATAGGGTATATCGCTCAAGCCGATATATTCATTTTCCAGGTCAAATTTGGCTGATGCACCCAAAATTGTTTTCAGCGGCTCAAACAAGAATCTAGAACCGTTGGCATCAGTAATGGTCTGCTGATCCAGAAAATTCGGGTCGGTACTGCGATAGATCGCATAACCTTCGAAATCATAGGCGTCGGCAATCGGGTCCCAGGAGGATTCGGCGATATCATCCCAGTACAGGGTAACTTTGCGATCGCCTGGTACCGCAGTAACGATTGGTTTTTCCGGCGGCTTGGCAAACTGGTAATTACTCTCATAAATGTCCTGGGCCGTAATGGCATTCAGGGTCAGGTCTGCGAAATTCTGACCAATCAGCAGGGCAATAGAAAAACGGCGGGATTCTTTGGATTTTAATTCGAAGGTGCCCGATCCATACAAGAAAATATTGTCGCCTGGAGTGTCAGCATTCAAACTATCGAATCTACCTGGAGTCAGGAAGTTGGTGTAGATAAAATGGTCATTTGATATCACATTATTCTGACCAAAGGTTGGAGCAGCGAAACTGGTCAGACCGATCATGTCCGATTCATCCAGGTCGGTCCATTCGAAATTGGGTTCGCCGGGTTTCCGGATATCAAATGGGTCACCGGCCGTGGGCAGACCATCATCCTCTCCTTCATCACCGGTATTAGGCAAACCGTCGATACCCACATCATCTTTTTCAGAATCCCAGTCACCATCATCATCAATCCCGTTTTCCCGGCTTTCATCGACTAATCCATCTTCATCGTTGTCGATACCGTCATGCGGATCACCGGGACTTTCCAGGAATTTATAGCCGAAATAACCCGGATAGCGGCCGACTACATCACTGAGACCATCTGCGTCCCAGGCATAGACCATGTTAATCCCACGATCGAAGAAGGACAGATCATCAATATAATTACTTGGTCCCCCAATATGAGGATCGCCCCACATACCAAAGGTTACATTATGTAAATCCTGATCACTTTTGTTAGTTACTTTATATACCAGGAAGATAATATCCTCCGCCAGAGGATTAGCCCACTGGTAATAGCGGCACTCGACCTCGATTCCCAAGCCTTTGCGGGATAAATCATCGCTAAACGGGTAGTATTCAAATTCCTTGTTATTCCGATCGTCGACCACACAGAGCACTTCAAGATCCGCATTGGTTGATCCCTGGCGTAAAGCCCCGGGCCAGACATAGGTCTTCAGGTTTTCGTTGTACCAGCCAGCGGGCCAGCCGTCAGGGCGACCGTCCCCATCTTGATCACGATCATTTGAATTAGGCATTCGGTCACTAACAGGATCGGCATAGGGAACAGTGAAATCGTCATTCCAGGCCAATGGGTCGAAACCCCAGCGGTCCTTCCCATCAGGTGACACCTCACCATCCAGTGAAACTAATCCATCGGTTATTACCCAGGCGCCGTAAAGTGTATCGCCATCAGCATTGGTGATCGGATTCCCCTGCTCGTCCCGTTTCATATAAACGTCACGGTGGCTGCCTTTGGGCACTTCTACTTCAGCCACTATCAGTGGTCCAAATTCATACCCGTAGCCAAGCTTTTCCCAAATAATATCGGTGGTCCTGTTGCCGGGACTCGAAATTGAACCATAATTCCAGATTTCCGTAGTTATTTTGTTGCCATTCATGATTGTCTTTTGACGGCGGACTAACTGGGGATCACCACTCATTTTCTTAGCCATGGAATGGTAGACTTCCTCCTGCCAGTTATAATAATCATTGAAATCACGCTGATTCCAATCCTCCTGTGGTCCTTTTAAATACCAGGACACCAAGTGACCATGCAGGATTTCTTGAGCAAATAGCCCATTTCCGACAAGAATAATTAATGACAGGATAAATATCCGCTGCAATTTTTTATATCCAGATATGTTCAACATTTTTTGCTCCTTAAAAATCTATCGATAAACCGATTTTTACTGACCGTGGTGCCGTATAATAATTAGGACGGCGATAATATTCCTCCCATGTTTTTACGCCGGCTTCACCATAATGGGGTTCGATCTGTGGTTCCTGAGACGAACGGTTGATATAAGTATACCCGGCTCGACCAGTATCGGTATATATGTATTTTTCATTTCGTTGATCGAGTAGATTATACACTTTAGCATATACCACATAATGAAGTGAACCTACTCTGAATGTCTTATGAATCCGCAAATCCACATTTTTCTGGATTGGTTTCCGGCTGGAATTGGGATAGGCATTATAATTTGCTTTATAAATGACTGGCGTATATGGCCAGCCACCGGCAATTTTACCAATGAATGTTATTCCCCAACTATTTGGCTTACTGATCATGAGGGTCCCATTAATAATATGACTTTGATCAAAACTTAATGGAACGATCAGTTTTTCCTCTTCCTCCCCCGTCAGAACGCTGAACAGGAAGGCATCGGACTGAACACTATTCCCCTCGGCTTTCTGATAAGAATAGTCCAACCACAAGGAAAGTTTTGAAATCCGATCATAAAGTTTGGTTAAGCTGATAGTTAAACCCTGCACAGAACCATAATCCTTGTTCAGATAGATGCTGTAATCATACGGACCATAATTCGGTG
>CAZIJQ010000080.1:0-8515 GCA_964539785.1 uncultured bacterium | reverse complement strand
CAACGACTGTTTGTAAATATTACCATAGTTACTTTATTTATGAGTCAATGCGATTATGCTTTAAGCAACAATTTCTGCGATCAGATTTGAATTAATTGCTTATCTTACTCAATAATAATAATTTTACATTCAGATATCAAAGCGCTTAGACTATCGTGCAGGAAAATCATGATTGACAGCTCTACCCAAAATATTAAATATAATTTCCTATTTCAGGATGGTCACGAATTAGATTTCGATATACATCTGAATTGTGATTCTATGGAATATATGACAACCCCCAGGTCACATTATCCCGAATGGACCAAAATCGACTATGAACCACGCTGCGACCAATGTCCAATAGCTGACAGCGGCGCTGAATATTGCCCGATAGCTGTAAACCTGATTGATGTAGTCAAAGCATTCAAAGATAGCAATTCCTATGATACAGTCAATTGCAAGGTTGAAACTCAAGCACGAACCTACCTGAAGGCGGATGTTTCAATACAAACCGCTCTCAGTTCTTTACTTGGAATTATTATGGTCACCAGTGGCTGTCCGGCAATGGATAAGCTGCGTCCCATGGTAAAATTTCACCTACCATTTGCGTCAATTGAAGAAACTGTATATCGTGCATCAGCCATGTATTTACTGGCACAATATTTTCGGAAAAAACAGGGCAACAGGGCTGAAATTGAGTTAGATGGTCTGATAGCAATTTATGAGAGAATTGACCATATTAATGCTAGACTTTGTCGACGACTCAGATCCGCAACCAATAAAGATGCCAGCCTTAATGCCGTGGTTGTGCTGGATGTATTTGCTAAAATGATTCCCATGTCGGTTGAGGAAACGCTGTTGAGTTTCGATAATTTGTTTAGCGGCTATATAGATTGACGGATATCATCTTCTTAGTAATATAGCAATGTATTGCCTTGGGGATTCTCAGTGAAAAATTTAATATCGTCATTATCTTGCCAAAGGTATTAATAATTGACTGCAATTCTATGCTGGTACATTAATATTGCTTAGCGCAATTCAAAAAAAACATTTTTAACAGGCACAATATTTGTAATTAAAGTTATCAAGCATTCACTTAAATTGAATTACTTTACTAGCAGGGAAGTGACTGTTCTAGCGTGATAATTTCAGCGCAATAAATGAAGTCAGATGAAAGCAGGAATTTTTAAAACACTAACTCTAATACTCGTTCTGAGTTTCCGATTGTCGGCCATCAATGAAATTACCGATAGTAGTGTCGTTCAGGTCCGGGGACATTATAATTATCCACCCTATGAGTTTCTTGACGGTTCCGGGCAGCCGGCCGGGCTAAATGTTGAATTTTTCAATGCTGTTGCGAAAATTACTGGCTTAAAAATTAATTTAGAGCTTGGTCCATGGGATGAAATTTATCAGGCTCTTGATTCCGGTGAAATTGACGTACTGATTGGAATGTACTATTCAAAAGATCGTGCTGAAAAATTTGATTTTAGCATTCCCTATGAAACGGTTTCATATTCAATCTTCACTCAAAAGAATTCTGATATCCTTCAACTAGATGATCTCCAAGGGAAAAATATTGTCCTGGTTGAGGGGGGGGGTCAGTATCGATTTTATTAATGATCAGAATTTATCAGCAGAAATTACCACAGTATCTTCTTCAGTGGATGCTCTACGATTATTGGCAGCTGGAAATTATGATTGTACGCTGATTCCTAATGTGCAGGGACAGTATAATCTACGGAAATATGGTTTTGATAATCTATTGGCGGTTGGTCCTTTGTTACTCCCCCGTAACGCATCGTTTGCTTTAAAGAAGGGTAATCCGGAATTATTAGCTAAAATGAATGAGGGAATCCAAACCCTGAAGCA
Source organism: uncultured bacterium (assembly GCA_964539785.1). Classification (GTDB taxonomy): domain Bacteria; phylum Fidelibacterota; class Marinisomatia; order Marinisomatales; family TCS56; genus JABMPO01. Next base: position 6,661 of record CAZIJQ010000080.1, on the reverse strand, counting down.
GACCGGACAATATGATCACATACATATAAAATGGATCGAGATTTATGAGGGACGGCAATTTGTAACCCAACAAATGATACGTAATGCGGTATTGGTGGGAATCGTTGTCATTGTTTTATTTTTTATTACCATTGGTGGACTTGCTGTTCTGCGCAAACAGATTATCAGGAAAACACGTAATTTACTGGAAGAAATTCAGGAACGCAAAAAAGTTGAAGATGCTCTGCAACAAGCCAATCGAATGCAGGATGTCATCTACAAGATTGCCCATGCTGTCAGTGGTACTGGTAATCTGTATGATTTGTATACTTTAATCAGAAATACTCTTCATGAAGTAATAGATACGCGCAATTTTTATATTGCGTTTTTTGACAGCGAGAGTAAAATGTTATCTTTTCCTTATTTTATTGATGAAGAAGATGCTGCCCCCGAACCGCGACCACTGGGATTGAGCCTGACTGATTACGTCCTTAAAACCGGACAGCCAGTTTTTTATAAGAAATCCGATATTTTTGATCTGATTGAACAAGGAAAAATTAATCAAGCTGGTACACCTTCGGAATTATGGTTGGGCGCACCCCTTAGAGTCAGGAAAGAAGTCATTGGGGCAATTGTAGTTCAAAGCTATAGTGACGACCAGCTCTATAGTGAAAGGGATCTTGATATTCTGGAATATGTTTCCAATAAAATCGGCAATGCTATCCACCATAAACAGACCCAGGAAGCAATAATCAAATCCGAGGAAAAATACCGACTTTTATCGGAACAATTAAACGAAGCCAACAAAATGAAAAAACTATTGTTGGATGTAATTACCCATGATTTGAAGAATCCAGCGGGCGTAATCAATGGGATGTCAGAAATGCTGCTGGAGGAGGACCCTGACAACGAAGGATTGCAATTAGTCAGTGAAAGTTGTACAAATCTGCTAAGTGTTATTGAAAACGCTACTATTATGTCCAAGGTAACCCTGGGAGACGAAATAGCCCTGGATCAGATCAATATAGTAGATATTATTCAGCAAGTAGCAAATGAATTTGAATCAAGTTTAAAAACCAAGGACATGACTATCAGTCTGAACAATACCTCGCCGGTAATGGTTAAAGCTAATCCGATTATTGCTGAAGTATTTAAAAATTATATTAGTAACGCAATAAAATATTCCTCTGATGGCAAACGGATCGAAGTGGAAATTGAGAAAGGGGATGGTTATTTTAATATCCAATTCCTAGATTTTGGTCCAACAATTCCCGAGCAGAAACGCCCCCTGGTTTTTAATCGGGGTGTTCAATTGGAAAAGGGTGCCAAGCGGGGCCGGGGATTGGGATTGGCAATTGTAAAAAGGATTGCTGAAGCTCACGGTGGTGAAGTTGGGGTTATACCGAATTTACCGACTGGCAATAATTTTTACTTACGGTTACCGGCTGTGTAATTTTACATATAAATTATTAAAGCTCCATATAGCCAGGATTTTGGCGCATTTAAGCAGCTTTTATTTTTTAGAAATCCTCCTCAAAATCTTCTCCTTCTTCTCCCCGATTGCGACGTTGTTGTTTAAAATTATTAAAATTATAACTGATTGTAAGCATGGCTGTAGGGGCGTCTCTGGTATTGCGGCTGTAGGCATAAAAATTATCACCTTCAGCGGTGTATTCTCTAATTGCGGAACTGAAAATATCATTGATCTGAAGAGTCAAGCTTAGGTTTCGCCCCAGTAGATTGTGGCGAATTCCCAGGTTGGTTACATAATAGCCGGCACGGGTACCCTGGGAAGATGCAGAGGGACTATTGTAACGACCGGTTAACTGGATTCGAGTCGCATCGCCAAACCGGAATATATTATTTAACCGGAGTCTCCAATTATCGCTGGAGTGATCGTAGGAATTACCGGCAAATTCGCCTTCAACCTGATAATTATAGACATTTCCAATCAGGTTTATATCCCACCACTTGATTTCTTTAATATTGAGCATCAACTCCAAGCCGGTTGATTGGCTCTGCCCCACATTTTCTACACTATGGAGGGTGACGTTAGCAGCATATATTTGTCGAGTGCGCTCTATCAGATTTTGCCTTTCCCGCAAATAGCCTTCCACCGAAATTAGATTATTGCTGAAAGGTAATTGGATACCTAATTCATATGAATTGATATATTCCGGTTTCAGGTTGGAATTTCCCTTACGTACATTATATGCGTCAGTCCAGGTCAGGAATGGTTCAAGATAATATCCGCGGGGACGGTTTATGCGACGTGAGTAGCTGGACATTATTTGAATTTTATCCGTCATTTTCCAGTAACCATGTAGAGTTGGGAAATAATCCCAGCGCTTGATTGGTGTTGAAGAATCACCACCGGAAATGGTCACAGTGCGATCGGTAAATTCACTGCGGAAGCCAATCTGGTATCCCAGACGATTTTTATCCTGCGAAAAGAGGGAATATAGGGAATGGATCGTCCGACGATAATCAATATTGTGACTGAATTCTGGTAGATAAATGAAATCAGCAGTGAGCGAATCATACTGAGAAAATTCGGTAATATCGGTGCTGTGCCTTTCGTGCCCCTGATAGCCAGCTTCAAATTTTGACCCACGTGCAAACGGTTGTATAAAATGTACTTTTCCCCGAAAACTGTCGGAGGGTCCTTTTTCGGTAGTTAATTGCCCGGATTTGATGGTTTGATCCGGGGCCATAAGCTGGTTGCTGGTTTCCTCATCCCCCGCCCGGTGAAAATACATCATACGCATAGAAAATTCAGCTTTTGAAGTATAAATGTGTTGGTAATCGACAGATGCCATCTGCATTTCTCCGCCGCGTTTGGAATCACTATAGCTTAGATAATGGTTATCGATTGTGCCTGGAGACCAGATTTCACGGAAGTCCAACTCCGATGTGCGCTCCATGCGGAAATCGCCAATTCTGAAACCCAGATTGAGATTATCTCGCTGGCTCAGAAACAATTGAATTTCACCATTAAACCCCATTCTTCTGCGTTGAAAGTCCGTGCTACCGGTAGAATTGATTGTTGAGGTCGTATCATTGAAAATAGTACGGTTTTCGGATTCAGTTTGCCCGGGATGAGCCCGCAGACTATAATTGCCCCCCAGAGAAATATTTCCAAAACCGTTACGGAAATTTAACAGGAAATCAGCACCGTATTTATCATTAAGCCCACCATTAGTATTGATCATTCCACTGACACCTTCCAGGCGTCTTTTTTTGGTGATTACATTAATGATTCCGGAAATTCCTTCGGGATCATATTTGGCCGAAGGATTGGTAATAATTTCAATATTTTCGATTGTCGAAGCAGGGATTTGCTGTAAAACATCGTTAGGATCCAGTGCTGTAGGTCGGTTATCAATCAAAACGGTGAAGCTTGAACTGCCGCGCAGGGATACATTTCCCTCCAGATCAACTGATAGCGAAGGGACGTTTTCCAGCACATCAACTGCAGTACCGGCGATATGAGCATAGTTCTCACTGACGTTGACCACTTTTTTGTCGATCTTGTATTCGATCATTGGTCGATCGGCAATAACATCGACAGCCTGCGCAGCGATAACCGTTCGTTCCAGATAAACTTTTCCCAGTTCAATGTGGGGTTGACGACGATCGATTCTCAAATCTGCAATGCGGTTAATCTTGTATCCGATAAATTTGATTTCCAGAAAAAACTGCCCCGGCGGTACCTCATTAATGATGAACTTTCCAATTGCATTAGTAGTAGCACCGTTGACAAAACTACTGTCACTGGTTTTAAACAGTACAATATTTGTGTATTCCAGTTTACTGTTGTTTATGGAATCAAAGACCTGTCCGGAGATAATGCCCTGGGGATTTCCCTGTGGCCGTTGCCCCATAATCAGAACCGGGGTTAAGAAAAACAATATCATCCAGATTTGTAGAAAGCGTCGTTTCATTAATTATATCCTGTAAAATGCTGTTAGTGGCAGGTCTAAATTCATATCGCTTTATTCATTTTACTATCAGCAGGAATGTCGATAAAAACGGATTGTTCAAGTAATTGTGTTGAATCTGAGAATAATCCGGTTACTACAACAATTATGTTCTTAGACTTAATTAACTAATAAATAGTAAAAGTTTTATTTCAAATACAACATTTTCCCTGATTTAGTATTTTGATTTAGCTCAATGGTATAGATATATAAGCCGGTAGCAACAGTGGCGCCGGCTACGTTCCGGCCATCCCAGACAACTGATTGCATTCCCGGGTTTTGAACGTTGTTTAACAGAATTACTACCTGACGCCCCAGTAGATCAAAAATCGTCACATTAACACGGGTCTTTTGTGGTAAATAGTATTTAATGGAGGTTCTGCTATTGAATGGATTTGGATAATTCTGGAATATTTGAAATTCAGTTGGGAGCTCTGGTGAGTAGCCGGATACTCCCAGTGGATTAGGGTAATGGACACGCAAATTATCCAGATAGATAACACCACTGTTAGTATCGCCGATTGCGCCATAATACCCCATTCTGATCTTGAGAGCGGTTATTCGGATCGGAAAATGCAGAGTTGCATTGGTTTCCACCGCGCCAAATTCATTCATGGCAAAATTATAGGTCGTGAAGTTCGTGTCGGCTGTAACCTCGGAAGTTTGGAATAATTCATTATCGTTATCGGCTATTACAACCACTAACATATGGTCACGATTTAACCCGCTATTTGACATAAAATCCAATTTGATCGTATCGGGTAAACCGTAGATAGGGAAATCATTATTGAGATGGATCCAACTACGACCAGCACCGGACCGGATAAACTGATAATCGAGTTGGAATGCCCCGGTCCCTTCGGTTAGCGGTTGGTCGGTTACGGACAGACTGGTAGCGGATTGATCATATAATACTCCGTCTACAGACCAATTGACCAGTACTTCCATGCTGTTGACAACGGTGGAACCATAACCGATTTCGACCGTCACTGAAGTGGTATCGGTAAGTCCCAGATAGGAGGCGACAATCTGGGTGGTACCTTCCAGTGTGCCATGAAAAACAGCGGCAGAATCAAAATAGCCAATGGCAGGATTAAGAACCTCCCAGGTGAATTCATTTAAGGCAATTGGCTGCGGAAGATTATCTTCATCGATGCTGATAATTGGAAAATGCAGGCCGATTATATTATCAGTATTCTGGTGTTCGGTTACAAAACTGATACTTTGCAGAGTTTTAATGTAAAACCAGGCCGTGTCGGTTAATCCCAGATATGAAGCGACTATATGACCCGAGCTGCTGTAATAGGGAGCGGTAAAATTGCCGGCATTATCAATGACACCTCCATCCGGACTAACGCTAAAACTGACATTTGCCATATTTACGCTACGGGGATTAAAATATTGATCCCAACCGGATACTTCAATTGATTGAGTTGAGCCGAGAAATTGGCGGAAATTATCAGGCTGAAGCTGAATTGCGATCAAAGAATCCTCCGGTGCATTGGAAACGACCATCAAAGCGTTAGCTACTGTTCTTTCGTCCGTGTACAGAGAATTCTCAACGACATTATGTACCACCAGGGTGGATGAGCCACCACCATCAAGATTAACGGCATGAACTGCTCCTAGACTGATCATATAATCGGCCAGATGCTGGTAATTCATACCAATGCTGCCGGGTTGACGACCATCGACCACCGCCAGCAACAGTTTGGTGCTGTCAGCATTGATTCCGGCAAATGTGCGTGGGTGCAGATCTGTATTGGTGCTGCCGGTGTAAACACCGTTTTCCAGAAATTTATAATTGCCGCCGACGAGTTGAGTCAGGCGCGGCAGGGTCGGATTTAACCCGAGATACAATTGAACCGTATCACCGGTTTGCCAGTTATTCAGGAATGCAGCAGCAGATCCATGACCGGAAAGTATTGCGTCACCGGTTGAAATCGACATACTGCCAACCCCGGTTTCGATTGCTGTCACTAATAAGCGAAGAGTATCATTGACAATCCAACTGTCGATCGGTGCCAGACTAACTTCAGTGCCATATTCATTAGTGCCGGTGTTACCACCAAAATAAGAATTATATATTATCAACTGATTGGTGTAGCGCGTCGCATTAACGTTAGCAACGTCGAAAGAACCAGAATCGCCGGAAGCCCAACCGGAGAAAGCAATTGTCCCGATTGTTGGTTTGTTATTTTCGTCAAAGCCAATCGAGGACCAATCCACTGATGTCTTTAGCATTGCACCATTAATCACCTGCGATCCAATGGGAATTCCGCCGGATGCGTAAAAATCGGCATTAACCGCCCCAACCACCCGGTGCCCGGCAGAATTACTGCGGGTCGCCATTGAACTGGTGGTTTCATAGCCGGATAGCCGATTATTGGCTTTCACTGATTCCATTTTCAGATAAGGATTTTGGAGATCAATTTCCAATACATTTATTATCCAGGGAACGGTGGGGGCATGGACTTTTTTATGTATTACGCCGGGACCCACAGTTGTGGTTGATGTAGTATAAAACTGGGTTTGTGAAAATAGCGGGTAATTACAAATCAGGGTGGTCAGGAGAAACAGTTTTTTTATCATGATCCAGTGCCGGTTGAAGTTGAAAATTAATCTGGCAAAAGTAATATTTTAAGTTAACTTGAATTCAACTCTTAAGTGCAACTCGATGACGAGTTTTGGAAGATGCGGAG
>CAZIJQ010000079.1:0-8600 GCA_964539785.1 uncultured bacterium | reverse complement strand
ACTTTCAACAGACAAGAATGTCTGTCGTACGGTTGATAACTCTTTTATATGTTAGACATTTTACCAGTGTGTAATTTGATGTTCGTTATTTAGGGTATTATTTTAACTCAAAACAGGATTAAACATGGTAACTACTCTCATCGAACCCCACGGTGGCACACTGAATGATTTAATGCTAACCAACACTGAGGCTGAAAAGCTGAAAATGGATTCGGTTGATTATCCATCTATGATGGTAAATGAACGCCAGATCTGCGACCTTGAATTATTACTTAACGGCGGTTTTTCGCCCCTCACCGGATTTCTGGGAAAGACCGACTACGAGTCGGTTCTAAAAACCATGCGCCTTACAGATGGTACCCTGTGGCCGCTGCCCGCAACCCTGGATGTCACCGAGGTTTTTGCCAAAAGTATAAACAGCGGTGACAAAATTGCTCTGCGGGATCAGGAAGGATTTGTCCTGGCTGTCTTAACCATTTCTGATATCTGGCAGCCAGATTTGGAAAAGGAAGCTGAAGTTGTTTTTGGTACCAGAGATTTAAAACACCCCGGGGTTAACTATCTACTTAAACAATCCCGGCCCTATTATATCGGTGGCAAATTGCAGGGAATAAAAAAGCCGAAGCATTATGATTATCAATTGCTGCGCCGTTCGCCCCGGGAGGTCCGGGACCGTTTTACTAAGATGGGCTGGGATAAAGTAGTGGCCTTCCAGACCCGTAATCCCATGCACCGGGCTCATGTGGAGCTGACCCTGAAAGCAGTCAATGAAATTGGCGCCAATGTCCTGATCCACCCGGTGGTGGGTCTTACCAAGCCGGGCGATGTGAATCATTATACCCGGGTTCGCTGTTATGAGCAGGTCATGGATAAATATCCCAAGGGAACGGCCTTGCTGAGTTTGCTGCCCCTGGCCATGCGAATGGGGGGTCCCCGGGAAGCCCTCTGGCATGCTATTATTCGTAAGAATTATGGCTGTACCCACTTAATCGTTGGCCGTGATCATGCCGGTCCCGGGCTGGACAGCAGTGGTAAGCCCTTTTACGGCCCCTATGACGCCCAGGATATTTTAAAAGAACATCAGGCCGAACTGGGCATTACAATGGTACCATTCAAAATGATGGTTTATGTGGAAGATCGGGCCGAATACCGGGCCATCGACGAGGTTCCCGAAGGAAGTCGTACCTTGAGCATCTCCGGCACCGAACTGCGCCGGCGTCTGGACAAGGGTCTGGATATCCCGGACTGGTTTTCCTATCCTGAAATTGTAACTGAACTGCGGAAATCCCGGCCACCCAAATCCCAGCGCGGTCTTACCATCTTTTTCACGGGTCTTTCAGGTTCCGGAAAATCCACCATAGCCAACGGACTCATGGTAAAACTATTCGAAGACGGTCGACGACCGGTAACTTTATTAGATGGTGATATTGTACGCACCAATTTATCAAGTGAATTGGGGTTTACCCGGGAACACCGCTCCCTTAATATCCGCCGGATTGGGTTTGTGGCCAGCGAAATTACTAAAAATGGTGGTATTGCTATTTGTGCCCCAATCGCTCCCTATGAAGATGATCGAAGCTATAACCGTGAATTGATCGAACCATTAGGGGGCTACATTGAAGTCTTTGTAGATACTTCCCTAGCAGAATGTGAGCGCCGCGACACTAAAGGTCTTTATGCCAAAGCTCGCCAGGGGATAATCAAAGAGTTCACCGGTATCAGTGATCCGTATGAAGCTCCAACAAATGCCGAAATCGTTGTTGACACCAAGGATGTGGATCCGGAAACGCTGGTCCAGGATATCCTGTTGAAGATCGAGCAACTGGGGTATATCTAATCAAGTACGACAACCATCATGGTTGTCGGTGGCTGTTAAGTTGTGTGGTCAAGCAAGGATGCTTGTCCTACATTTTACCAAGATAAATTTTCAGAGTACATTAACCACCTCAAGTGATGTACCAAATTATTAAATTATTTTTCCAAATATAGCAACTGATAAATGTTATTTTTCATAACTGTTTCGCTATGGTTTAATTTCGCTCATGCAAAATATTTTGATAATCGGTAGTAATGGTCAATTGGGATCGGAAATCAAAGAACTGATTTTGGCATTTCCGGATTTGGCGGGCTTTTTCTACGATCTACCGGAGATTGATATTACCGACGTTGTTTCGGTGGACAGCAAGATCAAGACACATGGTATTGATTTAATAATCAACTGTGCGGCCTATACGGCGGTTGATAAGGCTGAAGCAGATATTGCTGCGGCTTATTCAGTGAATCGGGATGGACCGGCAGTTCTGGCCCGGTTATGTAAAAAGAATGATCTTAAATTAATTCATATTTCAACCGATTACGTTTTTAGCGGTTCCGCCTGTATTCCTTACCAGGAAACTTCTGCAACTGATCCCATTGGAGTATACGGTAAATCCAAACTGGCCGGTGAGGATGTTATCAGGCAGATCAGTCCCGCCCACCTCATAATTCGGACGGCCTGGTTATATTCTGCATTTGCCAATAATTTTGTGAAAACCATGCTGCGGCTCGGTCATGAAAATGATACTATCAGGGTAGTCAGTGATCAGGTAGGCAGCCCCACCTATGCCCGGGATCTGGCATGGGCCATACTGACAATAGTTAGTAAAGACAAAGGGACAATCAAGGACCAGACCTACCATTTTACCAATGAAGGAGTCTGTTCCTGGTATGATTTTGCCCGGGCGATCATGGATATTAAGAACCTGCAGTGTAAGATCGAGCCGATTGCGACCCGTGATTATCCCACTGCGGCTGTGCGCCCCTATTACAGTGTGCTGGATTTAACAAAAATCAAAGCGGATTGGGGTCTTGAGATACCATACTGGCGGGATTCGCTGACTGAATGTTTAGCTAAATTGTGAACAAATTGGATCGCTATCAATACAATACAGGGTTAAAAAGAATTGGCGTTACATTTAAGGCCTGTTTTAAACTGATAGCCGTAATTGAGGAATATAGAACTTTGGATAAATCATGAAAATACTTGTAACCGGTGGTGCCGGATTCATTGGCAGCAATTATGTTTTAAAGCAGTTGAATGAGACCACCAACCAGATTTTAAATCTTGATAAACTGACTTACGCCGGCAACCCGGAAAATCTAGTATCAATCGTCGGTAATTCCCGCCATCATTTTGTTCAGGGAGATATCTGTGATAAGAAACTGGTAAGTAAAGCGGTAAATGATTTTAAGCCGGCTGCCGTTGTGCATTTTGCGGCCGAGTCCCATGTTGACCGGTCCATTGACGGTCCAGCCGAATTTATCCAAACCAATATTGTTGGGACCTCAGTCCTGTTGGAAGAAACACTGCAGTATTACCGGGGTTTATCTTCTGAAGGTAAATCCGGATTCAAATTTCTGCATGTTTCCACCGATGAAGTCTATGGATCGCTGGGCGATAGCGGTTATTTCACCGAAACTACGCCCTATGATCCCAGTTCGCCCTATTCGGCCTCAAAAGCGGCTTCCGATCATTTGGTCAGAGCCTGGCAGCGGTCATTTGATTTGCCGACCCTGATTACCAATTGTTCCAATAATTACGGCCCTTTCCAGTTCCCGGAAAAACTGATTCCACTCATGATCATTAAAGCCCTGGCGGAAAAGCCCTTGCCGGTCTACGGTCAGGGGCTGAACGTTCGCGACTGGCTGTATGTGAAAGACCACTGCGATGCCATCAATGTGGTTCTTGCAAAGGGTCAACCGGGTGAAACCTATAATATCGGTGGCAATAACGAACAAAAGAACATCGACATTGTTAAACAAATTTGTACGATTTTGGACAAGCTTAAGCCTCGTAAAAATGGAGCGCCGTACAAGGAGTTGATATCCTTTGTTACTGACCGTCCGGGACATGATCTGCGTTATGCAATTGATGCCTCGAAAATTAAAGCTGAGCTTAACTGGGAACCAAGCATGTCCTTTGAACAGGGGCTACGGGTTACAATCGAATGGTATCTGGGTCATCCGGACTGGGTTAGAAATATTCAGAACAACACCTATCAACAGCAGCGGTTGGGAGTATTATAAAGATGAAGGGAATTATTTTAGCAGGTGGTAGCGGAACGCGGTTATATCCGGTGACCAGAGCGGTTGTGAAACAATTATTACCGATTTATGATAAACCAATGATTTATTATCCGCTGTCGGTTTTAATGCTGGGGGGTATCAGGGAAATTCTGATCATTTCGACGCCCCAGGATACGGCCCGTTTCGAAGAAATGTTGGGTGACGGGAAAAACTTGGGTATGCAGATAGAATATAAAGTCCAGCCCAGTCCCGATGGGATCGCCCAGGCTTTTCTGCTGGGGGAAGAATTCATTGGCGATGATGACGTCTGTCTCATTTTAGGTGACAATATATTTTATGGAGTTGGTTTTTCCAGCTTGCTGGCCCGGAGTGTCAATAAGGTGGAGGCCAGTAATAAAGCGGTAGTATTTGGTTATTCGGTGGTGGACCCCCAACGTTATGGTGTGGTTGAATTCGATGGAGATGGGAACGCTCTTTCCATCGCCGAAAAACCAGACCGGCCGAAAAGTAATTACGCCGTTGTGGGCCTGTATTTTTACCCGAATGATATCGTAGAGCTCACCAAGGGATTAAAGCCATCAGCCCGCGGCGAGCTGGAAATCACCGCCGTCAACCAGGAATACCTGAAACAGCAGCGCCTGCATGTTCATACTATGGAAAGGGGTTATGCCTGGCTGGATACGGGCACTCACGATAGTCTGCTGGATGCCGCTCAGTATGTGGCTACGATTGAAAAGCGGCAGGGATTAAAGATTGCCTGTATCGAAGAAATCGCCTATCTAAAAGGATTCATCAGCAAAGGAGAGTTGGAGCAGTTGGCGCAACCCTTAAAGAAAAATCAGTATGGCAGGTATTTATTGAATATTGTAGAAAGGGATTAACTTCTTCTGAAAAGTATTACTGATAGCGTTTTAGATCACGATAAAAGTTTTCAAGCGCTCCCAACATAATTAATGTTCGAGATTCAGAATCATAAGTATAAGCTATTAAATATAAATCCCTCTTCATTTTAAACTTATGTACAAATACACCAGCGAGATCTCCTTTTTTTTCTACTCCAACTGTTGGATCATCACAGATCAGTTTTATTTCTTGGTCCAAAATGCCTATTTGCCAAGGATGAAGTTTCTTTTTTGTTCGTGCAAATAGTGGTGCCTGTAATACTTTTATCACTCACCCTCACCAAAAATGTAATCATCCAATTCTCCTGCTTCTGCCTGAGTGCGTCCCAATAGGACATCATGAATAAATTGATAAGGCAAATCTGGGTTTTCGATGGCAATTCGTCCTATACGCGCCCAGTATTCTAGCTGTTTTGGGGCAGATCGATGTTCGACAAGACCAACTTTTCGGGCACTTTGAACGATTTCCTGATTTAGTTTAATGGCTATGCTACTCACATTAACTCCATTTAGAATTGTTGCAATATACAACCATTGGTAGCCCTATGCAACCATATATTACCATAGATGATTAGTGTTGGCGCAATCTTCTGAGTGGTTATAAAATTTTGGGACACCAGAAGGTTTGTAGAATCGCAATAAATTAAAGCTGATCTCTGTTGTTATGCATTTGAAACATACATTGTTAACAATATTGTTAATTATATGTATTTGATATAGGTAGAACTAATCTATTTCGGGAATAAGTTTTGGTGTGTTTCAGGAAATAGCCGCGCCTGCTAAAAAGCAGACACAGACAATAATTATTTAATCGATTCCTTAATCCGTTTGATATGACCCCGGCCCAGTCCCTTAACTTCACAACCCAGCTCAAGGTAACGCTTGATGGCTGCGTCATCCAGGATGCCAAAGCAGTCAATTACTGCCATTGGTTTACCAACCGCTTCTGATACCTGATCCGGTGTGAGCGCCAGGTATTCTTCGTGGCGGACCGCAAAAACGACGGCATCAGCCTGTTCAAATGCGATCTGCAGATCCTTCAGGATTTCCAGATCGGTGAGTTTTTCCTGGGAGCGGAAGTAATGGCTTTTACTGCCATCGTCAGAATCCTGATTTTTAAACTCCCACCAGTTATCCACGTAAGGGTCATGGACCCGAATCTCGGCGCCCATCTCGGCCAGTTTCCGGATCAGCACTTCCGAACCGCTGTAGCGGGTATCGCCCACATCCTCCCGGTAAGAGGCTCCCAGTACCAGAATCTGAGCGGCAGCAACCGGTTTGCTCATATTCCGGAGGGCGTCCCGGACCAGCTCGGCGGCGTGGAGTGAGCGGGTATCGTTGATATCAATTGCCATGGGAGTCATCTTGAAAATATCATCTTCAAAACCCAGGATGTGTTTATAAGCCCAGACACCCAAGCCACCATCCTTGGGCAGACAATAGCCGCCAATTCCAGGACCGGGGAAGATCATGTTACTATGGGTGGGACGAACTTTAATAGCCTTAATCACTTTCATGATATCAACACCATTGCGCTCGGCGTACAGGCTCCATTCATCCAAGAAAGCCAGAGTCGTGGCGCGGTAGCTGTTTTCAACAATTTTAGCAGTTTCGGATTCGATTGGCCGATCTAAGACTGTTAGTGGAAATTTTTCGGTATTCAATACTTCATTTAAGAATCGGGCTACTTTTTCCCGTGCCAGATCGTTAATTCCACTGCATACCCGCCAGAAATCACGGATACTGGCCACATATTCCCGGCCGGGCATTACCCGCTCATAGCTGTGAGCTAACAGTGGATCGGTTTCGATACCACGATTCTGGAAGATTTTCTTCACCACTGGGTAAGCGATATGTTCAGTAGTCCCAGGGGGAACCGTAGTCTCGATCAGCACTAATGCATCAGCGGGGATATACTCGGCAATCACAGCAAAGGATTGTTCCAGGGCTGCCATCTCAACATGACCGGTTCGAACATTACCCAAATCCTGCTTGGCGTAATCGCATTGAACGTCGACCACTACCACATCCGCCAGGGACAGAACCTGATTATTGAACGAGGCTACCAGGGTCTTTTTGTCGACCACGCAACGCTCGATCATGGGATCGACTTCGGGATCCTCGGCTTTTACCGGGGATTGGCCCAGATTAAGGGTGGGAATTTTCCAGAAACTGCGAGTACTGGGACGCTGCAAGCCGATTACAAACTTGGATGGATTGCCGTTATCATCGACAGTATCGGCAACAATAGCCGCCATCACCGCCCCTACAAACCCAACACCCATGACAACCACAATTTCCTGACCTTTTACCCGCGCTGCGGTAGCCAGTTGCTGCATGCGGTCAAATTCTTTTTGATAATCTTTTTCTGCCGGTAGCGGATAGGAAATTCCATCCGGGCTGATTGATGTTTTAGACATGGTACCCCTCTTAATTTATTCGTCTGGCATTTCTTGCAGGCGATTGTTCAAATGCATTGAAAGTCATAATTTTCAGTGTTGTGCTAGTGCTTCTATCGGTGAGAATTAAAATATTTGAAAAACTGTTTAAAATCATATTTTGCTAAAATAGCCGCTATTCTGGCCCCAGCCTGCCCATCCCATAGCTCCGGAACCAAGCCGGATTTTATAGCAGTAGCAAGGGTTTCTTCAACTTCCGCTGGCAGGCGGGAATAGTCGGTACCAACTAATTTATTAGTACCGCTTGTTATGGTGACCGGTCGCTCGGTGTTATCACGCACCGTCAAACAGGGTACGCCAAAACAAGTGGATTCTTCCTGTATGCCGCCCGAGTCGGTGATCACAATTCTGGCATCGCGCTGGAGGCGCATGAAATCAATATAGCCCAGGGGATCGGTAAGATGGAACCGCCCATTAGCTTCAAGCTGCTTTAAAAGTCCAAACCGACCTAGATTATTGCGAGTGCGGGGGTGGATGGGAAAAACGCAATCAAGCGTTTTCGTGATTTCTGCCAATGCAGTGATCAGCTTTTTCAAATTGGATTCATCGTCCACGTTGGAGGGACGGTGCAAGGTGATCAAAGCGTAATCACGACCCAGGGCCAATTGATCTTTAATTTTTGATTCATCAAAATGATCGCTGAAGCTATGCAGTGAATCGATCATACTGTTGCCGACAAAATGGATATTATCAGGATCACAACCTTCATTTATTAAATTTTCCCGGGCATCGATGGAGGTAATGAATAGAATATCAGCTATTTTATCTGTCAGTACCCGATTGATTTCCTCGGGCATGCTGCGGTCGTGACTGCGCAGGCCTGCCTCAACATGCGCCACTGGTATATGCAGTTTTACCGCCGCCAGGGCACAGGCAATAGTGGAGTTGACATCGCCAAATACCATCACCAGGTCGGGTTTGTCAGCAAGTAAAACCTGTTCGTAGCGTTCCAGGATCCGGGCGGTTTGGGCGCCGTGGGAGCCGGAGCCGACTTCCAGTGTGATATCGGGGGTCTTCATACCCAGTTCATCAAAAAACAATTGTGACATTTTATGGTCATAATGTTGACCGGTGTGAATCAGGGTGAGGCGAAAATTATTAGTTGCTGCCAGGGCCTTGTAAACCGGATCGGCCTTCATATAATTAGGGCGCGCTCCGATTATCAGATGAATAT
>CAZIJQ010000078.1:0-8949 GCA_964539785.1 uncultured bacterium | reverse complement strand
GCCGTAATCCGAATCTCATTCAATTTCTGTGTAATAATAATTAAATACATTTTTATGATAAACAATTTGTATTAAATACGAATTTCAATATTGAACTGATGTTTATGACTGGTTTGCAGACCGGGTATGAAAATATTGCCGACTGCTTTGCCATTCTGATGGTATTATTAATATTTAACAATTTAGCCCGGTAAATACGGCAGAGAATTTGATTGGGCACTATGCTTGTGCAATGGAATACCAAGAACGCTAAGTAAAACTTAAAACAAAGGAGAACTATTATGACCTTAGTAAAATGGCATCCAACCACAGCCTTAAGATCCTGGAACAGTTTTGATCGAATCTATCGTGAGTTTTTCAATGAAGATTCGAACCTTGATAGAAGTTCTACCAACTGGACACCATCAGTCGATATTTCCGAAGATGATAATAAATACAGTGTTTCCGCTGATTTACCCGGTGTAGACAAAAAGAATGTTCATATCAACGTGAAAGAAAACGTGCTGACTGTCACCGGTGAAAGAACCGTTGAGAACAGCGCTGATTCCGCCAATTATCACCGTCGTGAAAGATTATCTGGTACTTTCAAACGCTGCTTCCGCCTCCCGGAACTGGTAATTGAAGATAAAATCAGTGCCAAATTCAAAAATGGGATTCTCACCATTGATCTTCCCAAAGCTGAAATTGCCAAACCCAAAGAGATTGAAATTAAAGTAGCTTAAAAATATACCCTCCCTGAAACAGAAGAGCCCGGTGCTGTGACGACATCGGGCTCTTTTAATTTACTATATCACAACAGGATCAGGTAACCGTTCCACCATCCACATTAAGAGTAGCCCCGGTGATATAACTGGCTTCATCACTGGCCAGGAAACAATAAGCATCGGCCACTTCAGCTCCTTCGCCCATTCGGCCTAAAGGAACACGCTGCAGCATCATATCCATAACTTTTTCGGGGATACCGACAGTCATATCGGTTTTTATAAATCCAGGGGCGACGGCATTTACACGAATATTTTTCCGCCCCAATTCCCGTGCCCAGACTTTAGTCATTCCGATTACACCGGCCTTGGTGGCCACATAATTAGATTGTCCAAAATTACCGGTATGAGCCACCACCGATGACGCATTGAGAATTACACCACCTTTTTCCGGATCCATCAGCGCTACCGCGGCCTGTGTGCACAGATATACGCCTTTCAGATTAACGTCGATGACTTTATCAAACTTATCTTCATCCATTTTCTTCAGCGTGCTATCCATTAAAATACCGGCATTATTCACCAAAATATCGACCCGGCCATAATTCTGCTCGATCATTCCAAAAAGATTCCCCACACTTTTCGAGTCACTGACATCAACTTTTACAAAATCAACTGTTCCACCATTTCCCGAAATTTCATTTGCGGTTTTCAGCCCATTCTCATCGTCGAAATCGGCAATAATGACCGTGGCACCTTCAGCCGCAAATTTCTCTGCGGTTGCTTTACCAATCCCCCGGGCACCCCCGGTAACAACCGCAATTTTATTCTGTAAACGATTCATCACATATCCCTCTTTTTTATTTGTTTGATAAATATTTTAAAATCCTTTAGAAAATGTATTTCATTTTAGAAATTTAGCCTGCAATATCCGCAACAATCCAATGAAATAAGAACTATGATATTAGATAATATTACCCAGGCGATCGGCAATACTCCGGTCGTTAGACTTAATTCGGTTGGCGAGGAACTGGAATGTGAATTATTTGGCAAATGTGAATTTCTAAATGCCGGTGGTTCCCTGAAAGACCGTATCGGCGTCCGAATGATTATTGAAGCTCAAAAAGCCGGCCGCATCAAACCCGGTGATACTCTGATCGAACCGACTTCTGGTAATACAGGTATCGGAATGGCTATAACCGCATCCGCTTTAGGTTACAATCTGATTATTACGATGCCGGATAAAATGAGTCAGGAAAAGCAAGTTGTGCTGGAAGCCTTGGGAGCGAAAATTGTGCGCACACCAACGGGCGCTGCTCATGATTCACCTGAAAGTGAAGCCAATGTTGCTAAGCGACTACAGCAGGAAATACCCGGCTCCGTAATTCTTGATCAGTACACCAATCCGGATAATCCGGATGCTCATTATTTTGGCACCGCTCAGGAGATTATCGACGAGTTCGGCACTAATCTGGATATGGTAGTGATTGGTGTCGGCACCGGTGGAACCATTACCGGCTTAGCCCGCCGTCTCAAGGAAGTGAATCCTGAGATACAGATTGTTGGTGTCGATCCGGAAGGGTCAATTTTAGGCGGTGGTAATGAAATATTCAGCTACCTCGTGGAAGGCATCGGCTATGATTTTTATCCCGATGTTCTGGACAATGAGCTGGTTGACACATACATTAAAACCAACGACAAAGATTCATTTCTGATGGCGCGGAGATTGATCAAAGAAGAAGGTCTATTGGTTGGCGGCTCCAGTGGAGCTGTGGCATGGGGAGCTATCAAGGCAGCCAAGTCGCTGAAAAAAGGTCAGAAGTGCCTGGCGATACTGCCGGACAATATTCGCAATTACCTGTCCAAATTTGTTTCCGACGAATGGCTGCGGGAAAATGGATTCCTGGATTAAATCTTACACTAAATAAAACAAAACAGCCCGCCAATAACAGCGGGCTGTTTTAATATAATAAATAATTCTATCAGTTCCGTCCGAGAATAATATCCACTACCAATAATATATCGGTTACTTCGAGTGATCCGTTATGGTCCAGATCGCCTGTCTGGAAGTCCAGATCATTGGGAGTACTATACCCCAGGGTGAAGTGCAATAACCGTATCACATCTGATACATTTACCTGGCTATCATGATTTACGTCACCTGGTATAAAAGCATCACCCTGAACAATCACAGTTATTTCCACTGGTGTACTGGTAGAGTCAGTACCGAGCAGTCTGGTTATCAATTCATATTCAGCTACCAATCCACCAACCAGGGCATTATCGGTATATGTTTCGGTTCCCTGGGGTATTGATTGCAGATATTGACCATTACGGGAAATATCGATGCCAAAAGTGGGAATCGGATCGCCTCCAAACAAGGTAGTGGGTTCGGTCCAAGTTAATTGAACCTCATACCAGTTCCCCGTATCGGCTTGCAAATCGGTGACTGGATTGGGGTCGAGCGAATCGCTGGCCATGAATCCCTGCACCAGCAAAGCGGAATTATGAATATTCAACCTGCCACCACTGACTGTATTAGTGCTGAGGCTGGTAAGTGAATCCGTACCGGTAAGGATAAAATCTTTCAACAATAAAGCGCCTTCAACTGGATTGGCCTTATAGTAACTGGCAAAACCGCGCGACATGGCGGCATGCAAAAATCCGACCGCACCTGCAACGTGTGGGGTAGCCATTGAGGTGCCAGACAAAGTACTGGTATTATTACTGGGATAAGTAGAGAGAATGCTGGTACCTGGCGCACCCAGATCAATTGTAGTAAGGCCATAAGCAGCGCCGGAATTCTTGGAATCATAACGGGTGGTGTTGGTAACCGAAATCAGATAATCGCTGTCACATCCGGTCGGCACATCACCAGAGACATCGACGTTTGCATTTATATTCATAGTTGCTGCGGCACTGAGAATCCCTACCTGCCCCATAGCATTATAAATATCATTCCATAAAGGATAAGTACCTGAATTACAATCAGCATAATTAACCCCAAAACTACTATTTGTCGCTACTACAAAAGCTCCGAACTGACCGCCGGTGGAATCATAAAGAAACCGCTGATCCAATGCATAGCCATAGGCTTCCAGAGCAATCGATGTCTGGCTGGTTGAGCCACCAATAGTCATAATTTTTACATTCCAGTTTACACCAACCACCTGATTATTGTTATTACCGCGGGCGCCAACGATTCCACAGACATGGGTGCCATGATTATCGCTAGGGATCGTACCATTAGAGCTGTAGGCATTCCAGCCATTGATATCATCCACATAACCATTGTTATCATCATCGATGCTGTTACCGGGGATTTCATTCCGATTAATCCACAGATTGGTAACCAGATCCTGGTGGTTGATGTCACACCCACCGTCCACAACCGCTACCACGATCGTATCGCCGAGCGGAGTCAAACCACCGGTGGTTATATCCCAGGCTTCCGGAGCATCGATATCAGCATCAACTGTCCCCCCAGATTGGCCAGTATTATGCAAATTCCATAATGTGCCAAAATCGGGATCATTTGGAAAAGAATCTCGGATAGATAATTTATGATCAAGTTGAGCCTTTTCGACCCAGGGATTGTTCCGCAATTCAGCCAGGGCGCTTGGGGTAGTTGTGCTGGAACCAACGATTCTTACCAGAACAATATTCAATCTGCGTACAAGTATCTTTTCAACAACATATTTTTTACTATCCAGTATATCGTTGAATTCCTGCCGGGAAACTCCGGGAGTTAACTTAACGATTATTTGACCGGGAGTAAAATCATCACCGAGCAAATGAGCGCTCATGACAATAAATAAAGCAATTAGTAACCATTTTTTCATTAATTTTTGTCCTGTGTGTAGTCGCTTAATGCAGATTATATTTATAGAATTTATTACATATCAGCTGGAATTCCAGCTTTCTTCTTGGAAATGAATTTTTGTGCGACTTTAATCACATCACGGGACAACTTGTCGTTCAAGCCGGTTCGCAGAGCCAGAGCCGCAGAGTCCTCACCAGCAATAGCCTCCACATCGGGATAAGTAGCGAACAGGGTTTTGATTCGTTTGGGACCAATCCCGGGTATAGCGCCAAAAATCGATTCGGTGGACGCAGCCCTCCGTTTGGATCGTTGAAAGGTAATCGCAAACCGATGAGCTTCGTCACGGACCCGCCGCAATAAAAAGAGACCCGGTGAAGTTTTGGGAATCGATTGAGCCACGGAGGCCCCGGGCACAAAAACTTCTTCCAGTTTTTTAGCCAGACCGATCACCGGTAAATAGTCCAGACCCAGTTCACGGAGTGCAGAGACGGCCATCCCAAGCTGACCCTTGCCACCATCAACAAGAACCAGATCTGGCAGCGGTCGTTTTTCTTTTTTCTGACGCTTATAACGTCTGAGCACCACTTCCCGCATGGCAGCAAAATCATCAATACCGGTCACGGTTTTCACTTTGAATTTGCGATATTCGGATTTTCGCGGCTGGCCATCAATAAAACTAACCAGTGATGCTACTGTATTGGTTCCACCAAGATGGGAAATATCAAATGCCTCAATCCGGCGCGGTGGAGTGGTAAGTTGCAGGTCTTCCTGCAATTGGGATACAGAAGTGGGTACCGACTCGTGGCGTTTCAACCGTTCCAGCACCCATTCGCCCAGTAGCAGGCGGGCATTGCGGAGTGCCATCTTAACCAGCTTGACTTTTTCTCCCCGTTGTGGTACCTGAAAATTGACAGCTCCCCCCCGCTTCTCTCGCAGCCAGGTCAACAATTGATCCGAATCATCGGGATAATCCGGCAGCAGTAATTCCTCGGGGATGAAATCACTGTTAAGGTAGAACCCAGTGATCACATGTTTGAGGATCAAGGCGTTTGACTGCCCGATATTCCGCAAACGGAATTTTTCCCGAGTGAAAATTCTGCCCTGGCGAATTCGGATTACGGTAACGAGGCCTAGATCATCCTGGCTGGCCAAGGCAAATACATCGCGATCCTTGAAATCAGCGGCAACTTTACGCTGACGAGTTCGGAAACTTTCGATGGCATTAAGTTGATCGCGATACTGAGCAGCATCCTCATAACGCAATTCGCGAGCGGCAAAACCCATACGGGCCTGGATATAATCTTCGGTCTGTTGAGTATCACCCTGGAGGAAACGGATTACATGGCGGACCATATCTATGTATTCAGCCTGGGTCACTTTACCGGCGCAGGGTCCTTCGCATTTCTTGATATGATAATCCAGACAGAGACTGACCTTGCCGTCCCGTACGACTTGATCATCTAAATGATAAGTGCAACTACGGATTGGAAACACCTTGTACATGGCCTTGAGAGTGCGCTTCAACAATAGCACATCGGTATAGGGGCCAAAATAGCGTGAACCGTCCTTCACTATTGTGCGTGTCAGAAATACCTGGGGATAGGGCTCCTTAGTGATCCTGACAAAAGGGAATGATTTATCATCTTTCAGATCGATATTGTAACGGGGATCATGCTCCTTGATCATGTTGGCTTCAGTGAGCAAAGCCTCAACTTCCGTTCGGACTACGATCCATTCCAGATCAGTGATTTGTTTGACCATGGAAATAGTTTTAGCGTTCTGGTACCTGCCACTCTGAAAATAGGAGCGTACCCGGTTGCGCAGATTTTTAGCTTTGCCGATATAGATAATCTCAGCTTGCTTATTTTTAAATAAGTAAACGCCGGGTTTTGTGGGAACGCGCTTTAGTTTAAGATCAATCGAGGATTCCATAACGGGCTGAAATTAGGACTGCTAATTCACAGTGACAATTAGTAGATATTTAGAGTTTGACAAGCTTCCAGCTTGTTGATAAATGAAACAATGTTCCGGTAAAACTTACGGTTGGTTTAAAGGGTCGTTTTTGATTGAATTGAAAGGACCGGTCCGGGTAGACCTTGCTCGAGTGGCCAGAACAAATTGATATGATTTATCACGGAACCAGCCGATCGCGTTAAACCAAGCCGCAGACCGATTCCCACGGCGTGATGAAGCTTACTAAGGCTAAAATCCTCTGCAGTGGGAAAGGTATTACCAGCGACATAAAATATTGTCATTACCGGAACGATTGTAAAAATTTCGACCGCTGGCAAAAAGCGGGATTCAAACAATAATTTATAGCGGGCTTGCCCGGCATAATAATAATTCGGATACCCGAATAAACCATTTAATTCCCCCAACAATAGCTGACTGGTGGGATGGGCTTGGAATAAATGGGACCATTCCATCGATAGTAAATTTGAATTAATGGCAGCCGGTTTACTGATCCATTCCAGATTTGCGGAAAATTTACCACGGTCCGATCCACCACTTGGACGGTAAAACCAGGCTGAGGCCATATCTAATCGAAAGTAATTAACACTGCCGGCGCCGGTTGAAATACTGAAATGGGGCGCCAGATAGTACTCATTTTTATTGCCATTGCTGATCCTTAGATTCCGCCCAATTACCAATGATGTGTTCCAACCCTGTTCAACATCTTCAGTCCATTTCAACTGCTTGAAATTCCTGGTAGTGCTGTAATCACTGGCGTACAGTTCAAATTTGATTCCCACCAGACGATCATCATAAGTGGGTAATTGAAAAACTGTCGGATTATAAAAATCTTCTATGCCGGCAATATACAGGGTAGTATCGGGAGATTCACGCCGGTAAATGGAAATGAAATAGCTGGTATTAAATTTCAGATTAAGGCCGAATGAGTGGGTATAGGCAGCATATATGCTGCTGATTTTCACATCCGGAAATTCAATTATGGAATTAGGCTCTCCAGTAATGATTCCAGTGGGTATACTTTCATTTTCATGATTGTCAAACCGGTTGGCATCCCAGAAAATTCGATTAGTCCCGGTTTGAGTGCCGAACGAAATTTGATAGCCACTGCGGTCAGTTTTCGAGCGCAACGGTTTTAACAGACTGCCAGTTATCCCGCGACCTTCATCAGAATGCTTGATCAATAAATAATATTTTAAACGCCCTTTTGAAAAAGAAGGATTATAATATTCCAGATTCAAATATGAATTCAGAATACTCTTGTGATACGATAGTGATAGAGTTTGCCCGGTACCCAGAATATTACTCTCCTTCAGGCCAAACCAATAAGTCCATTGACCACCCAAACGTTTGATGCTGCTGCCCGGTGTTGTGGACCACTGATCATATACTACTATCTTTGCGCTTGTCAAACCAGCTACCTGCCGGAGATAAATTTTAGCATCGGCCAAAAAAGACACCCGCCTTAGATTGCGTTCACTTTCGATCAAAAGCTTTCTGGTTACTACCTCTCCAACAGAAAATAGCAGTAATCTATGGACAGTGCTCAGCCTGGTTTTTATGTGTAACGAATTACCCAGATCATAAATGTTTTTCTCCCAACCGGTGGCGATCCGGGTACCTTCAAAAGCATCCAATACTTCCACCTGGATTGAGTCGACAACTGCCTGGAAATCATTAGGCAGATCAAAAACATTTAGGTCTTCAATATTTTGCGAATAACCCGGCACAGCGGTGATCAAAATAGTGAAAAGGAGCAGGCAAGATTTTCTGGCCATTTTCGGCCAACGACCCCGATCAATCATGTGATAATAATAGTAATTCATAGCTGAATATGTCAGTAGCAAATTATTTAAAATTAAGTTGATTAGGAATACGATTACGACACATGTTCATTTTTTTTCTTTTCGAAATTGTTCAGCTGAAGTATCCTAAAAAACATCTTGTACTACAAGCTTCCAGCTTGTTTAAAATACCGCTAAACTCGTCAACCAGGGATGATTGATGCACATGTTCGGAAAACTTACAGCTTGTCGATAAAATACATAGAAGCATTACCCGATACTGAATTGTCTTTCCGTAGTGTGAGAACCCCTTACAGGTGCTTTTTTGTAATGATTCTTGCAGTATGATTAAGTTCTGTTGATGAATAGTCTAAATTACTTGATTTTGCATTACCCAATAATTAGGTATAATTATTAGTTCGAGCCATCAATTATTAAGGAGACGATACTATGTCTGAATTCATGACATTTCGGGAGTTAGCAGATACGATTGGTGTCGAGGTTACTACTATTCGGCGTAACGTCAAACGACTTAAGCTCGAAATTCAGAATAAAAAGACTGAATCAAGCAAAGGTGCAACAGTACATTGCTTAAATGTTAATGATGCTAATAAGCTAGTCTCTTATTTCGAAAATCGAGATAAACCAAAGACCAATTCAGATACTGCTG
>CAZIJQ010000077.1:0-9020 GCA_964539785.1 uncultured bacterium | reverse complement strand
TCGCGACCTCCGGCTTGACAGGCCGGCGTTCTAACCAACTGAACTACGATCCCAAATTTTATTTAACTGTTTTGTCGCGGTAGATCAGAGCGGCGGGGATAATCACAACATAACCGGTAAATAACATGATCGGTGCGATTGTCAGGCTTTGGACGCTGTCGACTTCACCCAGGGCCATGACGATATACCCCAAAACGATCAGGACAATACCAAGCAAAAACAGCAAATAATTCTTTTTCGTAAAAGCCCAGCCTTCGAATAAATGAAGACTCTTTTTCTGATTTTCCGTGCTCATAGCAGCCGCGAAAATACAGTCTATTTTCAGTACGAACAAAAGGAAAAATATTATTAATTATATTAGCTAATAAAAATTGACTAGTCTGAGGAGAAAGAGGTAAATTCGCCGCCCTAAATACCATGCTAAATATTCCATTGATAAATTGTAGAAATTTTTGCTGGGGAGTTGTTCTGCTGACATTAATGATCGCGGTAATTACCAGTTACTGCATGATTGTTTTTTGGCGTCAGGATAACCCCTATAATCGGGTACGAGTAGAAGTGCCTGAGGGCGCGGGTTTAAACAGCATTTCAAATTTACTGGTGGATCAAAGAATTATCAGTAACCAGAAATCTTTCCTGCTGGCTGCCCGGTTTTTGGGTCAGGAACGGAATATCCCGGCGGGAATATTTTCCCTGCGAAACGCAGAATCAAATTACAGTATAATTCGACAGTTGATACAGGGAGTCCCCAATGTTGTGTCAGTGACAATAATTGAAGGCTTGACCATCCCGGACATTGCTACTGAATTTGCCTCGACGTTGGGTTTGGACCAGGATAAATTTATTGCTTTGTGCCATGATTCCGCTTTTATTAAAACGCTTGATTTGCCGGTAAGCGCTAATCTGGAAGGTTTTTTATATCCTGAAACCTATCGCTTTTTTGAAGGCCAGGATGAAAATGAAGTTATCGTCAGGCTGATTGATGAATATAAAAAAGATTTTGGTGAGTTGATGAAAGAGTCTCAGGCAAAAGTTGGGCTTTCTGAACTCGAAGTAATCACAATGGCCTCAATAATCGAGGGCGAAGTCATCTATGATGAGGAACGGTTGATCGTATCGGCAGTTTATCACAATCGCCTGAAAAAACGGATGCGTTTACAGGCCGATCCAACAATTCAATACATAATCGATGGCCCGCCGCGGCGATTGCTTACCCGCGACCTGGAACTTAAATCACCCTATAATACCTATCGGAATTATGGGTTGCCCATCGGCCCAATTAATAATCCGGGTAGACAATCAATTCTGGCGGCTATGAATCCGGCTGAGGTTGATTATTTGTATTTTGTCGCCAAGGGCGACGGCTATCACACTTTTTCCCGTACGCAGAAAGAACATAACCGGGCAAAACGCCAGTTTCAGCGCGTGCGCTGGAATGTTGCTCGAGAACGAAGAAAGAATAATCAGGGATAATTATACATTCGATGAGTTTGAGGAATCTGAATAAATCGCAAAAAGCGGCCGTTGAGGCAGTCGAAAAACCGATACTGGTTTTTGCCGGTGCCGGTAGTGGCAAGACCCGGGTGATTACCCATAAGATATCTTATCTCATCCAGCAGGGTCTTTATCAGCCGCATGAAATTCTAGCAGTTACATTCACCAATAAGGCCGCCAATGAATTAAAAGAGCGCGTCGGTAAATTACTGAAGCAGGATCAAGTAGCTGTGAATGTGGGTACTTTTCACTCAATCTGTGCTCGGCTGCTACGGGCGGAAATAACCCGCATTGGGTTTAGTTCGGATTATGCAATATATGATGTTAAAGACCAGACCGATTTGCTGAAGCTGATTCTAGAAACTAAAAATATTTCAAAAACTTTTATCACTCCCAAGCAGGCCAAGAATGCCATCAGTGATTTCAAAAATATATTAATATTTCCCGAGGACGCAGCAGCCAAGGCCAACAATATCAGAGAACGGACTCTTGCGGATATCTATGCCACTTACCAGGCAGATCTGAAGCGCAATAATGCGGTAGATTTTGATGATCTGTTGATCCTGCCGCTGGTCATATTCGAGAAACATCCGGCCGTGCTGAAAAAATACCAGCAAAAGTGGAAATATATTGTAGTGGATGAATATCAGGATACAAATCGGCCCCAATTTTTATTTGTCTCACAATTGGCAGAGAAGCATAACCATATCTGTGTAGTTGGCGACGATGACCAGTCGATCTATGGCTGGCGAGGCGCCGATATCAGAAATATTCTCGATTTTGAAAAGGTCTTTAAGGATTGCAAAGTATTTAAGCTTGAAAAAAATTACCGATCCACACAAAAAATATTATCGGCTGCCACCGCAATGGTGCGTAATAATATTAATCGAGCCGATAAAGAATTGAAATCGGTTAAAGGACTCGGCGAAAATCTGGGTTTGATTGAAACACAGGATGAGTTGGAAGAAGCCGATGCAGTGGTGAATGCGATTGAGAAAGAAATCAAATTACATAAGCGAAAATTCGGTGATTTTGCCATTCTTTATCGTACCAATGCCCAATCGCGGGCGCTGGAAGACAGCCTGATGCGAATGGGTATCCCCTATGATATTGTCGGCGGTATCAGGTTTTATATGCGCAAGGAAATCAAGGATTTTCTGGCATATTTGCAGCTGATAGTTAACCTGGAAAACACAATTGCACTGCG
Source organism: uncultured bacterium (assembly GCA_964539785.1). Taxonomy (GTDB): domain Bacteria; phylum Fidelibacterota; class Marinisomatia; order Marinisomatales; family TCS56; genus JABMPO01. Next base: position 6,319 of record CAZIJQ010000077.1, on the reverse strand, counting down.
CCGTGTCATCAATTTTCCACCTCGGGGGATCGGCAGCAAGACAATCGATAAATGTAACAAACAGGCCGAAGCAGTTAAAAAACGATTATTTGACGTGCTTGAGAATCCATCAGCAATGGATATCCGCGGTAAACAAGCCGATTCTTTGGCAGGCTTTTTCCGGACCGTCACCAAATATCATGATTTACTGGATAAGGTAAATGCCAGCGAACTGGCCCAGACTTTAATCGAGGATACCGGTTTTATTCGCTACTACAAGGAGCAGAATTCTCCTGAGGACCAGGAACGGGTTGAAAATATTCAGGAATTACTGAAGGCAATTGATGAGTTTACCCATCGGTCTAAGGATAAGAGTCTACGTCAGTTTTTGGAAGAAGTTACCTTGCTGACTGATATCGATAATTGGAAAGAGCAAGTCAACCGAATCACCCTGATGACAATGCATTCTTCCAAAGGTTTAGAATTTCCCGTTATATTCGTTACCGGGCTTGAAGATGGTTTATTGCCTCATTTTAATTCCCTCGATGATGACGATAAAATTGAAGAAGAGCGGCGCCTGCTATACGTGGCCATAACCCGTGCGCAGCACCAGGTTTATTTGATGTATGCCAATGCCCGGCGGCGGATGGGATCTGATCAGATTTTGGGATTGGTTTCCAGATTCGTGTATGAAATTCCCGATAAATATCTTGAGAAAATTAAATTCACTTCGGCGTTGACCCGGAAAGTGATTAAATCGGCGAGGGGTAATACTAAGACCGTAGTTAAGCGAACCGTAACGGGTTTCGATGATTTTAAAGTGGGTGATTATGTTGAGCACGCCATATTCGGAGTCGGACAAATTAAAGCGCTAAGTGGAAGCGGTGAGAATCAACGTGTAGGAATTGTTTTTAAGGATGGTCAGAAGCGTAAACTGGTAGTGAAATTTGCTAAATTAATTAAAGTAGCGAATCCTAATTCCAACTAACAGAACTATTGGTAATTTATATGTACTTTTGCTCTAAATATATTGTAAATTAGATGAGATTCATTATCATTATGGAGCAATATGAACTCAGCTAGAATTGATTTGCGAGCTATAATCAAGCAGGAAGGTCTGCGTTATACAACCCAGCGTGAGGCGGTCTGGAGAGAATTACAATCTTCTGATAGTCACCGCGATGCCGAGAGTATCTATTTCACTTTGCGAGGACGGGGTATCAACATTTCCCGGGCGACAGTTTACCGGACGATTGAAATTCTGGTTAAATACAATCTGGTTCGAAAACTTGACCTGGGCGATGGTAGAAGCCGTTTTGAGTGCAAGCTGGGATCAGGTCATCATGATCACCTGATTTGTACAAAATGTGGACGTATTGATGAATTTATCAACGATGAAGTGGAAGAACTGCAGAAGTCCATTGCTGCAGAAAATAATTATGTCCTCAGCAATCATATTCATCAATTGTTCGGATTGTGCGAGAATTGCCAGAATGAAGAAGATTAATAGTATATAAGCAGTATGGACTTCTCAACATTTCAGGTTCTCATTACTAGTATTATTGTTATCAGTGCTGTGCTATTGGTGGGAAGAAACCTATTCCAGCAGATTAAACCCAGCCGGGAAGATAGTTGCAATGGTTGTGGCGGTAGTTGTAGTGTAGTGTCTAAAGAATAGATTGTTCAAACCACAGATTTCGCAGATTACACTGATTATTTGCAGGATGAAACGATACCTGCAGGATTTAATTCTACACCGCTTGCAGCAATATAAAAGATTGCAGTATCAGATTGACACTCCGCTGCTTTTAGCGGGGTATTTCATTTTTGAGTGATTTCAGCATTCTGAAAGAATTACCGCGCTTCTGTTTTTGTTTTTTATACCCTAGATTTTCATATAGATTTATTGCAATCTCATTAGTTTGAGCGACAAATAGTGTGATATCAATACAGTTCATTTGCCGTGCTTCCGATTCGGCACGATTGATCAATAATTTCCCAAGACCGTGGCCACGAGATTCAGGTGCAATAATTAAATGAAAGATATGTGCGCGATTATTAGCCGGTAAATACCGCAAGCTGATATGGCCCACAATCCAGCCCTTATCTTCAACGACAAATGATTTGGTTGAAGAAATTTCAAGGTAGTAGCTTTTCCATTGTGTAAATTTAAACGGGAATCGTATTTTGGGAGCGGCAAGATTCAAATCCTTGGGATTACGAAACCAGTTTGACAGACAAGCCTCCAGAATACTGGCGTCTTTGGAATTGTTATAATTTACTGAGCGAATCAAGTGTGCCATTAAGTATCCCTAAATTATCGAATAAACTAAGCGTGCCAATTTAATTAAGAAATATGCAACCGACATAACCGGCGCATAGCAACAATCCTATTTACCATGAAATCAATCACATCAATCGATAAGTTTACCGAAGGGGCAAAAGTCCAGGGTTTTTATTTGTGCATCGAGAAACATATTCGGCACACACGTGCCGGTGATCTCTATCTGGATTTAATCCTTCGTGATCGAACCGGGTCCATTTCCGCCAAAATCTGGGATAAAATCGAAAAATATGCCAACCGATTTGAAAACTCTGATCCGGTGGCAGTGTCAGGTCTTGTCGAAACCTATCAAGACCGGATGCAGCTGGTAATAAAAAAAATAAATCGCGCGACAATTCAACATTATGCTCGCTACGGATATGATCCAGCATTGATTGTACCTGCTTCCGTGTACGATCCCAAGGAGATGTGGCGTGAAATCGTTGCGATAATTCGGCAAATCAAGAATCCCTGGCTGAAGAAACTGGTTTCTGCCTTATATCGTGAAAACAAAGACCGGTTGTTCATATTTCCAGCGTCGATGGTCCTACATCATGATTATCGATCCGGTTTTATGGAACATACATTATCAATGGCCAGAATCGGTTTATCTCTTGCTAAACATTATTCACTGGATTCTGATCTGTTACTGGCGGGTATCCTGTTGCATGATATTGGTAAAATCCGGGAATTGCATGGTGATCTGGAAACCAGCTACAGTGACGAGGGAAACTTTATCGGCCATATTGTAATAGGATATGATATTATCAGCGAAAAAATAAACCATATTAATAATTTCCCGGCTGAATTAAGTCTTAAAATCAAACATATGATACTTGCACATCAGGGTAATTATGAGTGGGGTAGCCCCCGTAAACCAGCCTTCCAGGAGGCTTTATTATTACATATTATAGATAATCTTGATGCCAAAATGAAACTAATGGAGAAAATATTATCTGAAGATCAGAATGAAGGAAATTGGACTGATCTTCGTAATTATTTTCGTACTGCAATCCACAAGGAAAATGATGCCTCCGGTTAAATTGGTTAAAGCTTCGATTTTTGCGGCTCTGGCAATCGGAGTCGGCTATGCACTATTAATGGTACCAAACGTTGAATTAATTACAACAATTGTATTTTGCGCCGGATTATGGCTCGGTATTTCGTGGGGAATTGTCGTTGGGTTCACGGCTGAATTTATTTTTTCAGCAATGCATCCTTTCGGCTCCGGACTGGCTTTCCCCCCAATGCTGGCAGCACAGGTAATCGGCATTGCTTTAGCCGGGATGTGTGGTGGACTGGCACGCCCATTTATCAGGAATTGGGGCAATTCTATCGCAGGGAGGATAGCGCTGGGCGCCATTGGCTTTTTTCTTACACTGGTCTTTGATTCATTGACGACACTCAGTTACCCCGTCAGCGCTGGTTTCGATTGGCCACAGATAAAAGCCCTGTATATATCAGGTTTGGGATTTACCTTTCTGCATCAATTTTCGAATGCCATCATTTTTGCGGTTGGTCTGCCCGTTATACTCCGATCGGCAGTTTTCCGGAATGAGCTTTCTGAATCGGACGTCAATTGAGAAAAACGGGTAATTATTTGATCCTGATTTCGACAATTTTTTTGTTAACGAGTTTTCTAGCTGGGGGCAGTCTGGAGAATATCCCCTATGATTGGATCAATCAGTACGGCCGGGCCACCTGGAATGGCTCCGCTTTAAGCAATTTCGATATTACATCCGGTCCATTAATTTTTGATCAGGCTATTGGAATTTACCCCCATCGTCTCGGTTCTTTGGTTGAATCGAGAACGGTGATTTTATCCGGTAGCGCACTACCTGATTTTTCCGCTCCCCCCGACACCGGTGTGATTACCAGTAAGTTTTTTTATCAGAAGGGCGATTATAATTTGGATCAGCTTGATGTTGAATTTAAATCGTCCGATCAATACAGTTATCTGGAATTAAACGGATTTAAACGCAGTTATTCCGGTCATTTAGGACAATATCAACATTCTTCTGGATTGACAGTGCCAGCCCAGCAATCATATCGGATCGATTACCGTTCCCGGAATTCGGCCGAGCGTGATCTGGAATTCTCGCTTGGGCATTTTATCAGCGAGTCCGGTCTGCTCGATTCCAATAGTCTGGGATACTACCAGGAAAAAATCACCAGCAGTGGTTTACAATATCGCAAGGCATTCGGTCCGATCCGGGGGGAATTCCATTTAGGCGAGATGCTGCAACATTGTCGGAGCAAATCGCCGGTAAGGGATACTACATTCACCCAAGAGATTATCCGGAATCGGGCATTTGGCAGGCTGGAAATTCCAATTCTAGAAGGTATTGTTTTTCTTACAGCCTCGGCCAACCAGCAGGCGGCGCCGGAAATTCGCCGATACTGGTATGACTTTATTGGTGGTTTCACCACTGGTAAAATCAATTTCATAACAGGAATATCAATTATTGACGCATCGGCCTCGCCAAAATTATCATTGAGTTTCGACCAACCGATTAAAAACGGACAGATCGGATTAATTTTGGCACGCTCCAGCGAGCGGATCAATATTGCATTTTTAGATAAGACAACCGACAAAAGCGAACAATGGTTTAATGTTGGCCTAAGTGCGAGTTCCATACTTAAGAAGATTGAATTTCGTGTGAATAGTCATCGGTATCAGGTAGGTAACTATCATGAATTTGTACTCGAATCGGGATCTGATACATATTCTGTGATCAGTCAATCTGGATATCTCTGGAATTCGCAATTTGGATTTGCAGCTCATCTGATGGACGATTTAGTGTTTAGCATAAATTACGCTCATAACGAATATGATCTGGTCACTCTGTCAAACGGAATCCGGGATCATTTGAAAATCAATCTGGAAGGAAAACTGGATTTTATTTTGCGTGATCGTCTGGACTTGTTTTTCAACCTGGAAATTCAGGGTTGGTTAAACCGTGATTCGCGATTACGACACGATCAGTTTCAGAATATCCGGTACATCAATAACCAAAATGGTGATAATTTATCCAATGTTTGGCCGGTAAATCTGGAATTGCGGGCAGTTGTTTCTTCGGTAACGATATACTATAAAATAAATAATTTGCTTTATGAGCTTGCCCCTTTATTTACTAATTCCAGCAATGCTCAATCTTACCAGATTATCAGCGAATTATCCTTTCCGTCTCAACCGTCGCAGGTAAGTTTTGGGGTTGAATGGAATTTCCGGAATTGATTATCGTACACCGCATTTAATTTTTAAGAACATTTGACTAACATCACACCCGGTTCTTAATCTCGGCGCTAATTTTGCAGTGATATATACCTAAAAGAAACAGTTATCACACCTTAAGAATTTTAAAATTAATACGGATTATAATTATGAAACTGAGTAAACAACATCTGGTATTGATGATTGGACTTCTGCTATTTGCAGGATGCTCAATTATGGATGTCAAAGATGCTAAACTGCCATCCTGGTCGATTCAGCTGGAGGTTCCATTAACTGAGCAGATTGTGGAATTGAATTCGCTGCTGGAAGATTCCCTGATCCAGACTATTCCAATAAATGCTGAAGGCGATTCAATATTTGTGTTCAAAGATGCTATGGATATTGACCGGGTCGAAGTTGGTGATCAATTAAATATCGACGATATTTACAAATCTTTCGCACAATCAGTTGATGATGTAACCATCGAGGACACTGATATAATGGAAAGTGTGGGGTTTGAAGAAGTTGGTGTCAATCCAATAACAAATCATATCAGTTCGGTGTTAGGCTTGATAACATTGGATGATATTGATCCTTCCACTTCTGACCCATTCCAGTTAGACCGGATTTATCCGGATATTGTGCTCGTGCCTGATAGTACTACCGATTCAATTCCAAGCTTTGCACTTAATCCGGTAGTAAATCCATTTACATTTGATGATTTTGATCAGGCTGTTTTTTCTAATGGTTTTCTAGCCTGTATTATTCATGAGTCTTGAAAAGAAGAGTCTCCTTGTTTCCTA
>CAZIJQ010000076.1:0-9442 GCA_964539785.1 uncultured bacterium | reverse complement strand
TAAATATGACAGATGAACCCTGGACACAAAACCACCCCATCCACAGCCATTCTAAATACTTCGTAAAAGATTTTAACGTGAGAATAAAAATGCATAACCTAATACCAGTATTGTTGATAATGATCTTAATGTTTTCAGGAATTTTCGCAGCTGAACTTGATACAGATATTGAAAAACAAATAACTAATATTATTCTCAGGATGACCCTGGCAGAAAAAGCTAACATGTTGGGGGGGGATACAACGGCCTTTGACAGCAAACCGTTGGCGCGGCTTGGAATTCCTGCTTTGCGGATGACGGATGGTCCCAACGGGGTACGATGGGGAAAGTCAACAGCATTTCCAGTAGGTGTTTGTATTGCTGCTACCTGGGATACAAGCCTGGTTTATCAACTTGCCCAGGCTCTCGGCCGTGAAACAAAAGCGCAGGGTAGAAACGTGCTTTTGGGACCCTGCGTTAATATTCATCGTGATGCACATGCCGGTAGAAATTTTGAGAGTTACGGTGAAGATCCATATTTAGCCGCGCGCATAGCCGTGGCTTTTGTAAAGGGTCTGCAAAGCGAAAAAGTTATCGCAACAACAAAGCATTTTGCCTGTAATAATCAGGAGTTCGAACGGATGAGTATGGATACCAAAATAGATGAAAGAACCATCCGTGAGATCTATTTCCCGGCTTTCAAAGCAGCCGTACAGGAAGGGAATACCTGGTCGATTATGTCGGCTTATAACCGGTTAAACGGCCATTATGCCAGTTCCAATACCTGGTTGCTTAATACAGTCCTGAAAGAAGAATGGGGCTTCAAGGGATTTGTAATGTCGGATTGGGGGGCCGTGCACAGTGTCGTTCCAACAATGTATGCCGGGCTGGATATTGAAATGCCAAATGGAAGGTACATGAATGTAAAAAATGTTGTTCAGGCAATCTATGAAGGCAGAATGAAGGAATCAAAAGTTGATGATAAAGTACGTCGTATGCTGAGAGCAATGTTTGCAATGAATCTTATGGAACAAGAAATTCCTGAAGGAGCAGAACTCCACTCTCCCGCACATCTGACCCTTGCGAAAAAAGTCGCTGAGTCAGGTATCGTATTATTAAAGAATGATGGAGATCTACTTCCTTTGACTGCGGCTAAATTCAAATCCATTGCAGTGATTGGACCCAATGCCGCAATTTTGAGAACCGGAGGCGGTGGGAGTTCGAAAATAGATCCGATTGAAGCCAAAAGCCCATTAGCAGCATTGACGGAGAAAGCTAAAAATATTAAGATATCCTATTCTCCAGGGATGCTTGTTGCTGGTGACCTAAAACCAATTCCGGGCGAATATCTGGAAACAAATGATGGACTATCCGGAATTTGGGGCGAGTACTTCGACAATTCTGAATTTGATGGAGAACCGATCGAAAAACGGGTAGATATAAATATTGATTTTTACTGGGGCAATAAAGGTCCGATCAAAAAGCAGGCTGATTATTTTTCAATTCGCTGGACAGGGAAGCTGAAAGCGCCGGAAACAGGTAGGTATATTCTGGCCACTACCAGCGACGATGGGTCCAGACTCTATTTAAATGGTTCACTGGTGATTGATAACTGGGGGGACCATGCCATGGAAACTCAAACCACCATGGTGGATTTGATTGCTGATAGTTGGGTTGATATCAGGATCGAATTCTATGAACATGGCGGGGATGCGGGCATAAAATTGCAGTGGCAGAAAATGACTGAATCTTTACTGGAAAAAGCCGTTCAAATTGCCCGTGAGTCGGATGCTGTGGTCATGTTCATGGGATTTTCTGATAGAGATGAATCTGAAGGTCATGACCGGGAATCCAATGCCTTTCCCGAACAACAAATTGAATTGATTGAGAAAGTAACCACGGTGAATAAAAATGTGGTTGTTGTCTTCAATAGTGGTGCGGCCGTTCAAATGAGTGCATGGGAAAAACAAATTCCGGCGATAGTGGAATCATGGTATTCCGGTGAGCAGGGTGGCAACGCAATTGCTGATATTTTACTGGGAAATATCAATCCCTCAGGAAAACTGGTAACTACATTTTTTAGGGATGAAAAAGATAGTCCAACATTCGCGAATTATCCCGGGGAAGATGATGAATTGCATTATGAGGAAGGGCTATTTGTAGGTTATCGCCATTATGATAAAATGGATATCGACCCACTTTTCCCATTTGGACATGGTTTGAGTTACACAGATTTTGAGTACTCGGATCTAAATATAGCCCATCGAACCGTTAAGCAAGGTGAAGCAGTAAACGTTTCGTTGAAAATTAAGAATACCGGAAATCGTGCCGGAGCCGAAGTTGTCCAATTATATCTTCAGGATAATAAAGCAAGTGTTGTTCGTCCAGAGCAAGAGCTTAAAAGTTTTTATAAAGTATATTTAGAGCCTGGTGAGGTGGAACTTGTGGCTTTGAAGATGGGTCCTGAGGCACTGAAGTATTGGGACATTGAAACTGCTACCTGGAAAGCTGAAGCAGGGGAATTTACGGTTCGGCTGGGTGCATCATCACGAGATATTCGACTTCAGGGTAGATTTAAATTGAAATAATAGTTGGTGCTATTGGAGGAGTTGCTCCGGGTGTTGTCACGAGGGATCAATCCTGCAATTTAACTGTGCCAAAGACGGATGGCGTTTGGTAGGAATTATCCTGCACTGCCCACCAGGTTAATTTTCCATTCCTGGTATTGCCGTCATTATCATTTATATGCACATCCAGACCAAGGAAATGATCCGGCAGACCCGAAGCGCTGATACTTTTCCAGGGAATCGAAATTTCCATCTGATAGCCATCTGCCATTCTCATCTGAGAATAAGAGGCAGAATCAACAATTGAGCCGATAGCTGAGGTGATGATATTGTCATCCACAACGTAACGCAATTGAAATTCGTCATCGCCATAAAAAGTTGATTTACTGTTATCAGCATCCAGGTAGATCTCAATTCCGTCTTTCAGATAATCAATTGCGGCGTCGGTACTGATAGTGTCGTCAAATACCCGGACTAAGAAGTATAAATTATCAGAATCCCAGGTGATTGAGAACCAGGCTCCCAGATCGGTCTGTGAGTTTCGATCACCGACCACCACATTGGTTAGATTAATTTTTCTTTTAGACTGCCACAGATCATCCGCCAGAGCGTCAATGATTGGGTTTGATGATGTTTTCTCGATCATGTACCCGCCAAAGGGCCTTTGTACAATTTGAGCCTTTTTACTACGAATAATACCACGCTCATTGGATACATTAACCTGGTAAGTCCCGGCCTGTTCGGCATCAGGAAATTGATGAAGAAAGAGCTGGAAACTATCTGCTCCCGGGATTGGTTTTCCATCCCGGAACCATTGGTATTGAAGCGGGTAACCCCGTGCCTGAACTTTTAATACGGCACTATATCCGGTTTCTATGGTCTGGTCCTGTGGTTGCTTGATAATCCTAGGTTTTTGGATACCCAGGGCTAGCAGGTGTTGGGAAGGATCAAGTGGATGCAGTGATTCTACCATGCCGGGTAAAAATTCGCAATTGTCCGAATTAGTCATGCGAGCCTGTTCGAACAGCCAGCGCCGGGCTTGACTACGGGATGGTTTTTTACCTTTACCCTTCCAGTAGTCCAAGATCTTTTCAAAACCAGGCGTGCGGCTGATACTCCACGGTTGCCGATTAAGTTCGAATTTTTTATGGGTCCACCAGTTCCAACCTATATTAGTTTGTTCCAGAAAAGTGGTTGAGCGTTTGTATAAAACCCAGGGCGGTTCCTGTTCCCCAGTTTCGCCGTGCCACAATGGAATATTGTATTTTACCCGTAGATCATCCCAACGCTGGATACCACTCTGAGTATTGCTGGGTGGATATGAATGAAACGCCAAAACCAGATGCGGATCCCAATCCAGGGGTTCCAGCATGGAAAAATTCTGGGCCCAGTCATCTCCTTCGACAAAGATGATCCCATCGGAATCGGTTTCCCGAATTACCTGCGTTAGATTAACATATAATTCCCGTAATAAATCAACAGCAACTCCCGGATACCGGCCCAGCAGGGGTTCATTCAACAAATCATAGCCAACAATGCAATTAAAATTGGCGTAGCGTCGGGTAATCTGATCCCATAAATCAATCGTCAACGGCCAGTAGATTTCTCTTTCAGTCCACAGACGTGCCGTCCCATCACTGTCTGAGATATTCGCACCATTCTGACCACCGGGGGCACCATGAAGGTCCCAGATAATACCCATTTCCAGCTCTTCGCACCAGTCCACCAGGTTGTCGATATATTTAAAGTTGGTCTCATCATAGTTGAACGGTGGTACAGTTGGTTGATTATCACGAGGCTGTAGCATGGAGGCCAGCAATGGGATGCGGAGGGTATTGACACCCCATGATTTCATGATAGCAACATCATCTCTGGTGACAAAATTCTCATGATAAAGAGCCCAGAATTTCTTGGCATCAGTCTCGCCAATAAGGTCTTCGATAGCAGCTTCGAACTGGCGGGGGCGATCCAGCACCCGGATTCCCCACATGTAACCTTCCGGGAGCAGCCAGCCTCCGAGGCCGATCCCCCGTAATTGCACGATTTCACCGCTGTCCCGTTTGATAATATTTTGTCCATTGGTGGTGTAATAGGCATTTCCAGATGTTATAGTGAATGCAGTAAATAGCAGTGCTTTCCAAACGACCGAATTGTTAAACTTGTTATTTAACATGAATTTTAGCCCTAATGTGAATGTATTTTATTTTGTATTTCTGATTTACACAAACTGTAAATGTGCAATTGACGGTAATTGATCAGATCAATCCTGAAACAGTTATTTCAGCAATATCATTTTACGGTTTTGAATAACATTATCACTATTGATCTGATATATATAAGTCCCACTGCTGGCTGGTTGCAGCAGGTTATCTGTACCATCCCAGATCACCGATTTGTAACCAGCCGTCTGAATCTCTGAGACCAGCGTTGTTACTTTATGTCCGTTAAGATCATAAATGATTATCTGGACATCCGATCTGTATGGTAGTTTGTAGGAGATTGTTGTCGAGGCATTGAATGGATTAGGAAAATTCTGACCAATAATAAAACTTTCCGCATTTGTTCCACCATCAGAATGAGGGTCATCAAGCGATAGTAAACTGAGATTCCCGTCAATCCAATTTACCCGGTAATTCAACCAGGTTTTAAGCTGGATGATTTCGTCTTCATAGGAATGATCTCCAACTGATTCGGGCCAGCGATTAAAATTACGAACGCGGGCTTCCGACAGCGTATCGACCAAAGCATCAATGCTGGCATAAAGACTGTCCAGGCTGAATAGTTCTGGTCTCAACTGCTGCCAGCGGTCATTCAACAGTACGACAAATTGAAAATCTGAACTTAATATTTCCCACCAGAACGGAACGTGAAAATCATCCCAGGGGCGCCATGTATTATAATGAACCTGCCAGCCTTCAGTAAGGAATAAATCTTCGGGGTACCAGGCTTTGCCAAAACTTAGATTGAAGTCCCAAATGGGTCCGGCAAACAAGTGACCGCCATTGCTTTCGCGTTGTTTGTACAAATAGGCGCTTATTCGGTAAGCATCTACATTCTTAGCTATCTCATTCAACAGAAAATGATCAACAAATGAACTCACCTCTATATAGGCAGGGTATCCTGTAAAAGGATCAGCAGGATCAGACCCGTTCATGGCACCTTCAAACTGCGCAATGAAATTTTGAATATAGGCTTCCTGTTGTGTTACAATTTCATCCGGCTTTGGATAATGGTACTGATAGGTCACCCCGTTGCCTGATTCCCAGTATCCAATATTTTCGCCATCTAATTTATCAATTTTCAATATATATCCGCCCGTCACCGCATCTCCACTGATATCATTGGCATCCAGCGGCTCAATATCGATCCGGTTATTATCGCGTTTAATTTTTTCCATTAATACATAGAGCCCACGGTAGTCATTGTTCAATACAACTTCACAGAATCGTGTCCGGCTGGCATAACGGCCCAAGGCATTGGAAAGCTGGTAGGCAAGTACATTGCGGATCAGTGACTGGTCATCATAAGGTCCATAGAATACCCAATCATTTTCGGCCGGTAAACCCATCAAATCGACATTAAGATTCTCACCGGTAGAATCTTGAGTCTCGAAACGATATTGTTTCTTGGGATACCAAGATGAAGTGCTGCCTCGGAGTTCAATGGCAATCAAACCATCATAATTGTTATAATTGTCAGTCAGATTATTGCGTATGCCAGGCCCATTATCAATAATGCCCATGTGAGCGACGATCCTTGGATCATCAACAATCTCCTGACCTCCGGTGTTGATTACAACTATCGGCAGATTGGAAGAGACGAGCTCAACGCGTTGATTATTGACATTAATCGCCATCAATTGCAACGTTGCCAGTTGAATAAGAGATACTAGCTTAATCCAGGCATTCAAGCTGATGAACTGTGTTTTAAATCCAGTCATTGAAATTGAATATCTGGTTTTAGTATTATTATTGATTAAAATGATTTGATTCTCATTTAGGAGCGAAAAGTGCTGTTTCAAGTTAAATAACTGAAACAGAATTCTCCTCGTTTTATTCCGGGTATTACCGGCAATAACCAGAATAAAATCTGGTAAAATAGATTCTCTCTGACCAAACAATTATATTGTTCTAAAGTCGAATCATTAGGCTGATGGGTACAATATTGTTTAACTTTAACTTGTTATATTGACAATTATCAGGTCCTGATATTTCGATTATTTAATCCACAAAATGAATGCAATCCATACTATAATAGGTCAGTACGAAAGTGCCACTCTGGAGGAGCTGGCAAATGTTACCGCCTTAAATCGGCAGGATACCAAATTCATTTTTAACAGTACTCGATTACCGGGATTATTACAGCGGCTGATCGAGAATTATTTAATCCTGGAAATAGCCCCTCATCGCATATTCAATTACAATAATTTGTATTATGATACCAATGATTTTAAACTATATCTGCAACATCATAACGGTTGTCGTCCCCGTTATAAAATTCGTTGCCGGGAATATCTTGAATCGGCTGTGACCTATTTTGAAATAAAAACTAAAACTAATCAAAATCGTACCCGAAAAACTCGGCTCCGACTACCATCTGGCATCGGAAATAATCTCCACACTGATTTAGGGACTGATGTTTTATCCGAGCCTACAATTGCTTCAATGATCAATTCAGAGACGGGCCTGGCAATCAATGAACTTTACTCCAGCGTTGGTATCAGTTTTACCAGGATAACACTGGTTGGGAAGGAATTCAATGAACGGATCACTATCGACAATCACTTGAATACTACCTCTGGCCCTGAGCGTCAGGAATTCGACAATGTACTAATCGCCGAGATAAAACAGAACCGCTATAATCCACGATCAAAATTTATCCGGACCATGCGCCGGATGTCGATACACGAAACTCGTTTCAGCAAATATTGCATGGCTATCAATTACTGTTATACTATCAAGTACAATCGTTTCAAACCCCGCATTAGGGAACTTAACCGCCTGATGATGGCCGGTTGAAAACTGGAAAATTGGAGGTAATAATGGATTTCTGGAATCCTATAGGTTACTACGGAATCAATCTGGTGGTGGCGTTCTTTTTCATTATCATGATCTATAATCGCTACCGAACGCCCAACCTGGATTATGTATTTACTTATTTCATATTCAATTCGGTGGTATTCTTCGTTAGCCTGATTCTCAGCGCAGTAACTATCAGTGTCGGATTTGCTTTTGGACTATTTGCCATTTTTGGCATCCTGCGTTATCGGACCGAACCGATACCTATCCGTGAGATGACCTATTTGTTTGGCATAATTACGATCGGTTTGATCAATGGACTGGCAGCCAACGAGAGCTATTCCATTGACATTATTGTACCAAACCTGGCAATCCTAATCCTGACTTTCACGCTCGAGCAATACATGGCAAAACATATTCTCCAGCGTAAGGTGGTGATCTATGAGAATATTGATAACATAAAACCCCAGAACCAGGAGCAATTGCTGACTGACCTGAAAGCTCGAACCGGATTGGACATTGTTAAATACGAAATACGCCGGGTTGATTTTTTAAGGGATATCGCTAGAATATGGATTTTCTATAAAGAAAATTAGATGTCACATTCCAATATAAAACTCGGAATTAAATTAGGCTTATTTTATCTTATTGCTACCACATTTGGAAATACTTTTAATGACAATGAATTATGGTTAAGCGTTGAAATTGAAAAGGATTTTAAACAGCGATTATCAGCGAGCCTTGAACAGGAAATACGCCGGGACGAGGACTTTTCAGAATATAAAAATAATTTGACCAGTTTAAACTTTGCCTATAAATTAGATTCACATGTAAAAATTACTACTAATTACCGTTTCGCACGTTATACCGACGAGGTCAGGCAGCGCCTGGGATTAGGTGTCGTCTTGCGGTCTGGTAAATCCTGGCGGTTTGATAATCGACTGCGCTATCAGGTTGATTTCCGGGAGGACCAAGAATCAACTGGCCTTTTTAGAAATCGTCTGAGGCTTACTTACACTACCCTGAAAAATATAAAACCATACCTGTCTATTGAAGGCTTTCTGCAGATCGCAGACGATAAACCCAAATGGGAGGAATATCGTTTTTCCAGTGGAATAAGCTATAAATTCACCAAGCAAATTAAAGGGAAGTTATTCTGTCATTTGAAGATCGAGGACCCTACTGATGAAAAACCAGATTACATCGGTGTTCTGGGATTAAAACTCGCCTATACGCTGTGATTGCCCGTATGAGTAAGCTATCTTTGAGTAATCTAATTATTGTTGTCGTTTGTATCCTGCTCCATGCCGGTTGTGAGAATGGTCAGGATGATATTGAACCTATTCAAGGCGATCTCTACCTGAATGAATTTATGGCACGGAATGATTCCATTATGACTGATGAATCTGGTGATTACGATGATTGGGTTGAACTATACAATAGTACCGATACGGTAATAAGCCTGGCCGGTTATTATCTGACCGATGATCTTGCCGATCCAACCAAATTCCTTTTCCCGGACGACATTGCAATCGCCGGCAAGCAATATTTGCTGATCTGGTGTGATCGCGATACAGCTGATGGATTCCTGCACGCCGATTTTAAATTAAGCGCCGCTGGTGAGGAACTGGGTCTATCTAATCCCAATGGTCATATTGTTGATTCAATAGTATTTCCCGAGCAATCCACTGACGTATCATACGGTCGTTATCCTGATGCTGGCAGTTCCTGGTTTTATTTTGGGGACTGTGACAGCTGTGTAACGGCTGAATGCATTAGCAACTGTCTGGAACAGTCAACACCAACACCCGGCTGGTCAAATATTTTCTAACCTGATCTATTCACCAGCTTTTAATTTTGATTAATTTAAGTTCAGTA
>CAZIJQ010000075.1:0-9802 GCA_964539785.1 uncultured bacterium | reverse complement strand
ATATCTACCTCGGTGCCTGGGCCTTAAGTATTGATTATAAGAAATATGCTTTCAATATATCTGACCCGCATACTTATTCGTCAGCCACAAATTATTCCGGTACGATTGGTTATCAACGTCCACCGACAGCAATTCGCGAACATACCAGCCGACTGCTGGGCCGGATTACCCACCAGGTCAATTTTGAAGATGAAGTTGGGTACCAACTTGAGTTGAATGGACCAATTTTACGCAACAATTCATTAGTGCTAAATTATACTCATTCCAGTAATAATGTAGTCTGGTCACAAATTAAACCCGAAGGTGACATTTTCTGGAAATGGACTAAAAGTAATAAAACTGCTTTTCTCCCATTCTCTGAAAAGTTCGCTCAGCCATTTAATGAATTGTATTCTGAAATAGACGGTTATCTGCTTTCCGGCAAATTACATTATCGTCTTGCTATGGCCAATTCCAGTGCTGTTTTGGATATTTCATTCAATCAGGTGACTGACTCGACTAAGTTTATTTTTTATGAGAAACAAGAGGCAATCACTATTCCATTTGGAATTGAATATAAGCTGCAGGGACGTTTGGGTATCGAACTCAAGTATGAGTATCAAAGATTGTCGAAAAATTTCAGGATGATAAATTCAACCATTGATCAGGATACCTCCCAGTCGAGATTCCCTGCTGATTATCAGTATAATGCTTTTTTCAGTCTCGGCGTAAGTTATTCACCACGATGGTCAATGGCTCTCTTGATCGATGCTAGTTCAGTACTTGAATATGGTGTTAATCAACAAACCGATAATTCAAATACGTTGGAGAAGTTAGTATCAAAAATTATCGATCTGGAAAATCGCTGGCTTGCCCTGGAACTGCGCTGGAATATTACCAATTCGCATAGTTTCACTTTAACTTACGGTTCCCAACAAGGCGGAATTTTATGTAGTAATGGTGTTTGCCGACAAATTGATTCATTTGAAGATGGCTTTAAATTTGAGCTGACTTCCTTATTTTAATCAGCTTGTTATCATATATTCAAATAGGTAGATTCCAACAAAGTAAAGGCCCCAATATGTTGAAAAAAACAATATTCTTCATCCTCTTATCCACTATGGCATTTGGTGCATATAATGTGGGTGATTTCGTTGCGGATTTTACATTACCAATTTGTGCCAATGGTACCGGCGATTTTACGCTTTATGACTATTATGGTGACTTAAATGGTGGGGACTATCATGTTATTTGGATTAATCTGTTCACATCCTGGTGACCAAGCTGTGCAACGGAGGCTCCGTTAACAGAAGGAATATATCAACAGTATGCTGACGATGGATTAATTATGATTGCGGCCGGTTTTGATTGGAACCAACCGTATAGCTGTACTTCATGGGGGTCAACCTTTGGATTGACGTATCCAATTTTAGACGATACACCCAATATCGTTTGGAATATGTACGGGATGGGTTATATACCTCACAATGTTGTCATTGACCATACCATGACTGTCCGTTATACCGCTTCAGGTTTTAACCAGACCGCCATAACTAATACTATTCAAACTTATCTGGATTTGCTTCCCAATGATGTTGACGGTGATGGATATAGCGATGATGCGGATAATTGTCCCGAAATATACAATCCCGGTCAGGAAGATGTGGATGATGATGGGATGGGTGATGTTTGCGATCCCTGCGATAATGCCAATGTATTCATACCAGGAAATCTGAATGGCGATTTGAGTAATGATGTCCCGATTATCGATATTTTCGATGTATTGGTATTAATGAATTTAATCCTCGCCCAGAATTTCAGCGGTTGCAGTGGTGAAGCGGCAAATTTTTATAATGATGCAAATATTAATGTCCTGGACGCGATTTATTTGGTCAATTATATTATGAATGGAGGAGTAACCCGTAGTGATGTTACAGAATTAGAACAGGGCGTTAAAGTAGAACTACGGGATAATCAAAATTCGACCGAAGTAGTATTCTCCGATGCTCAAAACATGAGCGGGATACAATTTGTATTGCCGAATGTCCTGATTGATGAAATAAGCGCGGAATCGATTATAATTCCGGATGGTTGGGTATTACGCAGTCGGACCATTGAAAATCGGACGCTATTTCTATTGATTGATCTAACTGGCAGGAATTCCCAGTCCTACATCAGTTTAAATTTACCGGTCCGGATTTCGCATGAAATGGATGATCTGATCATCAGTAATTCCAATGGGCAATTACTTAAACCAATTGTAGAGTCAAAACACGGTTCAGAATCGACTGTAGATTTGCAACCGATGGAGTTTACCGGCTTATACCCCAATCCGTTTAACCCCACTGTTACTATCCCATTTGTGCTTGCTGAAGCAATGGAAACGCGAATTTCAGTATATAATATCAGGGGGCAGGAAATTGATGTTTTGCAAAACGGTATATTGGAAGCCGGTCAGCATCTAACAACCTGGCAAGCAGATGAGTTTCCATCAGGTATATACTTCATTCAGATCGAAGCGGCAGGTATTACCAGGACCCATAAAGCCCTGTTGATGAAATAGTTTTCATTTAGCGGCTAAAGCCATTTGACGGTGGTGGAATTAGTTTTAAATTTGCCACCGTTTTTAAGATGATTTCTTGGGGAGTCGTCTAATGGCAAGACTGCGGTCTCTGGAATCGCCAATCGGGGTTCGAATCCCTGCTCCCCAGCTTTTTCATAGTGGAATATGCGCCCGTAGTTCAATTGGATAGAGCGTCTGGCTACGGACCAGAAGGTTGGGGGTTCGAGTCCTCCCGGGCGTACAAAGCATTTGATTTACTATGGAAATGGCCCGTTCGTCTAGGGGTTAGGACGACGGCCTCTCACGCCGTTAACAGGGGTTCGAGTCCCCTACGGGCTACTGCCTTAAAAACCCGCTTATTGCGGGTTTTTTTTTAGATAAGTTCTGTAATAATTGATAAAATCTTAATCTATCCAATGCCTGACTATCCCCATTCTCAGTAAGTTCCCGGGTAAAATTACTATTGATGTGGAATTTTAATTGAAAAAAGAGCAATGACAGAAGAACCTAAAACGCCCCCAACCAATTTTATTAAAGAAATAATTGATCGCGATCTCGAGCAGGGTAAGAACGACGGCCGTATACATACTCGTTTCCCCCCGGAGCCCAATGGTTATTTACACATTGGTCATGCCAAATCGATTGTACTGAATTTTGGAATCGCCAAAGAATATAATGGCTTATGCAATCTTCGCTTTGATGATACCAATCCGACCAAAGAAGAAGAAGAATATATTAATTCGATTATCGAAGATGTAAAATGGCTGGGATTTGATTGGGAAGACCGCTTATACTTCGCATCGGATTATTTTGAACAGCTCTATCTGCTGGCTGAGCAATTGATTAAATCGGGTGATGCTTTTGTCTGTGATTTAAGTGCCGAGCAGATTCGATCTACTCGAGGAACCTTGACAGAGCCAGGTACCAACAGTCCTTATCGCGATCGTCCGGTTGCCGAAAACCTCGATTTGTTCAGACAAATGCGCAATGGTGAATTTCCCGATGGCAGCCGGGTTTTGCGGGCCAAAATTGATATGACATTACCGAATCTGAATATGCGTGATCCGGTTCTGTACCGAATTTTGCATGCAACTCATCCCCGGACCAAGGATAGCTGGTGTATTTACCCCATGTACGATTGGGCACACGGCCTGGAAGATTCCATTGAAAGAATAACTCATTCGTTGTGCACACTTGAATTCGAAGATCATCGTCCTTTATACGATTGGTGCCTGGTCCAATTGGGTGTCTATCGCCCCCAGCAAATTGAATTTGCCCGGCTTAATCTCAGTTATACCATACTGAGCAAACGTAAACTGCTGGAACTGGTGCAGGACGGCAAAGTATCCGGCTGGGATGACCCACGGATGCCCACCATCTCCGGGATGCGTCGCCGAGGATATACCCCCGCATCCATTCGAAAATTTTGTGAACGGGTTGGAATTGCAAAAAAAGATAATATTGCTGATATGGCTCTGCTGGAATATTATGTCCGGGAAGATTTAAACAAAATTGCTCCTCGAGTAATGGCGGTCTTAAATCCGCTGAAAATCGTTATCGATAATTATCCGGAAGGTCAGGTTGAACAATTACCGGCTATCAATAATCCTGAAGATTCAGCGGCCGGTAGCAGGGAAATTCCCTTTTCCCGTGAGCTTTATATTGAACAGGAGGATTTCCAGGAGGAGCCCCATAAAAAATTCTTCCGTTTAGCACCAGGAAAAGAAGTTCGATTGAAACATGCCTACATAATAAAATATGGAAGTGTTATTAAGGATGAACAAGGTAATATTATAGAAGTGCATTGCACTTATGACCCGGATACCAAAAGTGGCGGGGTAAATGCGAATCGCAAGGTGAAAGGGACTCTGCACTGGGTATCGAAAATGCACTCAGTGGAAGCGGAAGTAAGACTGTACGATCGATTATTCGCGACTGCTAATCCAAATTCGGTGGCCGAGGGAACTGATTTTAAATCAAATCTCAATCCTGATTCATTAAAGGTGATAACTGCCCAGGTTGAGCCCGGTTTGAAGCTTGCTCAAACTGGCGACAGGTTTCAGTTTTTACGGCGGGGCTATTTTTGTGTTGCCCAAGCTGTATCCGACAACGGGAAATTAGTGTTCAATCGCACCGTATCGCTGCGAGATAGTTGGGCGCGACTGAAAAGAAAAGAGATTTAATAAATTAAATCAAGATAAATAGACCGAACGCTCTATTTGAGTGACAATTGTTCATTGGATTCAATTTAGTGAAGTAATATAAATTTTGCATATTATTATTAGATATTAATTCTTGATCGCAATTAATGAACGGGTTAATATCCGTTTTATGAGTGATTGTGTACAATGAAAGTCGTAATCGAGTTTCGATTAATAATATTAGCTGTCATTCTTTTTATTAGCACAAATTGTGACTTCTTATTACATGATGAAACTACCCCACCAACTGTACGAATTATTACCCCTAAGGATGGTGGTATTATTTCGGGATTGGCTACAATAAGGTGTGATGTTAGCGGGCCATTAAAGATTAAAAATATCAATTTATGGATCGATAATAAACCATGTGGCATTTTTACTCGTACAAAACCCTGGAATCTGGAGTTGAATTTGGTGGACTTTGAAAATGGTTCTATTCATTATATCCAAGTATTTGCCTATGATATAAAAGGAAATTCAGGAAGTAGTGAGGTTATTGAGGTAAAAGTGGACAATTCAACAGCATATCCGGATCAAGTGAATATATTAAACATCGGATATACAGTGGAAGCAATGTTAATCAATTGGGAAAAATCTGATAATAGTAGTTTTTTTAAGTATATATTATCATATGTAATTACCGATACTAGCGATACGGTTGTAATTAGTGAAATCTATGACCAAAATAAATTAGACTTCAATTTGTACTCTGGTGAATATAATCCAGCTATTGAGACCTATTATTTTATTGAAATAGTGGATATCTATGGATTTTCTACTATAAGTAATGGATATCGAGTTTTAGATACAACGCCAAATCCGCTATCATTCCATTCAATTGATTATGGAAATGGAGCATTTGAATTAACCTGGCAATCATGCTTAGAAAATGACTTTCAATCTTATTCGATTTATGACTCATTGTCAGCTGACACCAACAGTATTATTTATTTTACTTCCAATCGAACTGACACAATCAAATCGGTCACCTCTGCAGAAAATCTCATTAAGAATTTCACATTAACTGTAAGTGATATTTGGGGTTTACAGACCACAACAGTACAGTCTGCAAGTTCATGGAATACATTTATTAAAAGATTTGGCGATGATGGTATCATTGATGTTTGTAATTCGGGCGCACGCGCATTTCATGGAGGATATATCCTTGCTGGATATACAGAAAGCACAGGGGGCAATTCAGATGTATTATTAATAATGACCGATAGATTCGGCAATAAAATTTGGAATTCAGCTTTTGGAGGAAATGATGATGAAATTGCTTACAGCGTAATTAACAATAATTCTACTTCTATCATGACCGGATCATCAAAAACTTATAGTCATGGACAGCGCGATGTCTGGATGTTAGCTGCAGATAGTGAAGGTAATGAATTGTGGAGCAATAATTTTGGTGGGCAGTATGATGAGGTTGGTTATCATGTCAGTGCTACAAACGATGGTGGTTATATGATAATCGGATATGAAACATCTTTTTCCGATTCGGCAAATAATATCAATGGGCAAGATTTGTATCTATTAAGAACAGATAATTCTGGTAATGTGTTGTGGGCTAAAGAATTTGGGGACAGTGGTAACGAAATAGGTTATTGTGTTCAACAAACTGATGATGCTGGGTATATCCTTGTTGGTACTACAACAAGTTACGGAACTGGTGCTAAAGATATATGGCTAATAAAAACCAATTACGTTGGAATTGTTGAATGGGATACTACCTACGGTGGTAGTTTAAATGATTATGCCTATTCAGTTAAACAATGTTTTGATGGTGGATATATAATTGCTGGTAAAACCAATTCATTTGGTGCTGGAAGATACGATGCTTGGATAATTAAAGTTGATACCACCGGTGTTTTGGAGTGGGAATATCTATTGGGTGGAAGCCAGAATGATATGGCAAATTCGATTGAACAAACATTTGATAATGGGTATATAGTTGCCGGTGTAACTAATTCTTTTGGAAATGGTAAAAGTGATGCATGGTTAGTAAAACTGGATTATAGTGGGACAATAGTTTGGCAGAAAACATTTGGCAGTACATTGGATGAAGTAGCAACTACCGTAAAACTTGCTTCAACTGAACAGGATAGTGGATATATTTTATTTGGTACTTCAATGGAAAATGATCTGAACGGTGATGTTTTATTAATCAAAACTGACCTTTTTGGAAATGCCAATTCTGAATAATCTGTTGATAATTTTACATTCAATTAATTTTAGAAAATATAATGTCATACCAATTTCTAAGTGAGTTTGATAATATTTTTCTTGCCTACTGTAATGAGGTAATGATATCGGTATAAAATACTCTAAATCACATTGCGCTTGAAAAGATTGCATCAAAGTAATTCTATACCTTATATTAAACTAGCCTACGACCGTGAAAGAGGTAAGGTAAGGGCAAACCCAATTAGATTAAAGAACAGTATGTTACGTCTGTTCAATAAGGGAAAGACATGAAGCGGAGACAAAAATTCCATTTTGGGATAGTATTATTGCGCCTGATACTAATCATTTTTATCGGATCATTTTTTATACTGACTCCCCTTAGCGCTCAAGACGATTCCTATGCCGAGGAAGACTCATTGTATTTCTGGGATGATAGTGAAGAGGGGGAGTATTACGAGGATGAGTATTATGAGGATGATACTACTTCTTATGATGATGAATATTATGACGATACTTATTATGAAGACGAATATTACGAAGATGAATATTACGAAGATGAGTACGGCGATGAGTATTATGAGGATGACAGTGAATATATTGAAGATGAAGGTTATTACGAGTTTGATGAGGAAAGCGGCGAATATGTGGAAGAGCGGGGAAGTGCCGATCTTAATGATGAAGAGTTAACTGAAAAAGCGCGTCGAATGGGGTATAGTCTGAGTATATCATATGCATCACCGGGATTTGTAAATCATGCTCTTAATACCTATAATTCATATGCTGACTACCGGATTAGCATTGAACTGCCCATGCTGATGCAAATGTTTAAATCACGGTTCAGAATCGGATTTGAGTACGGAACCTTTGCCTTCGAAAATTACATGCCTTCCGCCGGCGAGTATAAGGGCAGTACTATTATGGGTCTGTTGAGTTTTCCCGCCGGTCCCGGCCAGGTTAAACTGGGCGGGGGTAAAATCGGGGATTATTACGGCTATTTTGCTGAAACCAGCTACGGCCTGGCCCTGGGTAACATTCTTGATATCCGGGTAGGGGTGCGCGCAACCAGCGCCTCCGGGGTAATCGATTCCAACGATAATGAGCTGGGCACCGCCAGTTGGTTGGATGGGTTAGTGACGCTGGGTGTAAACTTTTAAGGTATTTAAAACAAATTTTGTATCAATTTCATCATAACGACTAACGCCACAATGGTCAAATAGCATGAAAAAAGTTAATCTGAAGTTCTCAGGGAAATTTCTACCACTGGTTCTTAATATATTATTCTTTTCAAATTTATTGTTGGGACAGACTGCAACTGTTACCGGTGGCAATGTTGTGGGGGATTACTGGAATAATACAAATACTGGCCTCAGAGTACAATTCAGTCTAAATGAAGCTGGTGGAGCATATATCATTAGAGCGACTTGTTCTGGAAGTGGAGTGATTACTACTCTCGCTTCTGTAGGCGTTGGGCAAATTGCTGGAGCTAAAGTCGTGGATGTAAACCAAGTCATTGTCGAGTCTATCACTGGTCGATCAGATGACGAAACATTTAATGTTTTCATTGTCATACAAGATAACAGTGGTACTCCAGTTGATACCTTAAATACCCCAACTAATATTGAATTCCAAGAGACAAGTCCACAATCAACAAGCACTCCTGTGTTATCCAGTTTATACGATTCCGGTATTTCGAACTCTGATGGCATTACACAGGATACATCTGTCACCATATACGTGGAAGATATTACATCCGGATTACGTGTTTCGACAGATTTTATTGAGGATAAATTAGCTGGACAGAATATTGGTATTGAACCAAGCTCAGATGGCAGTAATCAAAGCTATACTATAGATTTGTCAGCTGGGGATGGATACTATACCATACAGTCAACGACTCGCAATAACTATGGTAGCGAAGGTACTTCTGGAAAATTATATCTATATGTTGATACCCAGGCACCATCAGCTCCTTCGGTTTTCAATCTAATCGATGATACCGGATACTCAGACAGTGACTGGCTTACCTATGATCCCGATCCCCAATTCGGGATAAAAAATATTGCATTACATACTTGGTTAAGTAATGGTTTCTGGGATGTTTACGGCCGGGCATTGTTGTACAGAAATGGAAGTGCTCAGGCTGATAGTGTTCTTGAGATCAATGATGATGATTCGGTTGTTGTCACAATTCCGACAATTTCAAATGATGGAACTTACCAGATTCAAGCTCAAATTGTCGATGCAGCTGGAAATCGTGGACCAAGATCTTCCCAGGTTGCACTGCGTTTAGATCGACAGGCCGATCAAACCGATCGCCCCATTTTAAAATCCACATCTGATTCGGGATTCGGCGATTCTGACGAATGGACCAATGATGATACGCCAACTTTTACAATTACCGGATTTGATGTTGGTGATTCAATATATGTCACTATAAACGATGTTTTCAAAGTTGGTTCATGGACAACAACAGGAACACTGGATTTGACTATCCCAGATGGTAGTGCACTGACCGATGAAGTTGATATCTCAATCGAAGCCGTTGCTGTAGACTCCGCTGGCAACGAATCTGTGATTTCCCCGGAATTGACGATAACTGTCGATACGGTCATACCAGTTGCGTCAGCCACCCCCAACCTTACTGATGATACGGGCATATTAACTGACGACGATTATACAAATGTCACCAAGCCGGGTTTCACGGTCACGGCTGAAGATGCCAGTGATTCGGTTTTCCTGTACTTTGACGGGACTTTGGTGGCGCGCCGAGTAGCTGGGGCTGCCACACTTACCTTTGAAACTGCCGATTATTTAGCCGCCCAAAGTGATGGTGATTATTCTGTTACCTACAAGCTACGGGATAAAGCTGGTA
>CAZIJQ010000074.1:0-10243 GCA_964539785.1 uncultured bacterium | reverse complement strand
CCAGTCTTTAAGGCCAGCTCGGGATAAATGACATTTTTCTGAATTGCTGCATATCCGCCGATTGGTTCCGGTGCGACGTCGTAAGGTATAAATTTTACCTTCGGTAGGTTATCCGGGTTTTCAGTGGCTACAATCTTTGCCAGTACATCATCTTCCGGAGAGACGGCCAGCAACCCTGTTTGACTCTGACAATTCCAGGATAACAATGAGGCTAGGCTTACCATCGCCGGCATTACAAAACGGACGAGTCTTTTATTAGTATACATCTTTTCCTCCAGCAGATATTGAACACGATTGAATAATTCCTTTTTCTTTTTCAACAGGCTATTCACAGTGGGACAATCAACCTGCGCACGGATCATATTTTCAGCTACTTCAACCAGGAAACGGGAGTAACTAATTGAATCATAATCCTGTGCCACTTCATCACAAGCCATCTCTCGTAATTCATCGATCTGTTGATTAAGCAGCCAGACCAGCGGATGGAAAAAATAGATGGCTCGCACCAGAGTCTGCAATCCGTTAACCAAGCCGTCGAGGCGTTGAATATGGGCCAGCTCGTGACGGATTGCCAATTCCCGGTGGTCTGCCGTCCATTCTTCCCACAGCAATGGCACATAAATGCGTTTGGTAAACATACCGATAGTCATGGGTAGTGTTACGTTGGCGGTTTTGTGGATTTGAATATTTTTCCTACCGGGAAGGGTTCTTTTTTCAATCAATTTAGCTTGCCGCAACTGGTATCGAATACGTCCGAGAGTTATCAAGGGTAACACCAGCATTATGGTTGAGATTGATGCCCAGATCAACATGGAAATAGCCGGGGCGGTTAGCATAATTGGTGATGAAGGGACACCTGAGATTGTGGTGGTCGTAACGGGATTTAGATTTATTATTTTGTTCAGTGCGGTGATTTGTGGAACCGTTAGCAAGGACAGCGGAATAAAGGCGGGAATTAGTAGTTTGATTAATCCTATTAAAGTAATTGAATAACGAGCGTGAGCTGGTATTTTTTTCAGAAGGCTTAACACTCCATAAATCAGAGCCAGGAATAGTGTGTTCTGAATTACCAGTGGTATGAAATAGGTCCACCAACAAGCACTGATATTATTGATCAGATCAATCATTTTGTGATTCTCGTATTTGTTTTTCTTTGGCAGCCAGCAGGATTTTGATGTCATCGATTTCTGCCAGGGTCAATTTCTCTTCATCAATCAGGTGGCTGGCCAGGGCTGGGGCAGAACCACGAAATACTCGGTTAATCATGGCTTCCACTTCCGTTTTTACCATTGATCGGCGTGGTTTGGCAGGTGTATAGAAATTTACCAGACCAATCTTTTGCCGGGTCAAATGACTTTTGGCTACCAGATTATTCATAATTGTCTGAATTGTCGTGTAAGCCTTTTCACCATTTTTAAATTTTGATTCAAGAACTTCCCGAACAGAGGGTGAACCACTTAAATCCCAGATAGCTTCCATAATTTCCCATTCGACCGGGGTGAGTTTATTCTTTTTTAACAAAACGTACTCCTATGTGTTTCATTGTGCTACTATATCTATAGTAAGTATACTATAAAAATAATAGTAAGTCAAGTGTCAGTTAAGGAAGTACTTGCCAGTCTGGCAGCGTAGGATTTAATAATTAAAAATTTCTGTGGCTAATTCACCACTACAGATTTTGGTGACGGTTCCGGTCATCGTCGCCGAAAAATCAGCAGCGATTTCAATCTCAATATCACCGCCGGCGCAGTGTACGGTAATCTGCCGGTCACAATATTCCAATCGATTGGCCACCGCCGCCGCCGCGCAACTGGAACTGCCGGAAGCCAAGGTATAGCCGACTCCCCGTTCCCAGATTTCAATGCAGATATTATTGCGGTCAATTACTTCCAAGAATTGTACGTTGGTCCGTTTCGGGAAGCGGGCAGCAGTCTCAAAAACTGGACCGATTGTTTTCGCTAATTCGGCGCTGACTTTATCCGGAATCACGACACAATGGGGATTGCCGATGGTAGCCGCACAATAACGATAGTCCTGTCCGTCGATTGGCAAGGTTTCGTTCAAAACCTCCCGCCGCGGTCCCGCGACCGGGATTTTTTCACTGTTAAAACTGACCTGCCCCATGGTAATTGTTACCGCTTGACCGCCTTCATGAACACGGGCTTGTACTGATCCACCGGGTGTATCAATCGAGAATTTATTATCTGCAACCAGTCGCCAGTCCCAGAGATAACGGCTGAAAATGCAGAGACCGTTCCCGCTTTTCTCAAATTCACCGCCATCGGGATTAAACAGTCGTAGCCCAAAATCGCCCCGGTTTGAATCGTATGGTCCAACCAGTAAACCGTCCGAGCCAATTCCGTAATGGGGATTGCAAATGGTGATTATCTGTTCGGCGGATAATTCTGCTTTTAGATCTTTCGGGTCAACCACAATGTAGTCATTCCCCTGGGCCTGGTACTTGGAAAATTTCATAAACGTCGCCCAATAAACAGCATTAGTTTAAACGGCTATAATTTTCAAATGTACGTTGCGGGTTCGCGGTCCATCAAAATCACAGAGGAATATACCCTGCCAGGTTCCCAGTATCAGTTGGTTATTACTGATAATTACTGTCTCAGAAGCACCAATCAGGCTGGATTTCACATGGCTGTCGGAATTTCCTTCATAATGATGATAGCCGGCATTTACTGGCGCCAGTTTACCCAATTGCATTTTTAAATCGCGAACTACATCAGGATCGGCATGTTCATTAATGGTAATCCCGCAAGTGGTATGGGGCACGTAGATAGTGATTATGCCGTTCTGGGTTCCCTTTTTGTTGACGTAAGCTTGAACGGTGCTGGTTATATCGAATAATTGGACTCTTTCAGAAGTTTTGATCTGGATTGTTTTCATGATCACTCCGGTCGTGAAATCAGGTAATTATCAGGTTTTACGTTCTTTCTTACGGGCAGCGGGAAAAAGAATATTATTCAGTATCAAACGGTAGCCCGGAGAATTTCGATGTAGTGACAGGTCGGTGGGTGGATCTCCTACAAAATGCTGGTAATCTTCCGGATCATGCCCACCCAGAAAAGTAAAAGTGCCTTTACCGAAATTCCCATGCAGATATTTGACTTGGTCCGAGGCCGGATCTTCGCCCATTATTACGATGTGTTTCTTCACTTTTGAGCGTAAGAAACCTGTGGTTTGCCCCATGAAACCTTTTACAGCCGCCACGTGATTTTGGGTTAACATGGTTGGGACCGGATCGTATTTAGCGGAAAATTCGAATAAGGTAAAATAATCCCTTTCAGCACCATGGGTAACCGGATTATTACTGGATGGAAAGTCAATATCCGAATATTCATAAATCATAGGGTCGACAATGAGGTTGAAGTCCGTAAACGCAAAAGTTTGCTTGAAATCCAATTTTGCCTGAATCTGTGGATCAGCTGGCGTGCCGTCAAATACGCTGACAACTCCATCGGCGTTACCCATTGCAAGGGCGATATCGTAGGAATCAGTGGCCGAACACATTGCCAGCATGAACCCACCCTGGCGAACATAATCCTTGATAGCCATTGCAACGGCTTTTTTTTCTTCGTGAACTGAGCTGAAACCGAGCGCGGTGGCCAGGGCTTCGAATTGCGATTGCTGGTCGATATACCACTGGGCGCTTCGATAATT
Source organism: uncultured bacterium (assembly GCA_964539785.1). Lineage (GTDB taxonomy): Bacteria > Fidelibacterota > Marinisomatia > Marinisomatales > TCS56 > JABMPO01. The sequence goes on along the minus strand of CAZIJQ010000074.1, from coordinate 6,571 downwards.
TCGATAAAATTTTCCATACTGACCGGTAAAATCCTCGTGGTGGAGGTGAAGCCAGTCGTATTCACTCAGTTTGCCAGTCAGGACAGCTTCGTCCCATAGTGTTTCGTAGGGTACTTCTGCATAGGTGAGAGCCAATGTAACAGCATCATCCCAGGGTTGCTTGCCCGGTGGTGTGTAAATGGCAATTTTCGGTGCTTTTTCTAACAGAACCACATCCATATTATTGAGCTCTATAGCGCCATAGATATCAACCATAATGACTGGATTAACCGGTTCAAAACTGACTCCACGAATCCGACATTCTTGCTCAATAAAACCATAGGAGTCCAATAAGAAGGCTCCGCCGCGATAATTCAGCAACCATTCAACATTTATTTCCCGTTCCAAAACCCAGTAGGCAATCCCGTAAGCCTTAAGATGATCCTTCTGGACCAGATCCATGGGAATCAGCATTTTTTGGGCAAATACCAGATTCAGTAATAAAAAATAAAATACCAATTTTTTCACATTAACTCCCTGATTTGATATTTAATTCACGAACCCTGAAACGTACGGGTTCAGTCAGGATTGACAATGGATATTCTTCCAGCAGCCGGTGATAATTTAATAAAGATTGTTCACGATTTCCGTTCAGTTCATGAATTTCTCCCAAAAGCGTGATTCCGGTCTCAGCCAACGGGGTATCGGTCAACAAATCAGCTAATTCCAGGGCTGTTTCCTGATCATCCATTGCCAGCCGCAATAGGGCTTCGCGTAAAGTTGCCAGCGGGATTATCTTAGCATCTGGACTTTCCTTACGCAGGGCGGTTAATACCAGGATCGCTTCATTAAGCTTATTTTGGCGGACGAAATTTTCGCCATTTAGAAATACCAGAAAGGCAGCCTGATCCAGATTTGAACCTGCGCTGTAATATGATACTATTAAATCCTGAATTTCCATCAGATCATTGAAATAGGCCTGGTCAGGGCCGGATTCATTGATAGTTGTTTCTATCAATGTCAGAGCAGATTCAATGTCGCCCATGAGCAGGTTGGCCTGGATAAGGCGCAATAGAAATGGGCTAATATTTCTACTATTATTTTCCTGCGAAAGTTGTTGATTGAAATATTCCCGGGCCAGATCTGCATCACCTTTTGCAAGATAAATATCCCCTATTCGCAATTGAATTCTGGATTTAAGGTCGGATTTGGGATGGGCTGTAATTGCTGATTGGTAGGAGCGGGCAGCACCATCGAAATCACGTGTTATACGGTATTTTATTTCACCAAGACGAAAATGTACCTGGGGCAGGTATGTTGATCGAGGTAATTCCGTTAGGACTGAATCATACAGTGCAAATGAATGTTCCAACGGTTTAGTGGATATTTCGGGTGCTCCATAGAAATGATTTTCAAAAAGAATGTTATCGGGGAAGAAACCAACCAGCGTTGCGTTTTTTTGCGTGGGAATAATTTGATTCTCATAACATTGCCCCATACCCAGCAGCGCTGCTCCGATCACCTCCATGGGAATTAATTTTCGATCTTTTGTGAGGATTGTCTGATAGACTGTCAGGGAAAACCCGAATTCTTTTTCTGCGCGCAAGTTAGCAGCCAATTTCAGCCAACGATCAAAATCTTGTGGAGTCGCCAAACCCAATTGTGAATGCTGATCAATTGCTTTTTCATACTGACGGATTTTATAATAATAGGCGGCCAATAAATTATGCAGGCGTGATTCATTCTCCGGCAATCGAGCCAACAGTGTTGATTCGATATGCTGAATGTTTTCCGGTTCGTCGCTAAGCAAGAGAATTCGATTAGTGACAAACTGCTGCTGTTTGGGGCGAACCAGCAAATAGTTTATATATTCATTAACGGCCCGACTAATCGCACCACGAGTAGTATAATAATTAGCGAGGTCTGTTGCCAATAAAGCCGGATCGTTGAATTCGTTGCGCCCCCGGACCACCAGTGAATCAATTCTCTCAGTCAGCGACAGGCGGACCAGGGTAAATAACATGGTATGATAATAATTGCGGTTTTTTTTGAATTTCAGCTCGATCTGCTTCCAATGTTGATCGGCTTTGCTTTTACGATCCATTAAATAATATAGTTCGCCTAACTCTATCTGTCCGCCTAAATCCTGCGGATTATATCTAAGATAATTATTAATTACAGAAACTGTTGCTTCAAAGTCACCTGTTCGTAATAGACTGTTTTTTAGATTGCGGTATGCTTGCCGATCTTGCGGATTTGTTTCCAGAATTCTGTAATAAATTGCTTGTGCTTCGTCGATTTTACCCTGTCGCTCAAGTATTTGAGCCTGTTGTAATGCCCGTTTACCGGTTGGGATTACCTTAATTTGTGCCATCGCATTGGACAGCATTACAGTAATCAGCAGGATAATTAAGCGGGACATTTAATTAGCTCTTGACTGTTCAGCTTCTTCACTGGTAATGGCATTAAAATAGCGCCGGATCATATCCTGGTAATCACGGGGATAACCGGACTGCAACGCTCGATTCAGGGCTTCAAGCGCCAGGCTGCGTCGCTGTCCCAGATCGGCCGGAAGACCACCGGGACCAACATAATTGATCGGGCTGGCGGTGCTGGATTTTCGCTCTTGTTTATAATCCCGCTGTGTCAGTGATCGTTGGCTGTCCAGCATTCTTGATAAAATGCGCTCCTGCCGCTCCTGGGTCTGGCGCGTGTAGCGTTGGCGCTTTAAATCTTTGATTACTTCATCCATTTCGCTGGCGATTCCGCTCAGGTCACCTAATCCCTGCTGGCCGGTTTGCTTCATCTCATTCATTAGCTGTTGCAGCGATTTTCTGACTTGTCCCTGTTCGCTCAGCATTCTCTGCATCAGACCCTGCTGGGCTGCTGCCGCCATTTGACCGAGAGCTAACTGCATTCCCTGGTTATTGATTCCCTGCTGCTGGCCGGACATCTGCTGCATCCGTTCCAGAAATTGACCGAATCCGCCGGCCGACCCCGATTGCTCCATATTTTTCATGGTGGAATAGACCGCCAGCGCGGCATCATTCAAGGCTTCCATGGCTGTCGCCTGACTGTTGCGTGAGCCACTGCCGTTGCGCTGCTCAAGTTTTTGCCGGGAATCCTGCATCATGGCATTTGCCAAACCGACCGACTTCCCGATTTCCGGTGTTACCGCAAATGTTTCCCGGGATAATCCCATCAAACTGGCAGTGATCTGTTTCAGTTGATCCTGTAGCAATAACTGGCGATTGGCGGCATCGCCCAATTGGGAAGAATTGCGCGACAGGCCAGCAGTGGTATTACGTAGTTTTTCCTGTGATTTTGAAACCGCCAGCAAATCCCGCATGATGCTCTGGAAACGTTCGGTCATCTCACTTACAGTCTGGTTTTGGAATTGCTGCTGAAGTGCGGCTAATTGCTGTTGCAGTTGTTGTAAATTGCTCTGAGCCTGGCTACTGTGAGGCTTAGCCTGACCGCTGTTCTGCTGCTTTAACTCGGATGCCGATTGTTGCAGTTCCTGCGATGTCTCCTCGGTCAATTCGGATTCCTCAAGATTTTCCATTGCAGCCGAAGATTGAGGACTGAATTTCTCCATTGCCTCACTAGCGGATTTCATGGCGTCGCGGATATTCTCAAATTCCCGGCTGTTACGATCCTCTTCATAAGCCAGTCGTGCCAGATCCGATAGGTCGGTATTTTCGTCGGTTCGTGCCAATTCTTCGTTTAACGCGGTCTGTTGCTTGAGCAATTGGTCCAGGCGCTCACGAACTTCCTCTAACGATTGTTCGGCGCGAATTCTCTCGAATATATCAAGGAATCGATCAAGTTGTTCTTCCAACTGATCAATATTAGCAGACATATCTTCGATAGCCGCCAAAAGGTCTTCGGATGCAAGATTATCCAGAGCTTTGCTCATTTCTTCCATACTGTTGAGCAATTCTGACGAGATTAATTCTGACACTAATTCCTGTAATTGCTGAAATTTGTCCAGCATATCTTCGGAAAACAATCCATGTTTATCGGCTGATTCCTGTAGTTTTTCCATTGCCTGAGCAAATTCTTTAAACTGCTCCACTTTTTCACGGGTTTGATCAAGGGTTTGCTGCAAAGCTTGTTGCTGTTCCCAGTCGATTTCGTCTGATTTTAACAAGTCGAGTCTGGCTTCTTCCAGTTGATCACTGATAGCCTGCAGTTCATCAGCTTCCATTTCGATCTGTTCGTATAAATCTTCTTCCCCCTGTTCCATTTTTTCAAACAGATCTGCCAGGGATGGCAATCGGGCAATAAATTGGGCAGAGATTGCCTTTTTCGGACCGGATACTTCATCATTGTCATATAATTCAAAATGATAGTGAACCTCATCCTCGGGAAATAGCTGAAGATTTGTCAAATCCCAGGTACTATGAATTTCCTGGGTTAAGATAGCAGGTTTTAAACCATAAATTGTAAAAATGGCAGTAATCGGTTCGGAGGTCAGGAATGAAGGATGTTGGACTTCATAACTTACCTGTAAATCCGAAAAGCCGAAATCATCGCTGATCGAAAGGTGAAAGGGAATCGTCTGGTCGTCTCCCAGTTCCACAACCGGCGCCGGTGAAATGATTTTCATATCCGGGTTTAAGTCCGGCAGAATTTGCAGATGATAGGGAATCGGATCCCGATTGGTGATTCCGCGTTGATCGAATATATTGACCGTAAACGTTTGATCCTGATCCATTATGAATTCGGCTGCACCTGTTCGACCATTTATTCTAATCGGAATCTGGGAATCTTCCAATGCTACAAACCCGCTGGCCAAGGGACGATTTGCTTTCAATTTAACACGAATTATTGAACCCGGCAGCCCCGGTACATTGGCTTGGTTGCCCTTTTGATTCACAACCGGCAGCCTGCTATAGCGAGGTGGGATTATCATGATTGAAAAATCTTCAAAAACCGGACGATCGGTTACGGAAATCCGGTAAGTTTTTGTAGATACTTCATCCCAGGGCTGCCAAAAATGAGTAGACGGTACGACGGCACGATAGATATAATCCTGGTATACTTCTGACAAATTCAATTTGAACAAGCCCGCTGAAATTCTCTCCATTTTTTTGTGTAAGAGGGCTGGTTTCGAATTGCTGGAATCAGCTAGGGGGTGATTAACGGGCAGTAATTCAAGCTGCACGGAATCGGGGATGGCGCCGATACTCTGGATTTTGATTTCCACCGATTCACCGCCCAAAATATTTATATCCTTGGAGTGATTCAGCAATTGGAAGGGTTTGGGAACCGGGAATATAGTTACCGGATGGACAAGGCGGTACATGGCAGCGGAGACTGGTTGCCGCCAGATAGCGAATATTAATAGCAAGAAAATTAATAAGCCCATGCTTTGCAGTTTGGCCTTTCGTAAATGCTTAATCGGTATAAAATCCGAATAATCGACTTTATCCAGCTTCTGCAATATCTGATTGATAAAGACCTTACTCAAGGGGGTGGAAGTGCTGTTTGCGAGCCCTTCTTCCAATTCCAGGGCATTAATCAGGGTGTCGGATTTAGTAAATGCCCGCGCGCCAAATTTTCGTGCCAAGGTTGGTTTTTGATAGCGGCTAATAAAATCTACCCTGATTAACAGGCTGGCTATGAGCACACCGGCAACAAATATTATTGAAACGGCCAGCAAAAATAAGATAAAATATTTTCGCACCGGACTCGAAAAATAAAAGACAGATTCGAGTAGTAGCAGCCCAATCAACAAGGCCAGCAAGCTGTTATAGCCCGTCCATAAAACTAAACGAATATCAGTTTTCAGGGTTGCCCAGCGAATCTGCTCGAGCTGCCGGGCAATAGGATTTGTCATTGGGTCAGAGCGTACCAGATTATATTTACTCCCATGTTCAGAGCTGATACGCGAAGCGCCGGCGGATCATGATGAACTTCTTCATCTTCCCAGCCGTCACCAAGATCACTTTCATAGGAATAAAAGACCATCATTCGCTGACCATCGAAAATTCCAAATCCTCGGGCTGGCTGATTATCATGCTCATGGATTTTCGGCAACCCGCCCGGAAAATTATTATAACAGGAAAAGATTGGATGATCATGGGGCAGCTCAACCAGCTCCCGGTTCGGAAACACGCGGCCGATTTCCCGCCGGAAAGATTCGTCCAGCCCATAATTATCGTCCACATGCAGGAAGGCGCCCCGGAGCAGGAATTCCCGTAGCCGTATTATCTCGTTTTCGGAAAACCGGATATTACCATGTCCGGTCATATATAAATAGGGATAACTGAAAAGTTCCTTATCGGTCAATTTTAGTTGAATTTCTTCCTTTGCCACATTGATTTGCGTCGTTCTATCAATATAGCCCAAAAGATTTGGCAAGCTGCTGGGATCACTGTACCAGTCGCCCCCGCCACTATAATGAATACGGGCAATTGTGAAATGTTGTCCCATCACTATCAAAGGAAGGAGGATAAGTATCAGAAGAAATCTGCTTTTCATATTAGTTACTGTTTGCTAATCTATTATTGTCGCATTGAATTTTAATAAAATTTCCATCCCGGTAATCCTGAAATTACAATAGTAATTGAATAAAAATTGTATA
>CAZIJQ010000073.1:0-10304 GCA_964539785.1 uncultured bacterium | reverse complement strand
AGTATCACCTTAGCTTTTACATCAAATTAGTCCGGCTGATTAAAAACCCACACACACGCGTACTACTGTCTCATCAGGCTCAATATGAATATCACTGGCCTTGAGTTTTACAGCCTGTTCGATCATTAGTTCGACCAGTTGAATCATGGGAGAGTCTTCACTAGTGGGAGCATTCTTATCCATGGTTCGGATTTTCTGGAGCACATCGTCCATGGGTTTGGATGTTCCGTACTGTTCATCGAGGGCTTCAAGGATTTCGCTTTCCGCACATAGAGTGGGTTCAATCTCCATCTTTGTTAAGCGGGCGAGATCATCAAAGATGTCAATATTTGAAGGATCGGAAATTCCGATTGTAAGGGTTTTTTCGATCAGAAACAGAGGGATGACTCGGTTGTGGCGGGCATAATCCTCGGGAATAAGTTTTACAGTCTCCTGGTCGAATAAATAATTTTCCAGGAACAGATAGGGAATATCCAGTTGCTGACTGAGTGTTGTGACCAGATTATGCTCCGTCAGCAATCCCATTTTTACAACGGTTGTTCCCAGAGGTAATCCGGTAAGTTTTTGTTGATTTAAACCTTGCTCTAATTCTTCTTCAGTGATAGCGCCGGCATCTACCAGCAATTCACCTATTCGTTTTCTTATTTGAACCATAGGATTTAATTATTTTGGAAAATCATGGTTAGGTACGCACGTATTATTTGATCACCCCAAAACAGGTTTATTATTGCGGCCGTGCTTAGATAGGTACCAAAGGGAAATTTTCCAGCCTCCATTTTGGAATTAGAAATTCTTAGAATGATTGCAACTAAAACTATCATAACTGCAGCCAGGAAGATACTTAGAATTATAATATCCCAACCCAAAAATACCCCGATCAATCCCGCCAATTTAATATCTCCCAGCCCCATGGTATCTTTTTTGAATAGGAAATTACCTATGAGTCTCAAAATGAATAAAAAGCTGATTCCAACCCCGGCTCCAATCAGTGATTGAGTGATGGTTATAATTGATAGATCAACAGTTCCCGCAAAAATTATCCCTGCCATAGCACCTGGAATTGTCAGCACATCATAAATCAAAAAATGTCGGAAATCAATTATTGCAATGGGAATCAGAAAAAGTACTAAAATGGAATAGAAAAGGAAGACCGGAGACCAATCAAAATTGATATATAGCAGGACGAACAATAATCCCGTAAGTAATTCAACAAAGGGATAAACGACAGAAATTGCTGTGTTGCAATTCGAGCAGCGACCTTTTAACAGGATATAACTGATTAGCGGAATGTTTTGCCACCATCGAATTGTAGCCTCACAATGGGGGCATAGGGATGGGGGGGAGGCAATCGATTTCCCAACCGGTAACCTGGCAATTACGACATTCAGAAAGCTTCCGAATGCCAAGCCAAAAACGGCCGTAATTACTATTTTTACTGTGCTAAGCAATGAAGGCATTAATGGTTTTGATTAAATTCTGTTTATCAAATGGCTTCGTGATATAAGCATTGGCACCGGTAGCTTTTCCAGTTTTCTCATCTTTTTTATCTGATTTTGCCGTCAGCATTATTATGGGTATGTGTTGATACTGTTCATCAAATTTTAAGAACCGACTGATTTTGTACCCGTCAAGTTTTGGTAACATAATATCAAGAATAATCAAGTCCGGATTTAGGTTGCGAGCTTTATGAAGACCTTCCATTCCATCTATTGCCACATCAAATACAAAACCAAGTTGTTTTATCAAGCTCTGCATAAATTTTACCATGCTGGGATCGTCTTCAATGAGCAATATTTTTTTGGCCATTACTATTTTATATATTTATTAATTAAATTTATTATATTTTTTTGGGTAAAGGGTTTGGTACAATATGCGTCGGCCCCGGTTTGCCTACCAATTATTTCATCATGCTCATCAGATTTGGCAGTCAACATGACGATTGGAATCATCTTATAATTTTCATCAAATTTAAGAAAACGACTAATTTTGTAACCATCCAGTTTTGGTAGCATAACATCCAGTAAAATCAGATTTGGTCGAAGAGTCCGGGCTAATTGCAAGCCTTCCATTCCGTCTGTCGCAGTAACGATTTCATGCCCCAGGGGGGCAACAAATGATTTCAGTAGATTGATGATATTCGAATCGTCATCAACGATTAGGATAGTTTTTTTTGTCAGATTTGTATTCAATGTTATTTCCTCTTAAAATCCTAAAAAGCCTAGAATCCTGGCTACTAATCCCTCAGCATTAAAGTGTTTGCAGGTGCTGTCCTTCAATACTTCTCGCTTCCATAAATTACAATAGCCTTCAAAAATATTGCCGGTCCGCTTGAATTTATCACAATTGCTGCAATGTGCCGATCTTTTTCGATAAGTATCGTTATCTGTTGCGAAAAAAAATCGTAATGATAAAATAAACATGAATAGGACCACAAAAATAATCAAAGCCCAAACCGCCGATTTAAAGGAAAATAGATCAAACACTGCTTAGTCCTGACCCGGTCCCGGTATGGGAACCTTCAGTATTTGGCCTGGATAAATTGAATCCGGATTGGCAATCTGGTCTTTATTAAACATAAATAGTATGCGCCAGGCATAGGGGTCGCTATATATTGGATTTTGTTTGGCAATATTCCAAAGATAATCGCCCGGCATTACTTCATGTAATTCGTACTGATTGAAATTAATCACATTTGCCAGAACTAATAAATCTTGCTCAGCAAGGTAGTTCGTTCGGCTGGCTGATAAACTTTGGTATAAAGCCGCATTATCTTCATTAGCATAATATGTTTGCGCAAGCTGATCCTGGATATTCATCAGTGAATCACGAATAACGCCATAATTCACATATTTAATAGAGTCATCTGACTTGATGCCGGAATATTTAGCGAGCAAATCCTGCCGCATGAATGCCCCATTGATCATTATTTTATTACGTGTATAAACCCTCAGCATTGTTTCACGGTTTTGAAACGATTGATCTAAACTAGTTAATATTAAATCCCTTACTGCAATCATATCAAAATAATGTTCAACGAAAATATTGTCATATAAGGTTTGCCCCGTTTTTGGTTTTTTAGCGTAACGCTTTAAATATGCCAGCACCAGGGCATCCTGTTCACCCAGTGCCACTTCACGATCAGGGGATAGGGCTCTATATGAATCGAACAAACCAGTTAAGCTATCCTGACCGGCCAATAGTGAATCGCGGATGCTACCGTAGTTGGCATAACTAAGCTCATCATCAACATCAAATCCCACAAAATCAGCGAAAAGGTCTTGCCGCTGGATATATTTATTGCGCTCGGGTTTTTCTATGTCATAAGAAATACCAGAATATTCGGGGTCAATTACGGAACTGTCCAATCTAGCAATAACCGAATCGCGCGCTTGTACGATGTCTAAATATTTCTCCAAAGTAAAACCGCGAACCAGACTGGCAGAGAATCTGGATTTTTCTAATTGAGACTGAAGGTGCATCAGATCCAGATCATTTTGTTCACTTAGGGATTGCAGCTCGATGATTTGATCATAATAATCATCGCTCTGAAGTTCCAGATCAGCAATATGTTTCTGATATTGGCTGTTCTGGCGGTTACTGGTAGTCAGACGGATGTTTAATTTATCCACATCGGTTTCAACATTTCGCATTCCCAGGTGTAGGAGACGTAATGAATCTTCCAGCATATCCCATACGGTGGGTGGTTGTTTGACGGCACCTGTATCCGGATCCGTAAGATAGATAATACCAAAATTATAACCTTCATTAGTAAAGGCTTTAGCGCTGACTGATCGGTTGGCAGTAGCAAAGTGCAGTGCCGGTAATTGCTTAGAGAAATTGAACTGAATTTTGAAATTAAACATGTAAAAGTCTTTGGAGATTGGAAGATCTACTGAGAAACTACCGGAAGAATCAGTCATTGTCATGATAGGGGATTCGAAACCGGAAACTTTTACCAGACATTCTTTGACCTCAGTGATAAACCCACCATTGTCAAAATATACTAATCCATTTACTGTAACTATTTTAGGGTATTCGGATACCTGCCCGACTAATAACATTGATGTTAACAGAAATAAGATTAATCTCATTAAATCATAACCACCTTCTTTTTTGAATGAAGTACGTTGCGAATGCTGCCGGCCCATTCCTCAAACGGCCTGGCTTCAACGGCGTGGCTCTGTGCTTCTTCCAAGGTGATTTCATCATCGTCCAGCAGGTTTATTAGTGCTTGGTCACTACTTTGCATGCCCTCTTCAGTTGAGGTTTGGATGGCTGACAGCAATTGATGGGATTTCCTTTCCCGAATCAGATTGCGAATACTGTTGGTACCCAACATGACTTCCATGCTGGCAACACGACCATCGGTATTTTTACGCTTGATCAGTTTTTGGGCGATTACACCTTGCAAGGTACTGGAAAAAATGGATCTGATTTGATTGTGCTGGCTTGATGGAAACACGTCAATGACACGGTCGGCGGCTTCCGGAGCGCTGCCGGTATGCAGGGTTCCCAGCACCAGGTGCCCGGTTTCGGCAGCCGTTAATGCCAGCGAAATTGTGTCAAGGTCTCGCAATTCACCGACTAAAATCACATCGGGGTCTTCACGCAGAGCAGCACGCAGAGCGTTTGCGAATGAATTCGAATGAGTGCCAATTTCCCGTTGGGTGATTAAGCATTTCTTACTCTTATGCACAAATTCAATGGGGTCCTCAATTGTGAGAATATGTCCGCGACGGCGGGCATTGATGTGATCAACAAAAGCAGAGAGGGTGGTTGATTTACCGCTGCCAGTGGCACCGGTGACTAAAACCAAGCCTTTAAGTTTATTTGCCAGATTAAATACCGCCGGTGGTGCCAGAATGTCCTCCAGGGTCATTACCCTAAATCCGATATAGAATAACAAAAGCCCCCGTAAGTGTTTTAAATTGTAGTTGTTAAGACACAATATAAACACACCTACGAGGTGCTGATGCATAAAGCTAAAAAGTCCTTCTTCAAAATCAAAGCAAGTAATGAGTTATTAACCGATCGTGGTGGATTAGCTGTGTTCGATGAGTTTGTTCAAAGCACCGGTATTTTGGATCGAGTTGATCAAGTGTTTCCTTGGCCTGGATCTAATCGTGGTATCTCAGCTTCCAACTATTTCAGGGTTTTGGGACTCCATATGTTTGATGGAGATCGCTATCTGGAAGAGATCAGAGATTTAAAAGGTGACAAAGCATTTAGAAAAGTTTTGAACCTGGATCATTTCCCAGGTCCCGATGCAGTCGGTGATTGGTTACGTCGTCATGGTGAACAAGCCATGGAATCAGATTATTTTGACAAACTAATGCTCAAACAGCTGCCCCTGTATTTGAAAGCTACAGCTAATACAGATGGCTATGTCCTCGATATGGATGCCAGTCTCATTGCATCAGATAAGGGTGATGGTACCAGGGGTTATGACGGTACGATTGGTTATAATCCCATGTTTGGTTTTATCTCTGATGGCAGGCATAAACCCTTCGCTACTTATGTAAAGTTCCGTCAAGGCTATGTATCTCCTCAGAGTGATCAGTTAACCGGTATCAAGCGAACCCATGAGTTGCTTCAAAGCCATGGGCATAAGTTGAAGTGCGTTCGTATCGATAGTGCTGGGTATATGTCCGATATCGTTAATTACTGTGATGGCGAGAGCATCCATTACACCATCGTAGCTGACCATAACTCAGCAGTCATGAGCCGGGTTGCTTCAATACCAGAGTCAGACTGGGAAACCTTCTGTGATCGTAAAGGTGTTGACTGGGGCTGGGAGATAGCTGAGACCAAGTATGTTATGGGTAAGGGTAAACGGGCTTCCAGGTTGATCATCAAACGTCAAGCGCTGGATCATGCTGACCTGTTTGGTGCTTACAAGTATTACGTTATCATTAGCAGTATTCCTAAAGCTGAAAAGACAGCCCAAGAAGTCATGCACTTTCACAATGGTAGGGGCAACGCCGAGAAGTTTATTGAAGATGTCAAGTATGGTCTCAACCTGAAGGTGGTTCCCACGGGTCAACTGCATGCGAATGCCTTGTACTATATGATCGGAATGTTAGTATTCAATCTGGTTAAGCTGATGCAGTTAACAACACTACCGAATCAATGGAATCACAGCATGATTACCAGCATTCGCCACAAGTTGTTTAGAACTGTGGCCAGAGTAGTGTCAAGTGGTAGGCAGTTATGGTTGGCTATTACGGCTACTGCAGAAAAAGTCAATCTGCTGATCCAAAGTAGGGATAAAATTTATGCATTGGAGTAAATGCCCAAATGAAGTGACCGAAAAACAGGTTTAAAAAATAGTGACAGGAAGACCCTAATGGAAACCTGTACTCAAAAAGTCATAGGTGAGACGATTATAGGCAGCATTACAAAAAATGGAGGACACAGACCGACTAAAGATCGCTGAAATGATATTTATCTGAATGCAATAATAATTTTGATGAAAATCATTAGACTGGAGACGTCATCTGACTTTTATATCGGAATCCGGGTAACCATTGAGTGGAGATCTGTAAAAAAAGTGCTGGGTGCACCAATTTGTCAGGAAAATAATATCACGCATTCTTACCTCGGTGGCCGAATCTACGCTTATTAATCTCTATTGTCAATATTAATAGTAGATTGTGTAAATCTTAGTGAACGGTGCGTATTATTAATGAATTTTTATGCTGCTTGCACCTCCTAAAAAATGACAGAAAATCTTATAAGGATAATCATTGTTTTAATTGTTATAAAATGAATTGGCAATGCCAAATCTAATGTTTGATCTGTGAAAATGATTGATTAAACTTCGCCCGCTTTTTAGAGAAAATACTGGGGCTGTAGCTCAGTTGGGAGAGCGCGTGAATGGCATTCACGAGGTCGTCGGTTCGATCCCGTCCAGCTCCACGAATAGTCTATTACATGTAATCTGTAGTATAATTTTTAATATATTAGTTTTCGAAACACTATCAATTATGGCATTAAATTCAGGAGTAATCCACAATTGATTAAAAGTATAATGGGACACAGACGTAATAAAAATAAAATTGTATATTCTACAAATCCTAATTTTATTATGGAAGCCGATGATCACAACGAAATTGATACATTGTTGGCTAATAAACAAAATTTAACAGTACGAATAGATAAACGAAATAGACGCGGGAAAACCGTTACTTTAATCGCTGGTTTTATTGGGCAAAAAGCAGATTTAATTACTTTGAGTAAAAAATTGAAAACTATTTGTGGCGTTGGTGGAACAGTTAAAAATGGCGAGATTTTAATTCAGGGAAATCATTTGGATAAAATTGTCAAATTTCTAAAGAAGGAAAATTATCATCTCAAGTGTCAGGGATGACTATTATTGTTGAATTTGATTTAGCAATTAAGATATTTTCTGATTGTGTTATTGATTGTCTTAAAAGGGAAGGAACATTGTTATGAACGATGTCATTGGAAACTCTTGGAAGAAGTTGTTATTTGAAAAAAAAATACCCCCTGTGGATATTATTGCTGATAACTACTGTTTATGCAGTAATTTTCATGATGGTGATATATCCAATTAATTAAATCAAAAAAACACATAAAGCTTACGGGAAGCCAATTCTGAGTATGAAGAAATTATTGATATTAATTAGTATTATTACAATTTATAGCTGCGGTGGAGATAGGTTTGATCGAAAAGGGAACGTTACTTTTATCGTAACGGCAAATGTCAACGGCCAATTAGATCCCTGTGGGTGAAAGAACCGAATTGGCGGTCTGTCAAGAAAATTTGTTTATATCAATTCCTTATTTGAACAAGGAAAAAGTTTGCTCATTCTCGACGCTGGTAATATACTCTATAATCCAAAAACGATCAGGTCGAACAGGCTTCAAAGCAATCGGTTAAAAGCTGAAACTTTAGCTCAAGGATATGAACGCGTGGGCTGTGATGCACTAAATGTTGGGGTTCACGATTTAGCTCTGGGATTCGCATTTATGGATTCTTTAGCGAAAAAGTTCAGTTTACCATTCATTTCCGCAAATATTGTTGATGAAAACAATAAACCGGTTTTTGAAACGTATAAAATAATAAATCGAGGTGGTTTAAATATTGGTATTATTGGATTGACCGATAAAATTCCAGCCGCCGCAGTTGGTTTGAAAGCCAAGGATTATATCAATACTGGCCAACAATTAATTTCACAATTACGGCCTGATGTCGATGTTATTGTTTTACTGATCAATGGTAATAGAAAAGATTATGATCAATGGAAGAAAGAATTCCCAGAGGCAGATTATATTTTCACAAGTGGTTATACGGGTCGCACATATCCCTCGAGTCCCCAAACCGAAGGCGGTCCCTATTTGTACTCCGTTGGTGTTCAGGGAAAGTGGGTAGCTGAAATTGAATTGTCAATGGTCAATATGGTCTCACCAGTCATGGACATCAGTCAAAGTAAAGAGACATTAAAAACTGTCGGGAAGCGATTTGAATCGCTCCAAAAAAGAAATCCTGATATGAAATTGGAAGATATTTATTCCGATAATCCTAATGTGCTGAAAATTATTTCTAAATATCGAGTACAGGAGGCCAAAGCAAAATTAGTTTTGGACGAAGCCGTAAATACCAGTGAATACAAATTAACCGCTTTAGATAAAAAAATTAGCGACGATGATTATTTGTTTGAATTAGTTGCGGACGTTTTGAAGGAAACTAAAAAACTGGATAAAAGTGATGTTAAACGATCTGTAATCAAGAAAGCCTCCCGGAAATAATAAGTTTGCAATTAAAAACATCAATCCGCCAGGGTTTAATAATTATTCTTATTGCTGTTGTTGCGGGTCTTTCAATCAATTTGTTGCGGGAAAAATCCTTACCGCTAATAGCCCAAGGAATACCGGAAGCGGATCAACAATTTCTCAGTGATGATACTGGTACCGCTCAATTAGTATTGATCAATTTTAATCAAGCAGTTGAACTGTTTCATGATGGAACGGTTTTTATCGATGCACGTGAAAGTCAGTATTTCGATGAGGGTCATATCAAAGGAGCCTGGAATATCGGATCACCGTTGGAATTGGCGTTTAAACTGGATTCACTGCAAGGTAAAAACGATCCAATTGTTACTTATTGTGGGGAAGCCAATTGTGGCTCCAGTGAGAACCTTGCATTTACCTTACAGGATTTAGGATTCACTAAAATCTTTATTTATAGTGGCGGGTGGTTTGAATGGTCTGACGCCGGGATGCCGGTAGAATGAAATTTATAACCAGCCATTCCAAATTTATTGTGTTATTTGCCAGAATTGTTCTTGGTGTGGTATTAAT
This sequence comes from uncultured bacterium, assembly GCA_964539785.1. Classification (GTDB taxonomy): domain Bacteria; phylum Fidelibacterota; class Marinisomatia; order Marinisomatales; family TCS56; genus JABMPO01. The sequence continues at coordinate 980 of CAZIJQ010000073.1, read as the reverse complement.
ATATTCATCTTTTGACAAGATTGCCGATCCACACCTGTTTGCCCGCGACATCGGGAATTATGCTATCCCCACACTGGGGCTTGAAAATTTGATGGCTATGATTTTACCGATTCTGGAATTATTGACCGGGTTGGCTTTGATTACGGGTATTTATCTCGATGGGGCTGCATTAATATCGCTGTTGATGATGACAATGTTTATACTGGCAATAAGCCAGGCAATTTTACGGGGAATAGATATCGAATGTGGCTGTGGTCTTAAAGAAGGTCAAATGGTCGGATTACCTAAATTGATTGAAGATATATTTTATGTGTTACTCTCAATCATTATTTTGTATAGGAAAGAAAAAGCATTTGAAATTTTCCCTAAATCCATTTGACGCGGAAAAAATGGTTATTAAATTCGCGGCGCAAAATTAATGTAAAAATTGCGAGAGTAGCTCAGTTGGTAGAGCGCAACCTTGCCAAGGTTGATGTCGCGGGTCCGAGTCCCGTCTCTCGCTCAAAGCCCCTTAAATGGGGCTTATATTTATGTATCATACTTACATATTATATTCAAAGAGGCTTGATCGATATTATGTTGGGCACACTGGGGATTTACCAAACCGGCTAAAAGCGCATAATCAAGGGTTAGCCCGTTCGACAAAAGGTGGTATTCCCTGGGAGTTGGTGTACAAGGAAAGCTACTTAACACGATCTGAAGCAATGCGTAGGGAGTATGTAATTGAGAAATGGAAGAGTCGAAAGTTGATCGAAGAATTAATTAATAGAATGACTGGCAAATAAAGGGATGTCGCGGGTCCGAGTCCCGTCTCTCGCTCAAAGCCCCTTAAATGGGGCTTATATTTATGTATCATACTTACATTTTATCTTCAAAGAAGTCTAATCGATATTGTGTTGGATATAACCGGTGATCAAGGATATGGGAGTTGTGTCCGTAATTTTCTGTACTTTTGATAAAAGGGCCATGGCCTTCTAAAT
>CAZIJQ010000072.1:0-10310 GCA_964539785.1 uncultured bacterium | reverse complement strand
ATGCGGTTTTTTGGCCGCTATTACCAAAACCCCTATTATAAATCTGATGGCAGAGGAGGGCTGGTGATCAATGTTGCGCTCTAAAATTATTCTATTATGCCTTTTAGGCACCGGACTGATGGCCGATGATTATATCATGTTTCCCCACCAGTTGCATATTGAAGATATGGAAATGTCCTGTGAGGATTGTCATGAAGCCGTTGCCGATGCAACCGATTTGACAGTAAGACTATTGCCGGAGAAGGATTCCTGTATCAGTTGTCATGATGGTGATACGGCCACCGAAGATTGTGAATCCTGTCATGCCGATCCGGATGAACCATTGCCATTTTCAGAATCACAAATAATTGATAACCCGCAATTTTCGCATCGCAATCATCTAAGTGCGAATCTGGCTTGTGCCAGTTGCCACAGCAGTATTGAAGAAGATGATGGCAGCGATCCTGATCAAGCATGGATTGCAGGCGATTGTTTTTCCTGTCATTCCACCACTAAGCCTCAATCGCATAAAATTGAATGGCCCCGACTCCATGGAATGGAAGTTAGTCACCACACCCAGAGCAGTTGCAATACCTGCCATGAGCAAAGCGGTTGCGATGCCTGCCATCAGGTACAGGAAGTAGTGCCGCGGGTTCACGAAGCCGGTTTTATTCTCTCCCATAGCTTCGATGCACGCGCCGGTTCTTTGGATTGCAGTTCCTGTCATAATCATATCAACGATTGTCAGACCTGCCACCGTACCAACCAGGTAATGCCAATGGCACATAATTTTATTAACTGGGTTACCCTTAGTGGCGGGCTGCACAGCGAACGTGCTCTGGATGAGCCGGATAATTGTTTAATTTGCCATCAACCGGCCAGCGATCAGACTTGTCAGAAATGTCATGGTGGTTAAGCTATGAATAATTATCAGCACCTGAAAAAAGTAATACTTGTTTTAATTATGACCTGGTTGCTTTGCGGATGTGCCGAAGAGCAAATTGCCTCCACGCATCCGGATGAATGGGCCAACCCGGCCAGTACAAACTCCCACGTTGCTAAAATAACCGAATCTGGAATAGTAGGTTGTCAGGCCTGCCATGGCGGTAATGAAGCAAATGATTATTTTGGTGGCACCAGCGGAGTATCCTGCTATCAATGTCACGAGGGCGGACCCAGCGGCCACCCGGCCTGGTCAGTTTGGATGACCGATACTGATTCTACCAATGTTCAATTTCACGGAAATGCAGACTTGACTTCTTGTAATGATTGCCATGCTGCCAATGCGCAAATCGGGATAACCGGACACACTTGTACTAATTGCCATTAAGCGAAGAATTCTTTAATATTCCAGTAGTCATACAACCACTCAGCGATAGGAATTCACATGAAAAATATATTCATTCTAATTGCCCTCAGTACTTTTATTTTCGGACAGAGCTTTGATTATGTCGGCTCAGATGCCTGTAAAATGTGTCATAAAAGTGCCAAAAAAGGTGCCCAGTATACTCAATGGGCCGAAGGTTCCCATGCCAATGCTTTTGAAACCTTGAAATCTGATGCATCAGCCAAAATCGCTGCTGAAAAAGGATTAAAAGTACCAGCCTATGAAGCAGCAGAATGCCTGATTTGCCACACAACCGGCTATGATACTAGTGGGTATGAAGTCAAAGATGCCAAATTTTGGGATGAGAAAACTGAAAAAGGTAAACCGACTAAAGCTGTAAAACGGATGGCTGGTTTACAGGCAGTGGGCTGCGAAGCCTGCCACGGACCGGGCAAAAAATACAAATCCAGTAAAGTAATGAAGGCCATCTTTGCTGGTACTCAAGATGCCAAGGCTGTTGGCTTGTTGGAGGTGAATGAAGCTACTTGTGTTACCTGCCATAATGAAAAAAGCCCAACCTACAAACCATTTGTATTTGCTGAAAAAGTTAAGGAAATCGCACATCCTTATCCAGCTGATGTAAAAGTCGAACTTATAGAGAAATTGAAAGCGAAAAAGTAATCGCATAGGAACTTTATGATCGAATTAGTGCGGAGGGGGAATCCGCTTAAATATTTAGTCCTGCTTTGGATTCCCCTGGTGTTTACTTTTGGGCAGGACAATGAAACCTGTGTTATGTGTCATGAAGACGAGGATCTTTCGGTCACTCGTCGAGGAATTGAATTATCGTTATATGTAACTGATGAGCATCTGGAGGGAACACCCCACGAGGGTTTCGATTGTATTGAATGCCATACGGCCCTGGATGGTGTTGAGGATTTTCCCCATGATCCGCTGGTGGAGTTACCGGATTGCGGTACCTGTCATGAGGACGCCCAGGAAGAATTCATTGATGGCTTTTTCCTGCCCTTGCGTGAAAAGGGTTATACCTCAATTCCAACCTGTGCTGACTGCCATGGTAAACACCAAGTCAGTTGGCAGGGTGAGCCACGTAAGGCCTGTGGCGTTTGTCACCAGGATGTCCTGGACGATTTCTTCCATTCCGCTCACTGGGATGAAGAAACCGAACAGTCAGATATAACCTGTGTATCCTGCCATTCACCGCATAATAAACAGGAAAAAGCTGATTATACCCCGGGTGAATGGAAAATACATTTAACCGAATCCTGTCGCGAATGTCATCGTGAGAATGTGGAGAATTATGACCTGAGTGGTCATTACCGGGAAGTCCTGGCCGGTAATCTTAAAGCACCCGTTTGTTCTGATTGTCATGCTCGACATAAAGTTTTATCGCCTCGAGATCCCAAAAGTGAAGTATCAGTGGCACGTTTGGATGTAGTTTGCACCAATTGTCACTTGGGCTACGAAGCATCTATTCATCGACTGACTGAAGGTGAAGATCCCCGTCTGGTAACCTGCGTGGTCTGTCATACCGGTCATCAAACAGAAATGGTGGGAACGGCAGCAACCAGCATCTTTGATATAAAGCTTGATCAGGTTTGCTTACGCTGCCATGAGGCTAGCCTGTTTGTCGATAATAGCGATGCCCATGGTCGCATTCACCGGGAAGAACTGGATAAGGTTAGCGCCGGTGAGGCTTCCAATTGTGGCAATTGTCATACCTATCATTTTACAGCGCCCAATCATGCCGGAGACCACGCCCTTCAGAAATCCTGTGTCGATTGTCATCCCAAAGAGCAACGTCAGTACGAGTCTTCCTCCCATTATATTTCTTATCAGAAGGGCCATCGTGAAGCGCCTACCTGCGTAAGCTGTCATGATGATCGCCGAATCAAGAAATCCGAAGAACAGTTTTTAGGTGAATCAATAATTGACCTCTGTGCCCGCTGTCATTCCGATCGGGATATAACCATGAAATTTCAGCTCAATCCAAACGTGCTGGAAGGTTATAATTCATCGTATCATGGACAGATGTACCAGTTGGGCTACCAGGGTGAGAAATTTGCCACTTGCGTGACTTGCCATGACAACCATTCGATTTTGCCCAGTGATCATCCGGAATCGACAATTCATAAAACACATATTATAGCTACTTGTTCACGATGCCACGATGATGTGAACGAGAATTTTGTTCAGTATTTACAGCATTACACCCCAATGGCTCAGGAGCCCAATCAGGTACTGGATCTAATTCACCATGCCATGGTTATCTTGTTGACGAGCGTATTGATTGTTTTTGGCGGGCATACAGTATTGTGGCTGATCCGACTCTTAATCAAGCGATTACGGCAGGGACCACTGAAAAAGCCGCCGAAAACCGGACGTCGCGTCAAACGCTTTACAGCAACTGAGCGGATTCTACATGTTAGCATGATTGTAAGTTTTCTGACTCTGGCTTCCACCGGTTTACCCCTGAAGTACAGCCATTCGGAATTGGCTAACTGGTTTGTTCACAACATAATCGGGTTCCAATTTGCGGCAATTGCCCATCGCGTGGCCGCCGGTACTATGGGAGTCGTATTTCTGGTACATCTGATTATCCTATTCCGAAAAGTCGTTCTGCAGAATAAAAAAGGTATATTCTGGGGACCTGATAGCCTGGTGCCAAATTTTAGGGATTTTATCGATTTCTATCAACATATCCTGTATTTTATCGGCCTCCGAAAAGAAGAACCAAAATTTGGTCGCTGGACCTATTGGGAGAAATTTGATTATTTCGCAGTTTTCTGGGGCATGTTTGCCATCGGAGCTTCCGGTCTTGCCTTATGGTTCCCGGAACTCATTTCACGGGTTTTCCCTGGTTGGCTAATAAATGCTGCCCATATTATCCATTCCGAGGAAGCCTTGTTAGCCACGGCTTTTATTTTCACAGTACATTTCTTTAATACTCATTTGCGTCCCGGTGCTTTTCCCATGGACGAAGCAATTTTTTCGGGTCATATGACTGAAGAGCGATTTGAAGAAGAGCGTGCTCTTCAAAAAGATGTTTTGACTGAAAAAGAATATCAGGAATTATTAACCAATCCTCTCCCAAGCTGGAAGCGCTGGATCTTCCGGATTGCAGCCTATCTATTTCTGCTAATCGGATTAACCTTACTGGTATTAATTCTGGTAGGTACATTCGCTTAGGGAGATAATTAGGGGGCAATTATGAAGCACTACGGTACCTATGCCAATTATCTGGTAGCATTATTGATACTGCTCGCAGGACCAGGATTCTCGCAAGAGGATATTGAATATATTGACAGCGATGCCTGTATCGATTGTCACGAAGAATCGAGTCACCAGACACTAATTACCAATGATTTAGCCCAATCCATTCATTCTGATCTGGAATGTCTGGACTGCCACCAAAATCGGGACATCCTTCCGCATGATGAACCCAGTGACTATTTTGCAGGTTGTGAAGGTTGTCGGACTTGTCATGAGGATATTTCCGATGAATATATATCCCATGGGAAATCATCTATCGGAACCTGTGAAGATATGCCCCAGTGCATGGACTGCCACGGGAGTCATGTGGTTTTACCTTCCGATGATCCTGGATCAAACACCTACCCTCCTAATTTGGCCGGTACCTGTGGTGAATGCCATACCAAACCTGAATTGGTTGAGAAATACAATATACCTGATCTTCATCCGGTCGAGTTGTTTTCAAAAAGTTATCATGCAAAGGAACTTACGAATAACGGTAATCTTGTGGCAGCTACCTGTAATGATTGCCATGGAGTACATGATATCAAAACCAGTACAGATCCAACTTCGACGATTAGTCATTCAAATGTTTCCGAAACCTGTGGACAGTGCCACGAGGAGATTTACCAAGAATATTCACAGAGTATACATTGGCAGGCGCTAGCTCGGGGAGAGCGTGAATCTGCCTCCTGTACTGATTGCCATGGCGAACATGAAATAGTGGACCCACATGATCAGAGTTCACCGGTTTCAAAAAGGACTTCGGCGGAACGAACCTGTGCACGCTGCCATACGGATGAGCGGCTAATCAGCAAATATGGCCTGATGTCAGGGAAAGTTTCCAGCTATCAGGATAGTTATCATGGGTTAGCTGTGATAAAAGGCGATGAAGACGCAGCCACCTGTTTTGATTGTCACTTAGCCCATTTTATTCTGCCAGCCGATGACCCACGGTCAGCAATTCATCAAACCAACTTGAGTGAAACCTGTGGTACCTGCCATCCGGGTGCAACGGATAAATTTTCCCAATCCTATACCCATCAGTCCGTTATTCTGGCAGAAAAACCGGTGGAATACTATGTGAAGATCATTTACATCGTTCTAATTGTGGTGGTGATCGGTGGGATGTTCATCCACAATTTGATTATCTTTGTGGAACTGATGATCCAAAAATACCGGAACGAGGGACCGCAAGATTACATTCAGCGTTACACCAAATCACAGCTCTGGCAGCATATTCTATTGATAATATCCTTTTTTACCTTGGTAATTACTGGGTTTGCCTTAAAGTATCTGGACACTTTCTGGGCTGATCTGCTTAGCTTGATCGGATTAACAGAAACGGTGCGCGGAATTGTGCATCGGACGGCTGCTATCCTTATGATTGTAGTATCGATTTGGCACATAATTGAGGCCATGACGATCAATAGCGGACGAAAATTTTTCAAAGCTTTATTACCAGGGCTCAGTGATCTAAAAGGATTCTATCAATTAATGTTATACAGCCTGCATCTATCCAAGGAGGAGCCTCAATTTGATGATTTTGACTATACCGAGAAAGCTGAATACTGGGCATTGATCTGGGGAACAGTTGTCATGGTTGTTACAGGATTCATTTTATGGTTTCCAGTATTTTTCACCCAATATTCACCAATTTGGATGATTAAAGTTGCTGAAGTCTTTCATTTGTATGAAGCTTGGCTAGCAACCCTGGCTATACTGGTATGGCATTTCTTCTTTGTGATGTTGCATCCGAAGGAATACCCCATGAGTATGACCTGGCTTCATGGCCGGATGACGATTGCTGAATACAAACATAAGCACCCTCTCGGCTACCAGCGAATTATGGATGAAGTAGAAGCCATTAAAAATGGAACACTTCCGCTAGAGGAAGCCTCATTTCAGGCGCAGGAATACGTCAAGAGACATCAGTTATAGAACATTGATCAATCCTGAGTTCTGGAATCCCTGATTTTCGTGACGTATGACGACTTGATTGCACAACTGTTGTGACAGGCAAGTAACGGAGTAGGTTGAATCCGGTAATTATTCTAACAGCGTAAATATTATTGCAGTTGCCGAGAACATTTTCTGCATAAGTGGATTGATTTCTGATCGATATCTTCTACATAGGTCGCTGAGCGCATGGTACATTCAAGGCTGTTACAATGCCGAAGTCCAAACATATGCCCCAGTTCGTGCACAACGCATTTTATTAGTCGTTGGTGGTACAATTCATCATTGCCTGGCATGCCATAGAATTCATTTTTCAGACGATAGTCCGAGACCACGCCAGCCTGGCCGCCTAAGTAAGCCTGACCAAATATAAAGGTCAGTACAGGAATATAAATATCGACTCCGGTCAAGCAAATGATTTTATCCTGATTATCCTGTACCTGATAAAGAAGTTGAGACAATATATCGTTAGCGGAATATTGGACGCGTTCGGGATTAAAATACTTGCTTAGATCGCAATGCAGTTCTTTAATTCTGGTATCGTAATTGAATTGGTGCCGGATGGCATCCTGCAGTTGCTGAAGTATATTATCAGCATCAATTGATATGGGGACCAAATAGATTGTACCAGTGCGGGAATTCATTATGAGCAGATCATTTGTGTTGTAAGTTAAAACCCGGTGCAATCCTGATTTTAGTGATCAACAAATTTATTTCCGGTTACTATTTGGTTGTATCTTGATTCAAGCCTTGTTGATACCGTATTTACTAATCTTGTTATACAGGGTGGCACGATCAATCCCCAGCGATTTGGCAGTTTTTGAGATATTCCAACTGTACTTGTCTAGAATTCGTTCGATATGATTTTTCTCAATTTCAGCAATGCTCTCCGCGCTGGTAATCGTCGATTCTTCACTGATTGGAATATCCTTCAATTTGATAGTGTTACCTTTACACAGTACAATGGCTCGTTCAATAATATTTTCCAATTCACGCACATTACCCGGGAAATCATACCGGGCAAGCACATCCAGTGCTGATCGATCGATTTTCCCGACGGACCGATTCATAAGTTGATTATATTTTTTTATGAAATGATCAACCAGATCGGGGATATCCACCTGACGCTCCTTTAAAGAAGGAACATGGATATTGAATACATTCAGACGATAGAAGAGATCTTCCCGGAATTTGCCTTCCTTGACCATGCTTTTTAAGTCACGATTGGTGGCGGCAATTACGCGGAAATCGGATTTTTTCTCCTTACTGCCACCAACACGGGTATAGGTTTTGGATTCCAGGACGCGCAGTAATTCGATCTGCATCTTAGTAGAGATGGTGGCAATTTCATCCAGGAACAGAGTTCCGCCATTGGCCATTTCAAATTTACCTTTGCGATGGTAGCTGGCACCGGTAAAGGCACCCCGCTCATGACCGAATAATTCACTCTCCAAGAGAGTTTCAGTCAGCGCACCGCAGTGAACGATGATCATAGGAAAATAGCGACGATGGGAATTGATGTGGATTGCATGGGCAATCAGTTCTTTACCGGTGCCGCTCTGGCCGGTTATTATTACAGTCGAATCGGTACCGGAAACAACTTTTACCTGTTCAAAGACCTCGACCATGGGTGGGCTGTTACCGATAATATTCTCAACATTTTCAAGCTCACGTGGTTGTTCTTCTGCCAGCTCGGTTCCGGCCTCAGTTTCCGCTATTTGGGAGGCCTTGTGAATTATCTGGGAGAGCTGATCAGGATCAAACGGTTTGCATATATAATCATAGGCGCCATCTTTCAGGGCTTCCACGGCTGAGTCAACCGAGGCAAAGGCGGTCATAATGATAACAATCGCATTATTATTTGTCGCCCTGATGCGACGATGTAATTCCAATCCATCCATTCCCGGCATCTTGATATCGATCAGAATAATTTGGAATTCCTTACTTTCCAGTTCCTTCAAAGCCGCAACGGCATTTTCCGCGCTGCTTACAACATATCCATCAGCAGAAAACCAATTACTCAATGAATCGCGGACCGATAATTCATCATCGACAATTAGGATGGAAAGCTTATTCTGCATTGGAATTTTCCTCGATTTGTGTATATAAGGGCATTGAAATTATAAAATTAGTGCCCTTGGTTAACTCTGACTCAACGGCAATTCTACCTTTATGCTGCTGAATGATACCATAAGTTACCGCCAGGCCCAACCCCGAGCCGGCGCCATCTTTTTTACGGGTGAAAAATGGCTCGAAAATCCGGTCCATGTCTTCCTGGCGGATTCCTGATCCATTGTCGCTAATCTCAATGTAAATTTCAGTCAAATCATCATTATTATAAGACGCAAAGCTTACTTTTCCTTCTTTGGTGATGGCCTCAATAGCGTTTACCAGGACGGCTATACAGATCTGCTTGATTTGGTTTGGATTGCATTGTATCGCATCCTGTGTGGCGGTAAAGTCAGTAACCAGCTCAACCTGGGCCACCTTGAAGGAATGTTCCATTAATGTTTTTGTCTCAGTAAGGATACTATTTAGTTGCGTGATTTTGTGTCGGGATGGTTCGTTACGCGAGAAGTCCAGCAATCCTTTAACGATATTACCACAGCGTTTGGTTTCTGATTCGATCATATCCAGGTAGCCAAAGATATTCTCCAGGTCATCGGGATTGGCCGTTTTATTTTTTAACAATCGGGCTACTAGTTTGGAATAGGTAAGTACACCGGCCAGTGGATTATTTATCTCATGGGCCACCGAGGAAGATAGTTTGCCCAGAGATGCCATGCGCTCGATATGAATTAATTCGTTCTGGGTCCGTTTGATTTCTTCGGTTTTTATTCTTACGGTTTCTTCCAGATCCTTGGACCAGCGGCGTAATTTTTTATTGACACTGCCCAATTCATCCAACATGTTATTGAAGGCATTGCCCACATGCGACATGTCAGCATCCCGGAATTCTTCAACTGGAATCCGGATATCTAAATTCCCCTGAGCTACTTCATTACTGGCCCGTACAATATGGGCCATGGGTCGGTGGATAGTCCTTTGGGTAAAGGTTACCAATATTATCATACTACCCAGAATGAATACGCTGACCAGGGCGAAATAATAAATCTCAGAAGCAGTCCTTGTTTTATCGATCTCTGAAAGTGAGAGCTTAACCTGCAGCAGACCCAGTACGGAATCATCGTCATCATGAACATGGCAGGTAGTATTGGTGCAATTTGCTTCATTCAGAATCGGAGTTGAAATACTGAGAATTCGGCCTGATTTTTCATCCCGGGTTATATTGTAAAATTCTTCAGTACCATACGAGTCTGAATCAACCTGAAGATGAATTCTATCAATTTTTTCAGTGATGGTTTGTTCGGATTCAGGTGAGGATAATTGACCTGAAGCATGCCTTAGTATACCCTCCTGATTATAAATATCAATTTGCAGCAGAGAAGACAATTTGGACAAATCGACAATAATCTCCCTTAATTCGGTATTATCGTTCATCAGCATTGATTTCTGCAAAGCCCGATTAATTATATATGAAACCCGATTCCCGCACTGTTGTATTATTTCTTCAGTTTGATTTCGATTAACGCTGAAGATGATATAGGCCAGGAGGGTAAAGAAAACCAGCGAAATGGATAATAATGAGAGAATTATTCGTCGATATATCGAAGACCGTATACTAATTCGTGTTGGTTTCATTGGCAATTATCGATCATCCACCTTCAAATTTACGCATATCTTCTTCGTGGAGAAACATATATACTAATTA
>CAZIJQ010000071.1:0-10447 GCA_964539785.1 uncultured bacterium | reverse complement strand
ATTTATAATCAGTAACTTATACAAGTTTTACTGGATTCACCCACATCGTATTAACTGGGAGTGATAATGAAAAGATTATTCCACATCAATCTATTATTATTGCTGATCGTAACTGGCTGTCAATTCAACTCCCGACAAATGGAAGAATCATTTCTCAGCACTGTGGATTCTTTCTATGCAGCAGTTGATTCTGGCAATCAGGAAGGTCATGCAAATCTCTTTTCCAATGATGTTATTTTCATGCCCGATGATTGGGCAATTTCACGAGGGGAGGCTGTAAAAGAATCAGTCAAAAATCGCACTGGTTGGGTCTTCCGCATCAAAGAATTAAATCGGCTGGAATACGGAATCAGCAATGATATTGGCTATACGGTCAATGAATATTTTTATACCTGGCATGCCGAAGGATCGCAACCGGAATGGCATAAGACTAAAAATGTTCATATCTGGCGTTTACAGGACGATAATACCTGGAAACTTCAGGTGGATATCTGGAATCATACACCTGAATAATTCTAAATGATTTAGGGAAAACAGTAATCGGGAAATCAAAACCGCAAAGATAAACAGGTTAGTCCCCCGTCCATCTTTTGCAACTCACTCATTTCCAGTTCGATAATCTGTAATCTAAGTGTTCGAATCCGGTTATATGTGTTAGGGAAACCCGCCGGTATCAATAAATGATCGTTCACCCATAGCGTATTGGCAGCGTATTCTTCGCCAGAATCAATGATTATTCGATTGAATTGATTCCATTCCGGATGATCCGCGAAATTTTCCGTAAGCAGAATAGTATTGCCGCCCACATAATTAACACTGGATTTTAAATGCAGCCCTGCTGCTACCGTAATTGCCTGACAAATATAGCCAAGTGGTTCTAGAATTGCCTGAAACTGATCAAAACCAGCCTGATTTGTACGCTCCGTCAATCCCACAAATACTTGTTGGTCAATTGTCAATACATCTCCGCCATCAAGTGTACCCGGTGACTGAATCCATTGGATTGATTTCTGCCGGGCCAGTACCGGCTCAATTGAGGCAATCTCACCCCGTCGAGCCAACGCGCCCGGTCGTGAAATAACTGCCAATTCGGGAAATATAATGGCTGTATCCTCCACAAAATGAGCATCCGGGAAATTCGACTCTGGTTCTAAAACCTCAACATTTAGACCTATTTGTCGAAGAGTTGCTATGTAATCTAGATGTTGCTGCAAAGTTTTCCTGTAATCAGGTATTCCCAGGCTGGCAGTTGTCAATCCCTGTCTGATAGCTTCACAGGGAATCCGCGTAATTGCTGCTTTATACATTATTTTACACGGTTTCCAATGTGATAACTAATTGTATAAGACACAGCAATAATAAATTCTATCAATTTGTCAGGCTAACTAACCAATTATGAATTGGCGTAAGCAATTTAAATTTTTCTATACTGAAATCTACTAGATCAACCTTTTCAAATGCATTGAATTGGCGAATACGCACAAAACCAAAAATACCCTTATACAATAACAGATTAGGTTCGGGGACATCCTGGCTATATCCGGCCGGAAAGCGCTTATACATATCGCCACCGATTTCACCGCCATTCTTTTTTACTGCCCCAATTGCTTCCAACAATGATCGATTAAACTTTGGCGTACTTACAGCTTCACGAAATTTTTCTAACACCCATTTTGGGAAAAGATGTAAGCCCACACCAATGAATAATTCATCGGGTTCTAAATGCAAATAATACCCCGAATTTTCCAATTTGGGGAAATTGCCTTCCCAGAAGAAAATTCCCAGATGAGTTTTATAAGGGGTTTTATCCTTTGAAAATCTGGTGTCGCGGTTAATTCTAAAAATTGATCGGTTGATCCGCGGATCAGCAACAATATGTGGGCTCAACTTGCTCAACTCTGGTCCCATTGCAGTAACATAATCACGAGCTGGATTTAAAATAGAATTCTCATATCGTGATCGATTTTTATCAAACCACTCACGACTGTTATTTTCTGCTAAATCTTTAAGAAATCTCCGCCCGTTTGTCAGTAACTGGTCGTAGGTATTCACAGTTTAATTCCTCGCATGTTTTTAACTGCCGACATGCACGAAACTAATTATTCATTGTACAAAAGACAAAATTTATAATTTAAAAATAATGGAATAAATATTGTGGTGACCATCACAGCATATTTCTTTATTGCTCTGTATTTTTATTACAGTTATTATGCAACGCAAAGTCGAGATTATCCTGTTATTCACAAAGCTAAAAACAATATCACTTAAATTGATGTCTTTGCGTGGAGAAATGGGTTTTCTAATGAAAAGAAATAACTTTATTGTAATAACTTGGATTTTAATTTTATGCATAAACAGTAATGCCCAAACACCTAACCTATCAACATTGGAAATTGAAACGGGGAAATTCCCTGTAGTACCCCGCAGTTTTATCGTGCATCATGCTTACCCCAATCCATTCAATCCGGCAACTCTAATCAGCTTTGATATACCCAAAGCCGGAAAAGTAAATGTTGCTATTTATAATCTGCTAGGCGAAAAAATTGCTACCCTGGTCGATCAGGAGATGACTCCTGGATGGAAAAGAATTCCCTGGCATGCTGGATCATTACCATCAGGAATATATTTCTATCGAGTCAGCTATGATCGACATAGAATTATTAATAAACTGATGTTTATAAAATAATCCCCAATCCCCCTATTACATATAGTGGACAAAAGAGGAAGGAATTCTTTTTCTTCCTCTTTTTATTCATCATTGTATCATTTTAATCTGACGATTGATTTGGATTAATAGCCTAAATCTGCTCAAAGAGTTGATAATACAATTAAGCAGAATAATGATGAACTAACTAAAATATTTGTTATATCTAAACAAAATAAACTAATCATTCCATTTAGTTAGCAATACTCGATATCCAGTTTTCAGCTTCCTTAAATTTTCTGAAAACCCTGAATTGAACGGGTAAAGATGACGCTACAACCTGGTACATTCTGGCCATTCCGAAAAGCAGATCACTATCGGCAACCAACGCTACCTTATACCCTTCGGACTTATTTCTTTCTTTTGATTTGATATAACCCGCAAGTGCCTTTAATTGATTCATGGTATCGGTCAGGTTGGGTAGATGTACTTCGCGAAAATCCCAAATAACGTGGGAATCCGGTTTCAGATCGGGAATTGCAAAACTGTTGTCAAAGGCTTCAATAATATCAACCTCGATTATCTCTCCAGTCAGAATGTGATGTATGAATCCATCGTTTTTATTATAAGAAGTGGTAACGGGCACAACTAATTATAAAAAATGACTATCATATAATCAAGATTAAGCCTAAATAATTCGGTAGTGATTAGTTGTCTGCCCATATTGTTAAAGCTGTGATGCTTTACCAGAATTTTCAAAAATTATTAATATTTTGTTTAGTGCTAATTCCGATTTCGCTTGTTTGTAAATGCTTCTGTTTTTAATATAGACCGACCAGTCGGTTTAGGCTATGGCTAATTCCAAAGAAAATCAGCGTCGCGAACAAATACTTGCAGCAGCCCTGGATGTAATTATCGAGAAGGGCTACGAGAAAAGTCGTATGGACGACATCGTCAAAGCATCCAAGCTCAGCAAGGGCGCCATCTACTGGTATTATAAATCCAAAAAAGATGTTTATCTTTCCCTCGTCAATCACTGGGTCTTCAACTTTAGTGCTACCTTGAATAACATTGTTGAAGAGGATCATTCAGCAGCCGATCAACTACGAGAATTATTCCAATTCTTCGTTAATCAATACCAAGTCAATCCCCGGCCATTTAAGGCCATGATGGAATTCTGGTCCCTGGCTGCCCGTGACGATGACGTGCAAAACAAGATTCAGAAAGTCTACACTGAATTTCTGAATCTGATCGAGAACATTCTCATTAAGGGGGTCGAATTGGGGGAATTCGACCTTCTTGACACCAAAATCGCAGCCTTGTCAATTATGGTCAATATTGAAGGAATCATCTGGTTTACAATTTTCGATGTACCCGGCGTTTCCATATCTGCCTACATCGATACAATCTCCAACTTCATCCTGACTGGCCTGGCCAAGGATACTAACGGAGGAATCAATAATGAGTGAAAAATTAACCTACCGCAATACCGGCGGTCGGTTTTTAACCGAAACCATTGGATCGGAACCGGTCTTTACCCGGGAAAAATTTAATGATGAACAAAAAGAAATATTTCAAATGGTCAGCGATTTCGCGATTGAGCGTATCCGTCCCAATCGGGAAGCGCTGGATGCTTTTAATAAAGAACTGGCCTTTGAATTATTTCACGAACTGGGTGAACTGGGAATTTTATCCATTGACGTGCCGGAGGAATACGGCGGCATGGAGTTGGATAAAATTACTTCCGCTCTTGTAGTGGAAGCTCTCAGTAGCGGATTCAATGCTTCATTCACCGCCACCATAACCGCCCACGTGGGCATTGGCTCCCTGCCGATTGTCTGGTTCGGAACCCCAGAACAGAAAGCCAAATACCTGCCTAAACTGGGCTCGGGTGAATGGATGGGGGCCTATGCCCTTACCGAACCAAGCTCAGGTTCCGACGCCCTGGCAGCTAAAACCACCGCCATGCTCAGCGAGGATGGCAAATATTATTTGATGAACGGTGAAAAACAGTTTATCACCAACGGTGGTTGGGCCGATGTCTTCACCATTTTCGCCCAGGTAGAAGGTTCCAAATTCTCGGCCTTCATCATCGAACGTGGTATGGAAGGCTTCGAGATTGGACCCGAAGAAAAGAAAATGGGAATGAAGGGCTCTTCCACAGTTGGGCTCAAATTCACCGATTGTAAAGTACCGATGGAAAATCTGCTCTATAAAGTCGGCAAAGGCGCGACAATTGCTTTCAACGCCCTTAATCTCGGACGCTTCAAACTGGCTGCTGCTGATCTCGGTGGTTGCAAAAGCGTAATAGAGGAAGCTACCAAATATGCCTTAGAGCGACGTCAATTCGGACAGCCCATCGCCCATTTTGACGCCATTAAGGGTAAGGTTGCCGACATGGTGATCAGGACCTATACTTCTGACAGCATGGCCTATCGCACCATCGGTCTGATCCAGGATGCAGTCGACGAACTCGACAAGTCGGCCCCCGACTATTACCTGCATGCTGGTGAGGCCACTGAACGTTACGCAATCGAAGCATCCATGGCCAAAGTTTACGTCAGTGAAGCATTTGGGTTCTGTGCCGATACCGGCATCCAGATTCTCGGTGGTTACGGCTTCAGCGAAGAATATCCCATGGCAGCCCCCTTCCGCGATACCCGTATCGACCGAATTTGGGAAGGCACCAATGAGATCAATCGCCAGATTATTACCGGCTACATGATGAAGAAAGCCCTGATGGAGGAACTGCCATTCCGCGATTACATTACCGCAATCGATGCATTCCTGAACGGTGATGAAGAGATCACCGCCGATGGACTCTGCAGCGCTGAAATCAAAGCACTGGAAGCTGGTAAGCGGCTGGCGGCTAGTCTGTTCAACGAGGCGTTATGTGAATTCGGACAGGATCTGAAACACCAGCAGCAGTTAATGGAAATTCTGGCCAACATGTTTACCCTGCTTTACACCGCTGATAGCACCATAAACCGGGTACGACAAGTCATCGAATCCAACGGCCCTAACCAGACCCTGATCGATATTGCCAAGGTCCACGCGGCAGAAGTATCAATTCAGTTGATGAACATGGCTCTGGCAGGCTGGAACGGCGTGTACCGCGGAAATCTACCCCCGGAAATCGTCGAAAAACTGCGAGTCTTCCAGCGCCACATGTTACCAAAAACCGATATTTTTGGGCTCAAACGGCAAATTGCCGAAGCTATCTATGCCCAGCAACATTATCCTTTTTAGGAGGGAATCATGAGTAAAAAATCTGTTATAGTTGATGCGGTGCGGTCGCCCATCGGAATTAAAAATGGCGAATTGGTCGGCATGCGTGCGGACGATATTACGGCTCAGGTTGTGAAAGCCTTATTGGCCCGCAATCCCAATCTTAAACTGGAACTAGTGGAAGATCTGAGCCTCGGCTGCGCCTTCCCGGAAGGTCCCCAGGGAATGATAATGGGTCGTTCGGTAGGTGTTTTGGCTGGCTTACCCAAGGAAGTTCCCGGTAAAGTCACCAACCGTTTCTGCGGCTCCTCCATGGATACGGTCCACCAGCTCAGCACGGCCATCGAAGTCAGCGATATTGATTGCGCCATCGCGGTCGGTGTAGAGGACATGTTCTCGGTGCCAATGGGCGGATTCAGCCCTGATTTCCATCCCGAACTGGCGGAGCAGGAATTTTACATCGGCATGGGTGAAACAGCGGAAAACCTGGCTAACGACTTGGACATTTCCCGGGAAGATCAGGAAGCATTCGCCATTGCATCCCACGAAAAAGCATTACAGGCCCAGGCCAACGGCAATTTCGATAATGAAATCGTAGCCATCGACGTGTATGGCGAAACCACCGTGGAAAAAGACGAAGGCCCCCGCACTCCGGACGTAGAAAAAATCAAATCATTGAGGCCGGCCTTCCTTGAAGGTGGCTCCATCACCGCCGCAACCTCCAGCCCGATTTCCATCGGTGCTGCGGCTGTTCTGGTATGTAGTGAAGATTTCGCCAAAGAACACGACCTGCAGATTCGCGCCGAAATCGTGAGCCGGGCAGTTGCTGCCGTGGACTGGACCCGCATGGGCGCCGGTCCCCTGCCCGCTACCGAAAAAGCCTTAGCCAAAGCTGGTCTTAAAATCGATGATATGGAAACAATCGAATTGAATGAAGCTTTCGGAGCTCAATCACTGTACGTGATCCGCAAAGGCGGCTGGGATCAAAAGAAAATCAATCTGAATGGCGGCGCTATCGCCCTGGGACATCCTCTGGGCTGCTCCGGCGCCCGTATTCTCACAACGCTGATAAATGTGATGGAACAACAGGACACCCATACCGGTCTGGCAACCATGTGCATTGGTTCCGGGCAGGGAATTGCCACCATCATAAAACGTTAGGGAGTCAAGCATGTCAAATAAAATTGAAAAAGTAGCCGTGCTTGGCGCGGGAGTCATGGGAGCCCAGTTAGCTGGTCATCTGGCCAACGCCGGTATTCCCTCACTCCTGTTCGACATCAGCCAGGAACTAGCGGAAAAAGGGGTTGAAATTTTAAGTAAATTAAGACCAGCCCCATTGTACAAACCAAAGAATACTAAGCTGATCACAGCTTGTAATTACGACGATCATCTGGAATTATTGAAAGACGTGGATTGGGTTCTGGAAGCAGTGGCCGAACGGCTGGATATCAAAGAGAAGGTCTTCGGTAACATCGCACCCTATCTCAAGGATACGGCCATCATTTCATCGAATACTTCCGGTATTCCTCTGGCTGATCTGGTAGGCACTTTGCCGGAAAAATTCCGTGGACGATTCTTAATCACCCACTTCTTCAACCCACCGCGCTACATGCGGCTGTTGGAACTGGTTAAAGGCGTAGAGACCGATCAAGAAGTCTATGATTTTATCGCTGATTTTGGAGAAAACGTCCTTGGCAAAGGTATCGTACACGCCAAAGATACGCCCAATTTCATCGGCAACCGCGTCGGCGTTTATGGGATGATGAAAACCATCCAGCAGGCCCAAGCAATGAATCTAACCGTGGAAGAAGTTGACAAACTCACCGGCACCATTGTGGGCCGGGCCAAGAGTGCTACCTTCCGCACCGCCGATGTTGTGGGACTTGATACATTAGCCCATGTTGCCCAAACCAGTTTTGACAAAGGTGAAGGCGATGAGGAAAGGGATATTTTCCAGGTGCCCGATATGCTGAAAAATCTGATCGATGCCGGCAATCTTGGTCAAAAATCCAAAGCTGGTTTTTACAAGAAAATCGATAGAGGTGTAATCCATTCCCTTGACCTGGATACGGGTGAATACAGTGAGCAGAAGAAAGTCCGTTTTGATGGTTTCCGACTGGCTAAAGATCGTCAAACCGTCGGTGAAAAAATCGCTGCTTTGACTTATAGTGAGGACAAAGCCGGAAAATTCTTCTGGGAAATTCTGGCTGCCACGCTAATCTACTCTGCTAAACGGATCCCGGAGATCAGCGACGATATTGTCAATATCGATAATGCCATGAAATGGGGTTACGGCTGGGAACTGGGACCATTCGAAACCTGGGACGCCATCGGTGTGCATCGTTCGGTAGAACGGATGAAAGCCGAAGGTAAAACCGTCCCGGCCTGGATCACTGAAATGCTGGTCAGCGGTCGTAGCTCATTTTACGATTTCGAAGACGGCGCTAAAACCTATTACGACCTGCCAACAAAAAAATCAGCCATTGCCCCAATCTCCGATAAAGCGATTTTCCTGAATCTGGAGAAAAAGAAAGGTAACCTGATCAAACGTGGCTGGAGCGCCAGCCTGATCGATCTCGGTGACGGTGTCATCGATGTGGAATTCCACTCTGTGCTGACACCGGGTTTCAACCCCATCGACGGATCGGTGCTGGATATGGTCAACCAGGGATTGGATTTGCTGGAAGCCGGTAAGTATAAAGGCATGGTATTGGGTCATCAGAATGGTAATTTTTCGGTAGGTGCTAATCTAGCCCTGATCCTGGGATATGCTGAAAACGGTGAATATGATAACCTGAATAAGACCAGCAAACTGTTCCAGGATATCGCCCAGCGGATTCGCTTCTCGAAAGCGCCGGTGGTGGCGGTACCATTCCAATTCTGCTTTGGCGGTGGATTTGAAATAACCGCTCCGGCAGCCCATCGCGTGGCTTCTGCCGAAACCTACATCGGCGCTGTTGAAGTTGGTGTAGGATTGATCCCCGGTGCCGGCGGTAATCTGCGGCTACTACTGAATCTGTTTGCCAATGCAGGCAAACGTCCCATGAGTCCCTTCCAGATATCCCAGACTGCATTCCAGACCATTGGTTTCGCCAAAGTTGCTACCAGCGGCGAAGAGGCCAAACACGTGGGTTACTTCCTGAAGACCGATACCATCGTTCTCAACAGCGAGCACTTGATCAAGACCGCCAAGGACAAGGTCCTGCAATTGGCTGAAGATTACGAACCGCCCATATACCGGGATGACATCAAACTGCCCGGCGCTGGTGGCCGAACTGCCATGAATTTGGCAATCAAAGGTTTCAAGATGCAGGGCAAATTGTCAGCCCACGACGAGAAGATTGGCCAGAAATTGGCCTGGATTCTCACCGGTGGTGATAAAGCCGGATTGACCAAAAAAGTTGATGAGCAGTACCTGCTGGATATCGAACGGGAAGCGTTTGTGTCACTGGCCGGGGAGCCACTGTCACAGGCCCGCATGAAGCACATGCTGAAAACGGGCAAGCCCCTCAGAAACTAGATTTCCTCCCCAACGAGTCGATGAAGGGCGCTGAGTCCTACCTTAATTTCAGCGCCCTTCTGATAATCTGATGTAGTAAGGGCTCGGCGCGCCGTGCCCTTACATTCTTTTGTTGTCCCTACGAAATTATTTCAACCATTTCCTTATTACATAAAACGTGAGCCAGGCAGTCATCATCGAGACACCGATTGCAGTAAGGGTACCCCATGACAAACCCAACCAGCCGTATGTATAGCGAACCGCAATCGAATAAACGCTGACATTAACCATGCCGCTGACCACCAGGGTTTTTACCACTGCCCGGGAGAATTTATAACCACCGGAATGATAGGTAATCACCATGGAAGAAGTGAAAATTACCGGAAACACTGAAAAAATTCCGCCTAGTACTGGCCCAGCAAGTTTGCTCATGAATACAGCAAAAGCTATCAGGATACCGGCGAATAACCCTCGAGATATGATTTGGATCGTAGTGTAGTGAACATTCACTTTGCCGTGGGCTGGAATATGGGCGAATTTTTCAACAGCGACAAAATAGAATACCATCAATAATAACCAGCCTCCAATAGCCAGAGGAAAATTATCCAATCCCGACCAGGCCAGCGGACCAACAAGCGCAATCCAGACCAGAAAAGCGCGTGTCAGCGCTATAGGCAAACCACGCTTGATGCTGATTAGATAAACTAATGTAAATATCCCGTTGATTCCCATTGTCAGTGGCACCACTGTGGTTGCCCTGACTGCCGCTTCTGGTGATTGAGTAATGCCAATAAATAACAGAGCTATAATTATCGTTGATGGCAAACCACCAATGAAACCGCCGATTTTACTGCCGTATTTTTCGGCAATCAGGGTGCTGGCGGTAATCCAGATGCTGCCAACCAGGAAGCTTTGGAGAAGTTTATACCAGAATAATGTGTCCATATTAGGAATTAGGCTTCAGGAGTTAGGTAATGAAATGTTGAATGATTTTAGTAACTATTTAATTAATACTCTGTGTTCTTGTACGTTTCCGTTGATGGTTTTCATAAGTTCATAATGTTAAGATGAGATTG
>CAZIJQ010000070.1:9604-10707 GCA_964539785.1 uncultured bacterium | reverse complement strand
CCGCTGGGTATCAGCGGCTTTTTGATTTTCAGATTTTTCGAACCTGTCTTGGTGGGCGATGACGGATTTGAACCGCCGACTTCCTCCTTGTAAGGGAGGCACTCTGACCAACTGAGTTAATCGCCCAATTTATAATTATTCCAATAGCAACCGGCACTCTGGCCAACTGCCTGTCCCGTATACGAAGTGTCGGGAAGTTAATCGCCCAAGCGGGGGCGAAATTACGAAGCTTTTTGTTTGTTCGCCGGCGTCTTTTTGACCTTTTTAGGTTTTATCTGGGGTAGAGCAATTTTGATTACGTCCAGCATATCCTTGGCAAAATGAAACTCCAGATCCTTTTTAATATGGTCAGGAATTTCTTCCAGATCTTTGCGATTGTGATCCGGCAAAATTATTGTTTTTATTCCCGAGCGATGGGCCGCAGTAACCTTTTCTTTAACACCACCGATTGGCAATACATTACCGCGCAAAGTTATCTCGCCGGTCATTGCCAGCTGATCTTTGACTTTATGGCCGGTCAACAGGGAGACTAGGGCCGTCAGCATGCTAACACCGGCTGAGGGACCATCTTTGGGGATGGAACCGGCTGGAACATGAATATGGGTGTCAGTTTTCTCATGAAAATCTGCGGCAATATCAAGTTGTTCGGTGTGGGAGCGCACATAACTCATGGCCGCTGTCGCTGACTCTTTCATCACGTCCCCTAATTGGCCTGTTAATGTTAACTGCCCCTTGCCTTTCATTCGACTGGCTTCAATAAACAGAATATCGCCCCCGGCAGCAGTCCATGCCAGACCCGTTACAACGCCCGGTTTGGTCATTCGCTCGGCTAAATCAGAATAGAAACGCGGAGCGCCAAGGTAGTCATTTACTTTTTTCTTGGTTACCCGAATTTTACCGGTTTTTTTCTCAACCTTATCGCGAGCGACCTTACGAAAAACATTGGCTATTTCCCGTTCCAGATTACGAACACCAGCCTCTCTGGTGTAGGAGCGGATCAATTCTTTAATTCCGGTGACATCCAGGGCTACATCAGCATCGCTCAATCCGTTTTCTTCAATTTGCTTCGGTATCAAATGCTGCTGAGCAATTTTTACTTTCTC
>CAZIJQ010000070.1:0-9504 GCA_964539785.1 uncultured bacterium | reverse complement strand
CGTTTTCTTCAATTTGCTTCGGTATCAAATGCTGCTGAGCAATTTTTACTTTCTCATCTTCGATATACCCGGTGAACTCCAGAATTTCCATCCGGTCTTTGAGAGCGGGCGGAATCGGATCGCGATAGTTTGCAGTGGCAATGAACATGGTTTTGCTCAAATCAAAAGCAACTTCCAGGTAATGATCACTGAATGAATAATTCTGTTCCGGATCCAGCACTTCCAGCAGTGCAGACGAAGGATCACCACGAAAATCCATTCCCAGTTTATCGATTTCATCCAACATAAATACCGGATTATTAGTACCGGCTTTTTTTAGCGATTGAATGATTCGCCCCGGCAAGGCACCAATGTAGGTACGGCGATGACCGCGGATTTCAGCTTCATCACGAACACCACCGAGCGATATGCGAATAAATTCGCGCCCCATTGAGCGGGCAATCGATTTACCCAGCGAAGTTTTTCCGACCCCGGGAGGTCCGGCAAAACACAGAATCGGTCCCCGCATAGCACCATCCGGATCTTTTTGCTGTTTCAATCCGCGAACAGCCAAATATTCCAAAATTCTTTCTTTAATTCGCCTCAAACCATAATGGTCTTCATCCAGAATTTTCTTAGCCTCAGTCACATCTACAGTATCAGCCGTAGTATTATCCCAGGGCAGATCAGCTAACCATTCGATATAGGTTCGCGAGACCGAATATTCCGGGGACTGGGTAGGAATTTTCCCAAGGCGTTCTAATTCCTTCAAAGCAACTTTCTCTGCTTCTTCCGTCATATTAGCGCCTTTGATGCGTTCGCCTAATTCTTTTAATTCGACCGAACCTTCATCCTCGCCAAGCTCTTTCCGGATAGCTTTCATTTGCTCCCGTAAATAATATTCCCGCTGGGATTTGGCGATCTCATCATGAACCTCACTCTGAATCTCCTCACCAAGTTTGATACGTTGGATTTCCCGGGTAATAATTCCGTTGGTCTGTTCAAGACGCTTTTTAATATCCTGTTCTTCCAGCACTTTCTGCTTCTCAGCATTGGTAACGGTTAGCAGGGAAATGGCCCGGTCCGCGAGACGCGATGGTTTCTGAATATTTGACAGCATTCCGGAATGTTCTTCAGTCAGGTTGGGTGCCACTTTTATCAACTCGCCGAAAATCTTCCGCAGATTATTAGCCAGAGCATCTAATTCAAGATCCTCCGGGTGATCAATCTCCGGGATTGTCTCAATGGCAGCTCGATAATAAGGATCATCGCTGATAAATTTTAGCAGTTTGACTCTTTCGACACCCTGCACGATAGCCGATTTACTATTATCGGGCATATCAAATACTTTTAGTACAATTGCCAGGGTGCCATAAGAATAAAGGTCTTCCGGCGTAGGATCTTCAATCGAACCATCCTCCTGGGCAACGACTACAATGTGCTTTTGTTTGGAATCAAGATCATTAATCAAACGCAGGGATTTTTCCCGTCCAATATAAATCGGGATGACCTGCTGGGGAAATAATACCGTATTTCTTAACGGCATAACCGGATAAAATTTTGATTCTTCTACTTCACTGGGGGCATCGACCGGACGACCCTCTTCGTCATAATAATCTTTCATTGTTGTCCTTTAATAACTAATTCCGCTTAATCACAAATTGTATGCCAGTAAATAAGTTGTGTCACTATGCCCTGTAAACTACTCAATATGGCAGTCTTTTACATTATTTTTGGTATCTGGTGACAAGTGGTGCAATTATCACGAACCTCATGGGCGATTTTAGGAGCTTCCATTATCTCACCCTTCAGATTAATCTGTCGGCCCTCGCCATGGCAGCGCAGACAGGTTTCCATATCGACAAACGCCAAGTGAAAAGGAAGGTTGGACAATTTTGGTGGGTCAGCCGTGATTGACATATTGTCAGGGAAAGCAGCGGTAGAAACTTCCCCATTTGGAACATATATCCACCAGATCAACAGCAACCCTGTTATAATTACTATCGTATATAAAATTTTCTCATTATTACTCACGATATTTCCTGTTTTCTGAGATTTCGGGCTTGTTCGTCAGCATGGTAGGAACTACGCACCAGCGGACCACTCTCGACTATTCGAAAACCCATTTCCAGTCCTCGCGTTTTATATTCTTCAAATTCATCCAGTTCAACATAACGCTGAGCCGGTAAATGATTTTTTGTCGGCCGTAAATATTGACCCACAGTAAAAATTTGTACACCAAGATTTGCAACCTGCTCCATGGTTTCCAGCACTTCCCCCTTTGATTCCCCCAAACCAACCATTAATCCGGTTTTAGTCAATAAACCAAAATCGAGGGATTGCTCCAGCACAAACAAACTGCGTTGCCAATTAGCCTGGGCCCGCACTTGTCGGCTGATCCGTTCAACGCATTCAACATTATGACTAAAAATTTCCGGTTTGGCAGCAAAAACTTGCTTTAATGCCGGGCGGTAGCCCTGAAAATCCGGTGTTAGAACTTCTACGGTACACTCAGGAGTAACAGCATGAATTTCCCGAATAGTTGCCGCCCAGATTTCAGCACCGAAATCATCTTTTAAATCGTCACGGTCAACCGATGTAATCACCACGTGCTTGAGCTGCATTTCTTTCACAGCTGCTGCCGTCCGTTTCGGTTCAGTCGGATCACAAGTCCCAGGTCGGCCGGTCTTCACCGCGCAAAATCCACAGGAGCGGGTACAGGTATCACCCAGAATCATTATCGTTGCTGTACCACGATTCCAGCACTCATAAATATTAGGGCATCGAGCTTCTTCGCAAACCGTGTGCAGATTCTGGCTTTTCAACATCTTTTGAATGTGCTGATAATCTTCGCCAGTCTGTAAACGGATCTTCAGCCAGGATGGCTTTTTTAACCTTGGCTGAGCTAATTCTGTCATTATTACAATTCCATTTCTACTTCAAAGACTTTACTAAAATATTTTATTATTACCGCTTTCACTTCATCAATATTGATTTCACGTTTCAGAATTTTTCTCATGGTGGTGATACCAAACTGGGAAATACCGCAGGGCACGATACCGGTATAATAGCTTAAATCGGTATTCACGTTTAGGGCAAATCCGTGCATACTTACCCAGCGTGACAATCGTACCCCCAGCGCTGCTATCTTCTCTTCGCCAATCCAAACCCCGGTGAATCCCGGCCGACGCCCGACTTCAATTCCAAATTCAGCTAACGTCAGGATCAATACTTCTTCCAATGATCTCATATACCAGCCGACACTTTTCTGATAGCCCTGGAGATCCAATATGGGATAGCCCACCAATTGTCCCGGACCATGATAGGTAATATCACCGCCACGTTCAACCTGAAATATTTTTACATCAGCAGGATAATTTTTCATCAGATTGGAACGATCGGCATTTTTACCGATAGTGTACACTGGTTCGTGTTCAACCAGTATCAGAGTATCGTCAATTTCGCCTTCGATCCGCTGGGTTTGCAGTCGCTTTTGTAAATCCCAAGTTTCCTGATAGGAGCTTGAACCTAAATCCAGCACCAGAATTCGGTTGGTGGTGACAATGGCATCAGCAGACATCAATGATGAATCGCTTCTCCGAATGCGTCGGCTGCCGCTTCCATCACAATTTCTGAGAGGGTCGGATGGGCATGAACCGTATTAGCGATATCCATCCAGGTGGCTTCAAGTGCCTTTGCGATCACCAGCTCCGCAATCAATTCAGTGGCTTCCGGTCCGATGATGTGGCAGCCTAGAATGTCGCCGTATTCGGCGCTGAAGATCAGTTTGGCGAAACCAGCGTTTTCACCAATTGCCAGAGCTTTGCCAATGGCTCGGAAATTGAAACGGCCAACTTTAATGTCCAATACTGCTGCTCGGGCTTTAGCTTCAGTCAATCCCAGGGAAGCGACTTGCGGGTGGCAGTAGGTACAACCAGGAATATTTGATAAATCCAACGCCTTGGGGTCTCTATCCGTAGCGTGTTCAACGGCAATACGTCCCTGAGCAGAAGCCACATGGGCAAGCCAGGGCTGTCCAACTACATCACCAATGGCATAAATATTTGGAACGCTGGTTTGACCGAATTCATTCACCAGGATGGCGCTGCGGTCGGTTTGAATTCCTTGTGCGTCCAGGCCGATATCTTCAATATTGCCGGTCACACCAACGGCAACCAGGGCAATATCAGCTTCAATCACCAGCTTATCACCATTAGTCTCAGTATGAACCCGGACCCCATTGCCAGCGCTGTCAATTTTTTCGACACGAGTGCTTTTATGAATTTTTATTCCTGATTTCAGGAAAGCTTTTTCCAGTTCGCGCGCCACTTCATCATCTTCCACCGGCAGAATCTGGGGCAACATTTCGACCAAATGAACTTCTGTGCCAAACTCATTATAAAAATAAGCGAATTCAACGCCGATGGCACCAGCGCCGATAATCACCATTTTCTGAGGTGGTGCTTCCAGCACCATTGCCTCTTTGGATGAGATAACTTTTTCGCCATCGACTTCCATATCTGGGAAAGTCCGGTTGCGGGCGCCGGTGGCAATAATAATGGTATCCGCTTCGATTTGAGTTGTACCGTCATTATTTTGGACTTCCAGAGAAGTCTGCGAAACCAGTCGACCGGTCCCGGCAAATACCGTAATCTTATTCTTCTTCATCAGGAATTCGATCCCTTTTGAGAGACGATCGGCGGTCTGGCGACTACGCTTGATAGCGGCTGGGAAATCAACTTTAAAATCAGTGACTGTAATGCCGAATTTTTTGGCGTTTTTCACCGTATGGAGCACCTCGGCATTTTTCAACAAAGCTTTGGTGGGAATGCAACCCCAGTTCAGGCACACACCACCCAAACGATCTTTATCAATAATCGCTACGGATTTATCCAGCTGAGCGGCCCGAATCGCGGCCACATAGCCACCGGGTCCGCTGCCTAATATGGCAACATCAAATTTTTCCAATGATAGCTCCTATTACTGTCCTGGTGAGCCTGTTGGCCCGACGTAGATTTAGCGAAGTTGGGTCGAACCATAAATATCATTCCCACACGTTTTGATTGCTTCAAAGTGACGAATTCGATTTGAAAATACTACTTGAAATTACGTAGACCGATAATACTCAGAAATTCCGCGCGGGTCTCAACCTCATCGTGAAATTCACCCAGCATGGCGCTGGTGGTGGCAAAGGAGTTCTGTTTCTCCACGCCCCGCATCTGCATGCAAAGGTGACGTCCTTCGATGACTACAGCCACACCGATTGGATCAAGTACATCCCGCAAAGTTTCAGCCACCTGATGGGTCAATCGTTCCTGAACCTGCAAGCGCCGGGAGAACATGTCTACGATTCTCGGAATCTTCGACAGACCGATTACCTTACCATTTGGAATGTAGCCAACATGTGCCTTACCAAAGAACGGCAGCATATGGTGTTCGCACATTGAGAAAAATTCAATATCTCTGACTATCACCATCTCGGTACATTCTTCCTCGAAAATTGCTTCATTTATAATCGTATCCAGTTCGATACGATATCCTTTGGAGAAAAATTCCCAGGCTTTAGCCACACGCAGGGGCGTCCTCACAAGTCCTTCCCGTTGCGGGTCTTCCCCCACTTCGGTTAGCAGGTCATGGGTTATTTGCATTATTTTGTCACGATTGATAGCACTCATAGTGCCTCCTTTTTAAAACCACGATATCCCCAAGATTTTTCATCGGGGTCTTCGTGAACTTTATCTTTTAATAACCAAACTCCCAGGTAAAATAGGGGCGTGTCGAACAGGGCAAAGAAAAATTTGAACAGGTAGGACGAAACAATCAAACTGAATAAGGCTCCCAGGGAATTCACGTTATCCCCCAGATTATTTGCAAAATATAAAATTGATAAAATTGCCGTCGTGTCAACCAGTTGACTGAAGGTAGTGGATAAATTATTCCGTAGCCAGAGATGTTTGCCTTTGGTCAGACGTTTCCAGAAATGAAACAGATGAACATCCACCGTTTGAGCCACCAGGTAGGCAATCATGGAAGCCAGAGTGTTGCCCACCATAAACCGGTACACATCTTCAAATGTCGAAGCCGCTCCTGAAACACCGCTGGCATCCTTCAACAGATGCCCCAGGGTCATCAGACCCAGCATGAAAATATTCATTATAAAGCCAATCCAAACCATAGTCTGGGCGCGCTTCTTACCGTAGAGTTCACAAATCAAATCGGTGGCTAGAAATGTGAACGGATACGCCAGAACACCGGCAGGTACCGTCATAAAAAATACTTGTACAAATTTGGTGGTTCCAATCACATTGCCCAGAACCAGCGAAGTCAGGAAGATTCCAGCTAGAAATAAAAATAGTTTTTCCTTGAACTCCATTCCCTAAATATCTTTCCCGTAATAATCGGTGAAGATTGTGGGCGTCTCCCGCAGGCGAATTCGATGCAGTCTGGGACCTTTTAAGCGCGATTCGATTTCACCCCAGATAAACTGTACCATATTCTCTGTGCTGGGCTGCTTTCCCTTAAACCATGCTACATCTTGCTCAATCTGAGAGTGGTCCAATTGGGCGATGACATTTTCATTGACAATTTTTTTCAATTCCCCCAAATCAACACAAAATCCGGTATCAGGATTTATGGGGCCGGTAACGGTTACTTCGATGGCATAATTATGTCCATGCACCTTGGCATCGGGACCGAAGACTTCCCGGTTGCGCTCATCACTCCAATCAACATGACCGTATTGATGGGCGGCACAGAAATGAAATACTTTGGTTATATATGGATTCGCCATATTCTTCCCTATTTTGAATATCAGTTATTCTGCAAACAGAAAATCAATCAGCCATGATTATAGTTTAGCGGATGGACAGATATCCGCCAGAACACAATTACCACATTGTGGCCGCCGGGCAATACAGACTGCTCGGCCATGGTCAATTATTATATGGGTTAACACTACCCAATCCTGTCGATCAAAGATAGTCATCAACTCGCGTTCGATTTGCTCAGGTTTTCGGCTGGTGGCAAATCCCAGAAGATTCATAATCCGCACCATATGGGTATCAATCACCATAGTCGGTTCCCCGAAACACTCCCCCAAAACGCAATTTGCGGTTTTCCGTCCAACGCCGGGTAAATTGACCAGTTCCCTTAAACTATCAGGTACATTTCCCTGATAATCTTCAACAATCCGTAAACTGGCACCTTGGATGCTGCGGGCTTTCTGATTGTGGTAACCGCAGGAACGGATATCCTGTGATAATTCCGCCAGATCGGCATATGCGAATTCATGGGGTGTTTCATATTTTTCGAACAATCCCGGTGTAGTCTGGTTAACACGGGCATCGGTACACTGGGCCGAAAGGATCGTTGCAACCAGTAATTCATGACTGGTTGAATAGGTCAACGAGCAGGCAGAATCAGGGTACTCCAGTTTCAAACGGTGAACAATTTCCCGCGCGCGTTTTTTAACCTGAGTCTGGGATTCATTCATCATTTACAAATTCTTAAGCAGGGTAGGAATATTTTTTGCCAGCGATGAGCGGGTCAAAATCAGATTACAGCCGGCCGCTTTCAATTTTTCCTGGTTTTCTTTAACCATATTTTTCAAATAACCAATTATATTCAATTCAGGATTACCGGCGCGGAGAAGCGAAACCGAATGTACATTACCAAAATCCGGGTCGTCCAGGTCAATAATACACATTTCTGTTTCGGGTTTTACCGGTTCAGGCCAGCGTTTAAAATCTTCGATAAATTCAATTGATTTATCCTGACGAATCAGAACATCGGAAATCCGGGTGCCAAATTCAAAATCACGTATGAATACCAATACTTGGGCCATAGTTTCACCTGAAATCTGTGATTGGGAAAAATGTTATACCGCAAATTACTAATTCTCTCGAAATCTGCCTTTAACAAAACTTAAGCTTACTTGTCATTCTGATCCCGATTCATCGGGAGAAGAATCTCAAGCAGAAGTCAGGTACAAATTTTGAGCTTGAGATTCATCATCAAACTTTTGTTTGAGATATTTCGCTCTGCTCAGTATGACAATTGCATTAGTTTGACAACGAAATTGTCACAACACCAAGCAATGCACTTTGTACAATGTCAGCTTAAAGCTTAACTATCCGATTCCGACGGAAATGCTTGCCATCAAACTGTACGGTAGCTGCTGCGATTTTTGGATCGTGCTCGAAAAACAAGGTCCAGTTCTCTTCCACAGCCTGGGGTAATAGCGCCTGTTTTTCTTGCAATGTTTGTAAAGGGCGAACATCATAAGCCATAATCCACGGTAACGGAATATGAGCGGCCGTCGGGATCAGATCACCGCAATATAATAGTGAATTGACGCCATCAGAAATCAGGGGCAGCATCTGGCCGTCGGTATGTCCATTAACAACAATATTCTCCACACCCGGCAGGAATTCATCTTGGCCATCTACTAATTTAACCATTCCATTTTCCGCCAGCACTTTCCAGTCTGCCTCCATAAAACTGCCTTGATCTTTTTCGCTGGGTGAATTTGCCAGCACCCAGTTATCTTTCTGGAACCAGTATTTTGCATTAACAAAGGTTGGTTCCACTTTTCCATTAACTAAACGAGTACCGCCGGCGATATGGTCGAAATGCAGGTGGGTATTATAGACATCGGTGATATCGTCAACTGTGAAACCATGCTGCTTTAACGATAATTCCAGATTGACCGTTTTAGTGTCAATATCATAGATCGCCTTGAATTTTTTCTGCCATTTGTCACCATTACCGGTATCGATCAGAATTTTGTGATCATCGCTCAGCAGCAGCAGTGAACGGGTGGACATCTCGATCCGGTTTTTTTCGTCAGCTGGTGAGTATTTCTCCCACAGTGGTTTGGGAATGATCCCGAACATGGCGCCACCGTCCAGGCCAAAACGGCTAGTTTCAATTTCGTATAATTTATATTGTCCGATTTGCATGATTAATCCGAATAATTATGAATATGTATGGCGGGAAATTACGTTGGTTCCAACCAGAGAAAGTAGGGGCACGGCGCGCCGTGTCCTTACTTCACTTAATTATATTCCTATGCTGTCATTCTGAAGAGCGAAGCGAAGAAGAATCTCAAACATATTATTTGTACCCAGCCTCTGTCTGGGATACTTCACTGCACTCAGTATGACAAATGTAGTTGTTTGGCAGCGCAGGCAGTGAATTATAATTCACACCCTTCGACATGCTCAGGGTGACATAACAATATTATTTATCTATCAATGAAAATCGTTAAAACGGTTACGGATTATTCCATTCATTAACCCACGGTTAAAACCGTGGGCTTTATATTAATGTATCTAGACCTTTTACGTAGCCCACAACTTCAGTTGTGGTTTTTACCACAATAAAAATCAAAAACCGATTTATCGGTTTATAAATCCAGATTGACCTAATTTTTACAGTATTATAACAGATGAAACGTCACGGACGCTCCAAGCGTCCATGACGTTTTAACATAGAATTGTATATGAATATCAGGTTAATGTTTGA
>CAZIJQ010000069.1:0-11137 GCA_964539785.1 uncultured bacterium | reverse complement strand
TAGGAAACAAGGAGACTCTTCTTTTCAAGACTCATGAATAATACAGGCTAAATAATGTTATTGATTCTCTAGCGTCTGATAATAATGTTTGCATTGCGGTCAGGGTTGACAGCATTTATAATGCAAATTCAGAGGGTGGCATACCTGGCGACGATCTTTTCTTGGAGCATTTGCATCCCAATATCAAGGGCTATCAACTGATGGCGCAAGTTTATGTGGGAGCTACCGTTGCCAACAATTTGCTAAAATTGGGTCAGCTAGATCGCGATCGAATAATTGCGACCAGTGTTGCTGAAATTAACCGTTTGACGGCTCTTGACCAGCAGATTGCTGATTATCAGATTGAAATGCTTACAGCAGGCTGGCCATTCCAATCGAAGGGTGGAGCAACCAATCTATCAATGTTCAAACCACAGAGCAAAATTGAAGAAATAGCCATTGAATTTTTAGCCCAGCAGATCAATGACTGGCAGGCTCATTTGGCAATGGCCTTTTACTATCGTGAAAATCAGCAGGTTGAAGCTGCGATACAAGAGGGGCGTTGGCTGGCTACTGCTTATCCCCACAACTGGAAGGGTCTTAAATTATTAGGTCAGATCTTTCTGGAAGCGGCGTTACCAAAAAAGGCTCTACCAGTTCTTATACGGGTTACGGAGTTAACCGATGATCATTTCAGTTATCTGGAAGTCGGCAAGATCTATATGCAGCTCCGCCAAGCCCGGCAGGCCTTAAATTATTTGGAAAAGGCCAAAACCATGAATACGGAGCATCAGGAAACATTGTACCATCTTAGCGGTGCCTATCTGATGACTGGAAATCGTACCGCCGCTCAAGAAACATTGGAACAACTTGTAAAGATCAATCCAAAGTATCCGAACGCACGGGATTTTTTTGACCGAATAAAAACTTTGTAATCAGTATTATTTGAGTAAAAGCATTTTTCGAGATTGACGCCAATCCTGAGTGTGCAAACTATAAAAATATATACCACTGGGAGATAATTGGTTAAATCGATCACGACCGTTCCAGTATGCGGTATGGATACCACTTGGCAATTCAGTATCTATCAGATCCTTAATCAAGCGACCACTAAGATCAAAAATTGAGAGATTTATAGTTGACTGAATGGTTACTGCAAAGGTGATGCTGGTACTTTGATTAAAAGGATTTGGGAAATTTTGATCAAGGTGGAAGCTTTCTGGCCAGCCTGATTTAGCGCCGAAGGTATTTAATACTTCCAATTGCTCAATGATTAGACCACTTAATGTTGCACCACGCCATTCGTAAAGTCCATCGCCAAATTCATCTACAGCAAAGACTATGTCGATTGATTCATCTTCTACTAATAGACTGTCAATTATAATATTATAGGCCGAATTTTTGCCTACCAGTGCAAACAGATCTAGGTCACTGGCAATCATGGTACCTTCACAATAAATATCAAAAACCCGTTTGCCGATTTGATCGTAATAATTTTCACTGAAATTGAGTATCAACCGGTATATACTTGGGGATACCCGAACCCGGTAGGTAACCAGGCGATTAGCTGAAGCAGCATAGATGGTGTCATCGCTGGTGTTGGTTATATCTTGATCAGTCCAGGTAGCAGATCCATCCTCGCGGCCGTATTCGGTATCAGCATACCACCACTGGTCACCCAAGTAAGTATTTGTACCGCTGCCACCAATATTTATATTAGCTGGAAAAGTTAAGGGCTGCGGATTAATTATAGTTGTCACCAGTACTGTGGCTGAATTGGGTGGGTCAGAATCATCCTTCATACCTAAAGCTAACAGGTTGCTGATGATTGTGAGATCGATATCCGGTACAGATAGTGTAACGGTACGCCTGTCAGGCCAGAAGTACGCACCAGTGATAGTACCGGCAGCACTGCTAAAGTTAGCTGGATTTGATGCTTGGGATGAATCCACTTCCTCAGAAAAGCGTGCGACTATTTTCCCCGGACTGGAACGAGCCCAGATAATTGCCGGTGGTGAGTTATCCAGATAACCATCCTGGTCCGGGTCGGTCAGACAAAGAATCAAATTACCATTATCATAGACTATATTTTCGCGAACCAGTAGAGCCTGGTTGCCGCCCCAGGTATGATCATGGCTTTTTTCCCAGCGGGTACTGTCATACTGATCGAAGTTATCAACCCACTGTGGGGAAAAATCTGAATTGGTTCCGATGATGCCTGAATCCGGTGTAAAACTGGCATAAGCAACATGATCATAATATGAGAAGCGCGGCAGGGTCCTGTCATCCCAAATGCCGACCCAATCTTCATAAACAGGCAGCCAGATATTCATCATTATTTTCTGCGGTTCTGACAGGGTAGGAACGTGTGCTTGAGTCTGGCGGAATAATTCAGTATCATCAACGAACCATGCTACATAAGTTGGTGTCCATTCGACAGCGTAAGTATGAAAGTCTATATGGGGGTCGAAATCAATCAGATGATTATGCTTGTGGATATTTTGCCCGCTGGTAATGGTTACAAAATCAACGATATTATCATAGCGACCCAGAATTTCAAGATCGATTTCGTTCCAGGGAGTGCTTGGATTCAGATCATTGTAGGTGAAGAAAGAGGCAACCAGACCTTCGCCGTTGGCTGGTTTAAAACGAACTTCAAATCGACCATAGAGGTAGGAATCGACTGTTCTTAATTCAGCGCCATGATAATTTTGAGCATTCAGCAACACGACGAAAACGGCACCTAAATTAAAAATCCTGATTAATAATTTACCCATTGGCGGCCTGCTCTCTGGTTAAGTAGTGCTATTATTTAATAGCTTAGGCCGTACCCCAGCTCAAACAGCGGTGAGTAATTCTCATCTCCAAAATTAATTGGTATCTGATCCATTGATCTAGGCCAGGAATAGGACAACCGGCCAGTTGGATTATAATCACCAAAAATTACATCCGCAATACCTTGTCCCTCGGTACCTGGCAACCAGGCAGCCAGGAATGAATTGCAGTCATCCAGCATGTCGCCCAAGATCATAGGCCGGCCAGATAGCAAAACTACCACAAAAGGAACACCACTGGCTTTGACTTGCTTTACTGCTGCAATATCTTCAGGGGACAGGCACAAATCTTTACGATCACCGTTCATTTCGGCGTAGGGTTTTTCCCCGATCACAACCACTGCCACATCAGCGCCGCTGGTTCCGCTTCCGTCGGCTGAGATTGTTACTACGGTGCTGGTCCCTACAGTATTTTTGACGGCTTCCAGAATAGAAGTTCCCGGTGTTATATCGCCAGAATTTCCCTGCCAGCTGATTGTCCATCCACCGCATTGTGCTCCAACATCATCAGCAAATCGGCCAGTAACATGGACTCGCAACAAATCCTTCGCAAAGGGTAGTATCCCGTCATTTTTCAACATCACAACTGATTGGCGAACACAATCACGGGCCACCTGGCGATGCTTGTCACTGCCGATCATATCAATATTGCTGCGGTCGGCATATGGTTGCTCAAACAGATCAAGCTGGAATTTTATTCGCAAAATGCGGCTGACAGCGTTGTCGATGCGGGACATGGGAACTCGACCTGATTTAACCAGCGATTTTAAGTGACGGATAAATTTTTGATAATGCTCTGGAACCATGATCATATCGAAACCAGCGTTCATGGCGATTTCGATATCTGATTTATCTTTGCCGGGAATCTCACCGATTCCGGCCCAGTCCGATACAATCAGACCGGGATAACCAAGTTCACCGCGCAGCAACCCATTAATTAAATCACCGTTGCCGTGCATCTTGGTACCATTAATGCTGTTATAGGAAATCATGATTGACCCAACCCCAGCATCGATTGTAGATAGATATCCGGGCAGGTGAATTTTACGGAGGGTTTCATCATTGACTATTGTATTACCACGATCAATCATTCCTTCGTGTCCGGTTCCCCAGGTGGTGCCACCATCGCCGATAAAATGTTTGGCGCAGGCCAAAATTGTGTTTTCATCGGCTAGTGACTGACCCTGGTAACCTTCCACACTGGCGCGACCAAGTTTTTTGACAATATCAGGTGACTCAGAATAACCTTCGTAGGATCGTCCCCAGCGGTCATCCTGCGGAACAGTCACACAGGGACTGAAAGTCCAGTTAATGCCTGTGGCATATACTTCTTGGGCGGTGATTGCAGATGCCTGCCGCACAAGGTCGGGGTTGTTAGTACAGCCCAGCCCTACATTATGTGGAAAGACAACAGCACCAACAACATTGTTATGTCCGTGTACAGCATCGATGCCATAGATAAGTGGAATTTCGAGACGTGTTTGCAATGCAATTGACTGATAGTCATCGTACATATCGGCCCAGGCAGTAGGCTCATTGACGGCGGGAGTTGAACCGCCACCACTCAAGATGGATCCCAAGTGATAACTTTTAATATGACTGGGTTTTTTCAAATAGCGTTTATCTACCTGGGTAATCTGGCCAATTTTTTCATTAAGAGTCATTGACCCAACAAGTTGGGCTACTTTACTGTCAATGTCGGCGGTGAGTGCGCTTTCCCCGGATTGGGTATAACAAACATTGACGACCATTAAAAGTCCCAGGATGATTATTGTCAGACCGTTTCGTTTAAGATTCCCAAGATTATATTCCTGCATTTTGATCGCCCAATGTAAGCACTAGTTATAATTTTCATTATGGTTAGAATGGTATTAGGTGATTGGCAAGAATTATGCCAGTGATGGAGACAACTTTAAGCCGGTTAACATACAATTTCAATTTTAGTTTGTCGTCAATCTAACAGGAATAAAGTATTACCATGGTACTTAAAATGGTTTGGGTAGTGTACGAATGATAGTTATCTTCACCACTGTTAAGAATGTAAGTTATTAAAATGATAATAAAAATACTAGTCACCGAATGTTGCAACTAAATCTGCCGCGGCGCTTTATGGGTCAATACCGGGTTGCGGTATACCTGATCCTCGCAGCAATACTGCTCACCTTGATTCTATATATATTTCCCTTTAGGGATTTCAGTCCCACCGATGATAATGTAGAACGAATTTATTTCGCTGATAATATTTCGGTTGCCCATCAAAAGATTATTAATCAATTCAACGACCGTTACCGTGGCCGGATAGAAGTAGTCCCGATCGATCTGCCTTTCACAGTATTCAATACTAACGAACGCAAAGAACTGATCGCCCGCGCACTGCGGGGGAAAAACAGTCGCATCGATATATTTGCCGTGGATTTAATCTGGTTGCCGCGTTTTGCTAAATGGGCTGAACCATTGGGAACCTATATACCAGAGGTTGATCTCAAAAAGCTACTGCCTCATGCTCTTACAACCTGTTATTTTGAAAATCGCCTGGTTGGTATACCGCTATATATTGATGTGGGTATTATGTACTATCGCCGTGATCTGCTGGAGGAATTACCGAATTATAACCAGATCCGGTTGTTGTTGGAGGAATCAATTACTTGGGAGCAACTATTTCAGATCCATTCCAATTATTTTACCGGCCTACCATTTTATATGTTCCAGGGAGCCGGATACGAAGGGTTGATCTGCAATTATATCGAAATTCTGGGGGGTAATGGCAGTCAAATCTATGCTGATAACCAATTTCAATTGAATAGTCCCGAAGCAGTGGAAAGTTGCCAACTGATGGTTGATTTAATCAATAAAAATCAAATAACACCACCGATTGTGACTGGTTTTACTGAAAATGAAAGTTACCGGTATGCCTTGAGTAATGATATACCTTTTTTCAGAGGGTGGCCTAGTTTTACCAGCAATATTTCGGTTTTTCCGGAGGATTCGATGAAAGTCAAAAATCTGGTGATTGCGCCATTACCGCATTTTAATGGCCAGCACCCTGCAACGGTGTTTGGCGGCTGGAATCTGATGATTGCCAAAGATTCTCCCCATAAAGCTACAGCCAGCCTGTTCCTGCAATATGCCTACTCGGCTGAGGCTCAGAAAATACTTTATGAATACGGTGGCTATTTACCGATCCGGAATGATATATATGAGGATACTACCTACTGTCAGGAATATGCCGACTTGATCCGTTTGCGAAACATGATGGAATCAGGTATCCACCGGCCGGCGCTAATAAATTATACCAAGATTTCAGATATTCTTTCCCAAAGTATCAACGATGCCCTGACTGGCAAGCGGACAGTCTCAGAGGCGCTATCGTCAGCGTCAGATTTGATTAATGACCTGTAACTCGTCCGGTTAAGCCAGGTATAATCATGAAACTATTCTCCGCTTTAAAATCATATCGATTTGAACTCAAGCACTTGTTGATACTGTTCCTGGTGATTGCCATTTTTCAAATTATTCTGTCGTTTATTCACAATGCTTCGACCAGTGATCTGCTGGCTAAAACACTTGATTTGTACCGTCGTGATTCGGCTGAACGGATTGCCGATCTGACTACTGCTTCCCTGGAATTTTTGTTGGAACAGAGGATTGCGCGACCACCGCAACAGTTGGAAGAGCTCCAGGGACTGGAGCAAAAATTCAATATCATTCTCAGTCAACAGGTATTGCAAAAGAATGTGGAACAGGTTTTTATCATTTATGAACATGACGACCATTCCCATATTATCTCCAATGGGCAGGATTTAATTTCTGTCATTTTTCGCGGTTTGGAGCCGACCGGCTCCATGGATATTGCCGATCAACGGATATTCAATCTCTATAACCAGAAGGCGGTTTCACTCAGTGAATCAGAGCAAATTTTCAGTTTTCTTGAAGGCGATAATACATTCCACATTTTTGTTCCTTTTGTTCCACAAGGCGAGTACAGCGGTGTAGTATACATGCGGATTGCTCCTGATTTCAGCAATTTAGCAGAGCAAATTTCGATAACCTATAGTGAGACGGCGGCTCTGTTCTCGGCCCTGATTCTGTTGGGACTGCTGGCCATGTTCTATATTTCTTCCTTTACTGTAAAAGAGCGGGACGACGCCCAGAAACAATTATTTGCGGTTCGGGAACGGCAGATGCGAAGACAGATTGAGCATGAAAAAGAGGCTCTGTTCACTCGGCGGATTTATCACACGCACCATAAAGCTGAAAAAATTATGGGCTTCATAAAAGAAGACCTACGCCTCATGGCAACCGATAATCTCGATAAAATCCGCTTTCGTGTCAGCAAATATGCCAATTTTATCTCGCGGGCGATCTATGATATGAAGGCCTTTGATCCTCCCCTCCAGGTTATCCGTAATCCGATTTTCCGCAGTGATCTAAATTCAATCATCCGATTTATAGTCGACCATATCTTTCGTCGGGTTTACCGGGAAGGAGTCAACCAAAAATATCAATTGGAACTTGATCCGAATCTGCCGTTAGTGCCAATCAATGAATATGTGATTTGGGAAATTTTAGAACCCTTGATTCAAAATTCTATCGATCACAACAGCAATCAGCCAGTCATTGTTAGGGTAGGAACTGTGTTTGACGTTGAATCTAAAACAATTCGGGTCAGCATTGAAGATAACGGTAATAGTTTTAATGAGGAAATGCTGCAGGTTGCTGAAAATGGGATCAAGAAATTGTTCCTTGAGGATACAACTTCCAAAGAACAGGCACAGAATGCAGGCTATGGTTGTTATATAGCCTATGCGAACTGCAAGCGCTGTGGGTGGGAATTGGATGCTGAAATTTCAGACGATGGTGGTGCCAAGTTTATTATAACGATTAGTAGTTAAGAAGAGTCAAAAAAATGCAAGACCATAAAATTAATTTACTGGTAATCGAGGATGAAGAATTTGATGTTCGTCGAATTACCAATACGATCATTCCCTTCAATAAAAATATCAATATATCGCAGGTCGTGTCAAATGGCCAGGACGCCCTGAATTTCCTGGCGGACAAGAAACATAAATGCGATGTAATTATTATGGATTTTCAAATTGCCGGCGGTCTCTATGGTGAGAAGCTGATTAAGGCGATTCGTAAGATTGATTCAACCCTGCAGGTAATTGTTATTACCAAAAGGACCATAAACCAGTCAGACTTATATTTTGCCAACCAACTACTGGATAGCGGTGCCTACTGGTATGGCACTAAATATCCTTCGGATATTGAAGAATACATCTATCAACCCACCGATTTCATTTTGAGTATTATGAATGCCTATGAAAAGCGGCGGTTGGAAATCGAAAAGAATCGTTCTCAGTCCAAGCTGGACCGTAATATCCGTTCGATTCTGGAAAAACGACCTCTATTAGGTCAGGCCGAGTCAATGCTGGAATTGCACAAGCAAATCGCTCAATATGCTCAATCTGGCGCCAGTGTTATGATAACCGGTCAATCCGGTACCGGTAAAGAACTGGTAGCGATGAATATTCATTATAACAGTCCGCGGAAATATGAAAACTTTATCACCGTTAACTGTGCTGCAATCCCCAAAGATCTAATTGAAAGTGAATTGTTTGGCTTTGTAAAAGGGTCTTTCACCGGTGCCAACCAGGAAAAGGCCGGTCTATTTGAATTGGCCAATAATGGCACTATATTTCTGGATGAGGTCTCAGAACTACCACTTCAAGCCCAGGCTAAATTATTACGGGTATTGGAGAATGGTGAAGTGGATAAGATTGGCCGGAAGAAGAGGTATCAGGTCGATATTCGAGTCATTTCAGCCACTAACAGCGATCTTGAAAAAATGATGCAGGCCAAGCAGTTTCGGGAAGATTTATACTACCGTCTTAATATTTTACAAATCAGGACGCCTGCTCTTATTGACCATCAGGAGGATGTTCCGTTGATTGTGGAACATTTCATAAAATACTACAGTGTTGATCTGGGCAGAATTCCACCAAAGTTGAGCCCGGAAAGTACTGATATACTGAATCGCTATCACTGGCCAGGCAACATCCGGCAATTGAAGAATATTATACAACGCCTGGTATTAACCTCGGAACAGGAAATAACTGCAATCAAGGTTCGTAACACATTGGGTTTAGTTGAAAAATCAGCCCAGACCACTGCGGCCCAGGTGATGTCGGCGAATGATAAAATCAAACCGCTCAAGGAAGTGGAAACCAATTTTCGACGTGATTATTTTAAATATGTCCGTCAAAATTCAAAAACTGACGCTGATGCCGCTTATAAATTGGGTTTGGCTCCCCCCAATTTCCATAGAATGTGCCGGGAATTAGGACTGAAATAATCACCAAGCTTATTTCTTATCATTTTAATAACAAGTCTTATAATAATGATAACAGATCGGAATATCCGTTTTAGTGGAGGCAACTGAGCATTTGTTTCAGGCCGGCTAATAACCGGTGTGACTTTGCTAATCTCGACAACGGACTTGTGCATTTTTCGTCGAATAAAAAACAATGTTCAATTTTTTAATGCTTGCAGACACATAATTATTTTTTTTATATAGACGGCAGATAGCTTATGGCAGAGTTTTTGTTATTGATTGCTAGTCGACACATGTAAATTTAGTCAATAGGGAATAATTTCATATGCTCACTAGCATTTCTACCATCGATGGAATCGTTATTCTTCTGTATTTTCTGATTGTTCTGGGTATTGGTGTTTATTTTTCTCGTCGTGGTAAAACAAGCACTGACTATTTTTTAGCCGGTCGCAATGTCGGCTGGATTGCAATTGGAGCTTCTCTGTTTGCCTCAAATATTTCGAGTGAACATTTTATTGGCTTGGCCGGTTCCGGCGCAAGCAGTGGTTTGGCGGTCGGTAATTTTGAGTGGTTGGCAGCTTTTATGGTGCTATTCCTGGGTTGGATCTTTGTACCATTCTATCTTAAGTCGGGCGTATTTACCATGCCCGAATTTCTGGAACGTCGCTATAATCGATCCAGCAGGATGTATTTAACTTCAGTATCAATTATTGCTTATGTGATCACTAAAATAT
This sequence comes from uncultured bacterium, assembly GCA_964539785.1. Lineage (GTDB taxonomy): Bacteria > Fidelibacterota > Marinisomatia > Marinisomatales > TCS56 > JABMPO01. The sequence goes on along the minus strand of CAZIJQ010000069.1, from coordinate 1,256 downwards.
CGGTGACGCTTTTAGCCGGCGGCCTCCTTTTGCACGCCATTCTGGGCTGGGATATGATGACTTCCGCAATTGTGTTGGTGATCATTACCGGGTTATATACGATTGCTGGTGGTTTAAGTGCAGTTATATATACCGAGGTGATCCAGACAATTGTATTAATAGGTGGTGCAATCCTGCTGACAACATTGGGGCTAAACGAAGTAGGCGGTTTTTCTGGCCTGCAGGCTAAACTGCCACCTGAATTTTTCTCAATGTTTAAATCAGCATCCCATCCCGATTTTCCCTGGACCGGGATTATTTTTGGAGCACCAATCCTTGGAATCTGGTATTGGTGTACCGATCAGTTTATCGTTCAGCGAGTCTTAGCTGCAAAAAATATTAATCATGCCCGTAGTGGTGCTATCTTTGCCGGTTTTCTAAAAATATTACCGGTCTTTATTCTGGTATTACCGGGTATGATTGCCCTGGCCATGTTCCCCGATATCAGAGGCGATGAAGCATATCCGCGCTTAGTTTCCAGTAATTTACTACCGGTTGGTATAAAAGGTATGGTAATAGCCAGTCTGTTGGCGGCATTAATGTCTTCGCTGGCAAGTTGTTTTAATAGCAGTTCAACCCTATTTACAATGGATTTTTATAAATATTATAAACCGCAGGCCAGTGAACGTGAATTAGTTCTGGTTGGTCGTCTGGCCACTACGGTTTTGGTGATTCTGGGAATCCTGTGGGTGCCGCTTATTCGCAGTGTCAGCTCTCAACTATTTGTCTACTTGCAGAGTGTCCAGGCTTATATCAGTCCCCCAATTGCGGCTGTTTTCATTTTTGGCATATTCTGGAAGCGTGCGAATGGCAAAGGCGCGATTTCGGCCCTGGTGGCCGGGGCAGTAATGGGTGCCCTGCGCCTGATTCTGGAAATCGTTACTAAAACCAGCTCGCTTTCACTGGGAAGTTTTTCCTGGTATTCGGAAATGAATTTCTTACACTTCGCCGTCTTCTTGTTTATCGTCTCTTCGGCAATTTTAATTGGTGTTAGTTTATATACCAATCCACCAGAAAGAAATAAGCTGGCCGGATTAACATTTGCGACCGCTGACCAGGTCAGTAGTCCTTTCATACAGAAAATGGATTCTAAGAATCCACTGTGGAATAAATTGAATATTGTCTTTTCAGTGATTCTGGTTTTGACAATTCTTACACTATGGGCAATTTTCTTTTAATCCAGGATTCAATTAGTAAGTGCAACATTCAAAGAATCT
>CAZIJQ010000068.1:0-11327 GCA_964539785.1 uncultured bacterium | reverse complement strand
ATCGTTATTACTGACGGCGACACAGTCGAACAGAATATCACCCTGGTGCCCGACAGTATGACCCAGGTTCTGCTTTACTCCACCGGTTTTGAGACTGGCGATGACGCCGGAGTGACTCATTCCTGGTCTGGGAATGAATTCGCCATCACAGATACTTTCTTTGCACCGGTTGAAACAGTCTTACCGGCCGATGGTGACTTTATGCTGGCGTTCCCGGAACAAGACAGCTTGACCTATGCCAACAATGATGAAGCGTACTGGCTCGGTGCAGGTGCAGGCCAAATTGATGTGACCGGTTATGAAATGGGCTCGCTCCTGTTACAGGTGGATGCTCTCTTTGAAACTGAAAATAACTGGGACTTCTTCTATTTGGCTGTAATGCTTGATGATGGTAATATCTATTGGAATGCAGATGACGGGTTAACAGGATCATCCGGTGGCTGGGTAACGGTTACATCCGATTTTTCCTGGATCATTGATTCAGGAAGCGCCTATTTCTATCCCATGATCTACTTTGTCTCTGATGGTTCTGTTGTTTCCGGTTGGGGTGGTGCCTTTGATAACTTCAAGGTTTTATACGATGATTTCTTCAATGCACCAGTAGCTGATCTGGCAGTAACGAATTATGGGGCCAACGCGACCCTGACCTGGGCTGCCCCGGCTGCCCGCGGAACGGTTGAGTATGAAATACAGCGTATGGACCCTGACAACCGATTCGAATTTGACACGGATGAAGGTGTGGTGGCATTTGCTAAGGGTCCACGACCCACTGAAACTGTCACTATGATTCACGAATATTCCAACCCGGCTTCACGGTCCCTGATCGGCTATAAGGTTTACCGTCAGGATAACCCGTTCCCACTTGATGGTCCGATGTTCCTTGGTGAAACTACCGATCTGACCTACACCGACGCCACGGTTGTAGCTGGCAATTATTATGATTTTGCCGTTACTGTACTCTATGATGAAGGCGAAAGCTGGGAATCGATTGTTGCTGCCCGTATCGGTGCTGTAACCCAGGTTGATCCGTTTGCTGAAGACTTTGAAGGTCTGACTGCGATACCGACTGGCTGGGAAGCTTTTACTACCAGTCCTGACGGAATCACCTGGACTGTTGGCGACTCGGCTGCTGCCGATTCAGCTTTCGGTGCAGTTGGCGTATGTCCGGCACACACCGATTTTGCTTTCATTGAGGATGGTCGTGGTAATGGTGTTGCTTTTGAAGCACTGTTGCTCTCACCGTTCATTGATGCCAGCGATATGTTTTCAGCGCTGGCCAGCTTCTCTGGTTACGAGCAGGGCTATGCTGACTTTGGAAACACCTGGACGCAATTACTGGTTCGCGCAGATATGGGTGAATGGCACGTCATCACCGATTTCTCCTACGATCACAATGCCGGCTGGGTTGACTACTTAGGCGATATAGCTGAAATTGTGGCCGGCGAAGAATACGTTCAGTTCGCTTTCTATTACGAGCACCAGGGTCTTAACTCCGGTGGTGGTAATGGAATGGCGGTTGATGATTTCGATCTCTTCGGCATTGCCGGACCGACTAATTTGACGGCCGCTGGTACCCAGGGACAAATCGAACTGAACTGGAGTGAGCCAGGTGCTCGCTCACAGGAATTGATTCGTGGAAACGTGGTCTCACGACAGATTACCATGGATAAAACTGAGATTGGGTTAGTTCCCGGACCGGTTTATGACAACCGTGATGCCTGCTACTCCAACTGGCTGCCAGCCGGTTGGTTTACCGGCTTCTACGGACCAGACTCAGGTTACACGGCCCCCACACTTGCAACTCTGTTCGAGTTCCCGGTGGGTCCGATGACACTCGAGATGGCGATCCATCATGGTATCTGGTACAATGCCGATGCTCCGTTCCCGGATACAGTCCGCGCCTTTATTACGGTTGCTACGACCGATCTGGCAGGTGTAACCCAGACTGTCATAGAAAGTGATACGGTATTCTACATACTTGAATCGGGCTATTATTTTGCTGCCACGCTCGATCTGGTTGGTTTAGACTACCAGCAGACTGATTCGAGCTACCTCAAGGTTGCCGTTGAACTATTGGATGATGCTTATTATTCCAATTTTGATGCCAATGTCTGGATGCCACCGTTACGGATCGATGATCCCAATGACGACATCAACAGTGGGCTGAGTGGATATGATAGTTTAGGTATATTCCAGCAGGATGATACCTACGACTGGTTCCTGGAAATCTGTGGTACACCCACACCGCCTGCCTTGAGATACAATGTCTATCGTGACGATGAATTCATAGCTGGACCGCTTGAGGAAATGACCTACACAGATGAAGATGTTGCTGCTCTGGTCGACTATGATTACTTCGTAACCGGATACGTGCCGATCGTTCTGGCTTCTGATAATCCCGGTGGTATGATTTTTGTCGATACCGACAGCTCTAACCACGATGTGGCTGCTGCTCCCAATACGCCGCCAACGGCGCCAGCGCTGGCCGTACCGGCAGACAACTTCACCGTTATGGTTAATAACCTGACCGGTGCTGCCATGTTTGTGTGGTCACCAGCAGCCGATGCCGATCCGGGTCAAACCGTAGAGTATGATTTCGAATTGACGCTTGGCACCAACACCTGGGCGATTACTACCGACCAGGCAACGGTCTCAATCTCTTATCAGGAATTGTACACTGAGATATTTGACAATCAGGGTGCCGCCGCTTTGACAGGCACCTGGAATGTTGTTGCTACCGATGGACTTGACGATACTCCTGCGAGTAACGGTCCGCGTAACATCACCGTTGATGTCTCTATCGTTGGTGTTGATCAGGGTGCTCAGGTACCGGATGTGTTCGCATTACATCAGAACTATCCGAATCCGTTCAACCCGACCACCACGATTAACTACGATATTCCGGAAATCAGCAATGTTCGAATCGAGATCTATAACCTCTTAGGTCAGAAAGTTCGTTCACTGGTTAATTCTGAACATGCACCGGCGTACTATCAAGTACAATGGGATGGTACCACCGATGCTGGTGCTGTCGTTGCTTCAGGTATGTATATCTATCGTATCGAAGCCGGTTCATTCTCAGCGATCCGCAAACTCGTGATCATGAAATAACAACCGCTTTACAACAGTAATGATGTTAGCAGGGGCGTCTTTTGGCGCCCCTGTTTTTTATCCGCCTTCACATATATTAAGGAAGAAATAAAATACAGATATAGAGAGATTTTCAGATGGAGAGAATTGATTTCGGTTATCCCAAGTCCTAAATAGATTAATTTCTGATTAATTATAATATTTGCAATCAACATTCAAAAGATGAGCTAAATAAATGCATGATAATAACCTATTAGTATTTGGGATTTTATGTTTTTCATACTTTCGTTTAAATTGATCCATGAAATTTTCTGATCTTCCGCCCTATACAAAAGAAACCCTTAAACGGGCCCGAGAATTGCGCAAAGAAATGACACCAACTGAATGGGGGGTGTGGAATTATTTAAGAGATAATAAAACAGGAGTGAAGTTCCGGCGACAAGTTCCGATTGGAAAGTATATCGTTGATTTCTTTTCAAGTAGAATTGGCCTGGTAGTAGAAATTGATGGAAGCCAACACTATTCTGACAAAAACAAGAAATATGATCTGAAACGAACAGATTATTTCACAAATTATGGAATAAAGACTGTTCGTTTTAATAATCTGGAGGTAGCAACAAATATAGATGGGGTTATGGAAACTATCATAAAATGTGTGAACGAGTTAAAAGGCTGAATTCGTTATAATATCCCCACCTTTAATTCCTCCCCAGACTGGGGAGGAAAAATTTTATCTTCCCCGATAACCGGGGAGATGCCAAAGGCAGAGGGGGATATTAAATGAAATAAAATGGTGCCTGATAAAAGTGTTATTTAATAAAATGATACGCTGTGGACAGGCTTGGTGTTTCCGTGCAGAAGCCAGGAGCAGGGGCGTCCTTTGGCGCCCCTGTTTTTTTATTCACCTTCAGCGTGAGGGTACTCCAAAGCTGTGGCGGATAACCGCGGCGTAGTCCCGATCTTCGGGACGGAGCCTGGTAAATGGATGGAACCACGGTACATTCAACTCCCTGATACACTCGGCTACCAGGGTAGTCTGTTCAGAACCGGTTTACCCGCGGGGCACCACCCGCTTTCGCAGAAGATTACAGACACATGCCCGGGGAGCATAAAGCGCTTGACAGTAGAGCTGATTACGATGTACAATCCGTCCGAACCTACACTATGTTATAATATGTAAATCGAATAAAGGAGATCATCATGCAAAAAGGTAGTATAAATAAAGTAGTCCTAGTTGGTCATCTCGGTGGTGCACCAGAGAGCCGTTACACGCCTTCGGGTAGCGCGGTAACCAATTTTACCATGGCCACCAATGAGTCTTGGCGAAAAGCCGATGGTGAAAATGAAGAACACACAGAATGGCATCGTTGTGTAATGTTTGGTAAGCAGGCTGAGACAGCCAAGGAATATTTATCAAAAGGTCAGTTGATTTATGTGGAAGGGCGGTTGCGAACCCGTAACTGGGAGGATAAAGATGGTATTAAACGTTATACCACCGAAGTTGTCGCAGACAATTTTACAATGCTCGGTCGTAAAGGCGGGGGCGGTTCTTCCGGAAACGAAGCACCTGTTACAGAAGATGATGACGATCTGCCTTTTTAGAATTAATTCCAATTAACCTTGCGAAAGTTTCAAACTTTCGCAAGGTTTTACTATGGGTGAAATTCCCCGCCCCTTGGGGTGAAAAGTAAAATTGGATAAATATCTGCTAAAAACCAGGGGGCTGTGGTTCCCTGGTTTTTTTATAGTGTTTTAAATCACAAAGTATTATATAATGTGTTCTTAACGCTTTTATTTAATCAGTAGTTTTGTTACCTTCTGTATATTTCATGCTGAATATGCGTAAACTGCCTTGAAGTCGTGGGAGCGATAATGAAAAATATTTCAATCCTTTTAGCATTATTAATAACTACACCAATCTGTAGCCAAACATTAAAAGTCGAAGGACAATTCAGTGATCTGGTTACCTATTATATCAGTTCAATTGATATTGAAACCGGCGCCACTGACTTTCAGTTTTTTTCATATGAATTAAGTTGTGACGACTGTCCCAAGGACGGAAATCTCTACGACCCGCCCGTTTTGGTAGATGTTACTTTCGAGATTTCTATTGAATCACCGGCGCTTGGTTTCGAAAACGAGGAGACAATTGCCTATTTGTATACCAAAGAGGCTTTTGAGATGTATGCCCCAATTCATTTAGATAACCGGGAATTCACTATCGATGCCCTGGAAATAAGTGATATATACGGTAATTCTGTTCCGCTGAAAGTAGGAATCGATAGTGACCGTACTCTGGAGACTGATGATTTGATGGATAAATTCAGTACGATTGTTACCTCAGCGCAGTTACCGGATGGCGTTTATCGTTTCAGTTTGGGCATTACTGCTACACACGATGGCATTGACATTCCTGTGAGTTGCCCGGATTGTGACCGGGTATTATCTATCAGAACCCCGGTTTCGCTATCACTGGCAGATGGAAATCCTGGTGGCCCTTGGGATGATCTGTTGAATAACCTGGCCTACACAACTTTCCCGGTGTTCAATTGGGAGTCCGATTTACTGGGCGATGCGGTTATGAATAATTGTTTGGAATGCGGATTTTATATCCGCGTGGCCGAGTTCCGCTGCGAAGACCATGCTTCCGTTGAAGATGCCATTGATGACGTCACAACTTTGCCCATCGATCAGGCTGATGAATGGTATTACATCGGCAATCAATTGAGTGTAATGTATCCGCCCACCGGTGCAATAGAATTAGTTGCCGGTGGCATTTATGCTTATCAGGTGCAAAGACGAATATCAACGACAGAAGGGATTGAACCAACTGAAAGCCCAATTTTTGTATTTAAGGTAGCAGAGGACTATAATCAATACCTGGAAGACATCAAGGGCATCATAAATGAAGATGTTTACAACGCTTTATTTACCCCTTGCGGCCCACTGACCGGCTATACTTCTTCGGGAGCCTATAAATTGGATGGCATTGATCGAGGTGAGGCGGAGTGGTATCGGATAACCGAACTTAAAGATGAATTTATCCAGGGCGAACAGTCCGTAATCAATACGGAGGTTCAATAATGTTTAAAACAACTATCAGATTACTTTGCCTGGCTGGTTTACTCTCCACCGGTTTTTCAGCCGATAAAATTGCCGTGGCAACCAGAAAACAAGGTGCTGTAGAAATTAAACGGGCGGCAGAAGAGCAAATCAGCGAACTGAAGAAGGGTAGTTTTTTATTTAACAGTGATCTTGTACTTACCGGCAAAGACGGGAGCGCATTGATACTTTTCCTCGATGATAAATCCCAGTTGAAACTAAAAGGTGATACCAGGGTGACAATCAGCGGCTCCCGGGGCCGTAGCGGTATCTCCAAGCGGGTAAACATGGACTTCGGTGTCCTGAAAGTATCAGTGGCTGAACAACGTAAAGGTGCTTTTGTTATCGAAACACCAACGTCAGTTGCATCTGTAAAAGGAACGGAGTTCTGGATAATCTCAACCACCGATGCCGGTGACATTATTATCAGTAATAGCGGCACCATTGAGCTGGTAAATAGCGAAACCGGGGAGGTAATAATTGTTCCGGTCGGTACTATTATTGAATCTACACCCGATGGTCAGCTGAACATTTTAGAGACCATTAAAATTTCAGGCCGGGCTGCCGGGGAAATATCGGGCGACCAGTTTACCCTCAGTCAGATTCAACTGATCGAAGGTTCGGTGGATATTAATAGCATTACCGGGGCCATAACCATATCCGACGGCACTGTTTTTGAGGGTGGCGCCATAGCAGTCGGTGTTCAGGTAACAGTCCGAGGTGCCTTTGATTCAATGACCGGAAGCACGGTGGCGACCTTGGTGGAAGTTGCAACGCCACTGCAAATAGAAGGGGTGGTTACCAGCGCTGTTTCGACGGGCCAGTTCGGAATCGGCGAGGTGTCGGTTGTCCAGGGTGAGGTTGAAACACCGCCGGGTATTGTCGCCATTACAGATAATACCGTTACCGAAGGCGCCGAAATTGAAGTGGGCGCCGCAGTTGTTGTAACCGGATACTATAATGAAGAAACCGGTGTTATCAGCGCTACAACCGTGTCGGTTACAGCAGCGGCAGTTCAAATCAATATTGTAACCGTTTCCGGTACGGCCCTATCGGCAATTACTAACAATCAATTTGAAATTGGTGAAATTTCGGTTGTAAGCGGCGACATCGAAACTTCAGCCCTGTCCGGCGCCATCCTTACTACAGCCAACACAGAATTCACCGGCGCAGTGGTAGATTCCGGATTAAGTGTCGTTGTGACTGGTGTTTATAGTGACTCGACCCAGGCTATCCTTTCCCTATCAGTTTCAGCAGTTCAGATTGCCGAAGACCAGATCGGTGTAACCGTTAGCGGAATCGCGCAATCTTCCATAGAAAATAATCAATTTACTATTGCTGATATTACAGTAGAGGATGGTGATGTGGCAGTTGCCAACCTATCTGGAATAATCATGGTTACCGACAGCACCATAACCGACGAGTGCACGGTAGAAACTGGCACCGAGGTTTTCATAGTCGGAGTCTATGATCCCTCTTCCCAGAACATCATTGCCTCAATTATGGAAGCCTGTTCTACAGAAGAAGAAATGGTTCCGGTAACACTTTCCGGTACTGTCCAAGCCCCCATAATTAGCAATCAATTTACGCTGGGTGATATGTTGTTGATTGATGGCGATGCGGATATTAGCGCCCTCACAGGCAATATTATTGTGCCGGACAATTTTGCTGCCGGCGATTGCGAAGTCCTTCCTGGTGCGCGAGTAACAGTTGAGGGAGTAGTCGCTTCCAGCCAGGATGTATTAGCTTCTATAATTATTGTTGAGTTGATTGTGGTGGAAGGTAAGATTACCAGCGAACTGTCCAACAATCAGTTTGAGATCAATGTCGAATCTGTTATGCAGGGTAACATTGATGAATCTGTACTTACCGGTGTGGTAAAGGTTGACTCAGATACCGAATATGAGCAGAGCGATATACAGGTAGATTACATCGTAGCAATTGAATGCTGTCGCCTGGAACTGGGTACCGGAAACCTTGTTGCTAAACGCATCACCCTGCAAGAATCAGTTGAACACGAATTACGATTTGAGCTGGAAGATAGCCGCGGCAATAAAAAAGAACTAATTATCACCTACTGATTATGTCAGCGACCAAGCATATTTACAGGAGTGCCATGTCACCACAATACAGTTCAAGCAAATTCAGACAGTTAACATTAATCGGTTTGATACTGATAACCGCCGGTATCTGCACTGTATCGGCTTTGGAATCAGGAGCAATAGTGCATCAACCGATTTACCAACACTCGCCGACCGAGCCGCTGATCATCTATGCCATGGTGGAAGGTAATTCAAACATTGAAAATGTGCGTTTGCTTTTCCGTCCCACCGGCGATGTTGGTTATGTTGAACAATATATGGACCTATATGATGATATGTGGCGGGGAGAAATCTCACAAAGCAATCTGGAGACACCGGAACTGGAGTATTTTATCGCGGCTACACTGGCGGACGGTTCAATAATAACGCTGCCGCAAATTGATGCGGAAACTGCCCCCTTTCAGATCAATCTTTCTGGGTCGAGCACTGCTTCGGTTACTGGCGGCGGTGGGCCGCAGATGGTCGGCGGACGACGATTCGTGGAAGGGGAAGACATATTGATTTTCAGCCCTGATCCCGGATCGATGGTACCATATGACGATATTTATATAGCAGCATCATTATTTAATGTTGAAGCTGTCGACCCGGCCTCCATCAAGATGTTGGTTGACAATCGTGATGTTACCGGTTCGTCTGAGATCAGCGCGGATTTTGTTGCTTATGCACCCTATTCAATGACACCGGGTAAGCATCTTGTCCAGATTGAGCTAAATAGTCAGTCCGGCGATCCTTTACCAGGCCGCAGTTGGTCTTTTACAGTGGTTAAAAAAACCCGGGAAGTCATTGAACGCGAATTTTCTTATCGCGGAAAAATCAATGGTAGCTATTCCCGAGATCCTCAGGGTGAGGGCAATTATCTTGATATTTTCAAAACTAAAGTCTCCTTTACGGGTGACTGGCGCTGGTTGAAATTCAAAACCGATCTTAAAATCACATCCGATGAAGATATTTACAAGCAGCCCAAGAACCGTTTCGGTTTGAGTTTTAATGTTGGTAAAAATATAGCTCTAAACTTTGGTGATTTTAGTTCCCGGCTATCCAAGTACACGGTAGACGGGAAACGCATTCGTGGTTTTAACGCTGACCTGAAATGGGGTATATTAAAATTACAGGTGGTAAAGGGTGAACTGTTGCGTGAAGTCCAGGGCAGACTCGACCCGGACATGGCCTATAATTATAATGTCGTTGAAGTAAACGATTCGACCGGCACCAGTTTTTCCTACTTGTTAGATCGAAAAGGCTATACCTTCAAGCAGGATATTTTCAGTAGTCGCATCAGTTTTGGTCGTGGGAAAATATTCCAGATGGGATTCAATTATCTGAAGGCAAAGGATGATATATCTTCAGTAATGAAAACTATTGCTGATGCCCGGATTACTGTTGATGATACCACCTATTCCACCCATTACTTGACCGACTCCCTGTTCGCACACATGCCTGGTGGTATCTATACCTATGACGAATTTGTGGGACTTGGCTCTTCACAGACAGGGTTGTTGCTGGAAGTTGTCAAGCCTGATGATAAAAACTGGGGTGGTGACCGCCCACAGGACAATATTGTTATCGGATCAGATATAAAGATAAATACCCGCGATCGTCGCCTGAGTTTTGAGGCCGGTTGGGCGTTCAGTATGTTGAATACCGATATCTGGGATGGAGCCATCTCCAAAGCTGATATCGACATTCTCCTGGACGACAGTACCGATGGATTTGTCATGCGGACCTACGATGCCGATGGTAAAATAGTAGATCAGGGAATTGACCTGGATAAAATACCAATCGACCCGGCAGATTATGAGAAATATTTTACTATCAGTCAGAATATGATACCACTGGTACCAATCGATATTGACTCAACTCAATTGGCCGACCACCTCTTTAGGGCGATTGCTCGAATGCCTTCACTGGCCTATAATTACAAAATAATGGCAAATTATTATAATAATCGAGTGACGTTGGAATACAATCGTGTGGGCCCCAATTTCAATTCATTGGGAAATCCCTATTTACAGAGTGACACAAGAGAATTTATCGTGTCTGATCGAGTTAAATTACTCCAGAACAAATTATTTGTCGGGGCAACCTACCGTCACCAGGATAACGCAACCACGCGAATTGTGTCAAATAAAATGACAACCGAAACCATGACCCTGAACGTGGGTGTTTATCCGGGCGCCGATTATCCAACATTTAATTTCAAACTCAGTTCAAAGTCTCGTTTTAACGACTTGGTATACCAGGATACCACTGGATACGATTCGGTCTATGTTGTGATGGGCTCCGATACTACCAGAGATTTAACCGGCTACCATTTACAGGATCGGCGGCTAGATGAGAATACCCCTAACGTCACGTTTGGTGTTAATTACCGGGTTAATTTCCTGGATATGTCTCATAACCTGATGCTAAACTTTAGTCGGCTGGAAAAAGCCGACCAAATTGGTGACCGCTACGAACCCGGAAGTGCACCTTATTTGGTAGACACCTTCAACGACACAACTTTTTTAGATACCACATTCACTTCGTCAAACATGGTGTCTGACGTAACCACAATTTCGGTGGTAACCCAGTATTCAATTCCATTAAAAACCACCCTCGTTCTTTCATTAAACAATCGAACTACAGCAACCGAAGAACAGGGGATAACCGGATTCAACCTCAATGCAAGCTATGACCTCTTTGGTGGTGGTCTGAAATTAAATAGTGGTTTAGGCTATACCTCCGGGGTCGGAGCCAGTGAATTCAGTCGATTCAATATCCGCGGCGGGGTTTCTTATAGAATCATGGAAAGTCTATTCTTGCGTACCAGCCTGGATTATCGCGGCACCAAGTCCGACGGAGAAAATGATGGCGCCATAATTATGCGGGCTGATCTGAACTATTCTTTTTAAACAGCAAACGATTTCTATTTAAAGAGGCTTGCGGTTTTATTCCATGAGCCTTTCGTTTATACAGTCAATCCGACCCGTTGTGATTGTTTTTTCCAGTAACGGCTATAATAGTTCCTAGGTTGATTGAGGATTTCGGTGTTCT
>CAZIJQ010000067.1:0-11599 GCA_964539785.1 uncultured bacterium | reverse complement strand
AGAATGCTCGGTTACCTTCAAATCACTCAAAATCCAGCATGCTGCTAACCAGGAATTTGATTAACAGAAAATATGTGGAAAAAAGTATAAGATAAAAAACCCGGTCATTCGCAAGCGATTGTCTCAATTAAAGTTCCCAGTTCGACAGGACACAAGTTAGCCTGTATCCCAAAGTTCCAACATTGAATAAGTACATGTTTGGCCTGCCAACTATAATCCAACTTTAACCGGCATGGGTTTGGCCTGCATCCCGAAGTTCCCATTTTGACACAGTGCAAGGTTGGCCTGCCAACCGAAGATCCCGATTCATCGGGACGCAGGTTGGCGGAGGCGAGAGGCAAAACTACGCCCCGGAAACCGGGACTTCGTTTTGTAAAATTCGTTTCTTCAGGATGGTTTTCCCGGAACCAGTTTTAAAATATTTCTCCAATTTTCGTGCATGACTTTCAGAGCTAACAACAATGTATGAGGTCAATAGCAGCGGTAGAAATGGTTTAGTTGATTTACTCAATCCATCATTATGTTCCATAACTCTACGCTTGAGATTCTTTGTTGAACCAACATATAAATAATTCTTGCTTTTATTTTCCAAACAATACACATACCACATCTCCAAAGCCCTCCGTTTAAAAATATATTACATCAAGCAAATTAGTCCAACCTACTCCTAACAACAAGTTGGTCTCCCACCCATAATCCAACTTTAACTGGCATGGGTTTGGCCCATATCCTGAATTTACTATTTCAAATGGTGCAAAGTTGGCCTGCCAACCGAAGATCCCGATTCATCGGGACGCAGGTTGGCGGAGGCGAGAGGATTCGAACCTCTGAAGGGCGTAAACCCTTGCCGGTTTTCAAGACCGGTGCATTCAACCGCTCTGCCACGCCTCCAAATTGTCAATTATAATTGGCTCTTAAAGCGCGCAATTTTAGCAACGACAATAGATAGAATCAAAGTTAGTATTGGTCATATTAATACCCAAATTGCGGGTTTCCTATAAATACTTAATGTCATATATTCGCCTTTGGTTTGGGGAAGAATCAAAACAACCTTGGGGAGGTCCGTTTGCTATCCAATCCAATGAAAACCGGGGAAAAGTAGTATCTTTGAAAATTCTGATAAAGATTGTCCAATAATCAAGTGAAAGGGATATCATGAAATTCTGGCAAATGGAAGTTACGATGGTGGAGTTTATTTTCGATTTTATGTATATGAGCTCTTTCATCCTGGTGGGAACTCTGGCCCGCCGCTATATTAAATTTTTTCAGCGCTTTCTGATACCTAATAATCTGATCGGGGGGTTCATTGCTTTGATTTTCAGCACTCAGGTGTTGGGCTGGATCGATCTGCCTAATGAACGTCTGACTGCCTATATTTATCATTTGCTGGCCCTGACTTTCATTGCTCTGGGATTACGACAACAAAAAACTAATTGGGGTCGCGGACCATTAAGTAAAAGTTTTGCCGGATTATCAATCATCTGCTTGCAAGCCATAATTGGCTTGGTGGTGGCCTTTATCCTGATGTACACAATCAATCCCGATCTTTTCCTCGGTGTCGGATTATTGCTCCCCTTGGGCTTTGCCATGGGACCCGGATTAGCGGCCAGCATGGGCGGCAGTTGGGAACAATACGGATTTACCGGTGGCAGTACCGTGGGAGTTACCTTCGCGGCAATTGGTTTTATCTATGCCTATTTTGCCGGGATTGCAATCATCCGCTGGGGTATTCGCACTAAAAAAAGTAATACTATTCGCAGCACCGAACATATCACCGAAGAAATGCAAACCGGCATTTACAAGGCCCAGGATCATCCCATTGCAGGACGCTTGCCCATGTCCACAGAAGCCATTGAGCCCATGGCATTTCATCTTGGTCTGATCGGATTTGTTTATATGCTGACCTATGGATTTATTTCACTGGTTTCGATTCCTCTGGCAAATGCCAATTTGCACGATTTTGTTGATATTTTCTGGTCGTTCCATTTTGTTTTCGGACTAATAATTGCCATTATCGTCCGCAAATTACTGGATCTGTCAGGACGTTCGTACATTATTGATAAAGGACTAATGACCCGGGGGATGGGCGTATTTCTCGATTATTTGATCGTGGGAGCCATTGCCGCTATCAGCATAAAAGTCGTTGGTCAGTATTGGGAAGCACTAGCGATCATGTCACTAATCGCCGGTCCAGCCACCTTTGGCACCTTATACTGGGTCTGCTGGCGGGCTTTCGACGATTTCCACTTCGAACGATTTGTGGAAATGTTTGGCGAATTCACTGGCACAACCAATTCCGGTCTGATTTTACTGCGAGTGCTCGATTCCGAATTCGAAACACCTGTAGCCGAAGATGCAGTTTATGGTAGCGGAATTTCCCTATTCATGGGCTTACCCCTATTGTTTTCACTGGGAATTCCCATGCAATTTTTCAATAATTCCGTCCAAGGTTATGTCATAACCTTGGGAATTATCATAGCTTACTGGCTGATCATAAGTATAATCTGGAAAGTTACCGGCCTGATTGGCTGGAAACGCTACGAACAAAAATCTAATTAATAAAAAATTCAGGAGCGAATTATGAATCCCTGGGATCTTGATGTTAATCTGCGTGCTGTCGTACTTGACTTCCTCTATTTGAGTTCATTCATTCTCATTGGTACCCTGTTGCGACGTTACATCAAGTTTTTCCAGCGCTTTCTGATCCCCAATAATCTGATCGCTGGTGCCATTGGCCTGTTGATTGCCAGCCAGGGATTAGGCTTGATCGATTTGCCATCGGAGCGATTGGGAGTATATGTCTACCATTTATTAGCCCTAACATTCATAACTCTGGGCTTGCGGCAAGAAAAAAAACAATGGGGCAAGGGTCCATTAAGTAAAGCTTTTGCTTCCCTATCTTCCTATATCGCGCAGGCAACAATCGGTTTACTGGTGGCTTTTATCCTGATTTATACGATCAAACCGGATCTGTTTGCTGGAATTGGATTACTGGTTCCCCTGGGCTTTGGCATGGGACCGGGCCTGGCCTATGCCATGGGCAATAGTTGGGAACACTGGGGTTTTGAGGGCGGTGGTCTGGTTGGATTAACTTTTGCGGCAATCGGTTATTTGTTTGCTTTCTTTGCCGGGATGGCAATAATTCACTGGGGAATCCGCACTGGCCAAAGTGCCCTGATAAAATCAACTGACCATATTACCTATGATATGCGTATTGGAATCAACAAAGAGACCGATCATCCTGTAGCTGGACATCTGCCCATGTCTTCGGAAGCAATCGAATCAATGGCTTTCCAATTTGGACTCATCGGTTTTGTCTACCTGTTAACCTACGGTTTTTGCTATGCTTTTACAGCCTTTCTGGAAAATGTGGGTGCCCATGATTTTGTCGCCACGATCTGGTCATTCCATTTCGTTTTTGGCTTGCTGATCGCATTGTTGGTAAGGAAAATATTTGATAAAACAAAGACGGCCTATGTAATTGATTCCGGATTAATGACCCGCTGGATGGGCGTGTTTCTGGATTATCTGGTAGTAGGGGCCGTGGCCGCAATCAGCATCACGATTGTGGGACAGTACTGGCGCTCGATTCTGTTTATGTCAATTTTAGCTGGACCGGCAACATTTGGCATCCTTTATTATTTCTGTTACCGAGCATTTGATGATTACCACTTCGAACGCTTTGTGGAATTATTTGGCGAAATGACCGGAACAATAAATTCAGCTCTGGTTTTATTGCGCGTGGTTGATCCGGAGTTTAAGACTCCTGTAGCGGAAGATGCGGTTTACGGCAGCGGAATCACCCTTTTTCTGGGAATACCATTGTTAGTGGTTTTAAACGTCCCAACCGCCTTCTATAAAAACGCCATCGAAGGTTATTGGATCGCTTTAGGAATCCTGCTTATATACTGGGTTATCGCTGTGGTTATCTGGCGGGTAACTGGTTATCTACAGTTTAAACGAGTAGTACCAAAACCATAAATCATCGAGGGGATTGGTCAAGTTCCTCTGGTTTAGCCAGTAACCTGGCTACTGTACGCGACATTTTTCCAGCGTGCAGTCCATCTACAATCCGATGATCGAATGTGGCCGACAGTGGCAATATCAGCCGTACAACCACTTTTTTGGATCGAACGACCGGTTTCAGTTCGCATTTGCCCATATTCACTACAGCCGGAATTTTGGCTGCTGGTAATAATGCCGGGAAGCCGGTAGTCAATCCAATAGTACCGATATTGGACAACACTATTGATCCAAATGCCGAATCCGTATACCCCATAAATCCTAAGTTGATTCCCAGATCATGCACTATCCAGCGAATCAGTTTATATATCCAACCTCGAATTGGCCAGGGAATTTTAGTAAGCGTGTATTTATTCTGCATGACCTTGCTTTCCTCCCCTTGTCGGGATTCGAAAGCCATTGTCCGTATTTCTTCGGCAATTTGGCTGGCAGTTTTCTCATGGGCATCTCTGATTCGAACAGCAGCCATCTCTGCCCCGCCTTTGATGCCAACCGTCACCATGACATCAATATAATCGCGTGGTACTAATCTCCCACGCCTGATATGACAATTTATGTCAGGATATTTCGCTAAGGCGCGACCGATAGCAACTACAACAAAAGTAGTTAGAGTCAGTTTATTGCCTTGGCGCCGCTGATCTTTTATGTAACTATCAATAGCTGTTACGTCAACATCGACAGTTCCCATAATTTTACCATCGCGAGGTGGTCCATACAGGGTGGCAGCCATTAGCCGCCAGGGGAGATTGAATGCATCTTTCATGCGTAAAATTTAAAGTTGAAATTGATTAGAATAAACAAACGGTGTTATTAGTAGTAATAATATCAAAAATTATTGACGTTTCCAGCGTTTAATGGTTTCTACAGCGCGCTCCGTGGTGTCTATAATAATTCTCATATCAAAAGGTTTAATGAAATAATCGTCAAACCCGGCTTCCCGGCATTCAACGAGAGCATAAATCGAGGGATGTCCGGTCATAGCAAATATTAAATCTACTGGTCGTTTTTTCCTGACTTCACGACACAATTCAATTCCATTCATCCCGGGTAGATGTAAGTCATAATAATGGATTTGTACATTCTCGCTTTTGATTATTGGTAATGCCTCTTCTGAACTCTCGGCAGTATAAACTTCAAAACCTTTTTTACTAAATGTGTCACGCATTAAATCGCGGATTGATACCAAGTCATCAACGATCAAGATTTTTTGTTTCATATTTAAATTTCCCGTTAATATGAGCTGGTAAAAAATACATTAAATTGAATCATGGGGCATTAATATTTTTCCTTTTCTGTTTTGATCACTTTATTAATTAACAATTATTCAGCTCATTCACAGGTTTGATTTATCATATTTAGTGAAATACTATCATTTTTGATTACATTTAACAAATCCTTATAAAAATAATCCAAAATAAAATCCAATTCCTAAGTTACTATATATTTTTCCCGATTATTATAACAGCACTAATCACATTGATAACCAAAAGAAAAGGAATTGTATCGCCGTGTATCCGAACTTTCAAACTAACAGCCAGATAAAACGACTACTGCATGAAGAGCAGGAGTATTTTCTGTCATTGGTCAGACGCGCCGATATAATTGAAAAAACTGCCAGTAACACCTATCAAAAAACGCTCGAAAAATTAATCGATACACGCCGAAAATTGATTGATCAGATTAATGAGCATAATTACCTGGCACCGATCGAATTAAAGTTACCATCTGAAGAACAATTGGATGATCTACCCAGCAAAACCCACCTCACACATGCGTTAATCATAATTGATGCAAAAATAATGGATTTGCTACAAATGTATCCGCTTTCCACACAAATGATCTGACCAGCATGCTGTCAGACGCCCTGCACCAGAACTGTCACTGATACTCAAAGTGTTAGTGACAGTTCCTCCCTCATTCGCTGTCTATTCTGTTTAACGCATTCCCTATAAAACATTGATTATACAAATGAATCAATCGGAAAACGGTCGCAGCTAAATAATACATTTTATCAGGAAAGCTCATGTTCGGTACGTCGAATAATCTCATTTTGTAATTCTTCAGTCAGATCCACAAAATAATCACTGTAGCCGGCAACTCGCACAATTAAATCACAATGTTCAGCAGGATTTTTCTGCGCCTTTTTCAATGTGTCGGCAGTTACCACATTAAACTGGATGTGATGTCCATCCAGGCGAAAATACGACCGGATTAAATCTGCCACTTTGGTGATACCGGTTTCGTCAGCCATCAATTGAGGGGAGAATTTTTGGTTTAGCAGCGTCCCGCCAGTTCGTATATGATCTAGTTTTCCCGCTGATTTTAAAACCGCTGTCGGACCTTTTCGATCGGCCCCCTGCACAGGAGATATACCTTCCGATAGGGGTTTTCCGGCCTGTCTACCATCAGGTGTTGCACCAATAACACTGCCAAAATAAATGTGAGAAGTGGTTGGCAGAAGATTGATTCGGAAATGCCCGCCTTTGGTATTTGGTTTGCCATCAACCGCCTGGAAAAATGATTCAAATACCCTGATCGCCAGCTCATCGGCATAGTCGTTATCATTGCCAAATCTTGGAGTTTTATCGATCAGCTTGCTTCGCATATCAGGAGTATTTTCAAAATCCGCCGAAAGAATTTCCAGCAGTTCTGACATCGTCAAATTTTGATGATCGAAGACATGAAATTTTATAGCTGATAATGAATCGGTGATTGTGCCTAATCCAACTCCCTGAATGTATGAGGAATTATAGCGGGCTCCACCAGCATTGTAATCAATTCCAGTAGTTATGCAATCATCTATCAAAATCGACATAAAAGGAGCCGGCAGATATTTAGCCCACAAGCGTTCAATTATCAGGTTCCCCTTTAATTTAATATTGATAAAATGCTGCAATTGACTTTCGAATGCAGAATATAAATCATCAAAGTTTTGGTAGTCTTCAGGTTTACCGGTTTCCAAACCAATCTGCTTATCGGTCTGCTGATCATAGCCGTTATTCAGAGTTATTTCTAATATTTTTGGTATATTAAAATAACCAGTCAGAATATAAGCTTCTTTCCCAAATGCGCCTACTTCCACACATCCACTGGCACCGCCAGTGCGAGCATCCTGAATCAATTTCCCCTGGCGAACCAGCTCAGCAACTATTGCATCGGTATTAAACAGGGATGGCTGACCGTACCCGGTTTTGATAATCTGCAACGCTCGCTTCAGTAATTTATCAGGCGATTTTTTACTGATCTGTACCATTGAACTGGGTTGCAACAAGCGCATTTCTTCAATCACATCAAGAATTAGAAATGACAATTCGTTGGTCGCATCCTGCCCTTGTGCGGTCAGACCACCCAGATTAATGAGACAAAAATCAGTATAGGTATTACTTTCTTTGGCAGTGATTCCAACTTTGGGGGGCGCAGGCTGGTTGTTGAATTTTATCCAGAAGGCTTGCAATAATTCCCGGGCCGATTCTTCGGTCAGCGAGTCGTCCTCTAAACCCTGAAGGTAAAACGGCAACAGGTGTTGGTCCAGCCTCCCGGGATTGAAAGAATCCCAGGTATTCAATTCAGTGATAACGCCAAGATGGACAAACCAATAATATTGCAGGGCTTCATAAAATGACTCCGGCTTATGAGCAGGAATCTTTCGACAAATTTTTATAATATTTTCCAACTCTGCTTGCCGCACCGGATCAGTTTCAGCAACGGCCAGCTGCTCAGCCAGATCAGCATGGCGATTGGCAAAAGAAATTAGTGCTTCGGCAGCGATTGACATTGCCTGCAATTCTTCCCGCTTATCAAGCGCCTGCGGATCATTACTGAAATCCAGTTTGTCCAGACTGTCCTGAATATCCTGTTGAAAATCAAGCATTCCCTTTAGATAGATTTTATCGTCGCAAACCGTATGCCCTGGTGCCCGCTGCTCCATGAATTCGGTAAAAACACCAGCTGCATAGGCGTTTTTCCAATCTTCGTCAACTTCTGCCATTATGCGATCTCGCATGGCACGGCCACGCCAGAATGGGTTAATGAAATGTTTCTGCGTCTTCTTGACCTCATTGCTAACCCGGAAAGGAATTTTTGTACGGGTATCTAATATTTCCAGATCCGCAATTGAGTGGGTGCAAATTTCCGGGTAGGTCGGAGTTTCTTTAGGTGCCGGTCCCCTTTCCCCAACTATCAACTCGTCAGAATTGATACAAATAGTTTTGTGCTCCAGCAGATATTTAAAAGCCAAAGCTCGGGCCACCGGAACAGAAACCTGTTCACTTCTACCACTCTGATAAAATTCGGTCAGCAGACTACCGCGCTCTATTGAAATTTCGGGTATGGCAGTCAAGGTTTGATCACGCAAGCGTTTGATTCTCCCATTCATAAGATTACCCTCCAATTGTTACCGGAATCCCAAGTGTCTGGAAATGGTCCACCATCCGATCAATTTTATCCGGTGCCTGAGTTTGCATTTTCATAAGCTTATTAGGCAATTTGAATCTATGAAATTTATCTTTGGCCAGCAGGTTGAAAGGTAGTAAATCCACGCCAATATCAGATTCCAGAGAGTTAACATAGCGGGCTATCGCCTTCAAATTTTCTTTGGTATCGGTAATATTAGGAATAAGTGGTACTCTAACTATAACTTTTTCCCCTTCCTCGGCCAGCCAGGTCAGATTATGAATGATACTCTGGTTTGATACACCGGTGTTTTTACTGTGCAGATCATCATCCATCAGTTTCAGATCGTACAGGTAGTAATCGACCAATCCGAATAACCTTTCCAGTATTTCAATCTTTGCATAGCCACTGGTATCAATTGCCGTTGTGATTTCTTCCTTGCGGCAAGCTGTCAATAACTCAATTAAAAAATCCGGTTGCAGGAGCGGTTCGCCACCTGATATGGTTATGCCACCACCTGACTGATCATAAAATATCCAATCCTTTTTCACCTCTTCCATAATTTCAGACACGGAAACCAGCCGCCCCACCGTTTCCGGGATCGAACTACTATCATTTTGCTTTCTGCTGCGATCATTGATCGTTAATTCTTCGATCTCCGAACCGCGACTCTCAGGATTATGACACCACCAGCAATTCAGCGGACAACCCTTGAAAAACACGGTAGTCCTAATGCCCGGTCCGTCATGTAGGGCAAAATGTTTGATATCAAAAATTAATCCGTTAATAATTCTGCCTGCTATTATTTAGTCAATAATTCTTACTGGAATCGGAATGAATTTATAACGCAATAGTTCTGCAAAAGAATCACTGATTGGTTGTAAAGCCTGAATAATACTAATTTCCGCTAATATTAACCGATTATTGCGAAGGAAATCGTTTTGGAATTCAAAGATAAAGTTATCATGATTACCGGGGCTTCTTCAGGAATAGGACGAGCACTGGCTATCGCATTCAGTCAGGAAGGTGCCCGGATCATCTTGGCATCGCGACGACCGGAGGAACTGGAAAAAGTGAAACAGGAATGCACCAACCCAGAGTTTCATCAAGTGTTAACCCTGGATTTAACTTTTCCCGATGTACTGGTCGATAATGTCCGGTTAATGGAAGAGCAGTTTGGCCGGATTGACATTCTGGTTAATAATGGAGGCATTACTCAACGCTCCCTGATAAAAGATACCAGCATGGCGGTGGTGCGAAAAATTATGGAGACCAATTATTTCGCTGGCGTGGCCCTGACCAAAGCGGTTTTACCCGGAATGATCGAACGCAAATCCGGTAATATCATTTTCATTTCCAGCCTCACCGGAAAATTCGGCACGGCCTTACGTTCCATTTACGCCTCATCCAAACACGCAGTGCTTGGTTTCGCTGATGCGCTGCGCGCCGAAGTTTGGGAAGACGGTATCAAAGTCCATGCTATCATGCCGGGTTTTGTGCGGACCAACGCTTCCCTGAATGCCCTCACCGGTGATGGCTCCAAACATGCCACGATGGATAAAACTACCGAAAAAGGTATGTCCGCTGAGGAATGCGCTGAAGGCATTTTAAAAGCCGTGAAGGCTGGTAAAGAAGAAGTCATAATTTCTGGAAAAGAACAGATAATGGTTTATTTAAAACGTTTTTCCCCGGGACTTTTCACTAAAGTAATTCGAAAGATTAAAGTAACTTAGCAATTATTTGCTATCATTCTATTCTTAGCTATTATTGCAGTTAGTCAATATTAGTTAAATTATTTAGTTAATTATATTAATTGAAAGAATTTGACATCAACGATGAAATCAACTGACCAAAGATAATGTTGCACTGGAAAAAATATCTGCTTATCGCAATTATCCTGCTGGTCAGTATCGGTTGCGATCAGGCTACCAAATCCATTGCCCAGCAATCTCTCAAAGGGACCCCGACAATCAGATATTTTTATGACACAATCCGTTTACAATATGCCGAAAATACTGGTGGCTTTCTAAGCCTGGGATCGCAATTACGGGAAGGAATAAAACTCTGGCTCATGCGGATTATTCCCTCAATTGGTTTGATCGTTATTTTAGTTTTTACTGTTATTTCCGACCGCTTGACTCGCATTGATACAGTCCTTTTAGCACTCCTGACTGGGGGTGGTCTGAGCAATCTGATCGATCGAATATTCCATAATGGCTGTGTGGTCGACTATCTCAATATCGGCATCGGATCCGTCAGAACCGGAATATTCAATCTGGCCGATGTTCTGATCATGATTGGCGGCATCGGGTTAGTATTACTGAATCTGATTAGAAGACCAAAATCAGCGAATACTACCTGATTATTATTATTTGTTGAAACAGCCCACAACTTCAGTTGTGGGTTAGTATATCACTGATAATTCCAAACCGTTTTAACGGTTTCCAGTCAATCTCAATACAACCCGGTCATTCCGAATACCGAGAAATCGAGGAAGGAATCGACTATTGTGTGGCAACATTCAGAGGATAATTTATTTTCAAGCTCCGATTCTGAGTAAAACTATTAAATGAGTCTGGGAGAAATATTAAATCTGACAGAGATTTCTGGTATGTCGTTAAGAGGTTGGTATTCTCTATCTAGACCAAATGTTTTCAGGGTCTCTAAAGGGGCTATAACGGATTATTGATTTTGCCAATGCAATTGTTAAATGATTAAAAATTGGTAACAATGATTTGATATCTACAGTATTATAATTTCTTGATACTGTTAGCTTTTCCTGTGAAACCACGTTCCCATTCGAATTATCAATTAGTGTAAATCTTGCGTTTTCGTATTCAAATTTTCGTGTTACAATGAAGTTATATTCTAAAGGAATATAAAAATTTACTGAAAGTTCAATTTGTTCAATAATAAGAGTAAACCGAGAGGTTAATCCAGTGGTATCCTCGGCCACTTCTGTTACACCATAGTTGACACTGTCCAGTGTGGAAACCATTAGTAACGCTGCTGGAAACTTTTCTGCGAAATACTCGACAAATACTTCATAAGAATCTCCCATTCCTAGACAATCTCTTATTTCGTTAGGACAGTTAATTTTTACTCCGTCTCGACCGGGTGGTATTACATCTAGAATAGCCCCTTTAATCATTACATCCTGATAATCCGGGTGAATCGTTACCAT
>CAZIJQ010000066.1:6163-11683 GCA_964539785.1 uncultured bacterium | reverse complement strand
CTATGAACGATACTGTCCGCGTTGAATAAGCGGGCGTGGCGTTGGTGTTCTCGTATGTTATGGTGCGCAGAGCTGTCTGGTAATTGATAATTGTTGTTGTACCTGACAAAATCAATGTTCCGGTAATATTATCCCAACTGCCGGTAATTCCCAGTTGATCGCTAAAAGCCAGAACATCTTCGCCGGAGAAATAATTACCGGTGATCTGAACAGTAGCACCTGAGAGATTGGTATTATCCCCATCATCCGGAATAATCGTGGCAGTGATCTGAACGACTCCATCGCCGGGGTTATAAGTGAGGGGACTTGTTTCAATGGTCGAAAACGTGGGAGCATCATTGACCGACGTGACAGTAATATCCCGGGTTTCCGAATTACTCGCATCGGTACCATCATTAACGGTGATAGCAAATGTTCGGCTGAGAGTGGAAGGATCGGGATTGAGGTTTGAATACGTAACACCGCGCAAGGCAGCCTGATAATCAGCCACGGCGGCCGTACCGGTGAGTGTCAACATTCCTGTTGATGAATTCCAACTGCCGGTGATACTGGCGGTATTGGTAAAGCTCAGTAAGTCCTCGCCATTAATGTAGTTCGTGGTGAGCTCCACCGTTGCACTTTCCAAATAGGCGTCATCCGCATCTGATACAGTCAGTGTGGAGCTAAGAGGTACTGGTGAGCCGCCATCGGTATAGGCCAGATCGGCAATTTCCAGATTAGCCAGAACCGGGGCTGAATTGGTAAAACTAGGGGTGATATCGCGGGTCAAGGTATTGCTGTCAGCGCTGCCATCGTTAACCGTGAAACTTATTGTTCTTACCGCTGCAGATGGCGTGGCATTAGTATTGGTATAGGTTACCGCACGAAGGGCGGTTTGATAATCTGCCAGGGAGGCCGATCCTGATAAACTGAGGATGCCGGTAGTGGAATTCCAGCTGCCGGTTATACCATTCTGATCATTGAAGCCTAAAACATCTTCGGTATCGAGGTAATTGGCGCTGATCGCCACCTGAGCGCTGCTGAGATTAAGATCACTGTAATCAAAAGTAGTAATCGACATGGTAATATTAGCTGCACCCGATCCAGCAGCGTAGTTCAAATCAACGGTTTCAATAGTGGCTAAAACAGGTATTTCATTTACAGCGCTGACCGAGAAAAATGTGGCCGGATCATTGGAGGTATTATGTTCGGTTGACAATCAGTCCGCTGAACGGGCTACATCCGAAATCCGCACTTCGTCAATCAGGCCGTCCCAGGAACTGGTGGTACCATCCCGGGACCCCTTTCCGATATAAAGGTTTGAACTACCGGATGTCGTTCCCCTTTTTGAATTGGTATAACCTGGTGTATCTAAGGCACCATCCCGATATAGCACCATGGGATTTGTCTCAGTCCAGGTAGTCGCGATCTGCAGCCAGTTAGTAGTTTGAACACCCCCGCTGCTTTCAAGACGAACTTTATTATTAGAACCTGTTTTGAGAGATGTATGAATAATATTGGTTCCACCGCTGGAAGTAGCGGCTGCGTCATAACGGATTCCCAAGCGGTCCTCATTACCGGTTGGGGTATCGCCAAATATCAGTCCCTTATCAGTTCCGGTTACATCAGCCATAGCCCACAGCGAGATCGTCAGCGCTGCCAGTCCGTCAAGGTAAGCTGATGAAGTAGCATCCCCCAGATCATCACCATTACCGGCAAACTGGCGTGCACCGGCAATCTTACCAATACTTGAAGCAGCAGTTCCATTATCCACCAGAACTCGGCCATTGCTGGAGGCATCGGTAATGCCGTTATTAAAATGCCAGACGGCCAGATAATTGGAATTCCAAGTGGTGTTTATGGATTGATCAGAAAAAATCGTTGAATTTCCGAAGTACAAATATATTTCCGTATCGACTGTAGGCGATAATGCGGGAATGCGAACCCAGCTAATGTATTCACCGGTAGTTGAGCTGTATTTTTCCATTTCATGGTCTAACAGCGTTGAACCATCGGCAGCTGTTAAAATAATATCATATCCACTGGGATTGGCAACGCCACCACCATTACCTGTCGAACGAAGATCATTGTGTGCGAAACTAACCAAAACTGGGAAATCCACCAAATCAGTTGTACCACTAACCTGGGCACTGCTGATAATCAGCTTTTTCCGATAGTCATAGCCAGCGGGCTGTGCACTAATACTCGCCACTAAGACAAGTATTATTAAGAAAGTTAATATTTTATGGTCGGATTTCACCGTATATCATTCCTGCTATAGCACGAAAAGTAAACATTAACCATAGCTGAAATTGTGATGAATTTCACAACTAATAGTTACAGAAAAACAACCTTTTACAAATTAAATCAGCCTTAAAAATATTACTCATTGAGCAATCCGCGCCGGAGTAACAACGGTTCAATCTCTGCATCACGCCCGCGAAAACGACGATAAGTCAAAGCCACATCCTCGGTGCCGCTGAGTCCAAGAATGTATTTCCGGTATTTCGCCGCCAGTTCTGGATTATATAAATCGGTGTCCTTAAAAGCTTGAAATGCATCAGCATCCAAAGTTGCAGCCCAGATATAGCTGTAGTAACCGGCGGAATAACCACCGGAAAAGATATGATTAAAATAAGGACTGCGATAGCGGGAAATGATTTCCGGCATTAATCCCATTTTAACGAATGAAGCGTTTTCAAATTCGATGGGATCACGTGTGACGACATCGGTTAGGGTATGCCAATCCATATCCAAAAATGACGCTGCCAGATATTCCACCATCTCAAATCCCTGGTTGTGCAGTCGGGATTCAGTAATTTTTTCGATTAGTTTTTCCGGAATTACCTCACCGGTCTCATAATGGATAGCATAATCCCGCAGTACTTCCGGTTCCATGGCCCAATTCTCCATTATCTGGCTGGGCAATTCCACAAAATCGCGCGGCATTAATTGATTAGTGTAAACACGATTACGGAGCAGCCCATGGAGAGCGTGCCCGAATTCATGAAATAGAGTGGTCACTTCGTAAAAACTCAACAAAGCCGGTAATTCCCCGGTGGGACGGGAAAAATTGCAGACGTTGATGGCTACCGGATTTACCCATTCATTGTCGCGATTAGACTGGGAGCGGAAACTGCTGCACCAGGCGCCAACCTGTTTTCCCTGTCGGGGATGGTAATCGGTATAAAGTATTCCAAGATGTTTACCATCGGCTTCCTTTACCTCAAAAGTTTTTACTTCCGGATGGTAGATTGGCAGATCGGTGAGCTCGGTAAAAGTTATTCCGAACAGGCGATTCGCCACCAAGAAAGCACCTTGAAGAACATTATTAATTTCAAAATACGATCGCAGTTGCGTTTCATCAAGATCGTATTTTGCCTGCCGGATTTTTTCGGAATAATACCACCAATCCCAGGACTGCAACTTGAATCCACCGCCTTCCTGATCGATTAACTGCTGAAATTCTGTAGCCTCAGTCTGAGCACGCTTCAGCGCGGGCTGCCATAGCTTATCTAGTAAATCATAAACAGCTTTGGGATTGCCGGCCATACTGCGTTCCAGAACATAATCGGCATAGGTATCATACCCCAGTAGTTCGGATCTTCTGATGCGCAGATTGATAATCTTGACCAAGCGTTCTTTATTATCCAAATGGTCATTATTGTCACCGCGATTGATATATGCTCGATAAATTTTCTCGCGCAGGTCGCGTCGCTGAGAGTACTGCAGGAACGGTATCCAACTGGGTTTATCCAAGGTGAACAGCCATTTCCCGGGCTGATTCCTTTCGTTCGCCAACTGTGCGGCAGACTGCCGAACCCGCTCGGGTAATCCGGCCAGATCAGCTTCATTTTCGAGTACTATTTCCCAGTTATTATTCTCTTTTCGGATATTCTGGCCGAATTCCATCTTCAGCAAGGCCAGCTCGGCATTGATTTTCCGCAGTTCCTGTTTGTCTTGCAACTCCAGGTTAGCGCCATTGCGGGAAAAATCCTGGTAAATTTTGTTGAGTAGCGTGTTCTGCTCGACGGTTAAGCGCTCACGGTCAGTTTTTTCATAGACCACTTTAATTCGAGCAAACAGTTTTTCATTCAGCAGGATATCGCTTCGATGATCCGATTTGATGGGACTGAAAGTTTCTTTAATCTTGTCCAATTCGTCGGTAGCATCGGTGCCACTGATATTATTAAAAACATTCTCGACCCGCTTCAGAAACTGTCCGCTGGCTTCGAAAGCTGCAATGGTATTGCTGAAGTCCGGCTGCTCAGAACTATTCACGATTGCTGCAATCTCTACTTTCTGTCGCTCGATTCCCTCCTTCAGGGCTGGCAAATAATGTTCCACCTTAATCAGATCAAATGGTGGTACCTGGAAAGGTGTGTCCCATTCGCTAAATAGCGGATTATCGGTTGAATTGCATGACATAATTATTACTCCCGCTATCAGTATTGATATGAGTTGATATTTCACAATTAATCTCCTGTATAGGATTTTTCCAGCTGTTCTGATTTTCATGGCATAGTGATGTTATGTTAAAACGACAGAGAACTTAGCAATCATGTTCCGGAAACATTTGGAAATCTGAAGCAATGTTAATAATTATTTTACCAGCCTGGTCAGGATTGTCCGGGCATTATCATTTTCGATATTTAAGTCCAACGACTTCTTATAATTAGTGATGGCTGCGTTTGTATCACCACGGGCCAGCAATATTTCAGCGTAGCTATCGAAAACATTAAACGATTCAGGAAAGAGTTCGCAATTAACAGCAAAAATAGTCTGTGCCTGGGATAGCAGGTGAATTTGTAGATACCAATAACCCAGTACATTTAGTTGCCGTTCAAGCCCTGCCGGTAATGAGTCCTGTTCGATCGAATAATTATTCATAACCCAATCCAATGATTCAGTTTCTGACTGCAGAACTAGTTTTTCAAGATTGATGAGCAACGGCTGGTAATCGGGATATATTTCTAAAATGCGTTTCAATATACTAAGGGCTGAACCGGTGTCTCCCTGCTGCAAAAATCGGGTCTTGGCAGCGTCGAGCAATATTCCATCGAATTCGGCATATGCTGCAAATTCCCGTTTAAAATCGTCATAATACTGCCAGACGCCAGGTGGATCACCACTTTCCCAGGCTGTCATAAACCCACTGATAAAATCAAAATCTTTATGTCGAAGCTGTTCTATTATTTCAGCATTTACCCAATAGATTTCTTCGTTACCGGAGCGGCGACTGGTGAAAAACAAGTATTTTCCATCTGGGCTCACATAAGGGCAGTAATCCAAAGCCGGAGAATTGATTCCCGGCCCCATCTGGCGTGGTTCAGTCCAGGTGCCCGACCCGTCAAGGAAACTGATATACAGGTCACCGCGACCCAGTTCGCCGGAATGATTGTGTGAGCTAAAAATCAAGTAGGATTCATCGGGGGCGATAAAGGCGTTGTATTCAGCCTGATCCGAATTAACCGGCGCTGGCAAGCTTTCCCGGGAAATTAACGTGTCATTCTCGACACGTGTGCGATACAAATCATTATT
>CAZIJQ010000066.1:0-6063 GCA_964539785.1 uncultured bacterium | reverse complement strand
GTTTGCAGTGCAGCCTAATAAAATGAATAGGAAAAATAGATTGAATATTTTCATGAGCTGGTTTCCATTCGCATTAAATCGGTCATTTTGAAAACGGAAGTTAAGCACCAACATTGTTTTCGGTTAAAGATAAATAACATTGCATGATTGGGCTCCTGCGGAAAAAACGGACGCTTCGATTAGTTAATACTGATTAGATTCAGCCCCTTGGATATTATAGACTACCCTCACCAGTAAACTTATTTACAAATTGAAGATATGACCAAATCCGTTATCCGCGACCCAATGTTCAAGTTTCTGGCTGTGCTATCGATTACCTCAGCCGTAGGTTTGCAGGCCTGGCGTACTCTATTCAATAATTTCGCCGTCGAAGTAGTACACTTAAACGGCAATCATGTAGGTGTCATCCAATCGGTTCGGGAAGTACCAGGCTTCCTGGCTCTGTTGGCCATATTCATTATTATATTTATCAAAGAGCACCGGCTATCGGCCCTGTCTATCGTCACCCTGGGTATTGGGGTCGGGATCACCGGTTTCCTGCCTTCTTATCAAGGATTGATTCTTACGACTCTGATCATGAGTTTCGGATTTCATTACTACGAGACGACCAATAATTCCCTGACCCTCCAGTATTTCGACCGGAATACTTCACCCTGGGTAATTGGCAAGCTGCGCAGTTTTAGCGCCGCCACCAATATTGCAGTGGGGATATTCATCTTTGTAGTAACAATTTTCCTGGATTATCAGATGATCTACGGCCTGGTGGGAGTGGTCATTGTCGCAGCGGGATTGTGGGGAATGAGCCGGAATCCGACCCGTGCTGACATCGTCCCCCAGCACAAAAAGATGATCTTTAGACGGAAGTACTGGTTGTATTATTTTCTCACATTCATGGCCGGTGCCCGACGACAAATATTTGTGGCCTTCGCTGTCTTCCTGCTGGTATTGCGATTTGAATTCAGCGTCCGGGAAATAACGATTCTGTTCATCATCAATAATGTCATCAATTATTTTTTAAGTCCACTGATCGGCAAAGCAATAATCAGGTTCGGCGAACGCAAAGTCCTATCGCTGGAATACCTGAGCCTGATCTTCATCTTTATCGCCTATGCCACGACTGATTCCAGGTTGCTGGTGATGGTTCTGTACGTGCTCGATCATATTTTCTTCAATTTCTCCATGGGAATCCGTACATTTTTCCAGAAGATTGGCGACCCCAGAGATATCGCCCCCAGCATGGCAGTGGGTTTTACCATCAACCATATAGCAGCCGTGATCATACCCGCCCTGGGCGGCCTGTTATGGCTAATCGATTACAGGATAGTATTCATGGCTGGAGCAGCAATGAGTGCCATTTCTCTGCTGGCAGTCCAATTGATCAGCCGCAGCATTAGATCACACAATCTCAGTGAACATTTAGATTAACCAATGAGGGAATGATCATGTTTGATACAAAAAAAATAATCCTATTGGGATTGATTACCGGATTGGCACTCAATAGCCCACTAAACGCCTGCACCAACCTGCTGGTGACTAAAGGCGCCTCCACCGATGGATCAACCATGATAACCTACACTTGCGATGGCGAATTCCATCCGATCCTGGAAGCCTATCCAGCCGCCCAGTACGCGGCTGACGATTCACTGGATATTAGAGACTGGGATGACAACCTGCTGGGCCGGATCAAACAGGTGAGCCAGACCTATGCTGTTGTGGGACTGATCAACGAATACCAACTGGCGATCAGCGAAACCACTTTCGGCGGCCGGGAGGAATTACACAATACCGATGGGTTGCTCCATTACTGGGACCTCATGATCCTGGCGTTGCAGCGGGCCCAGACTGCCCGGGAGGCCATTACGGTTATGACGAAACTGGTGGAAGAATACGGCTACCGCTCCACGGGTGAATCATTTTCAATCGCCGATACCAGGGAAGCCTGGATACTGGAAATGATCGGGCTCGGGCCGGGCCAATTGGGGGCAATCTGGGTTGCAGTGAAAATTCCTGATGGTTATATATCAGCCCATGCCAACAAAGCACGGATCGGCGAAATCCCCGCTAAACCCCGGAAAGAATTTTTCTATTCCGATAATATTAAGACAACTGCGATCGATCGGGGCTATTTTGATCCGGACGGACCAGAGCCATTCAGCTTTTGTGAAGCCTATTGCCCGGCTACTCCCGCAAACCAACGTTATGCCGATGGCCGGGTCTGGAGCATCTTCCGGCGGGCAGCCCCATCACAAAATTTCAGCTCCGATTACCACCGGGCAGTGGCGGGAGCGAAACCCTATCCCCTGTGGATCAAACCGGATGAAAAAATATCATTACCAAAAGTGTTTTCCCTCATGCGCGATCATTTCGAAGGTACTGATTTTGACATGACCAAAGGTATCGATGCAGGACCCTACGGCAATCCCTATCGTTGGCGACCAATGTCCTGGGCTGTTGATAGCGTAGAATACGCCTGGGAGCGACCGATATCCACGCAACAGACCGGTTTCTCATTTGTCTCACAATCCCGGGCTAAACTTCCGCGGGAAGTGGGTGGCGTACTCTGGTATGGCCTGGATGATACCTGGTTCACCTGTTATACTCCTTTATATTGCAGTATCGATGATTTACCCAAATCGTTTACGGTTGGTTCATTACAGGAATTCTCCTGGGATTCGGCCTGGTGGGTATTCAATTTTGTATCCAATTACACTAATTTGAAATATTCCATGATGATCGAGGATGTCCAGACCGTTCAGCAAAAGATTGAGACAAAACATTTAACGATGCAACCAGTGATCGAATCGACTGCAGCGGATTTGCTGAAAAAGAACCCGCAACTGGCCCGGGAATACCTGACGGGTTATTCCGTTCAGCAGGCTGAGACCATGGTCGAACGCTGGCGAAAATTGGGACAGGATCTGATAGTGAAATATAACGACGGTTATGTCAAGGATGAACAGGGCAAACCCCAGGGTGAAGGTTATCCCCGGGAATGGCTGAACCAGGTGATCCAGAAGCGCCCGGACCAATTTCGGCTGCCGGTAAAGAAAACAGCCGTACCCGAATCCAAATTAGTTGACTGATTGTTGTGGATTCCGATCCTGATAGAAATATTGATCTTGGCATTGAATTCATAATTACTTCCAGAGTAAGAGGAATATCATGAAACATCTCACCCTGATTAGACACGCAAAATCCAGTTGGTCCGACTCCACCCTTTCTGATTGGGAGCGCCCCCTGAATAAGCGGGGACAAAAAAGCGCACCGGTAATGGGCCGGATACTGAAAGAACGTAAGATCAATTTTGATCAAGTCTTCACCAGCAGTGCCCATCGCGCCTGCACAACAATTGAGCTTATCTGCCAGGAAATCGAAATTGCACCGGCCTCAATTGTAGTTACTGATGATCTCTACACCTTCAGCTACTCGGATGTCCTGGACTGGTTGCGGCAGGTCAACGATAATTATCACGATATTGCCCTGGCGGGACACAATCCGGCCTGCCATGAACTATACCAGTTCCTGACTAAAAGAAGACTGGAAAAATATCCCACCTGCGCTGTGGCTCGTTTTGAATTTGATCTGGAGAAATGGAACGAAATTTCCAGCGGATCGGGTAAACTGGTCTTTTTCGATATTCCACGGAATCATCTCGCTGAATAAGCAATCAATTATAAACCGTTAAAACGGTTAGGGTAATCGTCTACCCTTTACCCCACGGTTAAAACCGTGGGCTGTTTTTCCATTACATTTTCCTTGTTATAACCTTCCTTAAAAAATTATTTACAGAACATATCGATGCTACTAGCTGACGTACGACAACCTTTCAGGTTGTTGAGTCGTCAAGCAAGGATGCTTGACATACAAATATTGATTTCTTTTGATCTTTCTGTTTTTTGCAGCTTTAGTTTTATATTCACTGTACAACCAGGATGAAATGATATGAAATCAACGCAAAATATTATAAGAATGACTCTGATACTGGGGTTTTTATTTTTCAATCAACTACTGGCACAATCGGGCACTGTAGACCCGACGATCACAATTCGCAAAGCCTCTACTATAGATCAGCGGAAGTCCGGTGATAATCAGTACAACCTGACCGGCAATACTCTGAATGATCCCATCGTTGTCCGCGTGTTATCCGGCAGCGAACCTCTAGCGGATTACCCGGTTCATTTTTCGCTGATAGCGTCACCCAAAAAGGCCAAAGGCGCCACCGTGGAGCCGACGCCGGTCCTGACCGACAAGGAAGGTTTTGCCCAAACTATTGTCAGTCTGGGATCCAAATCTGGTGAATACCTGATTGCAGCCCGACTGGCCAATGACCAGGTGGATAATAATCAAATCTTTTTCAAGGTTCACGCCCGGAAACCATCCTGGGTTTTCGTCCTGGTAATGGGTCTGGTGGGTGGCCTGGGATTATTCCTGTTCGGGATGGAAATGATGTCCGGCGGTATGAAAAAATCGGCTGGCAACAAGATGCGTACGATTCTCGAAAAGCTTACAACAAATCGGGTTATCGCCATGTTTGTAGGAGCGCTGGTGACAATGACGATCCAGAGCAGCAGCGCTACAACGGTAATGCTGGTGAGCTTCGTCCATGCCGGCCTCATGACCTTCGTACAGGCTCTGGGCGTTATCCTGGGATCGAATATCGGTACCACCGTAACGGCCCAGATCATCGCCTTCAAAATCACCGATTACGCGTTGTTGATGGTGGCAGTCGGTATCGGGTTTTACCTCTTTGGGCGCAAGGAAAGCTATAAATATTTAGGCGAAGTAATCCTGGGCTTTGGACTGCTTTTCCTGGGTATGGCACTGATGTCCAAGGCCATGTACCCCCTGCGCGATTATCAGCCTTTCATCGATATCCTGAAGAGCCTGGAAAATCCCCTGGTCGGTATCCTGGCGGGAGCAATCTTTACAGCGTTGGTCCAGAGCAGCAGCGCTTTCACCGGGATCGTAATCGTCCTGGCCATTGAAGGCGTCCTGACCCTGGAAGCGGGTATTCCCCTGATCTTTGGCGCTAATGTTGGCACCTGCATCACCGCCGGCCTGGCCAGTATCACTGCTTCCCGGGAAGCCCGGCGGGTAGCCCTGGCGCACGTGATTTTCAATATCGCCGGTGTACTGATCTTCCTGCCATTTGTGGGCCCATTAGCGGATTTTGTCCGTAGCCTGTCTCCCGGCGATGCTGCTGTTGCTGATCTGGGAGCGGTCGTTCCACGGCAAATTGCCAATGCTCACACCATTTTCAACATAACAGCCGCCATTATCTTTCTGCCAATCGCAGGATTGTTTGCCAGATTAATCAACCGCCTGATACCCGTGAAAATTATAGATCGTGGTCTCCAGCCCACCACCCTCCATTTAGATGAGCGGCTGATCTCTACTCCAGCGGTAGCTATCAACCTGGCAATCGCCGAGATCGCTACGATTTTACGATTACTGGATCGGATGGTGTCGGCCATAATCCTGCCCTTTATCGATTCCAAGGTAGGTGAGGACGTGAGCCATCCCCAGTTGAACGTGATTGAGGGAATCCAGATGCGGGAGGACAAAATAGATTATTTGGATAAACAGGTCTCGAATTATTTGCTGGCTATCAGCCGCCAGCCTCTGGATGACGAGCAGACCAAAGAAGTCTATGGCTTATTAACGGTGGTGAACGACATGGAAAGTATCGGGGACGTGATCAACCGCAGTCTGATGCCAATGGTCAACCTGAAACTGGCAGCCAATGCCGATTTCTCTGCCGAGGGCCGGAAAGAGCTGATTTCCTATCATAAAAAAGTAATGAAACAGATCTACCGCCTGGAATCATTTTTCGATCATTTCAAATTTAAAGACGTTGAGAAGATCATTAAAAAACGCGGTAAATATCTTGATCTCCAGTACAAATTGCTGCAGGAGCATCTCCAGCGGGTCGGTACGGAAAGGGTTGAATCGGTTTCAACCCATGAAGTCCATGTAAAATTGATGGACACATTGAAGCGGATTAATTCTTATATCGGTGATATCGCCAAAATTTTGGTAAATGTGATCAAACCGGATACCCAC
>CAZIJQ010000065.1:0-11761 GCA_964539785.1 uncultured bacterium | reverse complement strand
CAATTACTGAACTTAAATTAATCAAAATTAAAAGCTGGTGAATAGATCAGGTTAGTAAGGATTAGGCAGTAAAAATAAATATTATGAAATACATTTGTTGACGTATTTTTAAATATCAAATGACAATAATTGATCAATAACATGAGAACCAAATGAGATATCTTGCACTGAGTATTTTAATAACTATTAATTTTTTACACACTGCTGAATCAAATAGCAGGGATTATTTTCCAAATCAAATCATTGTAAAGCTCGCGCCCGAAACACAGCGTATAATAAATAACTCGCGTGCTACCAATATTACACAGCTCGATAATCTTTTAAGTCGGTTTGGTAATATAGAGGTTAAACCATTATATCCCCATTTTCGACCCCAGCGTGATGATCTACCCGATATAAACAGGATCTATTTAATAAAATATAAAACTAGCGTGTCACCTATATCAGTTGCTAAAACAATCGTGCAAAACCCCAATGTATTGTACGCGGAGCCTCGTTATAAACACTACGAGGACGAAATTCCAAACGACCCACAATTTTCTTATCAGTGGCATCTCTCAAAAATTATGGCATCCGCGGCCTGGGATATTCAACATGGTGACAGCAATATAGTAATAGCTGTGGTCGATGGAGGGTTCGATATGGACCACCCTGATCTCGAGGCAAATTATTTTACAAATATGGTTGAATTTAACGGGACTGAAGGAGTTGACGACGATGCCAACGGCTACATGGACGATATCAGTGGCTGGGATTTTGGTGGTCCCACCACAGCCACAGGACCCCAACCTGATAATGATCCTGGTCATGGGCTTTCATCAAACTCTCACGGGACACATGTTGCCGGCTTAGCAAATGCGGTTACTAATAACGCCATAGGTGTAGCAGGTGTAGCCTGGAATGTAGAAATCTTGCCCGTTAAGAATAAATATGATGATTCAGGAACTTCAGTCATTTTTGGCTACGAGGGAATCGTCTATTCGGCTGAAATGGGAGCCGATATTATTAATTGTAGTTGGGGAGGTTCAGGAAATTCCCAGTACGAACAAGATATCATCGACTATGCCGTGGGATTAGGATCAATTGTAGTGGCAGCCGCGGGAAATGGCAACTCACCTGATTTCCACGGTCCATCAGGATATCGTGGGGTAATTTCCGTTGCCAACACCGATGCTCAGGACATTCGTTCAGGAAGCAGTAATTATGGAATATCCATTGATGTTGCGGCTCCGGGAACTGGTGTCCTGTCAACTTATCCGGATGGTAATTATAATTCTATCTCCGGCACTTCCATGTCCTCACCGGTTGTAGCCGGTTTAGTAGCACTGGTAAAATCAGCGTATCCAAATTTATCGAACTCAGAATTATCACTGCGAGTGGTGGCTACAGCAGATAATATTGACAGCCAGAACCCTGACTATTTAGGTCAATTGGGAACGGGTAGAATTAATGCATTAAATGCTTTAACCTATGATACAACCCAGTTTGTTGAGATCGCACCCAGAATTGAAACCAGGTTCATTATAGCTACTGATACAGTTCAAGGAAATTCAAATGGCATTTATGATCGTGACGAAACTGTTCATGTATCGGCTATATTGAGAAATTATGCCATGGGACCAGCCTCAGAATTTCAAATAGAACTGACCACCCAAAATACAGATATTACAATTCTGAATAGTTTGTCAGGCACCTCCTCTTTCCCCAGCGATGCTGAATTAATGGTTGAAAATGAGTTGAGCTTTCAAATTCATTCCGACGCTGAAGCTGGAATGGTGGAATTGAACTTAAACGTATATGTCGATGGTATATTACATAGTTATTCTCCATTGCTACTTTTGGTCGGGAAAACTCCAG
This sequence comes from uncultured bacterium, assembly GCA_964539785.1. GTDB lineage: Bacteria > Fidelibacterota > Marinisomatia > Marinisomatales > TCS56 > JABMPO01. The sequence continues at coordinate 9,904 of CAZIJQ010000065.1, read as the reverse complement.
TGCTAATAGTAGACGATGACCATGGAGGCGGATCTAATATGGAAGATTTTTACACCGGTATATGGGATGAGCAGGTTATAAGGTATGGTGTGTGGGATCATAGTATTCAAGGATCACCACCTGCCGATTTTCTGGCAGCTTTCCCAATTGTAGTGTGGATGTGCGAATGGGCATTCCCAACTTTGGATAATGATGATCGGGAATCGTTGCAACAATATTTAGATTCAGGAGGAAATCTTTATATCTCTGGACAGGATTTGGGTTGGGATTTGAACGAAAATCCTGGTACTGCTGAAAATATATCCTTCTTTGAGAACTATTTACATGCTACCTGGGGTGGCGACAATTCCGGTTCAATGGGGGTAAATGGAGTTTTTGGAGATCTCATCGGTCATGACCTGAGTTTCAATTTTTATCAACCTGGTTATCCTTCCGGAAATCAATACCCTGATCATTTTTATCCAGATAGTCAAGCTGTGACAATATTCGAATATAATAATGGTAGAATCATGGGACTGAGATTTTCCGGCGACTATAAACTCGTTTACACTGGAGTCGGATTGGAAACATTTGGAAGTAACGAGTTTTCAAATCCAGCAACTGATATAAATGATATTCAGCGTACTGTATTAAATCGCATCCTGAGTTATCTTAACTTTATTGAGCATGAGGCTTATACAGATACTGAAGACACCACCAGCAATTTTGACGTGTCTATTAATATTACCGGTGATCTTACCGATCTCAGCGCTGTGAATCTCTATTATATAAATGATGGTATATCAGATTTTGTTGAAGTTGCCATGGCAGACAGTGGTCAAGGTCAGTACACCGCTACGATACCGGCTCCAATGAATTCATCCAATATTGAATATTATATTGAAATTGCTACGACCTATTATGAATGGACTAACCCTGTGGGCGCACCAACCAATTCATTCTTGTTCCATGCAGGATTGGATACGATTTCACCGGTAGTGTTGTCCGTAAATTCATTAGAAAACCGAATTGATCGTTCGGGATCAGAACAAATACTAAGTATCGTTTCTGATAATTTCGGTGTTGATAGTGTACACTTAAACTGGTACACTAGCATCGATCCCACAATAATACATCGCAGTCCAATGGCATTAAATGGAATCAACTGGGTGGGTGATCTGGTTTATGAAAATATGCCCGGCAATACAATAATTTCCTATTTTGTGGAAGCCATGGATGTAACAAATGGCAATATAGGGTACTCTCAACCCCTATCATTTACTATTATTAATTCTGCCATGCTGACCTCCTGGGAAAACCAGGACGTAGGTGGTTGGGATACAGGAGAAAGTTGGGGTATTCAATTCATTAATGCCGACTATGGTTATGGAATGAATGATTCTCCTGGTGGACAATATGAGAATAATGCCAATAATAGTCTAACGTTGCTAGAGCCCTATGATTTATCAGGATATAACAGCGCTTATTTACAGTTCTACGGCGGTGCTTTGATGTTTCCAGATGAAGATTTTGGTTATGTCGATTTGTCGAGCAATGGAATTGATTGGACGACAGTATTTACCACTACGGGATTCAACAGTATGGAGCTTACTAATCTGGATGTCAGTGATTATATCGCCGATGGCCTGTATGTCCGTTTTCGTATGACTTCGGATTCAGTCAATGCCCAGCAGGGCTGGTTTGTCGATGATATTAACCTTTTGGTAGACACAATTTTAACTTTGTCCAGCAGCCCCGAACTACCAGCACTGCCAGCAAAATTTCATATTGCCCAAAACTATCCCAACCCATTCAATCCAATCACAACCATTCAATACGAAATACCACAAAGATCAGATGTACAGATCACTATTTACGACCTGCTTGGCAGAAAGGTGACAACGCTGGTAACAGGAGTACAGGATGCTGGTTATAAATCGGTGCAATGGGATGCTACCGATATCGCAAGTGGAATGTATTTCTACCAGATCAGGGTCCACGATCCCGATGAAGTCGGGGCTGGGGACTTTGTTCAAACAAAGAAAATGATATTATTGAAATAACCAGACAATATTAAGTATGATTGGAAAAGGGCAGTCGTTTGGCTGCTCTTTTTTTTTCCATAAACCATCTTTTTGGGGAATTTGACCCTCCCCCACCCTCTATAAAAACCCCGGACAATCTTCCGTCAGAAAACTACTGAACGAACGACTTAGCCAAAAAAGAATGATCAAAAAATGACCATCGTATGTCCCGATTTGTCCCTTTCCGTTACATTTCTATAGAAATATGACCTGCGTATTACTTATCAAACCGGAGCCCCTATATTTATCGGGACGAATGCTGATGAGTACTCCGCTGTCTCGTTGACAAACCTGTTCCGGCGTAATCCAATTTTTGGGACGAAGACGGATGAAAAACGTTGGCATGAAAATGGTGGCAGAGCTTGTCATGCCACAATTACTTGTCTATTCTTTGTAGTGATAATTAGTCTATATACTTGAATTTCGAATATGTTCAAATGTCGGAGTGCAGGAAATTGACAAATAGTTAGGAATCAAAGTCGATAAGACAAACCACCAAACAGATATTGACCAGAAAAATCGTGATCATTAAATAGCTCCATTGAGCAGTAGAAAGTAAATCTGGACTTGATCATCAAATTATAATTGATCGAGAAACTATGACGTTGATATTTATTCATACGATTGCCATAACCATAACTGAAGATATCATATTCACCTGACAAAAAACCGCGCTTTTTCAAGTTCAATTCAACTCCGTTCTGTAAACGGATCCCATTCAATAATGGATTCTGGATTAACTGAGCCGTCATGTTAACCTGCAGGATATCAGCGAGCTGGTTCGTTGCATAGGCCAAACTATAGAATTGTGCTTTTTCCTTCTCTGTAGAATGTAATTTGAAATTAGCGGAAGTATTTAAGAATCCTAGCTGTCCCAGTTTAAACTGTAGTGAGTTATACCAGCCAGTACGTAGTTCCTCAGAGAACATACCATCAACAGGATCGTTATAAATACTGCGATAAATTGGCTGTTGTCGTGCGCTTATCCGAGAATTTATCGTTAGGAAACTCAGAACCCGTATTCGCAGGGCAGCCTGAAGCGATGTCCACTCAAGAAAACCATGATTATTAAGATCATCATTACGATCCATATCAATTATCTGATTAAATGATAGATTGGTTCTTTTCCTGTTCCAATATAGGCTGTGGTAGATGAATTCGCGATCGATACCACCCGCATAATACTGACCGGTCATGGCTATTGTATTAGTCAAGGTTGAATGCTGTTTACGAATTACTTGCTTACCATAGATGCCAAGTTTCCTAGTTTCTAAAGAAAATGCCAGGTCATCCGGTGATGGCTGGACACCCAACAAGATACCTAATGAGTATTTAGATGAAACGCGTCTTGTGGCTAACAGACCATCAGTGGGACCAATGGCAGAAAGTGATGGTGAATATACTCGTCCAACCTGGCCGTACCAACGATCGCTGGGATTCCCGAGTGCTACTTGCACCTGATAAATGTTCCAGTCACAATCCGTGAAATCTCGGTTACCATAGATCATCAGACTAATCTTAAAGGGCTGCATGATACTGAAACGGTAATTAGCGGCCGCAAGCGTTCTAATTATGGATTTGCCAGCCGAACCTGATTGGGAATACCGTAGACTTAGACTGCCTTGATGATTGAATTTCCTGCCACCGGATTCGACTTTGGTCTGTTCTTGCTCCGGTACCTTTTGATATATAGCATTATCTGGAGTTACTGGCTCAGGCGGTTTAATCTTATGCAGAGTGACCCGATCACCCAGCTGGTAGATATCGGTTGGCACTAGGGATTGGCATACTGAATACTTCTGTGAAAGATTGGTTATTACTAGTAAGCCGATTTCCGAACCACGTCGTATTATTCGCAATGTATCGCCAAGGCTGGCGTAATCATCGGATCCAATTTCAGTGTAAATCAGATCGCTGGTGATGTATGTTATTTTGCCCTCTGATTGGATCATTTCCTGACCAAATAACCAACAGGTAAAAAGCATTACTATAATTTTCAAGATACGCAAACTATTCATTTCCTCAGGGGTGGCAATTGGAGCAAGACAGCTCATCAAAAACCTGTCCGGACATGACGGATATCAAGAATAGAATAAGAATCATCAGCGCGGACTGAGTTTTTGCTGATCAAGTAAATGTTTTTTCTGCAAGGATCGGGCGTCGCCCTCACAGTCATCTTCAATGCCGTTGGGATGGCAGTTGGTACATTGAGGATTATCCAGCGCATTGGGATCATATGTATAAGTATTACCGCCTACGGTACACGTTTCCCAATCGCCATCATCAGAATGTTCTCCATCAATTCCCTGGTGGCATGGACTGATAGTGCAAGAAAAGTCAGGAGCTTGATATAAGATCGTATGGCAGCTTTGGCAAGTTTCAGTCTGTTCATTCTGGTGACTATTTGATTCAATTGGAAAACTATGGTCGAAACTGGCATCGTGCCAATCAGTTGTAGAATTATGACATATTTCGCAGTCCTGACCAAACCCTGCTGCATCATGATCAGGGTCAGTGGAGTCATTATATTCTACCAAATGACAGTTAACACAGGACGTAGTCGTCAGATTATGATCGTAACTGGCTTCAGTCCAGGTTGTTGTGGAGGTATGGCAATCTTCACAGCTGGTGGTGAATCCATCAGAATCTAAATGCCTGGGATTAGTCGCATCATTATACTCGGGCTGATGACAGGTAGTGCAGGCTGTTGGTATGGAATGCCCATACACATCTGGCTCCCAACCCAATTCCTGATGACAGGCATCGCATAATCCAACTGGATACCCATATTCGTTATGGGGCGGCAGTGTTGTATTGTTGTAATCGGTCAGGTGGCAAACATCATTTTCGCATTTAGCGGGAGTATTATTATATAAATTATTACTGTGACATAGATTGCAATCAGTAATAAGGTGCAAACCCAGCAATTCGTACCCCGTTTGCAGGTTTGTGTGTTGAAAATCTGGTATCTCCCAGTTGTCAGTCAGGTGGCAATTGCCGCAGGCTGTACCAATATTATCATTTCCATGAGAGGGCGTCGTGGAATCTGTGTGTTCAATAAGATGACAGCTTTCACAAGCCGATGAGCTAAATGTAGTGTGGCTGAAAGTATTTTCTGACCAGTTCAAGTCATTGTGACATAAACTACAGTCGACCGGAAGCGGATGCGAAACGTGATCAAATTCTGCAGTTGAATAGTCAGTTTCCGCAAGGCCAGAAGGAAGATGGCAGCCATCACAGGTATTGGACAGGTCATATCCCTGTCCATGACAGGTTTCACAATTAACCTCTTGATGCGCCCCAGACAAAGGGAATGCCGTCAAACTATGGTCTACTACGCCATCTTCCCAAGTAATTGTTGAATGACAAATTTCACAATCTTCCACATATACTTCATCAGCAGAATGATCCGGAGAATCAGGAAAAAGAGCTGTGCTAGTTGCTAAGTAATCATCTTCGTGACACGACCAACAATCGATGGGTGTACCGGTAAAACTACCCTGATGGCACCCTTCGCATTCTGCGCTGAAATGAGCGCCAGTCAGAGGATAGGCAGTATCAATATCATGTTCAAAAGCGGCCGGTTGCCAGTGAATCCGTTCCACGGGATGGCATTCTGCACATTCGGTCGAAATTCCTGCTTGGGCATGATTGGGTACAGATTGATTATACTCATTAATATGACAGGAATAGCAATCAGTTGGCGTAGATGCAAAACTAGTCGATCGGGAATCCTGATGACACTCGTTACAAGTTGCTGCTCGGTGTGCACCCAACAGAGAAAAACCCGTGTTGTCATGTTCGAAATTAGTCCGGGAAATCTGCCAGGTAAGATCCCCATGACAATCTGAGCAATTATCACCGAGTTGAGACTGGTGAACATCTAGGTGGCAGGTTGAACAAAGAGCCTTAGCAGCAACAAAATCGTGTTGAGCAGTTAAGGTACCACCGGTGTGGCAGGTGGTACAATATTGCCCTCGGTGAGCACCGGTAAGGGGGAAATTGGTAGTATTGTGGTTGAACTCACTAAAATTAGGATTTTCCCACCCGCTTTCTTCATGGCAATCGGAACAATCATATCCCGCCACATCAGCTGCTTCCTGTGCAAATGAGCGCCCCCCGATTAATATTATGAATATTATAACAATCATCGAATCTGATCAGTGATTGTATGGCAATCAACACAACGGTGAGGTAAGGGAATATAGAGCACAACATCACCCGGCAGATCAGCTGAAGTAAAATGACATTCTATACAACTGACATTCCGATGTTTTCCGTCCAAGGCGAAGGCCGCCTGACTGTGATCAAAAGTTACCTGTCGGAATGTGGCCGTATCATGACATTTTGCACAGTCGTTGTCATACTTTGTTTTAAATTGATTGAAGTGAACGTCGGTGTGACAGACATAGCAGGATTGATGTATCCAGGTATATTGAGGTGTTACAACACCCACGGCAGGCTCAAATGGTTTGTGACAGAGATTGCAGGGGACAGTCCGGTGAGCACCATCAAGCGGGAAGGCAGAAAGGCTATGCATTTGCTGAGAAAAAGTAGTTGGTTGGAAACCATAAACTGTATGACATGAACCACAATCACCTTTATCTGTGCGGGTAGCAAACTGCCCATAATGCTGATCATCGTGACAGGCCAGACATTGGCTATAGGCAGGTAATTTACCAGTTAATTCTCGGGTATGACACCGCTGGCATTTTACATCAGCATGTTTTCCCGTTGTAGGATACTTTGTTTGGGAGTGATCAAAAGGTTTCAGATTCTTTATCCAATCCCGAGTGCTGTGGCATGTCTCACAGGTTGAACCATAGGCGCCCTGATGCTGATCGGAGTGGCAATGTCCACACTGATCATAAGCCATCCCCGTGAGTTGCCAGACCTTCGGTGTGCGCAGCTCGTCTATTTTATGACATTTGATGCAGTCTACCTGCTGATGAGCCCCAGTGAGTAAAAACCGGGCTTGCTGGTGATCATAATCCCGGCCGGCCCGTTTCCAATCCAAAGTGTTGTGGCATTTGGCACAATCCTGACCTACTTCATCTTTGTGCACATCGGTATGGCAGTTTTGGCAGTCTTTGTTTAAACCCAGAAAAGTTCGATCTAAAACGGAGAAATCGGTATTTTCTGCAGCCCAGGTTTTAATCAACTGGTCTGTAATAAATTCTTGCTTATGGCATTGGGCACATTTGAGCTCAATGTGTTTCCCGGATAAGCGATACCCGGTTTCCGAATGATCGAATGTGCTGATATCCCGGGGCCAGTACACCAGCTCAAATTCTTCACCATTATGATCGGAATGGCAACTACCACAACTGCTGGTCTTACCCCGGTGATAACCTTGGCCGGCAGTAATTCGCTCCTGCAATGGTGTATGACATTCAATACAGCCATTCGAAAGTTCCTTTTTACCCTGCTCATGACACTTTTCGCAATTGGCATTTCCTTCATACCGGGCATGGTACTTTGATAGTTTCCCTGGGGAAAACTGGGCTTGTATAGAACCAACAATCAGAACAAACAGAAATAAGAACCGAAGAACGATGTACATATCAGGCTGCTTTAATCTTTACGCCAAATTCAATACCAATCGAATTGAGCAGAGTAAGTGGTAGCTCTCCACCAGCAAAAATGAATACATAATCGTTTTCAATTGAAGTGATTTTGTCCTTATAGTCCATTCGGACTGTGTCAGGAGTAATATTGGTAAGTTGCGATTCGAAATAGACATCAATTATATTATCATCTATCATGCGCTGAATATTGCTTTCATTACGGGACTTCAGACGAAAAAAGTTTTCTTTCCGGTATGATAAAGACACCCTGTTGCCCTTTTGATGTGCCAGACCGACAGCTGCTTCAATAGCACTATCACCACCACCCACCACTAATATCGAATTATCCTGGTAGGTTTCAGCATCAATCAGCTTATACATTGTTTTGCCCAATTCCTCGCCGGCAACCCCCAGTTTACGTGGCGTCCCACGTCGCCCCAGAGCCAGGATTATTTTCTTACCATGAAAATCACCTTTATTTGTCTGTACGCTGAATATTTGTCCATCCCGCTCAACTCCGGATAATCTTACATCAGTCTGAAGATTAATCTGGTTTTTCCGGATGACTGTTTCCCAGATCTCCAACAATTTCTCTTTGGAATACTCCAGTTTGTTTAGCTCACCAAACAGCGGCAGACTAACTTTCTGAACCAGGGTGATTTTCTTTCTGGGATAGTTAAGGATTGTACCCCCCGGTTTGTACTGGTCCAGCACAAGATAACTCAATCCCAACTCCTGAGCCCGTAGAGCAGCAGATAAGCCTGCCGGTCCTACACCAATAATAATCAAATCATAGTCTTGATCAGATCGACTGGTGGACAATGCACCAGCAATGTGATTAACGGCAGTGATCCCGTGGTTAATTGCATTCCGGATCAAAGCCATTCCGCTCAATTCGCCAATGATGTAAATACCTGATAGATTAGTTTCAAAATCTTTTGTTAAACGCGGTATGTCCTCACGCTGTGAAATATCGCCTAGGCTGACTTCAATCCCCCCTACCGGACAATTATCCGCGCACTGGGCGTGTCCTACGCAGTGGCTGCCATGGATAATCGTAGCTTTTCCGTTAATCAGGCCAAGCACATCACCTTCCGGGCAGGAGGAGACACAGATGCCACAACCGATACACAACGACTGATTAATGATTGGATGTTGCATCAAAGCTTTATCCTGGCCTTTGGATTTTGACTCAACCAGACGGGTAAGGGTTCTTTTTTCCTGATGTTTAAGCTTAATTAGATATGGGATTAAAAATATCAGTGCAATTGCAAGACCAAATACCCAGGAATAAATTGTTTCACTCATAATTCAAAATATCCAACGATAGCCATACTTCACTGCAATATAAACGTGAATCACAATTATTACAATCATAGTATAGGCAAACGGTCGATGGATAATATGCCAGTAATGGAATAGTCGCTGGGCACTATTTAAGAAAGCAATCCGGCGACTCAAGGTAATCACTTTTTTAACTGTCCGGCGAAAATATCTTTGCTTCTGACCAGTAATTCGCGCTTTTTTCACCAATGGACGGATGGATGGATTTATATAGAATAAATAGGTGATATCCATCGTTAGAAATGTGAAAACTGCTCTGAGACCCCTGCGCTTTATCTTTTTTAGTCCGGCAATCCGATCCAATCCAGAAAAATCATCATCATCCAGTCCATATTGCGATTTGAGTTCTTCTTTTAGCAGAACCAGCTCATTATCAACTTCCTGTAGACCGCGCTCTTCCCCAGTTATATGACGTGGAATCTTAACATAGATATATCGCCCGATAAAGCCGCTCAGGGCTACAGCAGCCATGGACCAGTAGGCGATTGATACCAATCCACCAAATTTCAAAGCGGTATGGAAAGTGATCAGGATCGGTGCAGCAATTCCAAGGAAAATATGGTAATTCAGCCAAGTTGTCAATTTTCCAAGTCGCCGGACTAAATGTATTCGTTTCCGTAAGGAATAGGTTAGCATGATCATTATCATCAATGTGCCAATTATACCCAGTCCATGCCCGGATATGCCACCAGGTTTCCAAGCGCTATGAGCCGGATGGTGCGGCCGCTCGGTCAGCGGCAAACTGTAATACTCTCCAGCATTAATAAATACGTAAAACAGCAGCACTGCGAGAAACAATGTAGCCAGAACGAAGATTGTGCGATGAAAGTATTTCAAAACTGTTATATGAGTTTATTATGTTAATTTAAGTAAGGTAGTTGTGTCCTTAATTTTCTGTACTTTTGAAAAAGGGGCCATGGTCTTCTAAAT
>CAZIJQ010000064.1:2827-11862 GCA_964539785.1 uncultured bacterium | reverse complement strand
GAAGACCTCTAAACCATGTTAAACATGCGCTCATTTAATTTGCACAACGGGTTAAGTATGTTAATAATAAAGCTTATGAACAATATAAGCAAATGGTATTATGGCATTATCGAATCCTGATTAATATATGCTATCTAGTTAAAATCTAAGTTATATCAGGGGAGCGAGAATACGGTTAACAATCCATCATAAGCACGTTTAAAATTAGCATCATCGATGATGCAGCAAACAGAGGAGATTGAAGTAGAGATACCGAGTATATTCACTTTGCAGCGGCCCAGGATGTAGCACATTTTACCACAGATTGCTGGTTTTTCGCGGAAATGGGGACCGTAGATAGTGATGATTGAAACATTAGAATTACTTTTTACAAAGCCATCCGGGCGAGATTCCAGATAATGATGTATAACCTGTAATGCGTCATTGGCAACAGTTGGTTTAACGCATATTGTAATATTTGCCAGCCCCTGGGAGTCTTCGCATTCAGCGATAAAATGCAGGTTTATTTCTGCATCACCCAGCAGTGTCAATATCTGCCCGGCATGTCCCGGTTTATTGGGAAAACCCAATATCTCAATCATCGTTAAGCCCCGCAGTTCTAAAATCCCCCCAACTGCTATCTTATTCATTGACTGGTATCCTCACAATAATTGTAGTACCGTGATCAATTTTACTATTTAACTCAATATAACCACCGAGGTTTTCAACCATTTTTTTAACGATATTCAAACCCAATCCGGTACCAATAGTGGCAAATTTCTTGGCATTATTCGCACGATAAAACTCTTCAAAAACGTGGACTTGATCAGCTTTTGACATTCCAATTCCGGTATCGATAATCATAAATGACCAAAAATAATTATCCACTTCGGTTTCAATAGTGACCGTGCCTTTAGCAGGTGTATAACGAATGGCGTTTGATAAAAGATTAGAGAAAATTTTCTCCAGCACAAACCGATCGATTTTTAATTCGCCCTTTTCGCTACAAATATTCTGAACTATTTTTATTTTCTTCTCGTCAGCCCGTGGACGTTCATTATCAATGAATTCACCAAGAAAATCACAGGGATTTACCAGGTCGCCCTGATTTTTGGAAACCGGGCGGTCATAACTCAAATCAACCAGGTCTTTCAAGATGGCAAGCATCTGTCTGGTTCTGACACGTGCCCGTCCGAGCATATCAAGGGCTTTTTCCGGGACTTGATCCCCCATAATATCAATAATAACATTGATTGAGCTTTGCACAGCGACAATGGGGGATTTCAACTCGTGAGAAACAAATCGGAAAAACTTCATCTTGGTTTCAGAAGCTTTTTTTAATTCTTCGTTCTGGGCATAGATCAGGTTTTTTACTTTACGATGACGATTCATCAGAGTAACACCGATGTAGGAACTGACAAAAATAGTTACATAAAAACCTGAGAGGGCCAGGATCAGTTGAATCAGTGTATATGAATTTGCACTGATCTGGTAATGATGAATCAATCCCGTAAATTCTGCTACAGTAAGAAATGTGAACAGAATTGCCACACCAATAGCAACAATAAACGTATGAGTAGGTTTTGCAAAAATGGTTGAAGCAATGATTATGTGAAATATATAAAAGAAATTAAATGGATTTTCCAATCCGCCAGAAAAATGTATCAGAAATGAAAGCAGAATTAGATCAGTGGTAATTTGAATCGAAACTAGCTTTTCTTCGCTCCGCAAACTTTCCGGTGACCGTATCTTGACAAATATGAAATACAAAAAATTAATTGCTCCCAATGCAGCTATTACCCATAACAAATTACCCAAGGGTATAACCTCGGGTAATAAGGATTTGACTAACAACGCATAGACCAGGGCTGCTCCGATGGCAATCCACCGTAGTTTGATCAGCCAGTCATTTTTACGCCGTAAAGAACCGGGAGTATAGAACGAGTGCTTAATATCGGTTGTAATTTTTCCCCAGATCGGTTTATCCAATTGATAGATTTCTCTTCACAGTGTCCAGGAGGGCCTGTGGGTTAACTGGTTTTTCAAGATATTCATCGACCGGGAGGAAATTTTCATCCTTGGAAGGATCAAATTCAAAACCGGTTTGGGCGCCTACGGCAGTAACCATGACAATCGGTATATCGCTGGTTTCGGCAGCACTGCGAATCTGGTAAGCGAGTTGAAATCCCTCATCCTGGGTGCCCATCATAACGTCCAAAATCAACAGGTCCGGCTGTTCGGATTTCAACATTTCATATCCCTTGTTACCTTCTTGGGCGTCAATTACTTCGTAGCCCCCAGATTCCAGGGTAATTCGCATTGCTTCGACTAGGTCAATATCATCATCGATGATCATTATTTTCTTGGCCATATATTTCTCGAATTAATTAATTGATGAGTGATACAATTCTATGATTTTGGAAACTGCCTCAGGTATGGCTTGAGCCACTGGCTCACTCAAACCAGCTGCAACAGTAAGTTGCTGAGGTTCAATTCCCACAATTGTAATCTTACCAGGCAGTGATTTGGCATATTTGGCAATTTCAAATGTTTCTGCCAGGCTGATTCCGTGCAGGGATAGATGATCGGATTTAATCATCAAATTTACCTGGTCAGCATCGAAGACTGCTATTGTGCCGGGTTTCTTGTCCATACTTGCGGCATCGATTATTATAACATGATCGGTATCGACGAAATAATCAATTAATCCCAGAGCATCTGTAGCTCCGTCGATTAATTCGACATTTTCCAATTCCGGAATATCAGTAAGGGCATTCAGGACTGCCTCACCGACACCATCATCACCATAAAGACTATTGCCTACCGCTATTATTTTAGTAGTTGCAGAATCCAAAATAGCAATCGTTTCCCAGATTAACTTTCTGTATCATCAATGAATTCTACATTCAATAGATGAACGGAACAAGAGATACAAGGATCATAAGCTCGTACCAGCATTTCCAGATGCTTGGTGATATCTGCTTTGGACTTATCGATGATTTCCGGCACCAACTTTTTCATGTCTTCATCGATATTGGCCAGATTCTGGCCGGTGGGGATAATGCAATTAGCGGTGATGATATTTCCCCGGCGATCATATTCGTATTCGTGGAACAGAATACCCCGCGGGACTTCGTTGGAACCGGTGCCAACTCCGTATTTCGTGGGCGTCTGATTCGGTTTTTCATCTTTAAGTCCCATTTCCAGAAGTTGATCAATGATCTTGATTGAATCTTCAGCACAATGGGCACATTCCACAACCTGGGCAACACTGTTCATATACGGATTATAACAATCCGATTTCAATCCCAGTTCTTCGGCGGCCTTAAGGGCCGTATCAGTCAATTGACTGTAATTATTATTCCAGCGTGCCAGGGCGCCAACCATATAACTGCTGCGAGCGTTTTTGGCGTGCTTACTGGTGGAGTGAGGTACCACAAACTCGTTGGTGATACTGCGATAATCGTGAACGTCAGTAATACCGGTATCAGATGAATAAATATCACCTTCATACAAGGCGTATTCATTTTTATCTTTGAGGGAAATGTATTCTGTTTCACGGACAAAATCGGGAATTCCGCCAGCCAGGGCTTTGACCGTTTCAACAGTTTCAAGAACATCCGGAATACCTTCTTCAACCAGTCGACGCCGGATTTCTTTCAATTCACCAACTGATGGAATTTTCGTGAAACCACCCGGTACCGGAGTGATGGGGTGAACCGCGCGGCCACTAACAATATCACCAATGTCGTTGGCCAAACGCTTCATCCGAAGAGCCCGGAGAATGACATCGGTGTGAGTCGGAATCAGTGGAAATACACTAGGAGCGTTAAGCAGGTCGGGAGCAACCAGAAAGTAAACGTGGAGAACGTTGGATTGCAAAGTAGCGCCGTTAACCAGCAATTTTCGCAACAGAATTGTTTGTTCCGAAAGTTCCAGCCCCAGGGCATCTTCCGTAGCTTTTAACGAAGTCATTTGATGACCCAGTGAGCAGATACCACAGATCCGCGATGTTATAATTGCGGCGTCATGGAAACTGCGACCTTTCAACATGGCTTCAAAATAACGGGGAGCCTCAACGATTTGTAATTCCGCTTTCTCCAGCCGCCCCTCTTTCATATTGACAACAATATTACCGTGTCCTTCGACGCGTGTAAGATGATGTACATTAATGTCTAGATTTTTACTCATTGTAAATCCTTATATAATCTGTTCAATAAGCGAGCAGCATTAAGTTATTTGAAGGTGTCCGATTGCTTGTAGCTGTTAAACAACAATAGTCTTTTTTCAGCATCCTGCACAGATAGACCGTGATCGGTGAGAATATCGAGCATAGCATTTCTATTGGGATTGGGTACCAGGCCGCGGCACCCGCTGCAAAATTGCCCGAAGCTGGGACAGATGGCGTCGCAACCGCTACGGGTAATGGGACCGAGGCAAACCATTCCGCGATCGAAAAGGCACTCGTTTTCGCGGAGTTTGCATTCCACGCAAACCGGGGAATCCGGTTTGATGGGTGCTTTACCCATCACCAGGGCTTTAAAGACCTGTAGGAATTCCGGGATACTCATGGGGCAGCCGTGGATTTCATAATCGACTTTTACGATTGCGGAAACCGGCATGGCGGGCAGGGTTGGGAAAAGGTATTTATCTTCACCGTAAACAATCTCGCGTACATCTTCGATCGGCTGCAGGTTTTTCATGGCATTAATTCCGCCGATTGAAGCACAGGAACCTAGGGCAACCAGGATTTTGGCACGGCGGCGGATGTCATGAATACGCTCAACGCAAGTCGGTGTGGAAATTGAACCTTCGATAAAAGCGATATCATAAGAATCAGCTCTATCATCCATAGCCTCACGGAATTCAACGATTTCTACATGCTCCAATAAATCCAGAATATGATTTTCCAGATTAAGTTTATTCAACTGGCAACCTTCGCAAGATGTGAAATCGAATAAGGCGATTTTTGGCTTCGTCTTCGGTGCAGTCTGGGTAGTCATCAGATAGCCTCCGGTAGATTTTTAATGTCAGGGAAATGGTACACCGGACCATCCAGGCATACATAGCTGTCGTTGATCTGGCAATGTCCGCATTTGCCGACGCCACATTTCATTCTCCGTTCCAGCGACATATAAATATTCTCATCCGGTAAGCGTTTGGATTTAAGGGCCATCAGGACAAATTTGTACATGACGGGAGGACCAACTATGGCGGTAATTGTGTTGTCAAGGTCCAGGTTTAGACCGGGGATCAATGTGGTAATAACACCAGTGTTTCCTTGCCATTCAAGTGAACCCTGATCCACGGTTACCTGGTATTCGATCCGGGGATTGTCAGTCCATTTCTGTAATTCTTCCGGGAACAACAATTCCTGGGGATTCTTTGCTCCGTAGAGGATGATCAGACGACCGAAATCGTCGCGATTATCAATCACATGATTAATTAGTGAACGTAATGGCACAATACCGATTCCACCCCCGATAATTAGAATATCCTTGCCCTTAAAATCATCAACCGGGAAGCCAGTCCCAAAAGGACCGCGAACACCAATTTTTTGACCAATCTCCAGCTGGTGTAATTTTTCGGTTAACATACCAACTTTTCTGACGCAGATATCAAAAGCACCTTTTTTGGAAGGTGCGGAGCAGATTGATATGGCGGCTTCACCAATACCAAAAAGTGAGAAGAGGGCGAATTGACCGGGCTGATGACCTAATTCTCTGCCGCCCGGCAGGGTGATTTCATACCATTTTTCCAACTCGGTGAACTGTTTTATGGCCGTGATTTCCGCCATTTCCGGGTAGTATAGATCCCTGGGATTATGTTCCTGTGTGGATAACGTCATAATCAAACTTCCTTATATAATTTGCTTGACAGGAGCGGCTGATTTTCTAAGATAATTCTGCTCAAATTCATCGCTGAGCTGATTTATGATTTCAACAATGCTAATACCAGCCGTGCAATAAGCAGCGCAGCGACCACAACCTACACACCAGGGATCACCGGTTTTATCAGTGATATATTTAAATCTACGGTAAACGCGGTGGCGCTGCCGCTCCGCCAGACTTTCCCTGAAATTTTCACCGCCGGCAACCGCTGCAAAACTATTCAGCATGCAACTGTCCCAATGCCGATCGCGGGTGCCATCGGTTAGTTTGAGATCGACATTATCAACCATATTGAAGCAGTAACAGGTGGGACAAACCAGGGTGCAGGTTCCGCAGCCAACACAACGTTGGGCTACTTCATCCCAGACCGGTGACTTCCAGGATTGTTCCATTACCTCGGGCAAACGATTATAATTAAATTTGATTTTATTTTTGAATTGACGGTTGGTTTCCGCCAATTTCGGCGCATTCCCCAGAGCTTTAAAACCTTTGATGATTTCCTCACCCCGCTCGGTCAAAACCTGAACTTCATAACCATTTTCATGGTGATTTAGGAAAAGATCGAATCCTTCAGTGTCTTCAACAGTGATTCCTACAGATCGACTGAAATGAAAATCATCAGGCTCGAAAGAAATGCCGATAAAAGTACAATTTTCACGCCGTTTCAAATAATTTGCTTCTGGCATACGATCACTGAAATTGAAATCCAATTTCAGTACCGCTTGCATGTCATAAGAATGAACCCCGAGAAAAATTCTTTGATTATTCTCAATTTCCACTTTAGTGAACGTATTTTCATTCAGGGAATAGTTCAGCAGGCGTTCGGTCGGCGGCAGGAAAAACTTCCTGATCGATTGTAATGTCCGATTGTAGTCCAATATTACATTATTGGCATTGGTCACTTTGTCAAAGCTGAATGAATTATCCCCCTTCTTGTGCGGAGCAAGGACTTCGCCCTGTGCTTGCAGATGCGATACAAAATCAGGAATATTTTGTAGCAGTAGATTGTATTTCTTCATTTATGGCACCAGTTGAAAGGTTGGATTAATGGGTTGGTTGAATGTAATAGAAAAATCTTTAAATTGAAATTTTATGCTATAATTTTGTCTATCAGTTCTACAGTATTTGCGCAATTTGTCAGGAATTGAATTATTATAATAAGACCTTGTTATCCTGATTTTAAAAGTGGTAGAATATATCAAGCAAGCGAAACAGACTCTAAAATTAGAATAATTAAACAGCGGACAGACTGATGGAAATTATCTTAAATTATTTCCTGTAATACCGGAGAAAATTTGTGAATGTAAATACCAGAATTTTAAAATATTTTCTAATTCTATTGATGGCGGAGGGCATTTTAGCCCAGTGGCAATATCCGGAATCAAAGATTGAGACGGTAATCGATGAATTGCACGGCATTCGCATTTCGGATGATTATCGTTGGCTGGAAAATGGTAGCGATTCATCTACGGTAGATTGGGTTAAGCAGCAAACAGTCTTTAGCCGATCAATATTGGATTCATTGCCAGCCCGCGCAGAAATCAAAGAAACTATCTCGCAACTTTATTCCATGCCCTCGATGTCAACTCCGTTTATATATGGCCAGCGTTATTTTTATACTCGCCAAAAACAGGGGCAAAATCATCCGGTAATGTATTTTACCGATAATTATCCCGGTGTTGATGAACAAATTATCCTTGATCCGAATACATTCAGTGTTGATGGAACCGTGGGGTTGGATTGGGACTATCCTTCACCTACTGGAAAATTCCTGGCTTATGGCTATTCTCCGGGAGGTTCGGAAATCAGCAATCTGAAAATCAGGTCTGTTGATGCAATGGAAGATTTACATTTGACAATTCCATATACCAGGGCCAGTTCGGTCGCCTGGCTACCTGATGAAACTGGTTTTTATTATGTACGCTATCCCGAACCCGGTACGGTCCCGGAAGGCGATGAATATTATTTCCGGCGGTTATATTACCACGACATTACCGATACAACCTGGCGTGAAGATCCCATGATCTTTGGCGCTGACCTGGGGAAAGAAGACTGGGTGGATGCCTATCCTTCATCAGACAATAATTACCTGTTTATTTCAGTTTCGATAAATTGGACGATTAATGATCTGTATCTAATGCCCATAAATAAGCCGTCTGAATTATTGCCTTTGGCGGTGGGATTAGATGGCAGATTTGAAGCGGATATTTTTGATCACGAAATTTACCTGCTTACAAATCTTAACGCGCCACGCTTTAAAATTATGCGGACGCGAATTGACCAACTTGAGCTTTTAAACTGGCACGAGATTATCCCGGAATCAGCCGCCCGGTTGGACAAATTTACTTTTACCTATGGCCAGTTAGCAGTGGTTACCATGGAAGATGTGGTTTCCCATTTATGGATGTATTCCCTGGATGGTAAACGAAAATGGGAAATCCCCATGCCAACAATGGGATCAATCGATAAGATTAGCGGCAAGCCTCGTTCATACGATCTATTCTTTGACTTTGAATCATTTGCCTATCAACCGACAATTTTCCATTTTGATTTGTTCACCGATCAACTCAGTATTCACAACCAACCTGAGTTGGTGGTGGACCTGACGCCATATATTGTGAAACAGGTGTTTTATAGCTCGCCGGATGGTACTGCAATTCCGATGTTTATTATCCATGATAAGGATTTGTCTTTTACCGGCGATGCCCCCACGTTGCTTTATGGTTATGGTGGATTTGATAGCTCATTAAATCCATATTTCAGCAAAACCGTTATTCCCTGGCTCAAGGCTGGTGGAGCGTACGCCGTTGCCAACATCCGGGGCGGAGGCGAATACGGCCGCGACTGGCATGAAGCTGCCCGGTTAGAGAAAAAACAGAATAGTTATTCAGACTTTATTGCTGCTGGTGAATGGTTAATTGAAAATAATTATACCAGTTCAAGTAAATTGGCGATTATGGGGGGCAGCAATGGGGGATTACTGGTTGGTGCAGCGATCACTCAGCGTCCAGATTTATGGCAGGCAGCAGTTTGCGCGGTGCCACTGTTGGATATGATTCGTTATCACAAATTCAGTATTGCCCGCTTGTGGATACCGGAATTTGGTTCAGCGGATGATCCTGAGCAGTTCAAATTTATTTACACTTACTCACCCTACCATAATGT
>CAZIJQ010000064.1:0-2727 GCA_964539785.1 uncultured bacterium | reverse complement strand
CGGATGATCCTGAGCAGTTCAAATTTATTTACACTTACTCACCCTACCATAATGTCAAGTCATATACCGATTATCCGGCTACCATGTTTACCACCAGTGAATATGATTCCCGGGTTGATCCTATGCACGCCTGCAAAATGACCGCCCTGCTACAAAAGAAAAACACCGGCAACCGACCAATAATTTTGCGTTACGAAAGCAACGCGGGTCATAGTAAGGGCAAGCCTGCCAGCAAAGATATTGAAAGCCGTACCGACCAGATTTCTTTTCTGCTGTGGCAGTTGGGAGTGGAGTAAAATATAGTAAAGGCACAGCGCGCTGTGCCCTTACATAATATTAATCAAGAATTAACTGACTTCTTCAATCGCGGATTTCAAAGCGGCTTCAATCAGTTCAGTCGGTGGTTCTTTGATGAAATCATTGGCAATCAGATTGTCGGTCATACTACGGGCATAGGTAATATCTTTTTCAGCGCTGGCATAGGCTTCTTCCCGAGTCATTTCAATTCTGGCGACACCATCTTTGATAGCCTGCATAGCTACATCGGCTGCTTCGTAAGGAAATACACCGGCTTCTTCCATCGTTGGAATAATGTACTCTGAGCTAAGTCCTTTTTCTTCCGCAAACCGTGCCAATGACCGAGCGGCTGTAATGGCCATTTCGTCGGTAATCTTGCGTGCTCGCACCATTAAAGCACCTTTTAGAATGGCCGGGAATCCCAGGGAATTATTAACCTGATTGGGAAAATCTCCGCGACCGGTAGCTACGATATAAGCACCGGCTTCTTTGGCGGCGTAGGGGTAGATTTCCGGTACCGGATTGGCACAGGTAAAAACAATCGATTTTTCGGCCATTACGCTGATCCATTCCGGTTTGACCGTGTCCGGTCCCGGTTTGGACAGGGCGATCAAGACGTCAGCGCCTTTGCAGGCCGTTGCCATGTCCGGAAAAGCTTCTGGATTGGTCGATTCGCAAAGTTCCCATTTGCGATAGAAACGAGGATCGGCTTTGAGATCTTCACGATTGGTGCTCAATGATCCCTTTGAGTCAAACAGAACCATTTTCTGCGGGTCGGCTCCTGCTTTGATCATCAGGCGGGCAATCGTAGTATTGGAAGCGCCGGCTCCCAGCATTACTATGCGCACAGCGCCCATTTCCTTGCCAGCCACTTTTAAAGCGTTTATTAATCCGGCAACGGTAACTGAGCCGGTACCCTGGGCATCATCATGCCAGACCGGGATATCGCATTCTTCCCGCAATGTGTCCAGTACTTTATAACAATTTGGCTGCGAAATATCTTCCAGATTGATAGCGCCGAAACTGGGTTGGAGTCGTTTTACGAATTCAATGATCACGTCCGGATCATGTTCACCATCAGCATTACGGCTATCCATACACAGGGCAGTTGCATCAACACCACCGAGGTATTTCATTAAAAAGGCTTTACCCTCCATTACACCCAGACCACCGGGAGGAGTACAATTACCATCGCCCAATACGCGGGTGGAGTCACTCACCACAGCAACCAGGTTACCTCGGTTTGACAAATCGAAACTGGTGTCATTATCATCTCTGATAGTGGTAGAAATTTTTGATACACCAGGTGTGTACCAAACGTTAAACCAGTTAAAACCGAATACACCGGCTTTGGGCGCGGTCTGCATTTTACCGCCATAGAACTTATGAGCAGTCAACGCCAGTTGTTTAAGAAACAGGGTTTTCGCTTTCGCAACTTGTTCCTGAGTAAAGTTATCCGGGAATAATTTATCCAGATTTTCAAGTTTCAGATCTACACTCATTGGGATACTCCTTTTATGAAAACGGGGTTAATGCAGTCATTATCAGTAATTGAAAATTTGACATTTATGGCTGGTTTTGTTAGGAAAATTGGTTTGGATTTCATCTGCTTAATACCATTTTCAAAATGGAATTCAACAGGTTGGGTAAATCAATAAATTTAGATTTCAGCAATCTGTGCATTATGTCTATGCTTTTGCGGTAAAAATTTAAATTCCGTTATTAATAGCATGCGAGTAAAAGGAGTAAAAATTCGTTACAATTTCTGATGATAATATCCCTATAATTGATTGGTTATTTAATAGGATTGAAATGGGTACCTTCTGAAAATAAGCGTTCGATTTCAATTTTTGTTCTTTCGGCAGCCAGTCCATCCAATTTGTAAAAAAACCGGTCGCGATCCCGCCGGGCTGCCTCCAGTCGGGCTAAATCCGGATTAATGGCTTCGTAAATCCCTGACTCCAATTCATCGGGATTATCAATATGAACAAAAGATTCTTTGAGATATTCCCGGTTATTCAAGGTCAGTAAATTTTCACCATCAGAATGTTTTAAGCGATTATGATTAAGATTATAAATAATACCAATTTTCCCGGTTGCGAGGAATTCTGTGATTGCCCCGGATGCCTCAGATAAAAGGGTATCGGCAACGTAAAGCAATGGGAGAATATTATAGTTAGATTGGGGTATCAGAACGGCGTTGGGATACTTGGCAATTTGTCGTTCAAATATGCGATGTTGACTGTGCCGAGCAAATTTACCGGACCAGGCATAATGGTGGAGTTTGATAATTAAATTATATTCTTTAGTCGCTTCAAAAATCGTATCCTTGATTTCGTATATGCAGGTTGGTTTATAAGTTGGCGCAAATACCACCGTGTTTTTTGCGGGGTCCAATCCCAGCGATATCAATATTTGTTCTCGATCAAA
>CAZIJQ010000063.1:0-12266 GCA_964539785.1 uncultured bacterium | reverse complement strand
GGCAACGACTGTTTGTAAATATTACCATAGTTACTTTATTTATGAGTCAATGCGCGAGTTGTGTCCGTAATTTTCTAGGATATTACTATTGGATTAAATCCGGTGAAATAAACGAAGCAATAATATTTTCCCTATCAGCGACGTCATTAACGTTACTATTACACAAATCATGGGATAAGTATAAACGCAACAAATCTCCTAATAATCAATAAAAACACTAACCGCCCACTAAACTGCGGACTCTTTGATTGACTATTGACAAGGATGTCATCCTTAATATCTTCTACCAGCTACCAGTCTCGAGAAATTCATTAATCCCCCGTGCGGCTGTTCGACCAGCACCCATGGCCAGAATCACCGTGGCGCCACCGGTTACGATATCACCGCCGGCAAATACGCCTTCTTTGGAAGTGCGCATACTGTCTTCATCAGCAATAATATTGCCCCATTTATTGGTGTCAATATCGGGACTGGTCTGCGAGATCAGCGGATTGGAACCATTGCCAATTGATACAATGGCAATGTCAACCGGTTCTATATATTCCGAATTCTCCAGCGGTACCGGGCGACGGCGCCCGGAGGCATCCGGCTCGCCCAATTCCATGCGAATGCATTTCATGGAATGCAGACGCTCGTTTTCGTCACCCAGAAATTCGATGGGCGTTGTCAGGATCTCAAATATTACCCCTTCATCCTTGGCGTGGTGAATTTCTTCCGCCCGCGCCGGCATTTCTGCTTCGGAACGACGATAATAGATTGCTGCTTTTTCGGCACCTAAACGCTGGGCAGTACGCACGGCATCCATGGCCACATTGCCGCCACCAAATACCGCAACCCGTTTACCGGCACAATCCAGAATAGGCGAATCGTATTCGGGAAATTTATAGGCTTTCATCAGATTCACCCGGGTCAAAAATTCATTGGCCGAATAAACACCGGCCAGACTTTCACCGGGAATATTCATAAACCAGGGCAGTCCGGCGCCAACGGCCACAAATACAGCACTGTAGCCTTCCTCCTGCATCAATTCATCGATGGTATAAGTTGCGCCAACTACGACATTGGTTTTGAATTCCACGCCCATTTTGCGCATATTATCGACTTCTTTACGAACAATATCTTTCGGCAACCGGAATTCCGGGATCCCATAAACCAGTACCCCGCCCAGCTCGTGCAGGGCTTCAAAAACGGTGACATCATAGCCCATATTCACCAGATCACCGGCACAGCTTAATCCGGCCGGACCACTGCCAACGATAGCTACCTTTTTACCTTTTTTCGGGGCCGACGATTTTTCCGGGGTTACCCCTTCAAATATTTCATAATCGGCCACAAACCGCTCCAAACGGCCAATGGAAACCGGCTCGAATCGTTTCCCCACAACACATAGGGCTTCACATTGGGTTTCCTGGGGACAAACCCGGCCACAAACGGCCGGTAAAACATTATCTTCCTTGATCTTTTTAGCGGCGCCCAGAAAATCTTCTTTTACTACCAATTCCAGGAAACCGATAATATCAATTTCAACCGGGCAACCGTCCATGCAGGTTGGTTTCTTACACTGTAAACAACGTTGAGCGTCTAAAATTGCCTGTTCTTTTGTCAGTCCCAGATTTACTTCTTCAAAATTTCGCGCCCTGATTGTAGGATCCTGTTCCGGCATTATCTGACGCGCCACTTTCATACGTTCTTTCGGTAGGAGAAACTCTGCCATGATTATCTCAATTTTTTCATTTAATTGGATTTAGCTACCAGGTCATCGGCCTGTTTTGTCAGGTTGCAGCGATGCTGATAGGCTTCCAGTGATCTCTGTTCGTGATCGGAATAAACGCGATTACGATTGATCAAATTGGTAAAATCTACTTTATGAGCGTCAAATTCCGGGCCGTCAACACAGGCAAATTGTACTTTATTATCGACCTGAACCCGGCAGCCACCGCACATACCGGTGCCGTCAACCATGATCGGATTCAGACTGACAACTGTATGAATCCCATGAGGGCGCGTAACTTCAGCCACCGCCCGCATCATCAGGATAGGACCGATTGCCAGCACGAAATCTAACTGGCGGCCATCGTCTATTAATTGTTGTAATTGGGTCGTTACAAATCCATGGATTCCATAACTGCCATCGTCGGTAGTGATGTAAGCTTCATCGCTGACCGCCTTCATTTCGTCTTCCAGGATAACCATATCCTTGGAGCGGGCCCCGTTAATGGTAATAACATGATTACCGGCTTTTTTCAGGGCGACTGCCGTGGGATAGGCAATGGCTGTACCGACACCACCACCAATACTGACGGTCGTACCGAATTTCTCAATTTCTGACGGTTTTCCCAGCGGACCAACCACATCAACGATTTGATCGCCGGTTTCAAGGGTGTTTAATTCTTTGGTAGTTTTTCCGATACCCTGGACAATGATCGTTACTGTTCCCTGCTCCTGATCCGAATCGGCAATAGTCAGCGGAATCCGTTCGCCGGTTTCAGATACCCGGAGTATCAAAAATTGTCCGGCTTTTCTCTTACGGGCGATTGGAGGGGAGTAAATTTTAAACAGTTTGATGTCCTGGGCCAGAAATCGTGCTTCAATAATATCGTACATCGGGCACCTCTTTGGGGTGTGTATTAATTGGCCTTTTTTCGTGTTTTTTCTATATTAACTGGTCTAAAACAAGACTTGAAGTTACTGGTATCCTTTTATTCAAAGGAAAGCTTTTTATTGCAATATCGACATATATTTTATCCCCCTTCGCCCGCCTTCCTTAGTACATAGTACGGCGGACAGGCAGAAGACCTGTGGGCTATCGAGCAATGTTGTTCAGCGTGCTTCCCGGTACCTCAGAAATTGTAGTTAGGAATCTCCGTTGGACAATGAAAATGGCATGGTCACCTTTCTCTAACTGCAATGTTCTCACATTCACTGGTCAGAATCGCTCCCGCGTTGCAACCCAATTAGTGCGCTTCGTCTCGAGAGAGAGGGGTTCCAGCAATAGTAAAACCTTGCGAAAGTTTGAAACTTTCGCAAGGTTAATTGGAATTAAACTAATTTGCCTAATCTGTGGTTTAATTACTACGCAAGCTGCGATATGGCAAAGCCCAAAACACAGAATGAACTGCATCATCTTCTGAATACAGGGAGCCAAAATCAATTACATCCGCAAAACCACGGAAGGTCCGGCGTTGCAGGGGCTGATTATCTTGGGGATGTCGTCCTGGTCCATGAACCCGCCACAACGTGGTAAAAACATTATCCAGAGCCGTTGTGTCGAAGAATAATCCCATATCATTCATGATACGGCGTCCCTTTTGGCCTCGTTTATGACCATAATGCAGAGCAACGGCTTCACCACTGAGGAAGGGAAATTCCGGTCCTGAATTAGTAATTGTTACCTCGGTACGGATATTACGCCAGGCATCGAATGTAGGAATTTCATCTCGGGCAATGAAATGGTTTGTAACATCACCTTCAAAAGAATACAACGGGACTGCTCCATCCGGTATGAAATATTCGATTTTTTCAATATCGACTTTATTTCCGGTTATGCCTACACCTATTGAAATTGCATTGATCCTCCAACCGTCACTACTATCACTGGCCACAGTATCAACCTGGACAAAGCGGACTTTGCGGACAAAATCTGTTGTGAAATCTTTGACCCAGACAGTAGTATCATCATTTATTGTATCAAGCGCAACTATTTTGAAAAAACCAGTTATGGTTTTTGTAATGGTACCAATTACCGTATCGCTGTCAAGATCAGTGAACTCAACATCCCGAATTACTCCAGTAATCCACTTTCCAAAGCGAATTCGAATATCGCTTTCCGGATCCAGAGTGTCACCAAGTATTTTATACAATCCCTCCTGCTCTAACCCGGATTCATAGTCTCCTTCGATAGCATCGCCATCATCAAAGCCGTCCAAACCCAGGGCATCATCGCCATCTATCAGTGACAGCAACGTCTGTTCGATATTGGTAGTCTCAACATTCGCATCCTCACAACCGATGATCAATAACAAGCTGGCAAAAATGAAAAAGTAGATGTTTTTCTTCATTATAGTACTCCTCTTTAATTCCTGTAGTTAATACCGTTTGGCATCACGTTTATATTTGCCCATCAAACGTTTATTATATTCTGCTTTGGTACGTCGATCAAAAACATTTTTTTTCAATTCTTTTCTAAATTGATCTTCAAACGCCAATAATTTCACGCGCTGAGTATTCGTTAACAAACCTTCCAGTTTATTTATGTAATCTGCGTGAATATCAATTTTACGCTTTCCCAATCCGGTTATTTCATCCACCAGATTACGAAATTCCTTATCCGAAATATTTTCACCGCGCTCAGCCTTTTCAAGCATGCTGTAAGCTAATTCGCGACGTTCTTGATCAATAAGTCGAATTTGATCTTTGTGCTCGCGCATCATTGGAAAAAATGTTTCAGCTTGTTCTGAGGTCAATTTTAATTTTTCAGTCAAACGCCAAATTGCCATCATTTCCATTTGACGAGCTTTTTCCGGCGGTGCAGGTGGTTTGGGTGCTTCCTGAGCGACTACTGCAACAGTGAGCCCGGCAAAGATAATCAGGCTTAGTATTTTATTCATTTCAGTTGCTCCTTTTCAAATTGAGAGAAATTATAATCGATATCATCAAAAAATTCCAGTGTAGCCCAGATATCATCGGACTGATTTAATAGAAATAATGCGGTTTCATCCATAAACTGCTCGCTGATCGCGAAGTCTTCGGCAGAGACGTAATTTTCTTCAAGAAACGTCAATCGACTCGTGGTTGAATTGATTTGTAGCTGGCTGAAAATGGTCACCAGAGCAACTAATGCCAACGCCATTACACCGGATTTCCGTTGTTGTAGCTGCACCGCTGCTTTTTTACGGCGGGTATGCAAGCGTTCGATAAAATCGTCACTATCAGGAATAGTGTGATTACCGGCTGTGATCTCCGTTAACCTGGATTCATAATTCATTTAATCAACTCCACACGAGTTTTTAAAGTTTTCAGGGCATGTTGATAATTGACTTTGGCTGAGCCTTCGGACATTTCTAAAATATCGGCGATATTCCGGAACGGTAATTCCTGTGAAATTCGCATCATGACAACCAGCCGTTGTTTTTTTGGCAAACCCGCCACTGCAGTCCAAAGTTCAGCTTTGGCCCAGCCAGTCTCCTGCGGATCATCGGTGTCAGTTCGTTCCGGAACCTGGTCCAAATGTAAGAAATGTTTCCAGCGGTTCCGTCGGATATGGGTATTGGCAATGTTGATTTGAATCCGATATAAGTAAGTCGTGAACGCGGCTTCGAAACGGAATTTTGCCAGGTTTTTATATAATTTGAGAAAAACTTCCTGGGCCAGATCGTCGGCGACCATTTTATCACCAGTGAATCTTGCAAAAAAACCATAAACCTGCGGTAGATGGCGACATACCAAATCGTTGAACGCTGATTGGCTGCCATTTTGAAATATTTTAATGAATTCATGATCGGTTTTCATTCAGTTATGCCAAATTAGACTCGCAGTCATAAAAAAGGTTAAAAACTATTTATTATAATTGAAAGCTGGAAATCGGCTGAAACGGGAACTGTTGGCATTATTTAATAATAAATGATTTTCATGATTACGGTGCGTCTGTAATTTTAATCATGCCATATTCACGGGGAAAATTCACCGCCAACGATTCACAATCACAAGCTATTTGCCATCCCCCGGCACCATTGATGATCATCGCCGGTGCCGGAACCGGCAAGACCACCACCTTGTTGCATCGAATCATATATCTGCT
The DNA here is from genome assembly GCA_964539785.1 of uncultured bacterium. Lineage (GTDB taxonomy): Bacteria > Fidelibacterota > Marinisomatia > Marinisomatales > TCS56 > JABMPO01. The sequence continues at coordinate 6,469 of CAZIJQ010000063.1, read as the reverse complement.
GGAACATTTTGGAATCGCGCCGGAAAATCTGCTGGCAATAACCTACACCGAAAAAGCCGCCGAAGAATTAAAGGACCGCATCGTCAAAGAAGTGAGCACTAAAACCGATACCCTGATTGTGGGAACATTCCATGCCTTTTGCTATGCCGTAGTAAAGGAATTCGGCTTTTCAGCGGACACACAGCCAAGTTTGATTGATGAAGGCGACGCCATATATCTGCTGTTAGATCGATTCGATGAATTGGGTCCGTTTGGATCCCGTGAATTCCCCCTGGACCCAATCAAAGCGGTAACTGACTCAATGCTGCCGTTCATCAATAAAATGCGCGATCAATTGATCGATCCGGATGAAATTACCATACCTGTCCAGGAAGATGCTGAGCAAACAGCTCAGCTAAAGGATTTACTGCGTATTTACGGTCTATTCAGCGAATGGAAAAAATCGGCCGGATTGGTGGATTACGGTGATATGATCCAGCAATGCTGGGATCTGATGCAGAAACCGCAGATTCTGGCGACTTTGCGAAGCCGGCACAAGCACCTCATTATTGACGAATTCCAGGATAATAATTTCGCATTGAATGAAATCCTGGGACGGCTGGCGGAAAAATCCGGCAGCATTACGGTGGTTGGTGACGATGACCAGGTGATCTACAGTTTTCGTGGTGCCAGCGCTTATAATATCAGCGATTTCAAAAAGCGCTATAGCCATTATCACGAATATGCTGAAATTGCTCTGGCCAAGAATTATCGTTCGACGCAAGCGATTCTCGATGCGGCAAACGCCGTTATTGCCAATAATCCCGAACGCCAGCCAAAAATCCTGACTAATCCAGCAGGCAAATCGGGAAATCAGCCAACAGTTTATTACGGATCAACCACTACCCAAAATTCCAACCTACCCCGGATTGTAGAAAATTATCTCAATAATGGCTACCGCCAGGGAGATATTGCAATCCTGTGCCGAACTCGAAATCAGGCGCGGGAAGCCGCCACCCAGTTGCAGAAATATCATCAGCCGGTGAGCATTTTCCTGACCGAATATTTCCAAGTACCAATTATCAAAGATATTCTGGCCTGGTGCGAAGTCGTGGCTGACGGCGCTAAAATTGACAGCGCTCTCTTTCGTATTCTTAAAACAACGATTGGGGCTACAGTTGCGCAAACCTGGTATTCTGCCCAGTCCAGACGGGATTACAGCAGTCGCTACGAATTACTTAAAACCGATTTGGAGACCGGGAAAATCGCCCGGAATCCCGAACTGGTAAAAATGATCAATCTAATTGAAGAATTGCGGCACCAGGCGCGGGTTATGAAAAAAACCGCCGGGGAAATGGTGTGGGAAATCTGTGCTGTTACCGGAATATTAAGACCCTACGCCAAACGATATGAATATATTGACCGAATTGCCCTGTCCAATGCCGGTGAGCTGATTAATCGTTCACAGGAATTCAGTCGCCGCTATTTTCATAATAATTCGCTGAAACGATTTCTTAGTTATATCACTACCCTGGCGCAGGCCAATTCGATTCCAGCCGTGGAGCCCAACGTTAACCGGCGTCAATCAGCGGTGAAAGTAATGACTATCCATCGAGCAAAAGGTCTCGAATTTCCGGTAGTAATAATTCCCTACAATCAGACCCAGCGTTTCCCGCTTAATTACTGTGGTAATAAATTGCTGGACACACCACCAACGGAATGGTCGCCAATTCCGATGGCCAGTTCCGGAGACCCGCGCGATCAGCACCGCCGGGAAGAGCGTCGGCTGTTTTACGTAGCGCTGACACGCGCCCGAGCTGAACTGGTCATGCTGGCGCCCGAAAAGCGAACTTCACCTTTTATCAAAGAAATACCAACGAAGCTGATCCGGAGGATCGCAATGGAAGAAGATCAGAATAGCCAATCCGATCACCCAACCTATGAAGATATTCGCGTTGAATACGAGCAGCGCCTGAATTCGGCGGTATCGGCCGAACAATTTCAAATTGCCGAAGATTTACTGAAGGCACTGGACCGAATCGCCCAATTGTCCCGGAATGCTAAAATCAACTGGGGAACGACTGCCTGGGAACACGAGCTGTGGGGAAAATTAAGCCCGGAAGTTGTTCCAGAAATCCCGGACCGCCCCACCCTCTCGGCCAGCGCCATTGAGACCTACTCCAGTTGCCCGTTTAAATATCGTCTGGGATATATTGATAAGGTACCGGAAACCGCCAGTAAGCCCCAGTTGACATTTGGCAGCATTATCCACCAGGTACTGGAATATTTTCACATGGAAAATTATCAAACGGAACAGGATCTGTTGGATTTGCTGGAACGATTCTGGCGTTCGGAAGGATTTGACTATGAATCCCGGGAAACCAGTTTTAAAGATCAGGGCAAGCAGATTTTGCGCAATTATTTCCGATTTTATCAGGCCAATCCACCCACCGTTTTAGCAACCGAATTAATATTTAATTTTGATTTGGACAGTTGCTCGATCCGGGGAATGATTGACCGCATTGATGCGGTTGACGGCGGGATTAAAGTAATCGATTACAAAACCTCAAAGAATCCCACCAAGGCCAATAAAAGTTTACAATTGGCAGTCTATTGCATGTTCCTGAGCCAGCAAAAAGAACAGGTGCCCGGCGGGTTGCCCAAAGCAGCCAGCCTGCTCTTCCTGCGGGAAGAAATGGAGCCGGAACGATCTCATAGTTTTACTAACGATGAACTGCTGGAATTCCGCCAAAAAATTGATCAAGTGGTGGCCGGGATCACCAACCGGGATTTTGATTGCAAAACCGGACGACATTGCGACTGGTGCGATTACAAACAATTATTGTGTCCGGCCTGGGAGAGTGATTGATATAAATTAAGTGAGATTATAATTCGGGCAATTATTGTAGCTGTCGAATACGAACTTCGATTTCATCATCCTTTTTCAGCAATTCCACCAGTTTCTGGGGATCAGTGGTTCCGTAATGGTAGGGATAGAGTATCTTCGGGCGAAATGCAATAGCAGCGTCCCTCACCATTTCCGGCGTCATGGTATAGGGCAGGTTCATGGGCAAAAAAGCAATGTCAATATTTTCAAGGACCTTCATTTCGGGAATATTCTCAGTATCACCGGCAATATAAATCCTCAGATCACTGATAGAAATAATATACCCATTACCGGAACCTTTTGGATGAAACGGATTTCCATCCGGCCGTTTGTGCACTAGATTATAGGCCGGTACGGCTTCAACCGTGATCCAGTCCAAGATGATAATCTCACCGTTTGCCAATAGTTTTCCACCGGGATAACGGTCTTCACAATCAGCGCTATAAATCAAACGAGTATTTTCATTTTTAATGTTATCAATTGCAGTACCATCGAGATGGTCGAAGTGACTGTGAGTTATTAGAATCAAATCAGCATCAGGAAATTTAGAATAATCGGCTTCCCCCATCGTTGGATCAATATGAATTATATTTTCATTATATTGAATCATCAAACTGGCATGACCAATAAAGGTCAAACGGATATCTCCAGATTCAGTTGGAAAAATATCTGATTCAAATTGAGTTGGTGCAATCATATCAGTATTCTGACCCATTAAAATTCCCCCTATCAACAACGCCAGCCAGCACCGAAATTTCATATTATTTCGACATAATGAATTCGATTGCTGCCGTCAGGTTGTTTCCTACGATTCTGATTTCAGCCGGACGAAAATATCTGATTGTGTCTTCATAAAATAACACTGCATCGTCTGCTATCGGCAATTGTCTGATGAGTATATCACCGGCATCAAAAATTTCGATCATACCGGTTCCACCCTCCCTGATATAACTACTGATATACAGGCTGGTATATAAAACGCTGTTCGTATCGGTGGTATCAATTGAGCTGGAATAAGTGTGGTCAAATGTGAATTGATTGGCATCGAGGATATAACTGAAGTTGGAATTCCCCTGAATCGTAACCGGAAAATTCTGATCAATACCATAGAATGGACCCTGACTGTCGGTGGATTTCAACAGACTAAAATCAATGTTGCCGGAAAAATTGTCACCAGAAAATTTGACTACTGTGGGAGCGATAGTTGCGGTGTAAAATGAAAAATTATCAATGCCATTACTAAAAATTTTAATTGGGATTGAACTGTCATTCGATTGATCGATCAATTCAATTACCGCAGTGTCATTACCGCTGTAGCCGGTAACATTTAATGCTAATGTGAGGATATCCACCGAATCGATATAAATCAGCTGCAAATCGTAGGATTCGGAAAATGTGTATTTGTTCGCTTTCAGGTTTAAAGTAAATATCTCTTTAGTATTATTCACCGCTGGCAGGTTTTCCAGCAAACCATCGTAATATTCCTCGGGACCTACACAAGCCGAGCTAAATAATAAATATAATCCGGTAACAAGTAAACCGAGTTGTTTCACTAATCAATCCTCCAATATCCCGGGTTCCTGCTCCAGTTGCAGACCGGTAATTTTATCCATTGGTTTTTGCAGTTGATTACTACGGGCGTTGGACAGTTCATCATAATGATTTTGAACGGTCTGTATCGATTTGCCCATGGCATCAATCTTATCATTGAATTTATTCCATTGCTGTTTGAAATCCTGAACCAGTTGCTGCATTTCACCGGCCCGGGCTTCCATGGCAAAATTATCCACTGATTGTCTTACCAGCGATAATACTGCATAGAGCGTCACCGGAGAACAGAGAATTATTTTACGGGACAGTGAAAAATCGATCAACTCATTATCCTCACGATTCAAGAATGCATAGATACTTTCATTGGGGATAAACAACAGAACATAGTCAACGGTTCCACCGGCCGGATCGATATAATTACGCCCGGCAATGGCCTTCACATGGCCCCGCACATCTTTCAAAAACTGTTTCTTGGCATTATCCCGTTCATCATCGCGCTCGGCCGCCAGAAAACGCTCGTAGTGGGCCAGGGGAAATTTGACATCCATATTGATGCGTTTTTGGCGGGGCAGCAAAAAGGTGTAATCCGGGCGATTGCCCCCTTCGACTGATTGCTTGAGGTAATTGATGCCTTCCTGCAGTCCAATGAAATTGAGGATATCCTCAACCATCCGTTCGCCCCATTGTCCCCGGGCCTGGGAGCTGGAGAGAATCTGGCGTAATTGGCCGGTGGTATCGGTCAATTTTGATATTCCCTGCTGAGATTCTTCCAGATGACCTTTTAACGCTGAAGTCTGTCGATTGAGGTGCTCCAGTTGGGTCTTCATATCCTTGACGGTGCTGTCGATCAGTTTTTTCTTTTCATCCAGCTGATTGTCTGAGGATTTAAGCAATGATTTAAACTGGTTTTCGGCAATTTCCAGAAATGATTTCTGATTTTCGGACAGGGCGGCTTTGGAAAGATTGCCGAAGGCGTCTTCCAGTTGTTTGCGGCTGGTTTCCCGGGCTGCTTCCGATTGTTCACGGTCGCGGCTGGCAGCGGTGATCTCACGCTGACGAACGAACCAGATCAAAACACCACCACTGATGAAACCGATTATGAAGAGGATAATTCCAATAGAATTTGACATGGCTGAAGCTACAGAATTGTGAGCAATTTGAAAATGGAAATTGGTTGCTGAAAAGTGATTAGCAGCAGTTAATCCAGGGGACTGCGGACACCGAGGCCACCCTTGTTCATTACATGGGTATACAACATTGTTGTTTTAATTGATTTGTGCCCCAGCAATTCCTGAATAGTGCGAATATCATAACCATCTTCCAGTAAATGGGTAGCAAAACTATGACGCAAGGTATGTGTTGATCCATGCTTTGTGATACCTGCTTTTCGCAGGGCACGTTTAAACATTTTTTGGGCCGAAGTGCCATGGATATGGTAGCGCCTGTGCATTTGGTTTTCTTCATCCCAGAGAAGGCTTTTGGCAATAAATACGTACTGCCATTTGAATTCCCGGGCGATATTTTTATATTTTCGCACTAGCGCATATGGCAAGACCGTTGCGCCTAATCCCTGTTTAAGATCACCATCATGAATTGCGTGTACAATTTCGATTTGAGTTTTCAAGTGTGAAATCAAGCGCTCAGGGAGCAGCGAAACCCGATCTTTGTGACCTTTTCCATCATGAATAATTATTTGTTTGTAATCAAAATCAATATCTTTAATCCGCAGTCGCAGACATTCTGACAGCCGCAGGCCGGCACCATACAGGAGACTCAATATGAGCCATTGAATTCCCGTTACATTTTCAAGTATCAGCTTAACTTCAGAGCGCGAGAATACGGCAGGAATATGACTGGCACGTCGCGGTCGTTGATATTCACTGATCCAGCCGACCGGTTTTTTCAGAATCTGTGAGTAAAGAAACAGGATTGATTGCAGAGCCTGGTTCTGGGTTGATGGTGACACTTTACGATCAACCGCAAGAAAAGTTAGAAATTGACTTACCTGTTTTTCACCCAGATTTAAAGGATGTATTTTATTATTATATATAA
>CAZIJQ010000062.1:0-12726 GCA_964539785.1 uncultured bacterium | reverse complement strand
TTACCATAGTTACTTTATTTATGAGTCAATGCGATTTGTTCAAATACTAATTATAATCCTTGAAATCCAGCAACTCTAAAACTATATTTAGTCGTCTTTATTACTAAGGGGGTTAATCATTAAGGAGCTTATTGATTAATCAATTCTTAATAAAGTAGCCGATAATATCCTCCTTTTATCGCAAATAATTCAGGAAAACACTGAACCTGACTTATTAAAGAGCATCAGCCCTGATCACATTTCTCGAACCCAACTTTCAATTCTCAAAATCCTCTATCTTAGTGGGTCTCAGTCGGTCACATCCTTGGCCGAAATATTCAGTCTCAGCAGTGCAGCCATAAGTCAAAATGTTGAAAGATTGGTAAAACTCAATTTTATTAATCGCCAACAGCAACTCACAGACCGGCGGGCCGTCACTATATCAATTAAAAAAGACGGTGTTCAACTGCTCAATAAGTATGACCAATTACGTTATCAATTGCAGATTGATATACTATCAGATTACTCGGAAGAAGAACATTTTGAGTTTGATAAATTATTAGAAAAGTACATTGGAAATCTAATTAAGCACAGTAAGGTTTTGGATTTGGTTTGTTTGCAATGTGATGGGTCATTTACTGATGAATGTCAGGTTAGTGATCATAACAAACACTGCTATTACTTACCAAAATAATAAATTTCAGATGATAGAGAAAATAAAAGGAAGGAAGGCAATATGAAAAAGCATGAGACATTCGCTGATGTCCTTAATGCCAAGGGGATCGAACGACGTGACTTCATAAAATACTGCAGTCTAATCGGAACCTATCTTGGTCTTTCCGCATCGATGGTACCGAAAATTATTCATGCCATGGAAACCAAACCCAGGATCCCGGTTATCTGGCTCCATGGATTAGAATGTACCTGTTGCAGTGAATCATTTATTCGCTCGGCACACCCCATAACTGCTGATATTGTATTGAATATGATTTCTCTGGATTATGATGATACCCTTAGCGCTGCTGCCGGACATCAACTGGAGGCGGTGCGCACGCAGATAATGAAGGAATATAAAGGTAAATATATCTTGGCCGTGGAAGGTAATGCACCGACCAAAGACAACGGCGTGTATTGTATGATCGCCGGTGATTCCTTCACTAATGTTTTGAAGGAAACCGCCGCAGACGCCATGGCAGTCGTCGCCTGGGGCTCATGTGCCTCATTTGGTTGCGTACAAAATGCGCGACCTAATCCGACCGGAGCTCAACCGGTACATAAAATTATTACCGACAAACCCATTGTGAATGTGCCGGGATGCCCGCCGATTGCTGAAGTAATGACGGGAGTAATTACCCATTTGCTTACATTCGGTAAACTGCCGGAGTTAGATCGGTTGAAGCGGCCTAAGGCATTTTATGGTACCCGGATTCACGATCAATGTACACGCAGATCATTTTTCGACGCCGGCATGTTTGTGGAAAGTTTTGCTGACGAAGGCGCGCAAAAAGGCTGGTGCCTCTATAAAATGGGTTGCAAGGGGCCGACCACTTTCAATTCTTGTGCGGGAATTGGCTGGAACGAAGGTGTCAGTTTCCCAATTAAATCAGGTCATCCATGTATCGGCTGTTCGGAACCGAATTTCTGGGACAATGGTCCCTTTTACACCCGGCTCGCTGAAGTACCCTTCGTTGGTATAAACAGCAATGCCGATAAAATTGGAATGGTTGCTGTAGGAGCCGCAGCCGCCGGAATGGCTGCCCATGCCGTCGGCACTGCTATTAAAAACAAGCGCTCGCAAGCTGAAACTACTGCGAAGGAGGATTAAGTTATGGCTAGAAAAATTGTCGTCGACCCCATATCCAGAATTGAAGGCCATCTCCGGATAGAAGCAGTTTTAGGAAATGATAATGTCATTAATGAAGCTTACAGCAGTGGTACCATGTGGCGTGGCCTGGAAATTATTTTAAAAGGGCGCGATCCCCGCGATGCCTGGGCTTTTACGCAACGCATCTGTGGTGTTTGTACAACCGTCCATGCCCTGGCCTCAGTACGCTGTGTTGAAGATGCAATTGGTGCGACAATACCACCGAATGCTCGCATTATCAGAAATTTGATGAATGCTACCCAGCAGACCCAGGACCATCTGGTGCACTTTTACCATTTGCATGCCTTGGACTGGGTTGATGTGGTCAGCGCCCTCAGTGCCGACCCCAAACAGACTTCAGCCATTGCTCAGAGCATATCACCCTGGCCAAAATCCTCACCGGGGTATTTCAGTGATCTGCAAAAACGGCTCACGGCTTTTGTGGAAAGTGGTCAGCTGGGAATATTTTCCAATGCCTACTGGGGACATAGCGGCTATTTGCTACCACCTGAAGTTAACCTGATCGCCGTTGCCCATTATCTGGAAGCATTGGATTTCCAAAAGGAAATCATAAAAATCCATACCGTATTCGGTGGGAAGAATCCGCATCCTAATTATACAATTGGTGGTGTCGCAACAGCAATAGATCCGGATGGTGCGAATGTAATCAATGTTGAACAGTTGAATATGATTAAGAAGATCATCGATGATACTAACACTTTCATTGATCAGGTCTACATTCCTGATTTAATCGCGATTGCCGGGTTCTATAAAGGCTGGTTACACGGCGGGGGACTCGGTAATTACATGTCCTACGGTGATTTCCCAGAAACAGATATCAATGATCCGGCCTCTTTCCTCTGGCCTCGTGGTGCAATCCTGAATAAGGATTTGAGCACGGTGTATGATGATATAGATCCCAAGGACCCCAAGCATATCACCGAAGAGATTGCTCATTCCTGGTATGAATATGACCGCGGCATGAAAAAACTCCATCCTTTTAATGGTCAAACCATACCGAAATACACCGGTCCTGAACTGCCTTATAAATATCTCGATACTGATAAAAAATACAGTTGGTTGAAGACACCCCGTTGGAAAGACAATCCCATGGAAGTAGGACCACTGGCACGCGTCTTGATTGCTTATGCCAAAGGTAATGATGAAATTGTGGGATTAGTGGATTATGTACTGGACCAGCTGAAAGCACCTAAAGCAGCCCTGTTCTCAACCTTGGGACGAACTGCTGCACGTGGTATCGAGTGCAAGCAGACGGCCGGTTTCATGCGCCACTATTACGATCAGTTGATTGCCAATATAAAAGCCGGCGATACCCGAGTTTTCGATGATGCTCTCTGGGATCCGGAGCGCTGGCCGGATGACTGCAAAGGATTTGGATCTACCGAAGCTCCTCGTGGTGCGTTAGGACATTGGATTCACATCAAAGACCGGAAAATTGCCGATTATCAAATCGTGGTTCCTTCTACTTGGAATGCCTCGCCACGAGATGGTAAAGGCCGTTCGGGTGCCTATGAAGCCGCGTTGAAAGGAACGCCCATGGTCGATCCTGAACAACCATTGGAAATTTTGCGAACTATCCACTCCTTTGATCCGTGTCTAGCCTGCGCATCACACATAATGGACATGAATGGTAACGAAATAACAACGGTAAAAATTGTATAAGGAGGCTTCAATGGCAAGATTATACGAAGAACAATATGTCTGGCGTCTGCCGGTACGGATTTATCACTGGATAAATGCCATTTGCATAACCATTCTATTCTCCACCGGATTATATATGGCCTCACCCATATTCAGTCCTTCAATAGGCGAGGCAGTCTGGTATCATCAAATGGCCTGGATCCGATACATTCATTTCGGCACAGCTTTTGTGTTTCTGGCAAATTTTCTGTTCAGGCTATTCTGGGCGCTGTTTGGAAATGATCGCTATGCCCGGTTCGCCGGTTTTCGACCCTGGAAACCAATCTGGTGGGGACAGCCATTCAAAGATCAACTGGCCAGTTACCTGTTCATTAGAAAGGATGAACCAAATTATTGCGGGCATAATCCAGTTGCAGCGCTGACACATTTTCTGTTTGTGTTCTGCGGATCAATATTTATGATTATGACTGGACTGGCAATGTATGGCGAAACTAATACCGGTGGTTTCGTTGATACTATGTTTGGCTGGGTAATGTTGATTTTCGGAAGCGCTCATGCACTACACACCATGCATCATTTAGTAGCCTGGTTATTTCCCGTATACTTGATCCTGCATATCTATGCTGTTATCAGACATGATATCGTTGACCGCTCAAGTACTACTTCTTCCATTATCACCGGGTACAAGCACCGCGTGGAAGAATGCCCGGAATATGCCGACTAAGACAGATAATTCTAATGAATCAGGCTGCAACCTAATTGCCCCAGACAGGGGAGAATTTACTCCCCTGTCTTAATCAAGCAGATATATCTTTGACATTTAGATTATGAAAATTATTGTACTGGGACTTGGTAATACCATGTTCAGCGATGAAGGTTTCGGTGTTGAAGTAGTCCGGGAAATCAGTGATCAGCATGAATTCCCCCCTAATGTGGAATTAATCGATGGTGGAACTCAGGGAATATATCTTTTGCCATATTTTGAGTCGGCGGATCGACTACTGATCTTTGACGCCTTGATTCCTATCGATTATGAGTTGAAGGTTTATAAATATTGTGATGATGAACTTCCGACTTTCATCCACAGAAAAATGTCATCACATCAAATCGGTTTGAGTGAATTATTATCAGTAGCAAAACTGCATGATAAGTTGCCGGAAGGAATCGTGTTGATTGGTGTTCCACCCCAGGAATTGGAGATGAATGTAGGCTTAAGTTCGAAAATCCAACCGCTGCTACCCCTGGCAGTGAAGAAAGGAACTGAAATTATTAATATGTGGCTGGATGAGTGACACATGAGTACTCTGGGAATCATTGTATTAGTTATCGTTTCTGTATTGGTTGGGTTTTTCATTAATTCAATCATTTATCATGCCCGAAATGGGGTAAAAATTGGTAAACCTGCTCCTGGATTCTTCGTCGAAACTCTAACTGGAGAAAAAGTCGGCCATGCCGATTGGGATCGCCCTCCTCACCCGGTATTGTTAATATTTGTGTCACCCCGGTGCAATACTTGTCGACGACTGGTCCAGTTATTAGATGAGTTACAAATAAAATATGGTAAAGCCGAAATGGACGTTATAATCGTTGGTATCAATGGTGACAAAAAGAACTTTATCGAATGGGCAGAAACATTAGATTTGAATTTGCAGATGACCATAGATCCGGAGGACACAATTCGTCACAAATTTGCCGTCTATTCACTTCCTGCATTATATTATATCTCATCAGGAGGAATTGTGCGGAATATCCATAGGGGGTATAAATTAAACGATGATAAGATTATAGAAAAAATGTTTATAAACCGGATAAAACGCTTAGAAAGTAGAAGAAAGAGTTCCCGCATCAACTAACATCTGAGATATTATTAGCATAGTATATTTAGTTATCTATCGAGCAGCAGAGGAAAAACACGATACAATTGAATTATAAATATTAGCATATTCAATACATGTGCTCCCAAACAGGGTCGACAAATAACTCGCAAAAGATACAGCCCCCACGCTAAATAAATACTGTGCGCAAAAGCTAAAAGCACTATAATAAATAGTATTCCAATCGACGGCAAATTATAAAACCAATTGCCTGTGAGCAGAATCAATAAACTAAAATAATACCAGAGTCCCCAAAAAGCATTCGAATGACCCAAAGTTTGACCAAATTCAGAATCAACAATCTCATCACATCGGCAATCTGTCATTCGCAATATTCTTGGCATCCACCATACTTCTTCCCGCATTCGTTGCATGTGAACCTGATAAAAATAAAATGAAATAAACCAGCCAAAAACCGTCAGAATAATCAGTGTGATGAAAGTAATCATCAGTCAAGATTCAGTTTTGTACTTTCAGAGGTATTTAGTATTAGTAAAATCACTAAACCAATATAAGAACGTTTAATAATAATGTTAACATTATAACAGTGGCGTAATCTTTTTAACCAAAAGATAATTGGGAATGCAATTTGATTGTACATCTTTCTAACCAACGGATTAATCGGCATGATTATATATTAACAGTAATGATTACTATTATTGACTATTATAAATTGTATAGCTAATTTTGGCCATGCAAAAAGGAAATCAAATGCGTTACAGTAGACAAAGGGCTACGATCTTACAGATTGTACAATTAAATCCGATCCATCCCACGGCTGACTGGGTTTATGAGCAAGCACGTAAAACCGTACCAAATATAAGTCTGGGAACAGTGTATCGTAACCTGAATCAATTAGTCGAAACCAAAGCGCTGAAGACTTTCAGATATAATAATGTTATTCATTATGACGGTAACATTGAGAATCATTCCCATTTCATCTGTGATAATTGCAACCAAATTTTCGATCTTTATCACTCCCATGAAGAAGTGATTTCCAACCTGAACAAAATTAGTAACCACAGAATCACCGGGGGACAGTTTCAATTGACCGGTATCTGTGAAAATTGTAAAGTAGTAAACTAAACTGGAGAAAACATGTTAGTAACCAAATCAGCACCAGATTTTAAAGCAACAGCAATAATGGGCGATAATTCATTCAAAGAAATTAAATTGTCCGATTATAAAGGGAAAAAAGTAGTCCTGTTCTTTTACCCATTGGATTTCACTTTTGTTTGCCCAACTGAAATAATCGCATTCGATCATCGTTTGGCCGATTTTGAGAAACGCGGAGTACAAGTTTTGGGCTGTTCCGTGGATTCAAAATACAGTCACTGGGCCTGGAAAGATACTACTGTTAACAAAGGTGGCATCGGCAATGTAAAATACCCGATTATAGCTGACCTCGATAAAACTATCGCCCGGGCTTATGATGTTCTCAAGGATTCTGAAGAAGCATTTATCGCTACCGATGATCGCGAATTCAATACTACCGTAGGCGGTGAAGTTGCCCTGCGTGCTTCATTCCTGATCGATGAAGAAGGTGTTGTCCGGCATGCGGTAATCAATGATTTACCTCTGGGCAGAAATATTGATGAAATGCTGCGAATGGTTGATGCCCTGTCATTTAACCAGAATCACGGCGAAGTTTGCCCGGCTGGCTGGCAGGAAGGTGAAGACGGCATGGCTGAGACCGCCGCTGGTGTCGCCGGTTATCTTAACAATCACGCTGAAGGATTATAATTTAAGGCTCAATTCACTGGGTCAAGGGATTTTCTCCTTGACCTGCTATATTTTAAATTGCACCATTAAATAAAAGGATGATCAGAATGAAACACACATTACCTGAATTACTCTGGGCACCAGATTCATTGGCCCCCCATATTTCTAAAGAAACAATCGAATTTCATTATGGCAAGCACCATAATGCCTACGTAACAAATCTAAATAATCTGATAGAAGGCACTGAGTATGCTGATCTTACTCTGGAAGAAATAATCAAAAAAGCTCCCGCCGGTGGCTTATTTAACAATGCCGCCCAAGTCTGGAACCATAGCTTCTACTGGAACTGTCTCAGTCCTAATGGTGGTGGAAAACCAAGTGGAAGTCTGGCAACAGCAATCGACGACGCTTTTGGTTCATTTGAATCATTTCAGGAAAAATTCACCACTTCTGCGGCCACTAATTTCGGTTCCGGTTGGACTTGGTTGATAAAAAATAAAGCTGGTAAACTGGAAATTGTCAATACATCCAATGCCGGCAGCCCCCTGACTGATGGATATAGAAATATACCACTGCTCACTTGTGATGTGTGGGAACATGCTTATTATGTAGATTATCGGAATGCACGTCCGAGTTACTTGAAAGCATTCTGGAATCTGGTGAACTGGGATTTTGTAGCCGAAAATCTGGTATAACCTGATTTTCAGGTTTATCATATAGGTAGGCCTGACAGTATAACTTTTTGCAGGGATGCCATCCATCGAAGGATGGCATCTTTATATTTTGTAAAAATTATATCCACCCGCTCAATTTATTCTACTCACCTTTGCGAAAGTCCCGGATGCCCGGTTTTTGTTGGTAGGGCAATAAGGTAGATCTGAATTATTTTATCATTCTCCGCGTATATGTTGAATATTTCTACACTGTGGAATTTCTCAACGGCATTCATAAACTGTTAACTTTAGTTATTTTAATCATTGCATGATTTAAAAAGTGTAGTGATTATCAACACTTCTCTAAAAAACAATGTTTTATAATTCCCATGCAAACTGGTATTAATATAGCATTTACAAATAGTGCTTTTGAATGGCACGCAGATTGTAAAGTATATATTAGGAAAAAAATAGGAAGAATATCATGAGTATTATCATACTGGTATTATTCGTCTTAGCCTGTTTCAGCATCGAATATTACCGCAATCAACATAAAAAACGAGTGATTGAGCAAAATCCAATCGTCCGTCAAGAATCATATCAGCTTAAACAAAACAAGGTGTTTGTACCCAAAGGGATTTATCTAGGCAAATCACATGCCTGGGCTTATCTGATGGAGACCGGCATGATCCGGGTTGGTCTGGATGATTTCCTGAAACATATCATTGGCAAGGTTGCCAGAATTACCACTATCGGGCAAAAGGATACATTAAAACAGAATGATGTATTATTTGAAGTTGAGCAGGATGATAAAAAACTTACGATCGCTTCTCCAATATCAGGAAAATTAAGGCAAATCAATCCCAATATTTTAAATAGCCCACAAAAAGCACTTGGTCTGTCTTATAAAGATCGCTGGATTTATGAATTAGAACCGACAGATTGGGAAAACGACACAAAAAATCTATTTTTAGGCAGCTCGGCATCCAAATGGATGGAAAAAGAATTCGCCCGTTTAAAAGAGTTTTTCGCGTTTTTAATGAGCGACGATGAAACACCTGGCAACTATGCAACAATATTGCAAGATGGTGGTGAGATTGCTGAAAAAGTTCTGGAATATTCCAATACAGAAACCTGGCAGAAATTCCAGTCAGATTTTTTAGACTAATCACATTGACCATCTAAATAATACCAAATCGTACTTATGAATAAAACCCAGCAGGCTTATCGTCAGTATTGGCATATTATTCAGTTGGGACAACAGGAGATATCTAACTAATGAGTATAAATAGAAGGAATTTTATAAAAACTTTGGGTGTTACGGGAACCAGCATGCTCGGCGTCAAGTCCCTCAAAGCGAAAACAGCTAAACCAACTGTAGAGATGGACGGCATCTTGATTGATACCACTCTGTGTGAAGGCTGCCAGGCCTGTGAATTCGCTTGTGCCGAAGCTAATAATCTATCGGAACCGGAAGATTATCCTGAAGTTGGCATAAACCGCGCCCTGACCACTGAGCAGCTGACCGTGGTTAATTGCTATGATACTTCTCAAGGTGAAATCTTCGTGAAAAAACAATGTTTTCATTGTAATCAACCGGCCTGTGCGGCGGCTTGCCTGACTAAGGCGATGAATAAAACGGACGATGGACCAGTGGTCTGGAATGAAGATAAATGTATGGGCTGCCGCTACTGTATGGTGTCCTGTCCCTTCGAAATTCCCAAATTTGAATACGACAGCCCAATTCCCAGTATTCGAAAATGCACTATGTGCTGGTCACGTCAGCAGGAAGGCGAACTTCCTGCTTGTGTGGAGAATTGTCCCAACGATGCAATCCTGTTTGGAACCCGGCGGGAACTCCTGACTGAAGCCCGACGAAGGATCAGCACCGCGCCTGACCAATATCATGACTATATCTATGGAGAGAAAGAAGCTGGTGGAACCGGGGTACTTTACCTGTCGGCCGTACCTTTCGATGAACTGGGCTTCAAAACGGATATTCAAAAAGAATCCTACCCTGAGTTAACCAAGGGATTTTTATATAGCGTACCTTCCATTTTTGTTTTGTGGCCAATGATGCTACTGGGATTGTATAAATCGACTAAAAATGATGAATCTGAAGACCAGGGGAAAATATCATGAACCAAGCTGACACTACCATCATCACTGATGTAGCTCCAGCCCGCCGCATGGGCCGGTTTCTGTTGAGTGAATTAAAACCCAAAGGTAAACTGCTTACTCCTTTCAACTTGATTTCCATCCCGGTGATAATTCTTGGACTGATCATCATCTTTATCCGTTTCTGGAAAGGATTGGGGTCAGTGACCAATTTGTCCCAATCCGTTCCCTGGGGTTTATGGATCGGTTTTGATGTAGTCACCGGCGTAGCCTTTGCTGGAGGTGCTTATGTTTTGACCTTTATGGTCTATATACTGAATATTAAGAAATATCAACCGATTGTACGGGTAACTGTCTTGAACGGATTTCTGGCTTATCTGTTCTATGCCGGTGCATTATTGCTCGATCTGGGTCGTCCCTGGAATGTAATCAATCCAATCATTGGAAATTCATTCGGTACCAGCAGCGTATTATTCCTGGTAGCCTGGCATTTCATGTTATACATGTTTGCCACCTTAATTGAATTCTCCCCGGCAATCGCCGAATGGCTGGGTATGGAAAGGGTCAGGCGGATTCTGAAAAGTCTGACAGTCGGGGCGGTAATATTCGGTATCACACTGTCAACCCTGCACCAATCCGGACTGGGAGCCCTATACCTGATGGCCAAGGATAAGATCCATCCCCTGTGGTACACCGAATTCATTCCGGTGCTATTCTTTGTATCCAGCATCTTTGCCGGACTGTCAATGGTAATCTTTGAGGGTTCCATAACTTTCCGGGTGTTCTCCAATAGAGTATCCGAAGATGATCACAAGAAACATGATGACTTGTTATTCGGGATGGCCAAAGTCTGTGCCGGGGCGATTTTCGCCTATCTCTTTCTCAAAATTCTGATTTTAGTCCATGATCAACACTGGGCCTTGCTATCTACAAGGTTTGGGTATTGGTATTTACTGGAGATAGTAGGCTTCGTCTTACTGCCCATGATCCTGTTCATCAGCAGTATCAAGCAGAAAAATCTGGCCCTGGTTAAACTGGCCTCCGTGCTAACCCTGATTGGCATTATTCTTAATCGCCTGAACGTGACAGTAATCGGATTCCATTGGGATGCAGTGGTGCGCTATGTGCCAACCTGGATGGAAATAGTAGTGACCATGACGATTATTTTCATTGAAATATGGGTTTTCCGCTGGATTATCAACCGCTTGCCGGTTTTGAACAAAGTTGGTTCCGGCAACAATATTATCAATTCAAAGAATGATTAAGAGGTAAAACATGGAAGAGTTTATTCACATCGATATATTTTCCACAAAGGGAGTTGAATACTTAATCGTAATTAGTTTTCTACTGCTTATCATACCTTTCTGGAGATATCTGAATGCACCTGGCAAGCTGGTTCCGGCGATTGGTTTTACTACAATCCAATCAGCGATTAATCGGATCGCCGAAAGTATTCCCAAAGGTATCTTTCTGGATCCAACCCACTCCTGGGCTTTCCTGGAACCATCTGGAGCCGCACGGATCGGAGTGGATAATTTTCTGCTGTCAACAACCGGCCAAATTAAATACAGTAAGGTCCGCCAACCTGGTGAAGTCATCAATCGCGGGGATGTGATGAGTGTCCTGGAACAGGATGGTAAACAATTAAAGGTATATTCTCCTATCTCCGGTGTAATCAAACAACGCAATTCAAAACCGGGCGAATCTGGTGATAATCTTTATGATCTGGGCTGGCTTTATAGGGTCGAACCGGAAAACTGGACACGGGATATGCAGAAGTTGCTGTTCGCGCAAAAGGCGGAGGATTGGATTCGAAAGGAATTTGATCGCCTGAAAGATTTCTTTGCCTTTTCCACCCAAAAATACGGATACAACCCTGAATTGGTAATCCTCCAGGATGGTGGTGAACTTATGGAACAGGCTCTCCGGCAAATGCCTGAGGATATCTGGGAAGAGTTTCAGGCTGAATTCATCGATGCTAATAAAATTGAGTGACTGACACAAACTTTTCAGCAGAAAAATCATGATTGAAAAAAATGTCAAGTGCATCTGGATGGAGGCAGGCGTAGTGGATTATCAATTATGTCAACTTAACTACAACTGCGACGTCTGCGATTTCCATTCCCGAATCACTAAGCCTGATGAGAAATCGAAAAGCGAGTACCCAAAACGATCAAGGACAGTAGCGATCAACATAAATTCGCCCGAGGCTGATTCGTTTCGAGCTGGCATACAGTATTATCCGAACCATATCTGGATCAAGCATATCGGCCGACAGCTGGTTATAATGGGTCTGGATGATCTGTTCTTTACTTTTTGGGATGATATCAGTCAGATTATCACCAAAGACGTTAACAGTGTGTTAGAAGTCAATAGCAGCTTTGCCTGGTTGATCGTACCAGGCGGACTGGTGAACCTCCTAATTCCCTTTGCCGGAAAAGTGGTAGAGATTAACCCGCTCCTGACGGTCACCACACAATTCAATCTGAAAGAATTTCAGGAATTACCTCCGGATCAGCGTTGGATGCTTAAAATAATACCGGAAAATAGCGAATTTAAACGAAGTGAATGGTTGACCAAACAGCAGTATATTAAACAACTGATAGACGACACTAAGCTGATTCATTCATCGATCACCAATGAATATGCGGGTCGCCCTATCCAACTCCCAACCTTATCTGAAACCCTAAAACCACACCATCGAAAAATATACAATTTACCGGATACCACGCTTATACGTCTGGTTAATACCCTGTCACGCGGAACCCATCAATTCCATTAACGTTTGGAAATGTGTCATAATTAGTATATATGTTTCTCCACGAAGAAGATATGCGTAAATTTGAAGGTGGAT
>CAZIJQ010000061.1:0-13066 GCA_964539785.1 uncultured bacterium | reverse complement strand
GAATTTCTTGAAACTATTACCTGAAAATTATTAACTGAATGAAAGACTGATATGTCGGAAATTCTCGGTTGAGGGGCATTTTAAGAGGTTATTTATACATTTATAAATAGTGATTTCTGAATTGATTCAACCCTGTTTTCATAATCGATTTCAAAAATATTTTCTGCCATCCAAAAAATTGGAAATGCACTGAATTAGATGTACATTTGGTTCTTAGAAAGTTGAGAATATTAAGATAATGAGATTCAATAACAATTAGAAATCAATTAATTATCGTCGAGAAGATTATTTATGCTAGTTGTTGTTGCGTCTCAAAACCAAGGAGCTGACGTTTCATGTTAACTATCGCAGTATTGAAAGATACCGCTCCCGGAGAGCAACGGGTTGCGTTAGTCCCGGAAAGCGTTAAAAAACTCACTAGAATGGGGGCTAAAATTCTGGTCCAAGAAGGTACCGGAATTGAAGCTGGATTTACGCAAAAGGACTATGAGGATAGTGGCGCCACTATCGTATCGAATTATGATCAACTGATGCAGGAAGGAAATATCTTCTTAAAGGCGCAATTAGTTTGTCTGAGTGATGATGAAAATTTAAAACTGATTGATCCATTACCGGAAAAATCAGTAATTGTCGGATTCATGAGTCCCTTCAAGTACATTGATAATGTAGAAAAACTGGCCGCCAAGGGTGTTACCAGTCTGGCCATGGAACTTGTTCCACGAATTAGCCGGGCGCAACGAATGGATGCTCTCAGCGCCATGAGTTCAGCAGCAGGTTATAAGGCCGTGGTTATGGCGGCTGCCTCACTGAATAAATTTTTCCCGTTGATGATGACTGCTGCCGGTACTATCAGTCCGGCGAAAGTGCTGATAATTGGTGCCGGGGTTGCTGGCTTACAGGCGATTGCCACAGCCAAACGGTTAGGTGCTAAGGTCACCGTATTCGATACCCGACCGGTAGTGAAAGAGCAAGTGGAAAGCCTGGGAGCGGAATTTGTCTCCCTGGAAACTACGGAAGAAGCCGAAACTGCCGGCGGCTATGCCGCTGAACAATCGGAGGATTTTTACCGTCATGAACAGACAATCATCGCCGCTCATTTGTCTACCACCGATGTCGTGATTTCCACAGCCCAGATTTTTGGTAAACGGGCACCGTTGCTGATTACCGAGGAAATGGTTGCATCCATGAGGTCCGGTTCGGTAATCGTTGATCTTGCAGCCGAAGCCGGTGGCAATTGTGAACTGACTGTGGCCGGTAAAATAGTGGAGCGCTATGGTATCAGTATCCATGGAGAAACCGATTTACCGGGATCGCTGTCCTATCATGCCAGTGAGATGTACAGCCGGAATGTTACCGCATTACTGGGGGAGATGATCAAAGATGGCGAGCTGGTTATTGATCCGGAAG
Source organism: uncultured bacterium (assembly GCA_964539785.1). Classification (GTDB taxonomy): domain Bacteria; phylum Fidelibacterota; class Marinisomatia; order Marinisomatales; family TCS56; genus JABMPO01. The sequence goes on along the minus strand of CAZIJQ010000061.1, from coordinate 11,659 downwards.
ATGATGTTGTGGGCGGAACCCTGCTCACCCACGGAGGTAAAATCATGAACGAGCATGTCCGGAATTTGCTGGACCGAAAGAGGGAGGAATCATGAGCGCGGATCTTTTAATCCAGATTTATGTATTTGTGCTGGCGATTTTTGTCGGGTTTGAAGTGATTACGAAAGTACCGCCAACCCTGCATACGCCATTGATGTCCGGATCAAATGCGATTTCCGGAATCACAATCGTAGGAGCTCTCATGGCGGCCGGATTTACAGAACTGCGAATAGAGACATTTTTCGGTGATCTTAATATCACGGCAATACTTGGATTTGTAGCCATTGTGTTTGCAACTATTAACGTTGTCGGCGGATTTCTGGTCACCGATCGTATGTTAAAAATGTTTAAGCGTAAGTGAGGTCGGCTATGGTAATGATTCAAGAAATTATTATTCCGATAGCCTACCTGCTGTCGGCCGTATTATTTATTATGGGATTAAAACAATTATCCCATCCCAAAACTGCTCCCAGGGGAAATCAAACAGCTGCAGTGGGAATGCTGATAGCAATTATTGCTACTTTAGTTTATCGGGAAGTTATTGATTATACGCTGATTATTACTGGTATAATAATCGGTGGCGCAATTGGCGCCTATGTGGCAAAAAAGGTCGAGATGACGGCCATGCCACAAATGGTAGCTATTTTTAATGGTTTTGGTGGCGGCGCTTCGGTTCTGGTGGCGGCGGCGGAATTCTATCGTCTGGCAACCGGCGTAAATACGATACCTGGATTTACAATGTCTACGATCGGGCTCAGTATTATCATCGGTGGCATCACCTTCACCGGCAGCATCGTTGCCTTTGCCAAATTACAGGGGCTAATGCGGGGCGCACCGATTCTTTTCAAAGGACAGCAGATAATTAACAGTCTTTTACTGATTACTACTGTTGTTTTGGTGGTTACTTCAGTAATCTCCGGCGGCGATACAACTAATTATGTGCTCGGAATTATATTGATCTCTTTAGTGCTGGGCTACATGTTTGTAATTCCCATCGGCGGAGCGGATATGCCAGTCATTATTTCCCTGTTGAATTCTTTTTCCGGGATCGCTGCCGCAGCCACCGGATTTGTACTTTCCAATTATGCGTTGATTATCAGCGGATCGCTGGTAGGTGCCAGTGGAATAATTTTGACCAATATCATGTGCAAGGGAATGAACCGAACGGTTTGGAATGTACTGTTTGCCGGATTTGGCGGCGATGATCTTGCTCCTGGAGAAGGCGCTCAGACATCAGTAAAACCGGTAAAATCGTATGAGGCTGAAGATACGGTAGTAATATTTGAAAATGCTCGTCAGGTTGTAATAGTGCCCGGTTATGGAATGGCCGTCGCCCAAGCCCAGCATACGGTCCATGAACTGGAAAAAATCCTGGAAGCCAAGGGCGTCAAAGTGAAATATGCCATTCATCCGGTTGCCGGTCGTATGCCGGGGCATATGAACGTCTTACTGGCAGAGGCGAATGTACCCTATGATAACCTCTACGATCTGGACCAAATCAATCCGGAGTTTGAGGAGACGGAAGTAGCTTTGGTGATTGGAGCAAACGACGTAGTCAACCCGGCTGCCCGCCACGATACTACTAGTCCCATTTACGGCATGCCGATTTTGAATGTGGATCGTGCCGGAACCGTTTTCGTTCTCAAGCGCAGTATGAATCCGGGATTTGCGGGAATTGACAATGAATTGTTTTACAATGATAATACCATCATGTTATTCGGTGATGCGAAAGATACAGTATCTAAATTAGTTGCTGAATTAAAATAGGTAAACAATCGTCGAATCATTAATGAAATAAGGGGATTTGCCCAAATCCCCTTATTTCATTTCTTGCACTATCATAATTTTATTTGTATTCTTTATAATACTTTTACCCAATTAAAAACAGCAGCGCAATGAACTCTTTTTTCCCACCGATTGAACCTTTTAATGAATTTAAACTGCAAGTGTCAGATTTGCATGAAATCCACGTGCAAAAATCCGGAAATCCAACCGGAAAACCGGCTGTTTTTCTCCATGGTGGACCCGGTGGCGGGATTGAACCAAACTATCGTCAGTATTTTGATCCTGAAAAATGGCGCCTGATCCTGTTTGATCAGCGTGGCTGTGGAAAAAGCACACCATTTGCCGAATTGCGGGAAAATACTACCTGGGACCTGATAGCTGATATAGAAAAGATCAGGGAACTGCTTGGTATTAATCGTTGGACTGTATTTGGTGGGAGCTGGGGTAGCACTCTGGCATTGGCGTATAGCCAGACCCACCCGGAACGCTGTACTGCGCTGATATTGCGCGGCATTTTCCTGTTGCGAAAATCAGAATTAAACTGGTTTTACCAGGATGGCGCCAGCCACATTTTTCCTGATGCCTGGGAAAAATACCTTGAGCCAATTCCGGAAGCTGAGCGAGGGGATTTGCTGGCGGCCTATTACAAACGGTTAACGGATGATGATCCCGAAATCAGATTGGCAGCCGCCCGGAGCTGGAGTATTTGGGAAGGCAGTACCAGCAAGCTGCGCCCAAACGAATTACTGCTTGATCGGTTTGGGGAAAACCGGTTTGCCGAGGCCTTTGCCCGAATAGAATGCCACTACTTCACCAACGGCGGTTTTCTGGAGTCCGAGGATCAGTTATTGCGCAATATTGACCGGATTCGGCACATTCCGGCTGTTATTGTGCAGGGGCGCTATGATGTTGTTTGCCCTATGACTACCGCTTGGGATCTGCATCACGTATGGCCGGAAGCTGATTTCCAGGTTATTCCCGATGCCGGCCATTCCATGAGTGAACCGGGGATTTTAGCGAAGTTAATTGAGTACACCAATAAGTATTCCGATTTGTAGAATCCTCCATAATCCGAAAGAACACCCAGGTTACGTCGAAATGATGAATAATATCCGCAAATTTGGTATGATTGGAGTTGAAATTCACACTGAGGATTACTTTTCACAGGATAGTGATTTGTGGATTGAAAATAAAATGCTGCCGAATGTATTCAAACTATCAAAATACAATGCGGATAAGCGCACTAACAATGACCTGGAAATGATTCCAAAGCGGTAGAAACAATATCCATTTATCTTGTTTATGAAGTTGCTGGTTATTTGAACAACTATTAAATTCTACGATCGCAATACGCGTCGACATGAAAAAATTTGAATCCGAAAAAATGACCCTTTAAATAACAGGAGCTGAAAATAGATATGAAAGGGACCTTAAAACGCCATCAATCCGGTTTTACGATGATTGAAATTATGGTTGTAGTTGTGATCGTGGCGATTCTTGCTGCAATCGCGGTACCAACCTATATCAGATACGTTGAAAGCGCTCGTGCCTCAGATGCCAGAAGTACCTTGAGCGCATTATATAAAAATGCAAGATTGTATCGTCAAGACACGGGTGAATGGCCTGGTTCTGTTGAAGATTTACGACGTGGTAAATATCTTGATATAGATCGGGGAACATTACGTCAATGGAGTTTTGATATTTCCGGTTTACCAGACGAACTGAAAGCCACCAGTCTGGAAGAGATGGTAGGCGGCGCTGGGAAAGAGATCCGTTTTGATGTTGAGCGGGGCAAGTTCCTAGGTTACGGTGTCTTTGGTAAGGATGCCGAAGAATAATTGCCCCAATGAAAATAGACGAATTATTGAATTATGCTCTGAACAGTGGAGCATCAGACCTACATCTCAGTGTTGGTTCCATTCCCATGGTACGGATCAATGGAACCATGAAGCCGCTGAATATGGCAGAATTGAAGCAGGAAGAAATGTTGTCGATTCTACCACAGGTGATGAATGATGACCAGATTCGTATGTTTAATGAACGGAAGGAAATTGATTTTTCCGCTAAATTGGAAGGCAAAGGACGCTTCAGGGTAAATTTTTTCCATCAGATTCGTGGTCTTGCCGGTGTTTTCCGTACAATTCCGGAAATCGCTAAGACAGCCGATGAGCTGGCATTGCCTCCGATAATCAACAATCTGGCAATGAGAGATCGGGGACTGGTATTACTCACCGGACCCACTGGTTCTGGAAAAAGCACAACCCTGGCGGCCATGGTGGATCATATTAATACCAATCGGCGCTGTCACATTATTACTGTGGAAGATCCAGTTGAGTATTTCCATCGTTCAAAATCGAGCCTGATAAACCAGCGTGAACTGGGGGCAACAACCCATAGTTTTGCCAACGCGCTGCGAGCAGCATTGCGGGAAGACCCTGATGTAATACTGGTTGGCGAAATGCGGGATCTGGAAACAATATCGTTGGCTTTGACTGCAGCTGAAACCGGGCACTTGGTGTTATCGACTCTACATACTTCCAGCGCTGTCAAGGCAGTAGATAGAATCATTGATATCTTTCCGGCCAGTCAGAAGGGACAGATCAGGTCGATGATGTCGGAAAGCCTGGTTGCTGTAATTGCTCAGAAATTGCTTACATCTAAAGATGGAAAGTCGCGTATTCCGGCTTGCGAAGTCATGATTGCCACGACAGCCATCAGAAATCTGATCCGCGAAGATCGAATTTTCCAGATTCCATCAGTCATTCAATCCGGGGGAACGGAAGGAATGATGTCACTTGATCAGGACCTGCAGCGTCTGCTGGCACGTGGCGTCATCGAGCGTTCCATGGCTGTCCAGATCGCCGATAATCCAAAACTGTTTACCTCTAACATAATTTGAAGAAACTGCGTCGAAAACTGGAACAGGGCTTTACCTTCATGGAAGTGATGGTAGGCATGTTGATAATTAATATCGGCGTGATTTCCATGCTTACCGGCGCTGTACATGCCCACAATATTTTGCGTTCAACGGAGTTGAAAGAGCGGGCATTTGAAGAGATCAGGATGGAATTGGAACGTTGGCGTGGTCGAGTCATTGATGGCCGAATACTGACTCGTGAACGCGCTGGAGACCCACGGGGAAAGAAAGTATATCTCGAGGGTGATGAAAGTAGTTCCAAACCCATAACCGCGATTATAACTTATGAACCTATTGTAAAAGTGCCTGACAATGCCAACATCGAGCGCTATGAGATAGAAGTAAAGATTGAATGGGAAGATTTTACTACACTTGGCAGTAATCGATCACGGGAAATGACTATGTCTGTTGTGATGTCAGAATTTGATTTATGATGAAGATCAGGCGAGCATACTCCGGCATGACCCTCGTTGAAGTCGTTACTTCCGTGATGATTATCAGCAGTATCGTGCTCGGCATGATGATTAGTATAAACAGTTTTTATTACCGCTTTCAGCAGGAATATGTGGTAAATAATATTCGTGAATATGGTCGAATGGCAATGGATGAGATTGTATCCGAATTGAATTCCGCAGTAAGTATTGATCCCCCCAGTATGTTTAATGGGTTTAGCGTTATCAGCGGTACAAAGATCAATCCCGATAACGGCCAATTACAGAATTTCAGGATCACGGCTCGCAACAACAAGGGTTTATTGTTCGACGGGGACCTGCCATTAGATGGAAATTTAGAGTTACCCGATTATGGCACCTACGTCGATGATGGTTTGCGGGACGTGAAACTGATGGAATTTAAAGTTGACTATGATTATGGTCTTTCTTCAAATCCCAAGAAATATTCTGAAGCAGCGCTGGAAATTGACCTGATTTTCGGACTGGACACTAAGGTCGCTCCCGGTAGAGAGTCTTCAGGTCAAAATAATTATGATATAATCAAATTAAGCCGACGAGTTTTTGTGCCAAATGTATTTATTGGAAGATTGAAGTCGGCTGCTAATGTTGACGACCTGCCAATTTGATGAAGTTCTCCCGCGGTAGCGTAACACCCCTAGCAGTAATGTTTACTTTAACCAGCATGTTATTGACTGTTGGATTCTTAAACTATTCGATGTCTAATAAATCTTTGCAAGATCGCCGGATTGCCAGGGAAAAAGCGCTACTAATGGCTGAAACCGGATTGAATTTTCTGGCAATTCCCAAGTTGGGTTCCATAACCAATGATACTATTATTGTTTGGGAAGAAACCGCCTATCCATTTGACCAGTACATGGAAGAGGACATGGGTACCTATAAAATGGTGAAATGCTCAACTTACATTGATGCAAATCTGCAAACCATTTACTTTGCCAGGGCCACCGGTGTAGCAATAATTCCCAGTTCTGGCGATGATCCCATCAAGATTGAGCGAACTATCGCCGCTACCCTGTTCGGCCAACCTTTATCGGATTACATGTACTTTACACAGAGTGAGGAACCCGGTGGTGGTCCTTATACCGATGGGTCGGTCAGTTTTGGCAATAACGATGTTTTGGAAGGCAAGGTTCATACCAATGGGCATATTAACATTAGTAATTTTGGTTGCCCTGAATTTATTGGCGAGGAATTAAGTAGTGTTGGTTCTGTCGAAGGAATCTCCTGGGGTATGTGCGACTCCAGTATTTTTTCCGGAGCATGGGACGATTCAGCTAAAAAAATTACCTATCCACCGGTTTTTTCAGTAGATCTGGTGAAAAACAGTGCCGATTTTACCTTTACTGCTGATGATTTATTGTATCGGTCCAATAAAAAAGATTCGCTGATCATGACTGAGATCGAATTTGTGTCCAATGGTTTTAAAGTCATGCAATGGCCTTATGTGATACCACCATTGGGTGCCGATGGCGCTAATCCCATAACTTATTTATGGGATACTGATACTATGATATTTACCGTTGATGACCGCCGAATCGGTTTTGGCGAGGGATTTCATCCCACTAATGGTTATATCTTGGTTGATACTGTGATCGCTACCATTCACGACAAAGACGACAACGATGTTTTCAATGAACTGAATCAATACGTTGACGGCGATACATTATTTGTTGCATCAGCATCGCCGGATTCAAATAAAGTGTGGTATGGAGTTATTCAAAATATTTCAGCATCTCCATCCCGGTTTGTATTTACGGTCCTGTTTGATCAACAGTCTTTCCCAACTGGCAGCCAGGGCTTTTATCAGGGTGAGGAAGTGATTTTCCATTATTTGGCAGCGTCGGTTGGTGGCCCCAGACAGAAATTTGAAAACTATCATAGCCATCCTAATGATGGGTATAGCAAATGTACTTCCAACGGTTTTCACCATTTTGATTTTGATCCGCCAGTTGCTATGGAAGATTATATTTTTCCGCCTACCACATTTCATGTTGCAGGTCCTAAGATTATTTATGTGCGTCAAGGCCAGGTGCGCGTAAAGGGGGTTGTAGATGGCCAGTACACCATTGTCACTGACGGACCAACCGAATACCGTCGTCACGATAATTCCCAGTGGGATAGGTGTTATAATAATATCTGGTTGATTGACGATATTGTTTACCGGGATTCCAATCCAATCACCGGCGAAGTTGTGGCCCTTTCACCTCACCGCTTGGGATTAATTTCCGGTGCAAACGTTATCATTGCTAATACGGCAGCGAATGGTTGGAAAGATCAAGCTACTGATTTTGATATTAAGATTAACGCCGCAATTATGGCCCTCGATGAGTCTTTTGTCTGTCATTACTGGCAGAATACCTTGACCGATTATCATAGCCCCAATGCCGGTGTTCCGGACTTGTCGCTGGCTGATGGCCGCGGTCCCTGGAGAGCTACATCGGGTCTCGGGGCTCCCACCTATACCGGAGTCAGTGATATTCGTGGCGTAGTAAATCTATGGGGCTCCATTATTCAATTAAAACGCGGTTACATGAAGCGCAATAGCCCGGGTCCCTATTCAGCCTTTCCTGGCGTTGGTTATGATAAGAATTACAATTTTGATTATAATCTGTGGATATATCCTCCTCCGAAATTTCCCATATCCACGGATGATAATGGCGATGTTATCCTCGTAATGAATTCCTATCGAGAGATAAAAAAATAGTCCTGGCAACGTCGACAAAGTATATATCTGATTAATAACTCTTTACAAAGGAAAATGAATACGTGTTTTTAGGATTAGACATTGGGCGGCAATACGTGAAAGCGGTCATGCTTGAAAAAATTAAAGATGGCCATAAGATTCTGGGAACCGGTATTCGCTCGGTTCCGGATCCGAATAAAGCGTACGATCCGGAAACAGCCAACAAAACATTATGGTCAATGGCGATCAAAGAATTACTGCGGGAAATGAAACTTAAGCCCAATCGGGTACGCAATCTGGTTACAGCGATTGGCGGGTCAAATATCAGCATCAAGCAAATCAGTACTCTGGACATGCCTGATGATGAATTGTACAGCGCCATGACATTTGAAGCCAGAAAGCACATTGCCATGGACGGCAGTGACGCGATTATTGATTATCAGATATTGGGATCGAATCCAAAGGAAGTCGATAAAATCGATATTGCGCTGGTTGCCTGTACGAAAAAGGTTCTGAATGGTCATATGGACTTGTTAAAAGAAGTGGGGTTACGGCCAGGCTGGGTTGATGCGGATCCCATTGCATTGTCCAACGCCTTTTTCTCATCACGGGAACTGCCTGAAGAAGGTGCGGTTGTTTTACTTGATGTTGGCGTTGAATCCAGCGCTCTGGTTGTACGAGGGAAAAATGATCCTTTTTTCACCAGAGATATTCCCATTGGCAGTTATCATTTTGTACGGGCGGTTTCTGATGGTCGTTCTTTGGACTACATGGCAGCCCAGGATGAATTATACAAGACCGGTGTCCGAAGTGTAAAAAAACCGGTCGAGGACGAAAAAGCTGGTATTGCAGTCGATGAACGAACCGTTTTTGATAATTTTGTAGAGGATGTGCGTCGGACATTGCGATACTATGCCAAAACAACCAATCAAAGCTTCTTCCTGAAAATCTTTCTAAGCGGAGGAGCCAGCACAACACCGGGTTTAGCCCGTTATTTTCAGGAAAAATTGAATATTGAGACGACATTGTTCAACCCGTTCGAAAAGATCACCGGAGCCGATAAGACTACCATCCTCAACCCCCAGCAATACGCGGTAGCTACCGGTCTGGCAATCCGGGGAGGGCTCACCATTGAATAAATATATTGTCATCAACCTAAATCAAGCGGAAAGCCGGGAAAGCAAAATCGAACGCTGGAAAGAGCGTGGTAAGTGGGCTGTATTCGGTATTTACATGGCTTTACTGGCCTTTGCCTGTGCTCTGATTTTATATATCAATTTTAGTTATAATAGTATGATTGCCGCTAAAAAACAGCAGATTATTGAGGTTGAAAGTGAGATGGAGCGTTTGCGGCATGTTGGTAAAAATCTGTCGAAAGATAATATTCTCGGTCTCGCTGAACTTGAAGACGATCGCATCTTGTGGGCTCGAAATCTGGAATTATTAGGCTCCATGACACCGGACGATATGAGTTTGACGGGGTTACGGTATGCCAAGAACAAATTGACAATCGTTGGTATCGCTGTGATTTACGAGGATGAGAAAGAGTTTGATATTGTCAATTCATTTGTGCGAACCCTGAAGAATAATGTGGAATTTGCCAACGAATTTACCCGTATCAGGTTCAGCTCTTTTGCACGACAGGATTTTCGGGGTCAAGACATCGTGCAATTTCAGGTTGAGGCTACGCTCAAACGTGCTACTCAAAGCGAAAAAGAAAGCCGCCATCGGAGCTAAACTGAATTATGAATAGAAACAGTATTTTTTTACTAGGACTGGTAGTTTTAACATTACTATTCTGGATCGAAGTCAAGGCAGTTCTTGGAAATAAAGCCGAAACTTTTCTGAACTTGGAAGATGATCTGACAGATTTGAATGAACAATTGATCAGCGCCCAGATACTGGCTAATAAACTAGATCGTGTGTACAGCCTTTTTGAAAAGAATCTGGCCTTGTCTGCTAGAGATTCACTGGCAGAAGATGCTTCCATGCCGTTCATGAATGATCTCACGAGAATGATGGATGATCTGAAGATTACGTTAATCAGTATTAAGCCTAAAAAGCGGATCGATAAAAATGATCATATTATTTCACCCTATGAATTATTGCTGAATTGCAGTTATGACCAATTGGGGAAATTTATTACCGAGATTGAGCGATCTCCGCGTCTGGTTGGAATTGATGAATTTTTCATAAAAAACGGTGTTGAGCGATTGAAAAGCAATACTAGTGAGTCAATCCTTGAAAGACAGGATGTGGAACTGAAACTGTATACTTTGACGCTGGTAAAAAATTATAAACGGGATTACTATGAATAGTCGAAGTCGGACCATCTGGTATTTGCTAATACTCCTCACCACTCTGTCATTAATAATTTCGGTAGTTGTGGCATTCCCAATCAATCGTGACTGGCAGAAAGCGCGCGTCCGTGCTGCGGTGGAGCTGTTTGGTACTGATCAAGAATTGGAAGATGTAATTGAGTTTTTGGAACAACGGCTTGAACGGCGTAATAATTACCAGTTCTCACTTGAGAATGAGCCTCTGCGTCTGACAAACGTCGTTTATCTATATGGCGGATCAGGTTTTGCCTATCGGATGCGTAAAAAGGATAAATTACGAGTTACAGCCATTATCGATGGAAAAATTCAACAGGCTTTGATTCTCTACGATAAACAAAATTATACCGTCACTGTTGGTGATTCAGTGGGTGGTGGAGAAGTAGTCTGGATCGATTCGGATGAAGTCGTAATTGTGAATGGCGATAAAGAAATGCATTATCAATTGTCGGGTCTGCTGATTCCCGGTGCACCAGTCAAAGCGAAGAATTGAAGGAGCTTGAACTCAAATGAACCGTAGTATTTCAATCTTTATATTAACATTTATCATTTGTTGCAGCGGATTGTTCAGCCAGGGAACCGAAACAGTGGCCGCCCAAGAATATGATAATCCCACCCTGATCACAATCCATGCCGAAGATGCTTATCTGCCGAGCATACTTTCAATTTTGGCCGATGAAAGTGGTTATAATATCGTTACCGGAGCTAATGTCAATAAACAGGATCAGATTTCCATTCATCTTGATGATGTTCCTATTGAACAAGCCATTAACCTGGTGGTTCGCGCTGTGGGCTTGAGCTATGAAGTGGTAGGGCGTTCATTTCTAATTGCGGACCCCAAGAAACTTGCCAAAGAGGTGGGCATCACTTCGCGGGTAATTGAACTGAAATATGCCGACGCATCCGAAGTAAAACAATTACTGAGCGATTTATCAATCCAGATTCAGGTTGATATTTCCGGTAATAAATTGCTGGTTAACGCCAGTCCCAAGAAAATCGCCGAAATCCTGGACGTTGTTAGACAGATTGATGTGCCCGCCATCCAAATTCAATTGGAGTGCCGGTTAATTGAAATCGGTGTGGATGACGAAGAAAATCTGGGAATTGATTGGGATAAGCTCAGTAAGTACACTACAATATTGGCTGAAAACGGTGTTCCTCCTTTCGAAGGAGCCGGCAGCGATGTGCATGGGATTAGCCGTGCCTACGGACCATATGGTGATCGATCCGAAGATATGGCTGAAGATGACTTGGATATGTTGCCGGATAAACTTCAGTTTAACCGTTTGTACTGGAATGACCCTAACGACCAGAATATTGTTCCCCATAATTTTTCCCGCCAGATGCAGGCGCTTGACGTGACATTGGACATGTTAATCAAAGAAAATAAGGCCGAGATTCTGGCTAATACCAAACTGGTGACATTGAA
>CAZIJQ010000060.1:0-13135 GCA_964539785.1 uncultured bacterium | reverse complement strand
ATTACTGAACTTAAATTAATCAAAATTAAAAGCTGGTGAATAGATCAGGCTAAATACAGTAGCTTAAAAGAACACTGTGCTCACGATGATTTTAAGGGAAAAGTGTTAAATAAATATGTCTATTTCTATTTAATTCATTAAATAAGGATAAGACGCTCCTATTATCTTGTATTATAGTTAATTACTGTGTAAAATAAATTAATTGTTATAACAAAGAATCAATATGATTAATTGAACAATGGGGCAAAGCCTGAATATCCCCGTATTCAAATGTTATTACAGCTACTCTTAAAACATCAATTAAATCTGGCCGGAACTCGGAACCGAGGCTTCCGTTTATCTGAATCGGAATATTCAATGTTTTACATTGTTACCTTGACTGATCCGGTCTTCAACAAAACGCTGAGAACTAACTCTTCGTTTAGCCCTATCTTGATCTGGTTTACTCTTGATCCTTCCTATAGTTTGAACCAACTGCCAATTCTTAATTGCCAAGCAATACCACACCCGATAAAAACGATCTTTGACTTACAAATATGAAACTGATTCTAAATTGAATATGAATATTAAACGGAGGGTTATGTTATGCCTTAGGTAGATAAATGAATACTGAAATTGATCCTTCATTGATCGCTGAGGTTCGTAATTATGGCCAGTTTGATGCTAAGGCCTGCCTTCAATGTGGGAGTTGTACTCTTACCTGTGATTTAGCTTCTAATGCCACACCCTTTCCGCGCCGTACTATTCGTTTCATACTTTTAGGTCTTAGGAATTATTTATTAGCCAGCCTGGAACCGTGGCTGTGTTATTACTGCGGTGATTGTTCTATCGCTTGTCCCCGCCAGACCGATCCAGGAGAGGGGATGATGACTTTAAGACGTTTTCTCACCGCTCATTATGACTGGACTGGTTTATCCAAGCGGATTTATCGATCCAAGTTCTGGGAAATTGGCTCAATGGTTTTGGTAGGAGTATTTGTATTACTGCTGGTTGGCTATTATCACATTGATACAGTTGGTCTGGAATATGGGGATTTAATTGCATCCGAATTCATTACTGAAATCATGGCTGAGGATTTCATGCAGCACATGTTTGGTTTGATAAAATCATTTACCGTGCTGATCTTTCTGGTTCCAGTAGTGATACTGACGACTAATGCATTTCGAATGCACTGGTACACGATGGTCAAAGGTAACCAGCTGAAAATTCCTTTTTTAGTTTATCTGACTGAAGCAAAGACGTTACTATTGCACGCTATCACTCAAAAAAGATTTAAGGATTGCGAATCCGATCGACGCTGGCTGATGCACGGGCTGCTGGTATTTGGCTTTGTCCTGATGTCAGTTCTGCTCATTTTCTTTCTGGAGTGGTTCCAGACCGATAATATCTATCCCATTTATCATCCGCAAAGATGGTTGGGTTATTTAGCCACGGCGGCTCTGGTAATTGCATCCGCAAAGATAATCATCGGTCGTATCAGAAAGCGATCGGAGGACCATAAAGTATCAAAGGTCAGTGACTGGACCTTACCTGTTTTACTGCTTTTAACCGCAGTTTCCGGTATTGTTCTCCACATTTTCAGATATTTAGGATATTCCTTTGCCGTGCATTTTACCTACGCCATACATCTGGCTATTGCAGCACCATTACTGGTAATCGAGATACCTTTTGGCAAGTTGAGTCATATACTATACCGGCCCCTTGCAATCTACTTTAATGCTGTCCGGGAGAAGGCTTTGCAGAATGAACTGATGGGGGAGAAAGACTAAATATGTGTCCTGAAAATACAAATCATAGTGTCGGCGCCGCCCTGGTTTTGGGTGGTGGTATCGGAGGCATGCAGGCTGCCCTGGATCTGGCGGAATCTGGTATCAAGGTTTACTTGGTAGAAAAGAACCCTTCAATCGGCGGAGTAATGGCGCAGCTGGATAAAACCTTCCCCACCAATGATTGCGCTATGTGTACCATGGCACCCCGACTGGTTGAACTCGGGCGACATAAAGATATAGAATTAATTACGATGGCTGATATTCAGAGTATCAGTGGCGACCCGGGCATCTTTCATATTAAATTAAAGAAAAGAGCTAGATTTGTTGATGAAGAAAAATGTACCGGTTGCGGGATCTGTGCTGAACACTGCCCGGTCAGGAAGGTCATCTATATTACTCCCGGGGAAGAATCAATAGATATATCAACCGAGGATCAGGTTCGAATATCCCAGATAATTGCTGATTACCATGATAGTGGTGATGGTCTATTGCCAGTACTTGCTGACGCCAATGAAGAATTTGGATACCTGCCGCCGGAGGTGATCAAGTATATTGCCAGGGAATTGAATTATCCTCTAAGTGTTGTTTACCGGCTGGCAACTTTTTACAATGCCTTCAGCCTCACACCGCGGGGGAAAGTAATATTGAAAGCCTGCCTGGGTACGGCTTGCTATGTTAAAGGGGGAAAACGAATACTGGATTCAATCCAGAAAAAATTGGATATCCAAATCGGTGAGACAACCCCGGACATGCAATATAGTCTGGAAGTCGTTAATTGCCTCGGTTGCTGTGGGCAGTCTCCGGTCATAACTGCGAATGATGATATCTATGGCTTCGTGAAGCAATCCATGGTATCCGATGTTCTGAAAAAATATGCCTAAGTGAGATAACCAGATGCCAATAATTAAACCGGAAGATTTAGACGTGATCAGCCGGAAGTTAAAAAGAACTATTAACCTGCGCAGAGGAGTGAGTAGGGCCAGGATTGTCGTTCATATGGAAACCTGTGGGATTGCTGCCGGAGCCCGGTCGGTGATGAAAGCATTAATTGACGAAGTTGAACATCAGGAATTGAATGATGTGTTGATTACAATTTCTGGTTGCGCTGGCTTGTGCGAACATGAGCCGATGATAACAGTGGATATACAGGATGAACTTCCGGTCAGGTATGTTGACTTGAATCCAGATAAAGCACTGGACATTCTGAATACTCATGTTCTTGGTGGGAGTGTTTTGTCTGAATATGCTCTGACTTCGGACAGGGAAAACATGTTGTCGGGGGATTAGATGGCACATCGTACACATGCAATGATTTGCACCTGCACCAACTGTATATCCAATGGCGCCCTGCATATTAAAGATGCCCTGGAAACGGAAATCAGGAAACAGGATTTAGCCGGTGATATTCAGATTGTTCCCACCGGAGCGAGCGGTCTTTGTGTGCGGGGGCCGATCCTGATCGTGCAGCCAGATGGGATTTTCTATCAGTACCTCAAAGAAGAAAATATTGCCGAACTGGTTGAAGAACACTTTCTAAAAGGACGACCGGTGAAATCATTGATGTATACTTCCCCCGGGGATTTGGTTCCAATTCCTAAAATGTATGATATTCCGTTTTTCAATGGGCAGCGTCTGATAGCCCTGCGGAATCGGGGTTTGATAGATCCAGATAATATCGATGAATATATTGCCAATGATGGCTATCGAGCATTGGCCAAAGTGTTAGACACAATGACCTCGGAACAAGTTATTGCGGAAGTTAAAAATTCTGGCCTGCGGGGCCGGGGTGGAGCTGGCTTCCCAACCGGTAAGAAATGGGAATTATGCCGACAGACACCGGCCGCGCCCAAGTATATTATCTGCAATGCCGATGAAGGTGATCCAGGGGCGTTTATGGATCGCAGTATCCTGGAAGCTGATCCCCATTCTATTCTGGAGGGCATGGCGATAGGAGCCTATGCTATTGGAGCCCGGAAAGGGTATATTTACGTCAGAATCGAATATCCCCTGGCGATTAAACGTCTGGTGAAAGCGCTGAAAGACGCCCATGAATACGGTCTGTTAGGGAAGGATATTTTTGGTACCGGCTTCGCATTTGATATTGAGATTTTCCGTGGTGCCGGTGCCTTTGTTTGCGGCGAGGAGACGGCCCTGATGGCTTCGATCGAGAGTCGTCCTCCGGAACCCCGGCAGCGACCTCCATTTCCAGCTCAAAGCGGCTTATTCGGGAAACCAACCAATATCAATAATGTGGAAACCTGGGCCAATATCCCGGCAATAATTAACCGTGGTGCCGACTGGTTTGCATCCATCGGAACTGAAACCTGTAAGGGTACCAAGGTTTTTTCTCTGGCCGGAAATATCAATAATGCCGGCCTGGTAGAGGTGCCCATGGGCATTACGTTGCGGGAGATTATTTACAATATTGGTGGTGGAATTCCCGGTGGTAAGCAATTCAAAGCAGTGCAAACCGGTGGCCCGTCCGGAGGATTCATTCCAGGATCGTTATTGGACAAACCAATCGATTATGAGCAGCTTCAGGAAGCGGGATCGATCATGGGCTCCGGCGGTATGGTGGTGCTCGATGAAAATTCCTGCACGGTGGACATGGCTAAATACTTCCTTGAGTTTACCAGGGACGAATCGTGTGGTAAATGTGTCTCCTGCCGCGAAGGTTCGATTGCCTTGCGGGAGATAATCCAGCGCATTACCGAAGGTCAGGGACGGGAGGAGGACCTGGAATTGTTAGAAGATTTATGCACTGCAATCGAAAATGCCTCCCAATGTGGTCTTGGGCAGACACTGCCCAAGCCGGTGTTGTCAACCCTGCAAAATTTTCGCGCTGAATACATAGATCACATCACATACAAGCGTTGCTCAGGACTGGTATGTAAACAAATAATATCTTCCGCTTGTCAATA
The DNA here is from genome assembly GCA_964539785.1 of uncultured bacterium. Taxonomy (GTDB): domain Bacteria; phylum Fidelibacterota; class Marinisomatia; order Marinisomatales; family TCS56; genus JABMPO01. The sequence goes on along the minus strand of CAZIJQ010000060.1, from coordinate 8,445 downwards.
CACCTGCCCGCTTTCCCAAGATGTACCCTGTTATGTGGGTCTAATCGCCCAGGGTGATTTTGAAGCAGCCATCAAAATGGTACGCAAGGAAAATCCGCTCCCATTGATCTGTGGTCGGGTCTGTACTAATCCCTGTGAGCTTAATTGTAAAGCAGGTGATGGCAGCGATCCTATTGCTATCCGATTACTCAAGCGTTTCCTGGCCGATTACGAGTACGAGCACAATCTATTTTTGGAAGAAAAACCCAAGGCTAAGCGGAAAGAGAAGGTAGCCATTATTGGCTCCGGTCCAGGGGGGTTGACCAGCGGTTATTACCTGGCGTTGGAAGGTTATCAGGTTACTGTTTTCGAAAGTGCGCCTTATCCGGGTGGGATGCTGGTATTGGGTATCCCGGAATTCCGGTTGCCACGCGCCATATTGAATTTTGAGATCGACAATATTCGCAAGGCAGGAGTAGATATTCAGACCGGTGTTACTGTAGGAAAGGATATCACATTAGATCAACTCAGGGAAGATTATGATGCCATCTACATTGGTGCCGGTGCTCATAAATCTCTGCGTATGGGAATCCCGGGAGAGGAAACAGCAAAAGTCCAGAATGCCGTGGAATTCCTGCATGCTTTCAATATTGGTCAAGAAATTGAAATTGGTGAAAAAGTAGTTATTGTAGGTGGTGGCAACTCGGCCATCGATGCTGCCCGGGTAATCAAGCGTTTGGGTAAAGAAGCCAGAATCATTTACCGCCGAACAAAAGCGGAAATGCCGGTCATTAAGACTGAGATAGAAGGAGCTATTGCAGAAGGCATTGAAATCCGGTATCTAACAAATCCAGTGAAAATATTGTCATCCAAAGGCCGACTTAAGGGAGTACGATGTATTACCATGCAGTTGGGGGATGTGGATGAAAGCGGTCGACGACGACCGGTTCCTGTTCCTGATTCAGAATTTACAATTAAAGCCGATAGCGTGATAATGGCAATAAGTACCGTGCCGGACCTGTCATTCATTCCGGAGGAACATGATTTTCAAATTTCAGCATGGGATACCCTGGAAGTAAATCGGGAAACACTCGAAACTGGAGTCGCCGGAATTTTTGCCGGTGGTGATGTAGTGACGAGTCCCAATACAGTGGCAGAAGCGATCGGGCATGGTAAGCTGGCAGCTCGCATGATTGACAAGTATATCAAAGGTGAAAAACTGGAGCGCGAATATAGCATTACCCGTCCAGCCATGCGTGTTGAACCCACAGAGTTAACTGATGATGAAATCGAGCAGCTTAAAAAACCGGAAATTCCGTTACGACCTGCGTCTGAGAGGATTATGAATTTCTTTGAGGTCGAACTGGGTTTCACTGAGGCGCAGGCTGTTGCAGAGGCCAAGCGTTGTCTCCGATGTGATTTGGAAGTAGTCGGTTGAGAGGTAATTAATGGAATTGACCGTCAACGATAAAAAAATTGAGTTCTCTGAAGGAATGACCTTGCTGGAATGCATCACCGCTGCGGGGATAAATATTCCCACTTTGTGTTCTCATAAGGCTCTGTCACCCTACGGCGCCTGCCGGTTATGCCTGGTGGAAGTATCCCAGAATGGGTCGTCTTCAATTCAAGCGGCCTGTACCTACCCGGCCTTACCTGATTTGGTGGTTTATACAGATACTGAACAAGTTGTCAGAACCCGCAAAATAATCATTGAATTACTGATGGCCCGCTGCCCTGAATCCGAACAGATACAACAGTTGGCGGCCGAACATGGAATTACCGAATCTAGAATCCCCTCTAAGGATGATGATTGTTATCTCTGCGGATTGTGTGTTCGGATGTGCCATGAAAGAATGGGGATCGGAGCGATTAATTTTGTCAATCGGGGTTATAAGCGTAAGGTCAGTCCTCCTTTTGATATGCTCACTGAAGTCTGCCAGACCTGTGGTGCCTGTGCTGATGTTTGTCCTACCAACCGTATCAACCTTGGTGATCTTACATCTAATCGGCCAATCCCAATATTAGATGAATATAATGCCGGTTTGAGCGATCGCTCGGCGATTTACATTCCTTATCCCCAGGCTGTTCCCAATAAGGCCGTGATCGACGATGAATTCTGCGTGCACATGTTGAAAGGAGAGTGTGAGATATGCAGTGAATTCTGCGAGGCTGATGCTATCGATTATGATCAGAAGGAGGAATCGATTGAATTGGATGTCGGGGCGGTTGTCTTGTCACCTGGTTTTGAGTTATTTGATCCTGGACAAAAAGAGGAACTGGGTTATAATCTATATCCTAATGTGGTTTCAGCCCTGGAATTTGAACGGATTCTCTCAGCGTCCGGTCCCTACCTGGGAAAGGTATTGCGGCCCTCTGATAATTTACCTCCGCAAAAAATAGCTTTTTTGCAATGTGTCGGTTCCCGTGATCATGAGCGGGATTATTGTTCATCGGTATGTTGTATGTATGCCACCAAAGAGGCCATTATTGCCATGGAACATGCCGGAGATGAGTTGGAATGCGACATCTTTTTCATGGATATGCGCGCTTTCAGTAAGGGCTTCGATGAATATTACCAAAGGGCTAAAGACTGCGGCGTGAATTATATCAGATGCCGTATACCGGCTGTGACCGAAGATCCGCATACGAATGATCTTATAATTAAGTATCTGTCCGAAGGTGATCAAATAAAAACCCGGGAATACGATCTGGTAGTTTTATCCCTTGGTATGCTGCCACCGGCAGCATTGAATGAGGTAGCTGATAAGTTCGGCATTACCTTGAATGAGCAAAAATTTTGTCAGACAACAACCTTCCGACCGGTCGAAACCAGTCGTGCTGGGATATATATTGCTGGACCAGCGAACGAACCCAAGGATATCCCCGAGACCGTGATGCAGGCCTCGGGAGCAGCGGCAAAAGTATTATCGCTACTCCAGGATTCCCGGGGCAGCCAGATTACAACCCGGGAATACCCCCCTGAGATAGAAATAATCGGACAAAGTGCCAGAGTCGGAGTTTTTGTGTGTCACTGCGGATCCAATATTGCCGGCGTGGTCAATGTACCGGCAGTCACCGCCTTCGCTCAAACCCTCCCTGACGTAGTGTATGCCGAGAGTAATCTGTATACCTGTTCCAATGATACTCAGGAAGCCATTAAGGAAAAAATAAAGGAACAAGCACTGAATCGCGTCGTGGTTGCTTCCTGTACCCCGCGCACTCATGAACCGCTGTTCCGAAATACGCTCCGGGAAATTGGTTTGAACCCCTACCTGTTTGAAATGGCCAATATCCGCGATCAATGCTCCTGGGTACATATGCACGAACCGGAGAAGGCTACTGAAAAAGCCAAGGACCTGGTTAGTATGGCTGTGGCGAAAGCACGGCTGCTGGAACCATTGCAGAAACGGTCATTAGCGATTAATCAAGCTGCCCTGGTTATTGGAGGTGGATTGGCTGGGATGACCTCAGCTTTAGAACTGGCAAATCAGGATTTCGAAGTACATCTGGTAGAGCAACAGAAGGAACTGGGCGGTAACCTGCGGCATATTCACTATCTGTTGAATGGTGCTGATCCACAGTCGGAATTGAAAACCCTGGTCAAGTGTGTAAAAGCAGCTGATAAAATCCAATTACATACTACAGCTAGGATTGAAAGTATTGAAGGATCAATCGGCAATTTCACCACGCAGGTGGTCAAATCCGGTAGTTCAGCAGAGATCAAGCACGGTATTATCATAGTCGCTACGGGTGCCAATGAATACCAGCCCCAGGAATATCTGTATGATCAGAGTCAAAATGTCTTGACACAACGGGAACTTGAACAACAACTGGCCACGAATGGAGAGTCGATTTTCAGAGCAGATAAGCAGCAATCAAAGACGGTTGTCATGATCCAGTGTGTGGGCTCCCGCTGTGATGAGCGGTCATATTGTTCAAGGGTGTGCTGTTCGGAAGCGATTAAGAATGCCTTGAAAATTAAGGACCAGGAATCGGATACCAATGTTTACATCCTCTATCGTGATATCAGAACATATGGTTTTAAGGAAAGCTATTATACAAGAGCACGGGAGCAAGGCGTAGTATTTATTAGATATGAGGAAGAACTTCAACCGGTGGTTTCAGAAAATGGTAACGGATTGACGGTTGAGATTTTTGATCAGATATTGGGCTCGGCAGTCGATATATCAGCGGATATGGTAGTGTTGTCTGCCGGTGTAATCCCAGGAGCTGAAAATGAAAGAATTGCGCAATTGCTTAAGGTTCCCCTGGGAAGTGATGGTTTCTTCCTGGAAGCGCACCTGAAATTGCGACCGGTTGATTTTGCTACCGAAGGCGTTTTTCTATGCGGCATGGCTCATTCGGCCAAGACGATTGAGGAAAGTATAATGCAGGCTCAGGCCGCTGCATCCCGGGCAGCAACGATTTTGACCAAGGATTCAATCGAGCTGGAGGCTACTATATCCAAAGTTGTGGATGCTAACTGTGATGGATGCGCTTATTGTGTAGAACCTTGTCCCTATAGCGCTATCATACTGATCGAGTACATGCATAAGGGGGCTGTAAAAAAGACTGTGGAGGTCAATGAGTCGCTCTGTAAGGGCTGTGGCAGCTGTCAGGCAACCTGTCCAAAGCAAGGGATATTAGTACGGGGCTTTAAACTGGAACAAATTAATGCTCAGGTGGAAGCAGCTCTGGGAGTTGGATAATGAATGCTGAATTTGAACCAAAGATAATCGCTTTTTGCTGCAACTGGTGTTCCTATGCCGGTGCGGACCTGGCTGGTGTTTCACGGCTACAGTATCCACCTAATATCAGGATTATCCGGGTGATGTGCTCCAGCATGGTTCATCCCAACTTGATCATCGAAGCTCTGACCAAAGGAGCCGATGGAGTGATCATCTGTGGCTGTCATATTGGTGATTGTCACTATATCGATGGGAATAAAACTACAGAAAGGCGGTCTGAGGCGATTGAACTGCTGCTGGAGGATTTTGGTCTGGAACCGGAGCGTTTCCGAATTGAGTGGGTCTCCGCCTCGGAAGGTCCCCGTTTTGCCCAGGTTATGAAGGATATGGTTGAAACCATCCAATCAGTAGGACCGAGTCCCTATGTCTCCTAGTCAAATAATGTACAATCCATTTAAAGAAGGGGGCTAATCAGTGGAAAATTTTAAAATAATTGCTGGAAAGAAATACATGTGGGACGGTGAAGAACACGATTCCCAATCAGCGGCCCATGATAATCAGAAAAAATATGACAATGATGGTTTTGAGACCCAATTAATTACAGAAGATGGGGTGCACCGGCTCTACTCACGCCGGGTAGCAGCCGAAGTAATCGTTGAAGGCGGGGTTAGCTGATGGAAAATAGATTTGAGTAATTAATGCATAAAATAGGAGGAAACAAAAATGGCTAAAGTAGCTGAGGAGTGGCTGAACATCTGTGGTGGATGTGAGGTGGCCATTCTGGACTTGGGAGAAAAACTGCTGGAAGTCCTGCCCTCGCTGGAGTTTGTTCATATGCCGGTCCTGATGGACCATAAGTATTTTGGACAGACCGGTGAACTGGAGGAGCTTGAGATTCCTGAAGCCGATGTTGGGATGATTTCCGGTGGAATCAGGAATGAGAAGGAAAAACATGTGACCGAGGAGATGCGCAAGAAATGTGGTACACTGATCGCGCTCGGTTCCTGTGCCTGTTTTGGGGGCATTCCGGCTTTGGCTAACATGTATAATCTGGAAGAGCTGTACGATAAGGTCTACCGTGATTCCAAAACAACCGAGTCGGCCGATACACCTTCTGATGGATTACCGGCATTGACCGATCGGGTGTATGCTCTCAGTGAAGTAGTGGATGTGGATCTGCAGATACCCGGTTGTCCGATGAATCCGGTTATTGTCCTGGAGGCATTATCAGCCTTGTTGGAAGGGAAACCTTTCGAATTACCGGAACGTAGTGTCTGCGATGATTGCCCTACCAAGCGAGAAGAAAAAAGTGATGTTGGTTTAAAACGTCCGCTTCAGGATGCGGAATTTGTCCTGGAAGAATATAGTTCGATGCGCTGCCTTAATGAGCAGGGTGTCCTCTGCCTGGGACCGGTTACCAGATCGGGTTGTGGTAAACAGTTCAATGGGGAAGCAATCGTTCCCCGTTGTATCAAGGGCTTCATGCCCTGTCGCGGTTGTTTCGGACCGATCCGGGAAGGTGCTAATCCATTGATCGATATGATGACAGCTCTGTCCAGCATTGGATTGGATGCTAAACTGGTTGAAGACCGCCGGGCATTACTGAACCGCTATATTGGCGGTCAGAATCGCCTGAGACCATTACCGGTGAGGAGGTAAATCATGGCAAAAATCATTGAAATACAACCTGTTACCCGAATCGAAGGTCATGCCAAGATATCGATCCAATTAGATGATACTGGTAATGTGGCCGATACCAAGGTACGCGTGGTGGAACTGCGCGGGTTTGAGAAATTCTGTATTGGCCGGCCCGTGGAAGAACTGCCCCGGATTGTTACCAGTATTTGTGGCGTCTGTCCCTGGTCGCATCACCTGGCTTCAGCCAAGGCCAATGATGCCGTGTTTGGAGTGGAGATCCCCCCGACTGCGAAGAAACTAAGGGAACTCTGTAATAGTATCGCTTTCACTGAAGAGCACATTCTGCATTTCTTTTTCCTTTCGGGTCCCGATTTTGTGATGGGTCCTGACTCGGACTACTCGGTACGCAACGTTTTCGGGATTGCCCAGGCTAATCCTGAAATTGGTCAAAAAGTGATTCGCAACCGCCACCTGGGAGCGCAGATGCTGGAGATCATCTCCGGGAAATCAATACATCCGGTTACTGCCGTTCCCGGTGGGTTCAGCAAACCGCTGACCGAAAAGGAAAGAGCTGAAATGCTCCCCATGGCGGAGGAAGTGCTGGAGTTTGCGAAATTCACTATGGGCTTCGCCAAGGAGAGTATTTTTCCTAAATACCTTGATACCATCAAGAGCTTGGGAGTGATCAACACCGGTTTCCTCGGAACGGTTACCGATGATGGGACACTCAACCTCTATGACGGCAAGCTGCGGTTGATGAAACCGGATGGAACCTATGATGACTTCGCCTGCGAGCAGTATGCCGATTTCATCTCGGAGAAAGTGGAAGACTGGTCCTACCTGAAATTCCCCTATGCCAAAGCCTGGGGTGATGGTTTCTCCATGGATACTGATGATCCTCTGGGAATTTACCGGACCAATGCCCTGGCCCGGATCAATGTTGCCGACAGGATGGCCACACCGCTGGCTCAGGCTGAATTTGAAGAGTTCCGGACTCAGTTTGGTCGTCCGGCACAACTGACTTTGCTGTATCATTGGGCGCGGTTGATCGAATTGCTGTATAATGCTGAACATATGGTCGAATTACTGAATGATCCCGAGATCACTAATCGGGAGACCCGGATTCCGGTGACTCCAAGGGCGGCCAAGGGGATTGGCTGTATTGAGGCACCTCGCGGTACGTTGATCCATGACTATGAAACCGATGAAAAAGGCTTGATCACCAATATCAATCTGATCGTCGGGACAACACACAATAATGCACCGATCAATATGTCTGTTAATCAAGCAGCCAAGTCTCTGATCAAGGATGGTAATTATGATCAGGGAATCCTGAATAAAGTTGAGATGGCGATCAGGGCTTATGATCCCTGTCTGTCGTGTGCTACCCATAACCTTAACGGAAAAATTGCCGTACGGATTGATATCTTAAACAGCGATGGCACATTGAAGAAGTCACTTCCTGATTGAAGACGCGATGGAAATGCAGGGGTAAACTGGCATTTTACCCCTGCCCCTATAATTACAGAGTAATCCGTTAGATGGACTACCTCGATTGTAAAACGTTGGTGCTGGGCTGCGGGAATGTACTGTTTGGCGATGATGGATTTGGTTCCGCAGTTGTCGATTTTCTATTGGATAATTATTCATTGTCACCAGATGTTTATGTTCTTGATGTTGGAATAAGTGTTCGTAATATCTTATTTACAATCACTCTAAGTGACCGGCGCCCAGGCACAATTATAATCATTGATGCCATTGATGCTGGTAAACCAGCAGGGGAAATATTTGAGCTGGATATTGATCAATTACCGAAAATAAAAATCGATGATTTTTCCATGCATCAATTACCAACCTCCAACCTGCTTAAGGAATTAAATGAATTTTGTGATGTTGATGTGAAGATTGTTTCAACCCAAGTAGAATGTATTCCCGATGAAGTAGATCCGGGCTTGTCAGAAGTCATTCGAGCAGCCGTTCCTGCTGCAGGCAAGAAAATTATCACATTGATTGGGAATAGCAGGTAATCAGTCATCGCTATTGGGCTGAAGAACATTGATATGAAGAATAGACAAACGCGTAAACATTTAGCCTGATCTATTCACCAGCTTTTAATTTTGATTAATTTAAGTTCAGTAAT
>CAZIJQ010000059.1:0-14234 GCA_964539785.1 uncultured bacterium | reverse complement strand
AATATTCAGCCATTTGCCATCTTCCTGCTGCAAAAACAGTTCTGCCAGATAACGACCGTATTTACCTTTTTTATCGCGGTGCGATTTGATTACAATTTCCTGGCCATCGATCAGGCTGCGCAGATAATCACGGGATTTACGCCCGGCAATTTTTTCCGGTCCCCGCATCTCAGGAGCATTGATGCCGAAAAATCGGATTTTTTCGCCCCGCAGCCAGATCTTTAAACCCAGATCGATATCGACAGTACAAGTATCACCATCGTACACCGATGTTACAACCGCCCGGTAGTGGAAAAGATTACTATCCATTAATTCCTCCTCACATAATTACTAATCATGGTTCACAAGCCGAAATATACCTGCTATTAGATAAAAAGTACAGTCCTTCATTAGAGTGGAATATTTTACCGCAATAATAATTTTGACTGTAACTTCGTCGGCTAATTTTTAAGGAATTATTATGATTAAAAATAAAAAAGAACGTTTTTATTATGACAAAGATTTTCTCAGCAGCGGCGATGCCCGGGTATTGAGAATCATTGCTGAATATCACGGACCACGTCAACGGTTTAACAGTTATCATGTAGAGGATACAATTGTATTTTTCGGATCAGCCAGGATCAAATCTCCCGAACAAGCCCAACAGGCAATTGATGACGCTGCTGCGGATATTAATGCTCAGGAAACAGCCCGTTTGCAGCATCAATTGGAAATGAGTCAATACTATCAGGCTTCTCGTGATCTCGCATATAAACTGACAGTCTGGAGTAAAAATCTGAAGGACAATAAACGCCGATTCATTATCACATCCGGTGGCGGGCCCGGGATAATGGAAGCTGCTAACAAGGGCGCATCCGAAGCCAAAGGTCTGGCCTGCGGCTTAAATATCACCATTCCCTTTGAACAAAGCGGAAATAAGTATATCACACCGGATTTGAATATGCAGTTTCACTATTTCTTTATGCGGAAATTCTGGTTCCTCTATCTCGCAAAAGCACTGGTGGTTTTCCCGGGTGGATTCGGAACCCTTGATGAATTGATGGAACTGGTAACCCTGATTCAAACCCAGAAAATCAAGAAAGATATCCCAATTATCCTGTTCGGAAAGGATTTCTGGAATAAAGTTATCAACTGGGATTATATGGTAAAGGCCGGTACCATTGCGGCTGAAGATCTGGAGTTATTCCACATTATTGATGATGTGGATGAAGCCTATGATTACCTGATCAAAAATTTGAAGGCTCAGCATTTTAAAGGGCCGAATCTTTAATTCGCCTTCGCATACGACTACGGCGGACCTGCAAATAGATTAGTCTTAATTGTTACTATTTTATCTGGTTGCATCGCTCCTACATTGCAACCTTTAGCGTTATACTACAGAGCGGCGTAAAGAGAAAAAATTTACTTTCTATTCAGCGGTTACCAGAAATTCAGGCGGATATTCCAGATGTCGTTTTACAGTACACAGTTTGGCAGATCTAATTACTGCCGATTTATATTTTTCCGGAAAATTTTCCGGCAGCTTGATTTTTAATTCAATTTTGGTGATTAAATGCTTCGCTTGATTAAACTGCATTTCCTGCGTTAATTCGAGTCCGGTGGTATCAATACCACGCTGCTGGCAGAATCCCAGGACGTAAATACCGGCACAAGTCCCCAGCGAAGCTAGAAACAGGGAAAACGGTTCCGGCGCCAACCCATCTCCTCCATCACTAACTGGTTGATCGGTTGCAATTATTTGGCCTTCGTACTCAGCATTTACCTGTTTTCCACCGGGAAAAGTTATTTCCATATTCATAGCTAATTATCCTTAATTAATACTGTGATGAGCACTGGTATTGAAAGTTACAGCCTAAAATAGATCTGTGAGTGTAACCACTTAGTGGTTTTGACATCTATAGAATAAAAGAATTACTAAATGAGGAAAAAAATGGTACAACATCTCACTAAACAAGATTTTTTAGAAAAAGTCTACAATTATGAAACCAACAAGGAATGGAAATACGAAGGCGATCTGCCGGCAATAATAGATTTTTATGCCGATTGGTGTGGTCCCTGTAAAATGCTGTCTCCAATCATTGAGGAATTAGCTGAAGAGTATTCCGATAAAGTACATTTTTACAAGGTTGACACGGAAGCTGAGCAAGAATTAGCAGGCGCGTTTGGTATTCGCAGTATACCCAGCATGTTGTTCATTCCAAATGATGACAAACCACAAATGGCGGCCGGTGCTTTGCAAAAAGATCAGTTAAAGCAGGTGATCAGCGAAGTATTAAAAGTTGCCGATGAAGTAAAAAATTAATTTATCATCGATCGCATTAGCGCCCCGTAGTTTTTTAGCGGGGCGTTTTTTTATTCTGGCTTTACCGGAACGATAAACCAGGCAACTATATATGCCAGAATGCCGCCGCCCCAGAAAATTGATATCAGAAATATCAATCTGACGATAACCGGGTCTATTTCAAAATAATCTGCTATTCCGGCACAGATACCAGCTATCTTGGCTTCTGCTGTATTTCGATATAAACGTTTCAATTTAACCTCCTGCTTAACCAATGAATTATTTATTATTATTGCGTTCGCCTCAATTAGGACAATTTTCGATTTTATCTGGTAAAAGTACCCCCTGCACCGCAGTAACTTTGTAGCCACACGCCGGACATAACCAGGCCCCCCGAACTGATTTACATTTTTTATTTTGACAGAATAATGCGAATTGAGGATTCACCTGCGAACAGATACTACAGTCCCAATTTTCACCAATTGATCCTCTGACTTCCAGTAGATCATAATTCATAATTGATAATCCACAACCCGGACTTCAGCCACGATTTCCTGAACATATTTCACAACGATTTGGTGGGCATGATGATCCCGATAAATATTCAAATCTTCCAAAGATGCAAACTCGGTAGATAGAAACAAATCACTGGCCCGGGGAGAATCGATTGTATTAATACCAACTTCAAGTTTGATAATCTGATCGATTTTAGCAGCTAATTCTTCCAATTGCCGCTTTAACTCAGCTATATGATAATCGTGATCAATACCATCCCGTAACCGCATCATCACAATATGTTTAATCATTTTTTTCTTGCATTTCGTACAGTAAATATATGGTTACTGACCAAAATTTTTATTCGCTAATGTTAGTTGAAATGAAAATATTATGTCAATGGATTAATGCGTAAATTATTGTTGGAAATCACTAACCAGGCAAGGCTTTGAATTGTCATAGAAATGGATAACAGGACTTTTTAATGGAAGTAAAACAACCCGGATCCCATTTGGATCACATGCTTAAGCAAACCCGGAATCACCATGTTCAGCTCAGCTTCATGGCTGATTCCAAAGCGAATATGCTGTTAACAATATCTTCGGTACTGATTACACTCACCGTCCCCCACATCATGACTTCCAGCCTGAAATACGGCGCTTTAATTCTGATTGGATTCTGCCTCATAACTATCATTCTATCGACCTACGCAGTTATGCCCAAATTACCAATTTTCACTAAAAAAAGCGGTTCGGTAAACATTAAAAACCCTGGATTCAATTTTTTATTTTTTGGCGATTTTATTAAAATGGACTATTCCAGTTTTGAATCTGAAATGGAAACCACATTGAATGATTCGTCAAAGACCTACCAGGCAATGACTAAAGAAATTTATACTCTGGGCCATTTTCTGGCCGCTAAGAAATACAAATTTATTCGACTGGCCTATACCGCTTTTATAGTTGGTATTTTCACCAGCGTAATAGTAACTCTGTTTACCAGTCGGGTCTAAATATATTATTCACGGTGTCAACATTAGATCCTGATGTTGCTGGCACTGGATTCCAATTACCACCCCTGGTAACTCTAACAAATGCGGTAAAACCGCACACCTAAAAAAATCTCACTGCTTGATTCTCTGGGCCAATTTACTAATTATATCAGATTCAAAAATATGGCTGCCAGCCGATTCCACATTTACCTGATTAGTCATGGCTAATGCCACCGTCTCAGCAGGAATTGATCGATATTTTTTCAACGACCCGATTAATACAGGGTTGAATAGACCCATTAGAATTTCCCCGATTTTTTCTCCAAACCTGACTTCGGATCGAGCACCGGTCAATAATGAGGGGCGGTATATCAAAACCAGATTATAACCAAGATTAGAAATGGCCGACTCAATCTCACCCTTTACCCGGCTGTAGAATATCCGTGAATTGGGGTTTGCTCCCATGGAGCTGATCAATGAAAATGAATGGGCTCCGGTCAATAAGGCTTTTTCAGCAATCGCAAGGGAATATCCAAAATCAACTTTTCTAAATGCCGCGCGAGAACCCGCTTTGGCAATGGTAGTACCCAAACAGCAAAAAACATCATTGGCAGCAAATAAATCAGCTTCATTGGATAATTGATCAAAATCAATTTGTATGGTGTGCAGTTTCGGATTTTGATGGGGAATCGGATTTCTGGTAAGAGTTGTTATCCGTTCATAGCGATCATCCTTCAGCAAATTTCGCAAACAATACCCACCGGTCAGACCGGTGGCACCCACTATTAATGCTGTTTTATTCTCAATCATCAATTTCCCTATTTAATATCAGAAGAAGTAAACCAGCCGTAACGAAATTAAGGCTGGAATCTCAAGCATATTAAATTAACTCAACATTTGTCTGAGATGCTTCACTTCGTTCAGCATGACAACAGAGTTATTGCGGCAACCAATATCCAAGCTATCATTCTAATGAGCAAAGTGAAGATGAATCTTAAACATTTTTCATTCACCCAACATTTGTCTGAGATACTTCGCTCCGCTCAGTATGACAACAGAAATAATATGGCAACCAATATCCAAGCTGTCATTCTGAGGATTTCCACTTCAGTGGGATGACGAAGAATCTCAGACTCCAGTTAATTTGAAAGACCAACGCCAGAGATTCTTCAATACACTCTGAATGACAGCAAGGGTTTATTTGTACCATTCACCTGCCAGGTCATCCCATTTTGGATTTTCAGATTCGATCAATTGGATTTTCTTTTTTCGCAGCCAACCTTTGATTTTTTTCTCATAGGCAATCGCTGCCCCTATATCGTCCGTTTCCTCATAATAAACCAATTTGAAGGTATTATACCTAGAGCTGAATCCTCCTGACAATTTCTGTTTATGCTCCCAAACTCGGCGATATAAATCATTCGTTACACCTGTATATATTACTCGTGATTCTGAGGCCATTATGTAAACAGAATATGTATTTTCCATATAATTCCTAAGCTCAATTTACATTCACCTCTGTCATTCTGATTCCGATTATCGGAAGAAGTATACCTACCATAGTTAAACATAGGTAGGAATCTCAAACATTTTATATTCAGCTATTATTTGTCTGGGATGCTTCACTTCATTCAGCATGACAACAATCATTTTTTTAAGCTATTCACTTGCAAATCATCCCATTTTGGATATTCAGATCTGTTTCTAAATAAGAATTCTTTGTCGCCATTACTTAACAATATCCACTAACACCCTGTCATTCTGATTCCGATTTATCGGAAGAAGTATACCTACCATAGTGAAACGAAGGTAGGAATCTCAAACATTTTATATTCAGCTATCATTTGTTTAAGATGCTTCACTTCGTTCAGCATGACAACAATCGTTTTTTATATTATTAACCTGCCTGCGTTGAGATTTATTGGGATATTTCCTGTACTTTTTTCCAAGTTTGATCAACTATGGGGACAGCGCTTTTTAATCATTTTAGCTTCGAAATTCTAAAAGGTTTGAATTTGTTATCCTAAAATGAGTCCATAATACAACTAAAAACTTATTTAACAACTATCTTTGATATTTACACCCAGTACGAACAGCAACCACAAAAAGAATATTGACTATCATGGCAACCATTTCAATTGGCTGCCTGTCATATGTTTATAATATTAATTCGTGAGGCATCAAAATGAAACAAGAAACAAAATGGATTGCAAAATGGGTTTTAAGCTGGCTAACTCCATTTATATTGATGACATTGGCATTCGCGCCTTTTCTGCTAGCTTAATTCTTCCTCAGGTCTTTTTTATAAACCCGATAACGCTTATATACTTTTCCCCCAGCCCGCTCCATCTCCGCACGTACTTTCGTATTCGTCTCCAGTTCCAGATGACTGTCAATGTGTTTAAAGCCATATTGCTGTACTGATTTATACATCGCCGTCCCCATAAAAACATCCAACCCCCTGCCCCGAAATTCCTCTCTGATCGCTCCCAGCAGCAAATCCAGTTGTGGAGCGGATTTGGCAGCTCGCAATATGTGAAACAATCCAAAGGGAAACAGTCGTCCCCTGGCTTTGCGAATCCCTTGATTAAGATTGGGAATCCCTAAAACAAACGCCACAAGCTGCCGATTGAATTCCACTGCCTTGACGAAACGAGGGTCCAGTAATGGTAAAAATCGCTTGGCCATCGATTGCATTTCTACATGGGAAAGCGGAATATAACCATCCAAGCTTTGATAGGTCTCATTCATTAATTCCATAACCGGAAAAATAAAGGGTTTTAACTCTTTTCGAGTTGTGAATTCCAGTAATTTAAAATCTTTTCGTCGCGTAATCCGTTGAAATATTTTTTCATAGAAAACAGGAATATTAACCGGTATTTCATAGGCCACATAATCAACATGCTTTTCATAACCCAAGCTATCAAGAAACTGTAGTAAATATTCATAATTATAATAAGTTGAAAGAGTCGGCTCGTTTTCAAAACCTTCGACCAGAAATCCTTCTGGGTCCAAATTGGAAAATCCTTTTGGTCCAATGATCCCGTGCATTCCATATTCCTGAGCCCAATTCTCCACCTGATTCAGTAATGCGCTGGCAATAGCCTGGTCGTTATAACAATCCAGATTGGCAAACCGGGCGATTTTTTCTCTGTGTAATTCGTTAATTCGATGGCTGATTATACCTACTATCCGTCCCACTGGCCGGCCATCCTGAAACGCCAGGAATTTTATTGTCTCACAACCCTGGGCGTGGCGGTTTTTTGTAAAATCAAAATATTTCCAGTCATCTTGATAAATTGGCGGAACCCAATTTTTATGTCCCCGATGTATTCTGGCTGGTAAATAGATAAATTCTTTTAATTCCCGCCGGGTGACTACTGGTCGTATTTCCATCATTTTGTGATTAGGTGAGGTTATTGTCTTTCAGTCAAAGTACCGAATACTCGGTCATGGGAATATTAGCACCGTTTGCAATTTCAGAACTACAATTATCCATTTTATGGTGTCATTCAATTATTTCACTATCAAAACTTGCGAAAAGCAACTATATACTATAACTTGAATCAAATCAAGATTCATAAATGACGTCCCTGCCAGTGATTAGTCCCCCCACTAATCATCCCGCCCGGTGGGGGCGTCTATTTTCCGTTCGCTTCATTTTTACTGAGCCACTGTAGATATTCATTTTTCGCATTATCGAGAAATTGAATCAATCTCATTCTTTGATTAATAATCTTAAATATGATAGCTCGCTTCCGATAAAATATATTCAGAAAATGCCAATGTTGGCGATACCGGCTAGCATGTTTTAGATATTTTAATACAAAATTGCCGCTGGGTATCAAGGTTAGGCTATATCCAATTGTCAGCCAGGTACTTTTACTGATGAGAGCCACAGCGGTAATTAAAATACCGTAGTAAATTAAAAATACTGCGCCACCGGTAATTAGCTTCATCGGTGCATACCATTCTTTGGCCGAGATATACTTGTTGGTGTACCAGCGTGGAATCTGATAGGGAAGATAATTATTGATTAAACCATAAACATATATGGGAAACCCGAACACCAGATACAAAAAAGCAAAAATCCGTTGTACCAAATTCCGATCCCGCGCGACCGGAGATAAAAACTCATCATTCAGATTTAGTCTTTTTAAATTCTCTAAATATCCGTTCAACAATTTTTTAAAATTTTCAACTCGCTCTGGCTGATGTTCATAGAACCATTCGACGGCATTAATTAAACCTTTCGTTACCGAAAAGTCATCATTTTTATCACGGATTTCATACCCCTGGTCAACAATCAGCTCATTTTTATAGATGGATTCCAAACTCTCGACCATTTTAACCAGATCGTTTTCTTTCAAAGAAGTCGTCAATTTTTTTAGCGCCGTTTCGATCAAATTGGTGACCTGATGAATTGCCTCAACTTCATCACTCTGATAAAGATCGGCATAATCCAACACGTTGATTGGCTGACCGAAACGGATATAAACATCACTGCGAAAACGAACGACATCGGAATAATTTATTCCAACCGGAATAATGCTAATTGCATTTTGGAATTCAGCACGAGCCGCCGCTCCAAATCCAATTCGTGCCGCTCCGGTTTTTATGGGACTCAAAATCCGATCCGCCAGCGATATTCCTTCGGGAAAGATCAGAATGCACTTTCCCTGGTCCAAAATCCGGAAGCATTGTTCAAAAGTTTCCACATTCTTATGCATAGTAGCAGGATTATCCTGCCGGCGGTATACAGGAATGATTTTCAACCGATTCAGAAAGGAGTTAACCAGCGGTCGACCAAACAAGGTACTTTTTGCCAGAAAATGCAGATTTCGGGTACAGGCAAATCCAATCAACAGTGGATCCATCATTGTATTGGGATGATTTGCTGCAAAAATAACCGGCCCTGATTTGGGCAAATATTTCTTATTCTTTATAATTACCCGGCGGTAAAACAATTTTACAGCCCGAAAAGCTATAAATTTTGCAACGCGGTATAGCATACCTTAATTAAAACGAAATATTTGTTAACCTGGTAAATTTTCGGGGGAAAACAGATTTTCCTCCATTATTTTAATTTCATCGATACCGGATATGACAATTTTGGGATCCGGTTTTAATGATTTGGCGTCTATTTTTCCCTCATATTTAAGATTGGTAAGAATATATTTCATGCAATTTATCCGAGCGGCTTTTTTATTGTCTGATCGAATTATGGTCCAGGGAGTGATAGTGCGGTTGGTTTCGGTTATCATTTGGAATTTTCGCATGGAGTACTGATCCCATAAATCCTGCGCCATCTTGTCAACCGGTGATATTTTATATTGCTTGAGCGGGTCTGTTTCCCTGGAATTGAAACGCTTGAATTGGCTTTTTTTAGAAACAGAATAATATAATTTGATCAGGATGATCCCGTCTTTGACTAATAACTGCTCAAAAAGCGGAACATATTTCAGAAAACGCTTGTTCTGTTCATCGGTGCAAAAACCCATTACCGGCTCAACCATAGCACGATTATACCAACTGCGATCAAATAATACAATTTCACCGGCCGCCGGTAACTGGGCTACATAGCGCTGAAAATACCATTGTGTTTGCTCACGATCACTAGGTTTGGCGAGGGCGGCTACCCTGGCATTTCGTGGATTCATATGTTCGATCATCCGCTTGATTGTGCCGCCTTTTCCGGCCGCATCGCGTCCTTCAAACAACATCACAATCCGTTGCCCTTGAGCCTTGACATGATTCTGAAGCTTGAGCATCTCAAGCTGTAATATTTTTAATTCGCGTTCATATTCAATCCGATGCTCTGCCACCCATACCGCCACTCGACCTGGTTTTTCTTTTTTATTAAGGTTCTCCAATGCGCTACCTTCAGAGATGGATGAGCTTGGCAAACCGGTTGGCTTGGCAACTGCGGGTTTTTCTTTGATGGCGGGACCCGGTGGTTTTTTACCGGTAGGGGATGTCTTTCTAGTGACTTTGGTCATTGGATTATATCTCCCGGGTGAAATTCAAAAAATTGACTTTAATGATACTCTCAATTATGCCATTAATTATTAATTCAATCAAGCAGTATACTTACCATATTTCTGTTTTTGTTTCTTCATTCTTTTTATTTCTTCCTGGGCCGGAATAACTATCTTTGGATCAATTTCCATATCCAGGATTTTGCTGCGTCCCCGATATCTGACCGAATTCAGAATTACCTTCATGGTTTCCAAACGTGCCTGGTGTTTACTGTCCGACCTGATAATAACCCATGGTGCTAAATCTGTAGAGGATTTCTTCAGCATTTTATATTTTTTTTGGGTGAATTCATCCCACATTGACTGAGCCTGTCGATCCACTTCGCTAAGTTTCCACTGCCGTAATGGGTCATTGGTACGACGATTGAATCGCTTGGCCTGCTCGGCTTTCGAGACAGAAAAATATAGTTTGAGCATTATGGTTTTACTATCTTCCAGGAAATTTTCCTCGTAGCTGTTAACATTTTTTAAAAATTTATTATACTGCTTCTGATTACAAAACCCCAGGACCGGTTCCACCATAGCCCGGTTATACCAAGTACGATCAAATAAAACAATTTCACCGGCATGGGGGAAATGTTCGATATAGCGCTTCATGTGCAACTCCGTTTTCTGGTCCGAAGTTGGTTTGCCCAATGCTACTACCCGATAGTGCTTTTCATTCATGTAGCGAGTAACACGGCGAATTGTCCCGCCTTTTCCTGAAGCATCCCGACCATCAAATAAAATGATCATTTTTTTCCCGGTGACCTCCAGGTGCCTCTGCAGCTTAATCAATTCGGCTTGATAAGGTTTCAATTCCTTGGTTTTATGATAGTTCTTTATAATCTTATTGATATTCTTATCATTCAAATCTGCTTGATCCAACTCGACCTCCGAAATTGTGAGTGGTTTACCTTATCACTGAATAGAATCAGCCTGATAATTCATAGAATCTACAAAAATTATCGCTACTCAATCAGCATAATCATTTTTGCCACAATTATATACTTAATTATTGCATGCAATAGTAATTCGCAATCATTTTTATTTTAACAAAATCAGCTTGCGTGTTGCGCTGAAACCAGCCCCTGTTAATCGATAGAAATAAGCACCTCCCGCTACTTGTTTACCATTCTGATTGGTACCATTCCAGACGGCAGTGTAAGAACCGGGAGCCTGAATTTCGCTGACCAGAGTTGCGACTTGCGCACCTTTGAGATCAAGAATTGTCAATTCAATCGGTGAAGTCACATTCAGCTCGTATAAAATTGATGTGGTTGGATTGAACGGATTGGGCGAATTGGGGTATAATAAAAATTTAGCTGGTACTGAGACAATCCCCCTATCGTCAATACTCAAATTGGCAGCAGAAACTGCTTCACTTTCATTACTCAACTGGTCCAGGGCAGTAACAGCATAGTGAAACAAGCTGGCGGTCGAGTTGATGTATTCATGAATATTCCCGGGCACAATTGAAGCTATATTGGACGGATCGTCAATATCAATTGGCTCAATTAATGACCGGTAAACAACATATTTTACGGCTGTATCACCGTCGATTGCAGTTACAGGGCTGTGCCACGATATAATATGTTCATCATTAGTTATTTCAACGTAGACACTACAAGGAGGGGCTGGTGGAATTGTGTCTTTCCAGGCCATAGATGGGGAAATAGCCGGATAGCGGTACAGATCAGTTTGCAGGGAATCGATGAAACCTTTGGGATTATTCATCATGCCATTGCGCAAACGGAAAAAGACACTGCCCTGACAACCGTCGGTGATCCGGTTCAGGCGAATCTGATTCGGTAACTCGTTGGCCGGCCAGTTGTGGTAATCGGAGATACGATAAGGAGCATGCCCCACATAAAGATGACGGTCGTGAGTTGAAGTGGAATCAGCCCACCAGGGCATTAAAATCCCGTAATCCTGTGGCCCACCAAAAGGCCAGTAAAGCTGGGGTGTAAGATAATCGACTGTACCGGCATTGAGCCAGGCCATGGGATCACAGTAGATGGCGGAATATGAGCTCATCCCAACAATGCCGGGGGGATAACCATTCTTCCAGATTCCGAATGGTGAAATGCCCCACTTAACCCATGGTTTAACCACCTGGATACTGTCATAAATTCCCTGGACCAACAGGTTGATATTATCCCTGCGCCAGTCGTGGATATCGGTAAATCCCCGCGGTTCGACGGCAAATGTTGCTGCATCTTCATCAGCTATTCCACCATAAGGATAAAAATAATCATCCATGTGGACACCATCGACTTGATAACGATTGACAACATCCATAAAAACATTGATGATATATTCCCGGACGACTGCCATACCGGGATCAAGAATAACAGTGGTGGATCGCTGATCGCGATCAGGAATACCAGCTTCCATAATTAATGTATTGGAATACATATTTGTGGTATCGCCACCATTTTCAGATCGATTGGTGATTGTGAGAACCCACTGGGGATGCTGATGGTAAACATGACTGGGATCGAGGCTGCTAAGATTACTGATGGTGCTGATACGATAAGGATTAAACCAGGCGTGCAATTCGATACCTCGCTGATGAGCCTGGTCAATAAAATAGGCCAACGGATCATAAAACGGATTGGGAGCCTGACCGGAAGTACCGGTTAACAAATGTGACCAGGGTTCATAATTAGAATCGTAAAAAGCATCACAGCCGGGACGAATCTGGAAAATCACGGTATTGAGACCATTAGCTTTAAGAAAATCAAGCATTGTGCGGATTTCATTCTGCTGGGCGCTGACAGAATAGGACAATGGGAAATCCGGTGCGGCCGTGGCCACCCAGACGGCACGAAACTCATATTTGGGACCTATTTCGCCCATGGTCAGATTAATCAAACAGATGGTTAGCACAAGTAAATTAATCCGCCTTCGCGTTCCGCTACGGCGTGATGAGAAGGGATGGTTTAATTCCCCGTTGCTTCCAGCCTGCGCTCGTCGATCTTCGGACAAGGCGGCGGAACAGTGGGTCCTGGGCTTGCCCTGGTGTTCATACCATTGATTTATTCGGGGCATTTTTACTCCGTGTTAATGTTCGCAGACCGCCAGTAATGTATGACAGCAGATTATGGTAATTTAGCGCAGCCTGATCCGGTTTCAATTTGAAAATATTAACTATCTGAAATTCCGACTTACCGGTGCCGGGCAGGGCTTTTATCATCCGGGGCTCATATTATACTCTGCCAATAGCACATCCAGAGGACTCCTAAGCTTATTCAAATCCCTTTCCATCACATGGGTATAAATCTCGGTTGTTTTAACATTAGTGTGCCCCATCAGCTCCTGAACAATTCTTATGTTAACGCCATTTTCCAGCAGATGGGTAGCAAAGCTGTGGCGAAAGGTGTGGCAGCTAACACGTTTGGTTATTCCAGCCAGTAGCACTGCTTTTCGCACCGCTTTTTGTAATCCTGACTCCATAACATGATGACGCCTCAGGACACCGGAGCGGGGATCGATGCTCAATTTTTTAGCAGGGAAAACAAATTGCCAGATAAATTCTCTGGCTGCCGCAGGATATTTCCGGGCCAGGGCCGGAGGAATGAATGTTTCGCCATAACCCTGTTCCAAATCCTGATCATGGAGGATCTTCACCAAATCCACCTGTACTTTTAATGATTCTTTGATAGATAGAGGAAATAATGTTACCCGATCTTTAGCACCCTTACCTCCTCGGATGTAAATCGTATTCCGACTAAAATCCAAATCTTTAACCCGGAAACGAATACATTCCATCAATCTTAATCCACTCCCGTATAGAAGTCCGGCCATTAGTTTATGATTACCATACATTAACGACAGCACTTTATTGACTTCGGACCGGGACATTACTACCGGCAGTTGCGGTTGTTTAACAGCTCTAACCGGTTCTAATTGATCTTTTACTGGCTGATCAAGCACGCGTTTATATAGAAAAATAAGTGCATTCATGGCCTGGCGTTGAGTAGAGGCTGAGACTTTCAGATTGGTAGCGAGATCACTTAAAAAGGCATCCAATTCCGGTTTACCCATTTTATTGGGATGAATATGTCCACCATGGAACTTGACATATCTTTTGACCCAACTACAATAACTCTGTTCGGTTCGATACGAATAATGATGATAGCGCAGGACTTGCCGTACTTGATCCATAAGTTTTAAGTCCTGATCAGGGATAAATTTTGGTTGTAAGTTGTTTTGTTCTTTCATAATCTCGACCATATTTAAAGGATGGGATTCCATAATACCATATGATAGGTTTAATACATGGAATATTACCAGTAATTTTTCCATGTTTCAATGAGAATATAACAATAAGTGGTAATATTTTCCAGATATAAGGGTGATATGAGTCAAAATTTTCCACATATTGACAATGTTAAGTGGCAAAAGAGAATGAAATGACAAGAATTAAACAAATTATTGAAAGTTC
>CAZIJQ010000058.1:0-14673 GCA_964539785.1 uncultured bacterium | reverse complement strand
GCGGTTGGGCAATATAGACTAGAGACTCAAGCTGATTTAACAACTGGACGCGTTGCTTACTTAACAGTTCCACCAGTTTCCAATGCCGGCGTAAACCGGCAAAATAGTCATGTTGTCCAAAACGGATTTTGTTACGGTAAGTGATGAGATACTCAGCAATGTTTCGTGCACTGATCTTATCTGTGACGTTACGATTGAGGCTGGCTTTACTATGGTGATTAACTCCAAATGGGTTAACCGTAGCAGTATAGATAGGAAAATTGCTCTGAAGTTTATTCAGCATGACAAACCAGTTTTGTTCATACCCACCGGAACTTTCCAGGCCAGCATAGATGGTAACCTGACTATTTGCCAATAGTAAGCCAGATAAGATCTCAAATAGCTTCTGGTGGCCTTCAAAAGTATCGTCTAACTGAAAGTTCTCTTCGATGATCTCTTTATTCTGATTTAGTATCACAAAGTCCGCATATCCTTTACTGGCATCAGCACCCAGATAATATTCTGTCATAACAAACATCCTCATATTATTTATTCAAGTCTATCAGGTACCATCATTCTTGTAGAATCCGGTGTCTGTGCACCAAGTTATTCCTCGACTTCAACCTGAAAGAAGGAAGAAACTTATTCCCGGGTTCGGGACCCAGAACTATAAACCTTCTCTTCTATCAGAATATAATCGGGAATAAGAATACTGGTGCTATCAATAAATAGCACTTTTCAAGATACAAGATACCAGATGAGGTAAAACGTGAAGTGGTTGATATTGCTCTTGAGCATACAGATAAATCGCCCCGGGAGCTGGCCTGGTTTATTACCGATACCGAAAAGTACTATATCTCAGAGACCAGTGTCTATCGTATCCTGAAAGCCTATGATCTGATCACCAGTCCGAACTACATCGTAATGTCTGCTGCTGATAAGTTCAAGCATCCCACACGGGCGATTAACGAACTGTGGCAAACGGACTTTACATACTTCAAGATCATTGGCTGGGGCTGGTATTACTTATCAACAGTACTGGATGATTTTTCCAGGTATATTCTATCCTGGAAACTGTTTACATCCATGAATGCCAATGATGTGCAGGAGACGCTGGATATGGCTTTGGACAAAACGAATGTCCGGGAAGTAACGGTTCAGCATAGACCGAGGCTGTTGACTGACAATGGCCCTTGTTAGCTATCACAGGAGCTCAAAGAGTATCTGAAAGACAACCAAATGGATCACTCTCGTGGTGCGCCTTATCATCCCCAGACTCAGGGTAAGATCGAACGTTACCACAGGACGATGAAGAACGTCGTCAAATTAGACAACTACTACCTTCCTGGAGAACTGGGGCAACAACTGACTGAGTTCGTGGATCATTATAATAATCATCGGTATCATGAATCGCTAGACAACTGCACTCCAGCCGATGTGTACTTTGGAAGGTATCAACAAGTCTTAACTGAACGTCAGAAAATCAAACAACAAACCTTACAAATGAGATATACCCAAAATATGGGTACTAAATCAATAAACCAGGTAAATTACACCCAACTCTAAATGACAAAAGTGCACCTTAACTTTTTAACTAACGAGTCCGAAAGAATCAAAAGACTTACAATCATCATTATCTGGGGTACTATAAAACAAAAGATATGGGCATGGTGGGGTAGTATTTCACTTATTACTGCATTAATGATTTCATTAGTAATTACTTGTTTAAATAATACTTATTCGGACATTTTAACAATTTTAAGATTTCCTTCCAGAGAAATGGTCGCTTTTCAAGGGCTGCCTTTGCAGGGTTATCATTTTATTTTCTTTTTTGGTATCCCATTGAGTGCAACGATATATTTGATCTATAAATCAAAACGTTTCTTTGATTCCCCGTAATCAAAGATCATTTTGTACATAGGTAGCAATATAAAAAAGTTCCGTATCCCGCCCGTATCCACATTTTCGCGGTCAAAAACGGTGCAATACGGTCAATTCTGACACTTTGGGTGCAAAATATATGTCACTTATTCAGCGCCTAACAATAAAACAAAAGCCCTGCTATTCTAAGAATAACAAGGTTTTATCGTAGTAGTCGGGGCAGGGAGATTTGAACTCCCGACCTCGTGACCCCCAGTCACGCGCGCTAACCGGGCTGCGCCATGCCCCGAATTGTACTAAACAAATATTACGATTTTTTAGGAACTACCCAACCTTCCCGACCCGTCGGGATGCGCTAACCGGGTGCAGTTTATCCCGATCTATCGGGACCATGCTCCGACTTATCTTTGCATAAGCTCCAACATGGATTCCAACTCCTGCTTAACATAGCGAAGCATTTTTTTATGGCGTAATGTTTCGGCTTCACATTCTTCAGGGTCGGTCTCAACAGATTTTTCTCCAATTTCTGCTTCAACTACTTCCACCCTCTCGCTGAGTTTTTTACGGGCGCCTTCAATCGTGAATTTTTCCACATGCAGTAATTGTCTCAGGCGCTGAATCAAATCGATATCTTTCTGACGAAAGGTACGATTGCCAGCGCGATTCTTGGGGGGAGCCAACTGCTTGAACTCGGTCTCCCAGTACCGCAATACATAGGGCTTCAGGCCAGTAATCTTACTGACTTCACTGATCGAGTAATACAGTTTTTTTATACTCTGTTCCACGCAACATTATCCATGAAAATATTTAAAGCAACACTTGATATTAATATCCTAACAGACATCAACACAAGCCTTTTGTCAAAGAACGTATTTTACTAATTAGGCTTCTAAAGCTTTTTCCGGATCGACGTAATCCATGCCAAAAGCATCTGCTACGGCTTTATGTGTAATCTGTTTTTTGTAAGTATTCAGACCACCTAATAAGGCCGGATCGGATTTCAACGCTGCCACCGGTCCCTGCTTGGCTAACCTGAGGGTGTACGGCATGGTCGCATTTGTCAGCGCGATTGTCGATGTAAATGGAACAGCGCCAGGCATATTTGCCACACAGTAATGCACTACGCCTTCAACTACAAAGGTAGGCTCAGCATGAGTTGTTGGTCTGCAGGTTTCGATACAGCCGCCCTGGTCCACAGATACATCCACAACAACGCTACGGGGTTTCATCAACTTTAGCATATCTCTGGTAACCAGTTTCGGCGCTTTAGCGCCAACGATCAGAACCGCGCCGATCAGTAGATCGGTTGTCTTCAATAATTCGGATAGATTATACTTATTGCTGTAAAGTGTGTGCACATTCTTGGGCATGACATCATCGAGATAACGCAAACGTTGCAGATTTGTGTCAAGGATATAGACATCAGCGCCCAAACCGGCGGCGATTGAGGCAGCATTTGTTCCAACAACACCACCGCCAATTACCGTAACAGTAGCCGGTTTTACACCGGGTACACCTCCCAGCAGTATACCACTGCCGCCAAAAGCGCGTTCAAGATATTTTGCACCTTCCTGGGATGCCATGCGGCCGGCAACTTCGCTCATGGGGACTAATAACGGCAGACTGCCGTCTTCCAGTATAATAGTTTCATAAGCTATGGCCGTGGCGCCAGTCGCCATAAAATCACGGGTCAACTTTTCGTCAGCAGCAAAATGGAAATAGGTAAACATAGTCATGTCCGGACGGCACATGGCGATCTCGGATGGCTGAGGTTCTTTGACCTTAACAATCATTTCCACAGAATCAAATACTTCCTGGGCAGTATCAACCAGTTTACAGCCTACTTCAAGATATGATTCATCAGAAAAACCGCTTTCAATACCCGCATTCCGTTCAGTGATTACTGTATGTCCCTGATTGATCACTTCCATGGCACCATGAGGAGTCATCGCTACGCGGGACTCATTATTTTTAATCTCTTTTGGTACGCCAATAATCATTTGTACCCCCTTTTCAGCATTAGGGTTTAATAACGTTTTTTTCTGAAAGGACGTTGTCCGCCTTCTCGTCGTGGTGAACGTTCGCGGCGGGGTGGTTCCACCCAACCTTCCGGCTTCGGCAGAGTTGCTTTCCGACTGAAATCGTAGCGACCCTGATCATCCACTTTAATCAATTTAACGCGTACTTTATCACCAGGATTAACCACATCGGCCACCTTCTCAACGCGCTTCCATTCTAATTCTGATATATGAACCAGTCCTTCACGACCGGGAGCGTATTCAACAAATGCTCCGAATGTCATCAGTCTGGTAACTGTACCATCGTACTCCTGACCGACCTCCGGTTCAAAAGTAATGGCTTTCACCATGTCGAGAGCCTCACGACAACGCTCTGCATCGCTGCCCGAAACGACTACTTTTCCGTCATCATCCACATCGACTCCGCATTCCGTGTCAGCAATGATTTTCTTGATCATTTTACCACCGGGGCCAATCAGCATTCCAATTTTTTCCGGGTTGATCTGGATCATCATTAGCTTGGGAGCATAGGGTGACATATCGGTTCGTGGTTCGAGCAATGCCGCATTCATTTCGTTAAGAATATGCAGACGGCCAGCAAGTGCCTGTTCCAATGCTTCGCGCATTATTTTTAGACTCAGTCCATCGATTTTCAGATCCAATTGGATTGCCGTAATACCTTTGGCGGTACCGGCAACTTTGAAATCCATATCACCAAGATGATCTTCTGTACCAAGAATGTCAGTCAGGATTGCATATTTTTCGCCTTCGAGAATCAATCCCATGGCAATTCCGGCCACATGCTCGCGCATGGGAGCACCGGCATCCATCAAAGCCAACGATCCACCACAGACCGAAGCCATGGATGAAGATCCATTGGATTCCATGATATCAGAAACGATTCGCACTGTGTAAGGAAAATCTTCTGACGATGGAATAAGGGGCTTTAAGGCTCGCTCTGCAAGGTTACCATGACCAATCTCACGACGGCTGGTTCCCATTATCCGGCGAACTTCTCCAACACAAAATGGCGGGAAATTATAATGCAGCATGTAGCGTTTCGTGGTATCGCGATTTATATCATCAATGATCTGTTCGTCGCGTTTGGTACCCAGGGTAACTGTTACCAGGGCCTGAGTCTCGCCACGGGTAAACAGAGCTGAACCATGTGTCCGTGGCAGAAAGCCTGGTTCAATTGTTAAGGGACGGACGGTCTTGGTGTCGCGGCCATCAATTCTGCGACCTTTAGTAAGAATTACATCCCGCATTACAACTTTGTGCTGTTCGTGGATCAATTCTTTAATATCCTTCTCAGTTTCAGGATATTCTTCTATCAGTTTCTCAACCGTTTCGTCGACCAGATTATCTAGAGCTTCATAATGCTCCATTTTATCTTCAATTGCCACAACTTCAGAAACTTTGGCATTTGCCAATTCGGCAACCGCTTTGGTCAGAGCTTCATTCTCTTCCACTTCCGGAACCGATCGTTTCTTGACAACACAGTCGGCTATCAGTTTTTTCTGCAATTCGTTCAGAATTTTAATATACTTGTGTCCGAATTCAATCGCATCAACCAGCAAGTCCTCGGAAATCTCCTTGGCTTCACCTTCTACCATCACGACTGATTCATCGTTACCGGAAAGAATGACTTCCATTTCGCTTTCTTCAAGCTGCTCTAAAGTCGGATTGATTACAAATTCGCCATCCACTCTACCAATAGAAACGGAAGAAATGGGGCCTTTCCAGGGGATGTCTGACAGCATCAGTGCTGCTGACGCGCCTACTCCGGCTAAAATATTCGGTGGGTTCTCACCATCGCTGGAAAGAGCCGTAATAATCACCTGGGTTTCGCATTTGAAACCCTTGGGAAATAATGGCCTGATCGGACGATCGGTCAAACGACAGGTTAGAATCTCCTTTTCGGTTGGTCTTCCTTCCCGTTTGAAGAAACCACCGGGAATTTTTCCGCCAGCATAATAACGCTCGCGATACTCGACCTGTAATGGGAAGAAATCAATATCTTCACGTGCTTCTTTGGCTGCATTTACGGCAACCAGAATAACTGTTTCGCCATAAGTAACTAAAACGGACCCGGAGGACTGCTTGGCTACATGGCCGGTTTGAAGTGACAGTACGCGACCGCCAACTTCGATTTCATGTTTAATCATAATTTTATATGTTACCTCTAATTGATAAATCCTTTAATATTTTTACATAAGATTGGGGGTTGGTGCGACGCAAATATTTCATCATTTTTCTGCGCTTCGCAACCAGCATAACCAGACCACGACGGGTATGATTATCTTTTTTGTGAATTTTCACATGTTCTGTTAAATCCCGAATTCGCTGAGTCATCATTGCGATCTGTGATTCGGGGGAACCGGTATCTTTATCATTTCTACCATGTTTAGATATCAATTCCAGTTTTTTTTCTGTGCTCAGTGGCATAGTAGCTCCTACTTGTATTTACTCAACAATTCAAAACAATATTGTTTATCTTTTTCTAATTGTTCTATTAATTTTTCTTTTGACTCGAATTTCCGTTCATCGCGAATTCGTTCAAGAAACTCGACTGTCAGTTCACGACCATATAATTCGACATTAACCATATCAAAGAAATGCACTTCCATCACAAAACCTTCCTCATTGAAGGTCGGACGAATACCTAAATTACACATGCCATAGATATTTTCTGAATTAAGTCTTGCGCGCGTCAAATATACGCCGTTTTCGGGTAATAACTGGTTTTCTTCCAGTGGAATAAAATTCGCTGTGGGAAAATTCAAAGAGCGGCCACGCTGGGCGCCATAAACAATTGTTGCTTGAAAACCATAAACCCAACCCAATTCAAATGATGCCCGCCGGACAAACCCGGCTTGAATCAATTCACGGATATGGGTACTGGAAATAACAACATTCTCATCGTGAATCGGCTCCACAATCTCCAGATCAATATTCTTTGGCGCCAAATATTTTGCCGTAAACTCGGCAGTACCACTGCGATCCTGACCAAAATGGTGATCACAGCCAATTACTAACCGGCGCGGTTGGAATTTCCGGATAATTATATCATCAAGGAATTCAGCCGCTGTAATCCGGGAAAATTCCTGGTTAAACGGAATAATCAATGCAACATCCACATTAATTGCCTTTAGCAATTCAAGCTTTTTTTCGATACTCATTAACAGTGGTAATGTTAAATCGGCCGGATTAAGAATATGCCTGGGGTGAGGATCAAAAGTAACTACTACCGATTTTGAATTATTGGCTGTCGCATAAGATACGACTTTCTTTACGATCTCCTGATGTCCGCGATGTAGACCATCGAACGACCCGATCGTCAGATAGCAATCGCGCATATCCGGTAAAGTATCTAGGCCGCGGAAGATTTCCATTTTGTCAAAAACTCGTCAATCGTTAATGAATCAGCAACGGTATGATCTCCCACGCTGGTTCGAATCAGTCGTGTTAAATGCCCAACAGTTCCCAATTTCAGGGCAATGTCACTCCCTAATACCCGAATATAAGTTCCCTTGCTGCAGTGGCAGCTAAATTCAATTTCATTTTGATTCCATTCAATAAGTTCAATTAAATGAATAATAATATCGACCGGTTCCCGCTTAATACTAATATTTTTTCGAGCCAGTTTGTACAACCGTTGCCCACCAACCCGTTTGGCCGAATACATGGGCGGTATTTGTTTTTGTTCACCAATAAATGAATTCAAAACCGCTTCAATCTTTGCCGGGGATAGTTCAGGCAGAGAACTTTCTTCAGTGACAGTACCGGTGAGATCCAGCGTATCGGTAGCTTTCCCCAATTGGAGAACAGCCCGGTACGATTTTGAACTGGCGCTGATATCAGTTAACCGCTTGGTATCCCCACCTGTCCCAATGATTAGTACACCTTCGGCAAACGGATCCAGCGTCCCCCCATGACCAACCTTTTTTTCGCGAGTGATATTACGCAGCTTCTTTACCGCATCGAATGATGTCCAGCCCACCGGTTTATACAGGTTGATTATCATTCTCGTCTTCTGAAGGATTAATATTAGAAAATAATTTGTTCAGCTTATCAGCATATTCTAGGCTATCATCATGGTAAAAATGCAATTCGGGAGTACTTTTAATACTTAATTCTGGACCCAGGTATTTCCTGAACGCCGAACTCAATCTATTCAGCCTTCCTGATATTTTATCTAAATCCAATTTAGGCTGAATTACGCTGTAAAATATTTTTGCCTGCTTGAGATCAGAACTGATCTCGGCTTTGGTAAATGTAATAAACCCCAATGAAGTCAGGTCTATATTTCGGGAAGCTATTTCACCGATTATCTGGAGAATCTGCTGGGCAACTCGATCGGGTCGCCGATACGGTGTATCTAAATTCAATTTGCTTCAAGTTTCCGCTTAATTTGTTTTATAATGTACGATTCTATGATATCACCTTCCAGATACTTGCCAATGCCTTCAAGACCTATACCACACTCTAAGCCCTCTTTGACTTCCCGGGCGTCATCCTTAAATCGTTTCAGTGAAGAAATATCGCCGCTACCAACAACTTCACCATCGCGAATCAAGCGCGCATTGGAATTACGTTTAATAAGTCCATCAGTGACCTTGCAGCCGGCTATATTGCCAATCTTTGGAATCTTAAATTGCATTTGCACTAAGGCTTTGCCAACAATTTCTTCAACCTTATCCGGTTCCAACAGTCCTTCCAACGCCAACTTGACATCTTCTGCAACATTATAAATAATGCTATAATTCCTGATTTCAATTCCTTCTTGATTCGCCAGGAGTTTGGCATTGGAGCTTACCTGAACCTGAAAACCAATAATAACCGCGCCTGATGCCGAAGCGAGCAGGACATCGGATTCACTCACCATTCCAACAGCTTTATGGCGCACCTGAATACCAACTTCATCGGTATTTAATTTCTCGAGTGTCTGAGTCAGAACTTCAACTGATCCATCAACATCACCCTTGATGATCAAAGGCAAAGTCTTAACACCACCTTCTTGAATCATAGCTGAAATTGCTTCTAATGACTGGACAGAAATTTTCTTGTGATCGATTTCGCGTTTCAGTCTTTGCCGATTCGAAGCGATTCTTTTTAAATCGCGTTCGTTTTCAATACCAGCGAAGATATCCGCTGCCTGGGGAACTTGATTAAATCCAAGTATCTGTACGGCATCTGATGGTCCGGCAATTTTTATGCGCTTTCCGCGTTCATCAAGTATCGCTCTTACTTTGCCGGCATAATTATTACAGATGAAGGGTGTGCCAACTTTAAGAGTACCTTTATGGATTAATACTGTCGCAATCGGTCCATGCCCTTTATCAAGCCGTGCTTCAATTACAGTACCCTTCGGCATACAATCACTGTTTGCTTTTAATTCCAGCATTTCGGCTTCAATCAAAATTGCGGCCAAAAGATCGTCGATTCCTTCGCCCGATTTGGCGGATACGGGAATTGATTGGATTTTTCCACCCCAATCTTCTACCAGTACACCATTATCGGATAATTCACGTTTTACCCGATCGATATCGATGCCATTCAAATCAATTTTATTGATGGCAACAACCATGCGAACGCTGGCAGCTTTGGCGTGATTAATCGCTTCCACGGTCTGTGGCATAACTGAATCATTAGCGGCAACAACCAAAACCACAATATCGGTTACCTGGGCACCGCGAGCGCGCATAGCGGTAAAGGCCTCATGCCCCGGAGTGTCCAGAAATGTAATATCTTGTCCGGATTCAGTCTTGACCTGGTACGCACCGATATGCTGGGTAATGCTACCCGATTCACCGGCTACGACGTTAGTTTTCCGAATGAAATCCAGAATCGAGGTTTTACCGTGATCAACATGCCCCATAATCGTTACAACCGGGGGACGCTCCTGAGCCTGTGATAAGTCTTCTTCAGTCGTCTCCAGCGAAAATAATTCCTCGCCAATTTCAGTCATTTTTTCGACTTGATATTCGAATTCTTCAGCCAGCAATTCAATCGTATCCCAGTCAAGACGTTGATTTATGGTAGCCAGAATTCCTAAGGCAAAACATTTTTGAATAATCGCGCTGGAAGCAACTTCAAATATTTTTGATAATTCATCTACGCTGGCAAACTCGGCAATTTTCTTAATGTTATCTTCTGCCAATTGATCATTATCACCGTGATCCGCTTTGGACCGTGAATAAACTTTCTTCTTAGATTTGGTATCTATACCGGCTAACGTACGTCGAACGGCATCCCGAACATTTTGTTTGACTGGTTGGCCTTTTGCCCCAGCCTTTTTGTCTTTGCCTTTGAATTTTGATCCGGCACTTCCGATCTGTGATTCAATATCAGAAAGATTAATTTTTCGAAGCTTTCGTTTTTTCCCTTTTTCTGCTTTTTCAGCAGTGGCTTTTTCCTTGGCAGCTTTCTGCTTTTCCTTAGTGAGCTTATCGGCGGTAGCTTTTTCCTCCGCCAGTCGGCGGGCTTTCTCTTCGGCAAGGCGTTCCTCTTCCTGCCGTTTTACTTCGGCTTCCTGACGAGCTTTTTCTTCAGCCACAGCCTTCAACCGGGCGGCTTCCTGCTCAGCCGCAATACGATTTATTTCTTCACTCTCTTCTAACTTGCGTTGATCATCGAGGGAGAGGATTTTCATAGAGGGGGTTGATTTCTGAGCCTCAATCAATCGCGATTCATGGATTTCACGTCTGACCTGATCTTTGCGATAACGATCAACAACTTCTTTATCCTTGGCAAATTCAGATAATATCTGTTGATAGGCATTATCATCAACGGGAGACATATGGCTTGAAATGGTCAGTCCCCCCTTCTCCAGGAAGTCCATGATTTCCTGATGAGAAATATTTAATTCCTTAGCTATCTGGAATATTCGCTTTGGTCTATTTGCCATATATAATATTATTCCTGCTCGGCGGTTTCCTGCGGTGAATCAGTCGGATTGTCAGCTTCTCCGCCATCGATCGATTCTTCGCTGTCATCATTATCGGAACGCTCGACAAAACTCTGGATAGAATCATATACCAAATCAATAACGTTGTTGGTGATACCCTCCATTGCCAGGAAAATTTCCTCATCCGTATTTAGCGCTTCGGTAATCGTTCTAATTTTATTAGCAGCCAGGATTTCAGCGATACCATCCGGAAAATCCGGTACATCAGCCAGCATAGTATTCTGTTCATTCTGTTGTTTTTCGTAATCGGATTTACCATAGACATCAATTCGGTATCCGGTTACGCGAGCTGCCAGATTAATATTAACTCCACCCTTGCCAATGGCGGTATCCAGATCATTATCACCAAAAATTGCCGCGCAATATTTTCGCTCATCATCAATGTATAGATTGATGGGCTTGGCTGGCGACAGGGCGCGACTGATCAGAATTTCCGGTTGCTCACTATGATTAATGATGTCAATCTTTTCATTATTCAGTTCCCGCACAATTGCCTGAATCCGGCTGCCGCGCATTCCGACACACGCTCCCACAGCATCAATCCGGCGATCCAGGGATTTTACAATGATCTTGGCACGCTCACCAGGCTGACGGATAATTGTGGTGATATCAATTATACCATCTTCGATTTCAGGCACTTCCATCTCAAACAACTTGTATAAAAACTGATTGCTGCTACGCGAAACAATTATGTCAGGTCCTTTAGCCGATACTTCCACCGATTTAATAATCGCCCGGATTGTATCACCACGGCGATAACGTTCGGAAGTGATTTGTTCCCGTCGGGGCATCCGCAATTCAGCATGCTCTATATTGATGTAAATGCTGTCACGTTGAACCTGATGTACCGTACCAATGATAATCTCACCAATGCGCTGGTTATAATCTTCGTAAATGTATTTTTTCTCAACATCCTGGATTCGCTGGGCAAAAAATTGTTTGGCAGTTGCCACTAACCGGCGGCCAAAAACCGTCGGGTCAATTACTTCAATATAATCATCACCAACTTCAAGATCATCGAGATCCGGTTCCAGTTTTTTTACTTCTTCCAGGGAGATTTCGTGGGTAGCATCCTCGACTACATCAACGATTGTGCGCTCGGCATAGATTTC
Organism: uncultured bacterium; assembly: GCA_964539785.1. Classification (GTDB taxonomy): domain Bacteria; phylum Fidelibacterota; class Marinisomatia; order Marinisomatales; family TCS56; genus JABMPO01. Next base: position 2,713 of record CAZIJQ010000058.1, on the reverse strand, counting down.
GATCTCGCCCTTATCAATATTAACAATTACGCTGCAGTTTTCAGAATCACCACGCTGCTTTTCAATAATATATAAAAAGAGTTGTTCAATAATAGAACTTAATTCCGAACGTTCGACATTCTTCTCTCGAGCGATTTCGGAAAATACTTCAATTAATCCGCGGTTAATCAAAAAGACCTCCGTTAGCCTTTGAAGGAAATTATCAGTTTTGCCTGAACAATATCTTCAAACGGGATAAAAAGGCCGATCTGTGATTTCGTATCGACGATTATACCCGTTTCTTTAGTTCCTGTAATTTTTGCTTTTAACTCCTTTTCAACCTGATTTTCCAACAATTTGATTCGCATATCCCGATTGATGTTCTTTCGATACTGAAATGGATGCTGTAAGGGTGCATCGATTCCGGCTGAGCCAACCTCAAGCCTAAATCCATCAGGAAATTTTTGTTCCATTTCTACTGCGTTTTTTATCAACCGCGTAACTCTGGTAACAATACTCAAATCCACCGGAATCTCGGAATCGATTACCACTTTCAATGGTGAGCTAACACCATCACCGGTGACGTCCAGTACTACCACCTCTTCGGTGGCAACAATGTTTTTTATTAATGTTACCAGTTCTTCCATAGTGCTCAGTAAAACAAAAGTGGGCTTTGTCAACCCACTTTTCAGCCCTAATTTTACTTGAAATTATTTATTTTACCAAGTCAATTATAGACGATCTTTCATTACTATTAGTTTGCCTGATAATTCTTCTACTTTATTTTTAATTGTACCCGATATTGATTCGTCATTTAACAATCTTTCGATGATCATATCCGCATCTTTCTGATTACCCAAATCAATTAGCAAAGATGCCAGGTTTAGCTCCTGCTCGGCCTTGGTATTTGCATCGGAAGCAGTATCGACAGCATTTTTCAAACTTTTCAGAGCGGCATTTTTATCACCATTACCTAATTGAATTGCGCCAATCATGGCATAGGCATTGGTAAGCAATAAATCTACCGATGAAGTTTTTACAAATTTCTCTAAAACGGGCATGGCGTCAGCAAAATTTCCCTGATCGTAATATATTTTACCCAGGTAATAATTTGCCATTACTCCGTTATCATCACCGGAGAAATTATCTGCCACAGATTCAAATTGAAGAATCGCATTAGTAAAATCTTGCTGAGCGTAGGCAACCAGGGCTTTCCCAAAACTGGTCTGAGCATCATCTGCTGCTTTCTGGCTACGTCCAATCAGTACAATCGCAATGATTATTACAGCTGCAACGGCAACTGCGGCTTTAATAATATTGGCCTGATTATCATCTAAATAAGTTTTTACCTTATAGGTTGTTTCCAAAAGCGGGTCACGTTTAATTTCTTTTTTAGTTATTTTTTTTGTTGGTTTTAGCATTCTCTTATTTCACTCCACCAGGAAATAGTTCCATTTATGGCCGGAATTTCCGGTCGTATTTACATTAGTCAAATATCAAATCCACTAGGATCGAACTGTACCCACAACAGGATTCGAACCTGTGACCTACTGCTTAGGAGGCAGTCGCTCTATCCATCTGAGCTATGTGGGCAGCCTTAGAAATTAATTCTTTATTGGGATGTATGAAAAGCAGGAAAATTAATTCAATCGGCATTCTCATGCTTTAATTCGCGGGTCATCAAATCACGTACTCCCTGAATTGGATCCAGTTCCTCAAATAAAACATTATACATTACGTCGCAGATGGGCATTTCAACATTATATTGCTGACTTAGCTGATGCACCGATGTGGCTGTCTTTACTCCCTCAGCTACCATTTTCATATCTCCAAGAACAGAGCTTAAAACACGGCCTTTTCCGATTTCCTCACCAACAAAACGATTCCGACTATGTTTGCTCAGGCAGGTTACGATCAGGTCGCCAATACCGCTTAAACCCGAAAAGGTCTCTCGGCGGGCACCCATTTTTAATCCCAACCGGGTAATTTCGGTTATCCCGCGAGTCAATAATGCCGCTTTGGTATTATCACCAAAACCGATACCATCACAGATTCCGGCTGCAATTGCAATAACATTCTTCAGTGAGCCCCCCAGCTCAACGCCGAGAATATCATCATTAGTATAAACCCGCATATTCTGATTGGAAAAAATATTTTGAACCAGGTGGGCTGTTTCCAGGGATGGACAGGCTGCTACTAAAGTGGTTGGCACTTTACGTGCGACTTCTTCGGCATGGCTGGGACCATAAAGAGTAGCAACCCTATTGCGATTAACATTTCCAACCTCACATATCACCTGACTCATGGTCAGTAAAGTACCATTCTCGATCCCCTTTGCCAAGTTTACGATCACGGTTCCTTCCGCCAGCAACGGTTTAATATCTTTCATGATGAGTCGTACTATATGCGAAGGAACGGCAATCACTATTAGATCGGCAGCGCTAACAGCTTCACTTAGATCAAGAGTGAAGGAAACCTTTGGCGAAAATATCAATTCTGGTATAAACGGATGTTTTCGAGTCGTTTCCATTTGCTCTAATTCATCAGGAAATTTATGCCAGACGGTAATATTCATTCCATCTTCGGCCAGCATCTGGGCTATAGTGCCTCCCCACGAACCACAGCCCAGAATCGATACTTTAGACTTATTTGATTTCAATGTTTATTCCACGGATTTAATTATATATTGATTCGATAAGCTCAGTATTTTTTTCTATCACAACCTTCCTTTTTA
>CAZIJQ010000057.1:0-15691 GCA_964539785.1 uncultured bacterium | reverse complement strand
GAAGCTAATGCATGATCTCTTTTATTCATTAAAATAATATGCACAACGGGTTAATTAATAAGTATGATCCATAAAATGATATTTAATATTTCAGCCAACAGGCAAAATCTATCAACTATAATAAAAAAGCCCCGAATAATCGGGGCTTTTAATTATCAATAATTCGGGCTTTTACAGTCTTTCCCGTTTCTCCACCATTTTGATTCCCAGGTTCTCCAGTTCCGCCAGTACCGGTTCATAGACTTCCGGCATATTGGGGATCTGGACCCCGGTCAGGTTCATTTTGCCTTCGGCCATCATACGAACGCCAATGCCCAGGGGCAGGCTCACGGTGCGGGCCATGGAACTATCGCCATTTGGGATGCCATAGTCTATCAAAGTAGACGTGATCAGGTCCTGGGAGCCATCGGCATTTTCGATGGTGAATTTATGCTGCATGGCGATCATGTCTATTTCGCCGTCGGCGAAATAGAGTTTGTCCTGCATCTGCTGACTCAATACATCCAGCACATTGTCAAAATCAGGGACCACTTCATCGCTGAATAAGCCCAGCCATTCCAATCGTTTGATAATTGGATCATCGATTGATAAATCAACCTTTTGGGCTGCCTTCTGCATAACGTCTTCACCATCAACTGCGCCTACTAGTCGAGCCATCATTTGTTTGAAAGTAATGCCCTTTTCAACCGCTGATTCATCTACCAAACCAAGATCCACCATTTTCTTCAGCGTATCGCACCAGCCCAGGTTACGGTAGGTTCCGCGCTTAACCGTCAGAGCGTCTTCGAGTCCGTACAAATCCTTGTAAGGTACTGAATCGCGATTGGCATAAACTTCGTATTTATCTTCCAGTCCTTCAATATTTTCAACCAGATAATTCATGAACAAGGCGGCGCCCGGGATCTCAACGACTTTACCATTCTCAAGCCAACTGGCGGAATTACGGGAAGCCAGGACCACACCTTTGGGACTCCAGGAAAATTTGTAGCCGAATGGATTGTCATTATCTTCGGGAGCAGGGAGGCCACCGGTGTTGGAATAGAAATGCAGCACCTTTCCGCCCTCATCCTGAACCATGTTGATGACTTGCATGGCCGACATATGATCGATACCGGGATCGACACCGATTTCGTTCAGGAACAACAATCCTTTTTCCTTGACAGCATCATCCAATTTCTTCAATTCGGCGCTGACATAAGAAGTAGTGGCCATATTCTTGTTTAATTCCAAGCACAGATCGGCAACTTTCTGATGATGTACCCAGGGCAACAGACTGACTATAATATCATTTTCCCTTATCAATGCCGCTAATTCTTCACGATCATTGACATTTATAGGCAAGGCTGTACCGTTAGAATAGCCCTCCACTAATTTTTCTGCTTTACTGACCGTACGAGAAGCACAGGTCACTTGTAGATTGTCTTGCTGCAATAGATAGCGCACCCCCGGTCGGCTTACCAGACCGGCGCCCAGCACTAAAATTTTAGTCATAATGTCTCCATGTTTTTCGGTAACATAATTTAATTGGTTGGGTAGTGAGTTCTTCCTGATTTACAGGAATTCCCGGATATATTCATATTCGGGCGTCAGTTGCCCCCGATGCAGGATCAGTGCTTTTTTAATGGGGAAGGGCAATGCCAGGTCATTGAATTCGACCGTAAAATCCGCTTCCACAATATCGTTTACGAAACCTTTCAGGACCTGGGAAAATTCCGCTGATGATTCGCGGGAAAATTCGCAGGGTAGATTATCGACCGCCATTACAGAAATTCCAGCAGCGGGAGTACCATTTCTAAAATCATCATTCTCAGGGGAGTAAGTAAAACAAGCCTCATCTGGGTAAGTTACCTTATGGGTAATCTCTATCGATCCTTCGATGTCACAACTGATATCACCGATAACTTTCAATTTCAATTCGGTCCCAGCCTGGGATTTCAGATATTCTTTGGTCACCAAGCGGGGATATTTCTCCGTCCAATAAATGCAATTAACCAATAAGGTCAAGTGTGGCAGATACTGTTCAAAAATCCCATCATATTTTTCTGGAAAATTGTAATAATCCTGTAATTCAAATTCGCCCGATTTAGGTCGGACCATATCAGCTTCTTTGAAAACCACTTTATATAAATGTCGCTTCGAATCCAGTGAACTGTAATTATCAATCAGTTCTTGTGGCGAGATCTCTTTGAAGGGCAGCAGGTCAAATATTTCCTGGGCTCCCAACGATACATTACCATAGCCGGCAAAACCGACCACAACAGGAGCGATATCCTCGGGTAAGCCGTGCTCAGTAATATATTTTCCAATTTGAGCGATTTCCACTTTGGCATGTTCCAGGGTTTCATAAGCATAGGCCTGCTTGAATCGCTCAAACGGCGATGAAAATCCGGTCGCCTTCAATTTTTGACCGTAAGCATAAAATGTCTCGATCATCCCGGCCAGACCGGCATAGCGACCAAAGAAAATTAGGCGACGACCAGTCTCATCAACAATGCGCTCATAATCAACAAGATTAACTTTTAACTCCATCATTCGTCGTAGCATATCCATGTTATAGGATTGGCCTTTGATAACGTGGGAAAAGAAAATGTAGGTTTTTTCAGGTTTGAAAAAATTCAGCGGCATCTCTTTAACAGCAATAATTGTATCGGCTTCATTAACTTCCTCATTAATTACTGCACCGATACCAGAATATTCTTTATCGGTATAAATTCGCAGGGAGGATGGTTGTAAAATCGTTTGGATATTATATTTTTCCTTGATATCCTGAATATCAGCCGGAATCAATGCAACACGTCGCTCCCAGTCGTTTTTATCTTCCCGCCGGATACCAATATATTTTTTCATAATCGCCTCAAAAAAACGTTGTTGATCTAAAAATACAAGATAGAATCTTACAGATGCTTTTTGAAGGTTAAAAGAAAAGAAACAGGAATGATCAAGTCCAAATACCGGTTTGTTAATACTTATTCCGCCTCCATAAACCGTCTATCATTAAATACGTTCTGTTGCCGAGAATGACTGGTATAATTATTGACAGATCACTTTAAATTCAGGGTATTATTAAACGCTAAAATTTCTGCACAGGAGAATTTTCATGTCGACAGTATCAATTAACGGTTATGGCGATGATCTAACAATCAATGATGTTAGAATTGGCGACCTATCCCCGCAACAACATGAAAACATTGAAAAAGAGAAGGGTGGTCAAAATTATCATCCATTGGAAAACGTGGTAATATCAGAAGTAAAAGACTCCTCTACTTTGATTGCTCGGAAACCTGATCCTGAAAATATCAAGGCCTATATTGAAGAAGAAGTAATCGATGGGCTGTGCTGTTATTCCGCCGTTAACCAAGGACAATTGAACCAGATAATCGTCGATGCGGTAGTTCACCATTTGACTATTGAAAAACTACCAACAGTTCCCCGTTCCATTCGCCATAAATATATGAGTGCTTTTTTATTAGCTGCTACGGCCGTTACTGGCATGGACCGGGTAGTACCCAAAGTCGCCGGTGTTGAAGCTCCCGAATTGATGTTTAAACTTTCCCGGCGCTGGGGTTACCGGGTAAAAGGGGTTCCGGCAAATGAAGCCATTATCGTGGCTGCCAGAGGAAATTTTCATGGTCGCAGCCTGACCGCCATCTCCATGTCGGATGATCCCGTAGCCAGGGCTGATTTCGGTCCTTTTGTACCGGGAATTGAGCTGGTTCCATTCAATGATATTGATGCGTTAACAAAATTATTCGAAGAAAAAGGCGATCAGATTGTATCGTATCTGGTGGAACCGATTCAGGGGGAAGCAGGTGTGATTGTGCCTGACGAAGATTATTGGCCTCAGGTCGCTGCGCTTTGTAAAAAATATAATATTTTACTCGCCATGGACGAAGTCCAGACCGGATTCGCCCGGACCGGCGCCGTTTTTGCCCACCAATTATTTGACGTTAAACCGGATCTGATGGGTTGTGGCAAAGCAGCCGGTGGCGGTATTCTGCCGGTTTCATTCGTTGCCGGTCGTAATGATGTAATTGGCCTTCTGACACCGGGTTCGGAAGGATCTACATTTGGTGGTTATCCACTGGGAGCAGTAGTTGGGGTCTTTTCAATAAAAGCTATGCTGGACCTTAATCTTGCTGAAAAGGCTAGAATATGTGGAAAACAATTAATGGATCGCTTCGCCGAGATGCAATCTGATTTTCCTGATAAGATCAAAGAAATTCGTGGTCGTGGTCTACTCACTGCATTTGAAATGCATAACAAACCGCAACTTGACGGACATAAAGTATCGCTTGAATTGCTGAAACAAGGTGTTTACGCCAAAGAAACCCATCATAGTACTATCCGTATTGCTCCGGCTTTAACAATCAATGCCAACCAGATTGATCGTATTACTGATGCGATCTACACTGTAGTTAAGTCGTTGTAAAGAGTAATTATTATAGCGACGGTAAAGTCAATGAATTCAGTAAAATTATTCGTAATTGCAACACCGATAGGTAATTTGAAAGATATAACCTATCGCGCAATCGAAATACTGCAATCGGTAAATCTGATTACTGCCGAAGATACCCGTCACACGCAAATTTTGCTTAATCAATACGAAATCAAATGCAGAGTTGTCAGTTATTACGAGTACAATCGCTTTACGCGAATTCCGCAGATCATCGATCATCTGAAAGCCGGAAACTCGGTGGCGTTGGTAACTGATGCCGGTACTCCCGGCATTAGTGATCCTGCTTACCGGCTAATCCGGTCGGCCATCGAAAATGATATTACCGTAGAAGCGATTCCCGGTGCAGCGGCTTTTTTAACTGCATTAGTCAGTTCTGGCCTACCCACCGATACATTTAAATTTATCGGGTTTTTGCCCCCGAAAAAGGGACGGCAATCCAAGTTGCGCCGATTGGCGCAGAGTGAAGGTACCCTGATTTTATACGAGTCTCCCCATCGAATCATTAAAACCCTGCAGGACATCCTCGACCATCTTGGTAATCGCCCGGCAGTTATCGGCCGGGAATTGACCAAATTACATGAAGAAATTGTGCGCGGTAAAGTGAGTGACCTGTTGACGCATTTTAAAAAGAAAAAACCAATCGGTGAATTTGTTTTACTAATTGGGAAAGACGATCCGAATGTCTATTTCGACTGATCATTTTATAAGTTTTGAAGGAATTGATGGTTGTGGAAAATCGACACAAGCACAGTTGTTATATGATTTCCTGATTTCTCACGAACAAAAGGTGACCTTTGTCCGGGAACCAGGCGGCACAGCTATATCCGAAGCCATCCGCAATATATTGCTGGATAACAACCGCCAGGAATTAGCCGATCGAACTGAATCACTGCTAATGACAGCCAGTCGCGCCCAACTAACCCGGGAATTAATAATTCCGGAACTTGACGCAGGTCATTGGGTTATTGCTGATCGTTATGCAGATTCAACCCTGGCATATCAAGGTTCCGGACGAAATCTGGATCTGGAATGGTTGATTCAGTTAAATGATTTTGCGACCTATCAGATTCAACCAAAAATAACTTTTTTAGTGGATATTGATCCCGCAGAAGGTCAACGAAGAAGATCGGCTGAAAACGACCGGATTGAAGATGAGGGTCTCGAATTTCAAAAATTGGTGAGAATAGGTTATCTAAAAATTGCGGAACGATTTAAAAATAGAATCATTGTTTTAGATGGACACCAGTCCGTTGAAAAATTACACAACCAGATCAAGTCAGAAATTTCCAGGAGTTTCAATTTTGAGAATAATGCATAAAAAACAATTAAGTAAAATATTATTAATAATAACCATTATAAGTGTCGGGTTTGGTTCATTAGCTCTGACAAAATCTGAATTTTTCCGCCAACTGGAACAATCCCAGAAACTCTATCATTGGGTAAATCGTGAATTAATGTCCAGGTATGTGGATGATATTGACATCGAGGCGTTTACAAAGAAGAGTATCCAAAATATGCTCTCTGAGCTTGATCCCTACACCGTTTACTTGGAAGCTGAAGAGCGCGATGGTTTGGATATGCTGACCAACGGAAAATATGGTGGTGTAGGAATCCAAATCGGTAGGCGTGATGATAATTTGACGGTAATTGCTCCAATGGATAATACCCCGGCCCAGCAAGCGGGAATAATCAGCGGTGATCGTATAATTGCAATCGATGAAAAGAGCACAGATGGCCTAAATCTGGACGATGCGGCTAAACTCATTCGGGGAAAAAAGGGAACGGTGGTTGTCCTTACAATTGAACGGGCCAGTGAGACTGAACCAATCGATTTCTCGCTCACGCGATCTGATATCGAAGTACAGGATGTAGCCTATTCCGGTATGCTGAATGATGAAGTTGGTTACATCCGTCTGACGCGCTTCTCAAAGAATGCCGCTTATGAAGTGCGGGAAGCTATCAGGGGATTGAACCAAGATACCGAATCGATCATACTAGATTTACGTGATAATCCGGGCGGCTTGTTGCAATCGGCTATCAGCGTACTGGACCTATTCATTGAGAAAGGCGATATATTGCTTACTACCAAAGGAAAGCACAAAGAATCAAATCGTACCTTTAAATCCGATCACAAGCCGTTGATCGACAGTGATGTCCAAATTGCCGTATTGATAAATGAAGGCAGCGCTTCTGCCAGTGAGATTGTGGCTGGTGCAATTCAGGATCTTGATCGAGGAGTGGTACTTGGAAAACGATCTTTTGGTAAAGGTCTGGTTCAATCAGTTTACAATTTTGATAACAAACGATCTTTGAAAATCACAACCGCCAAATACTATATACCCAGTGGACGATTAATCCAAAAACCGGACTATAATAACGAAGATATAATCGCCTGGACTGCCACAGAAGATTCAATATTCACAACTGTTGGCGGAAGAAGCGTTCGGGGTGGCGGCGGTATACATCCCGATGTGGAAATAGCCAATGAGATGACCCCTTCGACTCTGGTGCAGGAGAGCTGGCGTAAAGGCATGTTCTTCTCATTTGTGCAGAATGATCGTGATCGATTTCATGATTTAGAAGAAATCAAAATAGATGACGAAATCCTTGAAGATTTCAGAGAATTTCTGGCAACTCATGATTTAAGTCTGCCAATCTCAGGTGAATCTCAATTAAATGATGCTCACGAGAAATTATTTGCAATTGATAGTACGAACACCGAATTAACCGCGGCTTTTGAGGACATTTATAAATTTATAAAACTTCAGGAAGATGGTTTATTTGATTCTGCTCGGGATCAAATAGCTCTACGCTTGAAAATGGAATATGCAAATATCCTGGACGGCACCGCCGGTCGAATAAAGATAAATCTTGAAGATGATCCGGTTATTGTCAAAACTCTTTCAGTCCTGGAGAACCATACTTCTTATGAGGATATTTTTGTTATAAATTAAAAGCTGTATGAGGATCATTTAAGACAAAAACTCTTGTCTGAAAATTGTAAAATAAGTTATATATTTCGTGCTGTAATTATGACGGATAATTGATATTATCCGTTTGCAAGTGATATTGACCTAATCAGTTTTATTCAGAAAAGTTTTTGGACGATTAGCTTCCCGATGAATCGGGATTTGGCTTGTCCCGACCTGTCGGGAAGATCACTGGAATCAGTTGCTTTGGAAAGTTGTTTTGGGCGATTAGCTCAGGTGGTTAGAGTGCTTGCTTGACATGCAAGAGGTCACTGGTTCAAGTCCAGTATCGCCCACAGTGGAATTAGAGTTACAAAACATAATGCTTCATCATAGAAATATATCAGCCGCAAACGCCAAATCTGGCGATTGTAGATTTGTGCATATTGTACATATAGTCCGTGCTATTTTTACATTTTAACTTGTACTTTCTACAATTGAAACAATGAATCAGATAACGCTGACTTTTCCCGATAATTCGACCCGCAACTACGATGAGGGCATTACCGCCCATGAGGTGGCGGCCAGTATTGGTGAACGGCTTGCAATGGCCACGATTGTTGCCAGTATCGATGGAAAGCTGATTGATACTAATCAGCCCATAAATCATGATGCCAGCATAGTTTTGCACACCGGCGACTCCCCGGAAGGCCATGAAGTATTATTACACAGTACTGCTCATCTAATGGCACAGGCAGTCAAAGAATTATTTCCAGATGTGAAAATCACCATCGGTCCTGCTATTGAAAATCGATTCTATTATGATTTTGATATTGATGGAACGTTCTCAGAGAAAGATTTATTAAGAATCGAAGAGAAAATGCGCCAACTGGCCAAGGCAAAACAGGCTGTTAAGCGCGTGGAGCTGAGCAGGGCTGAAGCAATCAAGCTTTTTAAAAGTCAGGGTGAAACCTATAAGGTGGAAATCCTTGAGGAATTGCCCGAAGATGAGACCATCTCTGCTTACCAACAAGCTGATTTTATAGACCTCTGCCGTGGTCCACATGTTGATTCAACCGGTAAAATTAAATATTTCAAAATTCTGGAATCTTCCGGTGCCTACTGGCGCGGTGATGAAAAGAATAAGATGCTGCAGAGAATATACGGAACTGCATTCGGCACCAAACAAGGCTTAAAAGATTATCTCCATCTTGTGGAAGAAGCAAAGAAAAGGGACCATCGGAAGCTGGGAAAAGAATTACGTATCTTCACTTTCGACGAAGAAGTTGGTTCCGGTTTGCCGCTCTGGCTGCCAAATGGCGCGGTTATGATCGATGAACTTGAGAATCTTGCCAAGGAAAAAGAACGTGAGGCCGGTTATGTTCGCGTCCGGACGCCTCATCTGACTAAAGGCATTTTATATGAACGATCCGGGCATCTTGAGCATTATAAATCGGATATGTATCCGGCAATGGATATTGATGGTATAGAATATTATGTCAAGCCCATGAATTGTCCCCATCATCATAAAATATTTGCTTCTGAGCCACACAGTTACCGTGATATGCCAATTCGTATGGCAGAATACGGAACCTGTTATCGGTACGAAAAATCAGGACAATTATTCGGTCTGATGCGTGTTCGCAGCATGCAGATGAACGATGCTCACATTTATTGTACCGAGGAACAATTTGCTGAAGAATTTTTGAACGTTTGTCGCATGTATCTTGATTATTTCGAAATTTTTGGTATTGAAAAATACCAGATGCATCTTTGCCTGCATAATAAAGAAGGATTAGGTGAAAAATTTGTTAATGAGCCTGAGCTATGGGTAAAAACCGAAGCGATAGTTCGGAAAACTCTGGATGAGGGTGAGTTCAATTATGTTGAGATTCCCGGTGATGCGGCTTTCTACGGACCCAAAATCGACGTGCAGGTCTGGAGCGCTATCGGTAAAGAATTTACTCTGGCGACCAATCAGGTTGATTTCGCAATTCCAGAGCGTTTTGGCTTGACTTATACGGATCGTGATGGAATTGGTAAAACCCCACTTTGTATTCATCGCGCACCGCTCAGCACCCATGAAAGATTTATCGGATTTTTAATTGAGCATTATGGCGGTGATTTTCCACTTTGGCTGGCTCCGGTACAGGTAGCGGTATTGCCTGTATCAGAAAAATTTAATGATTATGCTCAAGAAGTATTGCAAAAATTGAAATCTATGCAAATTCGTGCTATTTTAAATGACCGACCTGATAAAATCGGTGCTAAAATTCGGAGCGCTGAAATGTCCCGAATTAACGTAATGCTGATTGTTGGTGAGCGGGAAAAACAAGCCGCTGCCGTGTCTGTCAGACGCCGTTTTAAAGGCGACCTGGGGCAAAAAACGGTCGCTGAGTTAATCGATCAGCTTACCAATGAAATCAAACAAAGGAGTTTAATATCGCCAATATAGCTAAAGCTCGTATTAATGAAGGAATCAAAGCGGAGGAAGTCCGTCTGATCACCGAAACTGGTGAGCAGGCCGGAATTGTTAGTATTCAAGATGCTTTAAACACTGCAGATGACGTCGGTCTCGACTTGGTGGAAGTATCGCCAAATAGTAAACCACCGGTTTGTCGAATTATGAACCATGGTAAAGCCAAGTACGAAGCGCAGAAAAAAGCACAGGAAAGTAAAAAAAAGCAGCACGTTATTAAATTCAAAGAAATTAGATTCAGACCTCGGATTGAAGAACATGATCTTAATACAAAAGTCAACCGAGCCAGAAAATTCATTACGGAAGGGTTTAAACTAAAAATAACCATAATGTATCGTGGTCGTGAAATGGTGAGACAGGATCTGGGAATAGCAGTACTGGATCGTGTTAAAGAAATGATGCAGGACATTGCCGACGTAGAAAAAGAAAATGGCCTGGAAGGTCGTCGTCTTTCGATCATCATGACTGCGAAGTAGGAGAGAGCTCAATGCCCAAAATGAAAACAAGACGCGGTTCTGCAAAGCGATTCAAGCTGACCGGAACTGGTAAAATAAAACGAAACAAAGCAAACCATAGACATATGCTCATTCGGCGCGCAAAAACCGTAAAACGGAAAATGCGTCACGGCGGATTGATTGATCAATCCGATGTGAAAAAAGTACGCCGGATGCTTGTCGTATAAAGGAGTTGGATTATGCCAAGAGCAAACAGTTCCATACCACGACACAAACGACATCGTAAGGTCGTTAAGCAGGCCAAAGGCTACTATGGTGCCCGGAGCCGCACATTCAAGTCAGCAAAAGATGCAGTTACTAGAGCTGGTCTTTATGCTTACCGTGATCGCCGCCAGAGAAAGCGCCAATTTCGCGCCCTCTGGATTATGCGCATCAATGCAGCGGCTCGTCTCCATGGAGTATCATATTCAGCCTTTATCTCAGGACTCAAAAAACATGGCATCAAATTAGATCGGAAGATATTAGCCGATCTGGCTGTTAATCAGCCCAATGCCTTCGCTGAACTGGTGAAATCGGTTCAGTCGTAAGTATGTCCCTGGGTAAACATATCGAGGCAGTCCGAAATTCGTTTCGGGCTGACCTCGATTCTTTTTTTACAGATAAAAATAATATTGAAGAACTGCGCGTAAAGTATTTCGGCCGTAAAGGTCAAATTGCCAACCTCTTTATCCAATTAAAAGACGTTGCCGGTGATCAAAAACCAAGGTTTGGCAAGCTATTAAATGAATTGCGAAGGGAATTGACTAATGCTTTCGAAGAAAAGGTTAAGTCAGCGCATCCTAAGTCACATCGTTCCCAAAAAACAATTATTGATTATTCTTTACCGGGCTATAATTTCCAAAGCGGCTCGATTCATCCGATCCAACAAACATTGGATGAAATGAAGTCTATATTTAAAACGATCGGTTTCAATATCGCCTATGGTCCTGAAATCGATGATGACTGGCATAATTTTGGAGCCCTTAATTTTCCGCCACACCATCCCGCCCGGGATATGCAGGACACATTTTTCGTCGATGAATCGACAGTTTTAAGGACTCACACATCCAACGTACAGATCCATTTAATGGAAGAGAAGCAACCGCCGTTACGCTATATTATTCCGGGAAAAGTGTACCGCAACGAAGCGATTAGCTTTAAACATTACTGCCTGTTTCACCAGATTGAAGGTTTGTTTGTGGACCGGAATGTATCATTCGCCGACTTAAAGGGCACTGTTGATTATTTCCTGCGCAAGATGTTTGGTGAAAATGTTAAATCCCGGTTCAGGCCAAGTTATTTTCCTTTCACCGAACCCAGCGCCGAAGTGGACATCTGGAACGAACAGCGCCAGCAATGGATGGAAATTGTTGGTTGCGGCATGGTCGATCCGAATGTCTTTGAAAGCGTCAATTATGACCCAAATATCTGGCACGGATTTGCCTTTGGTTTTGGTGTGGAACGAATTGCGATGCTGAAATATAAAATTGATGATATTCGCCTTTTTTATCAGGGTGATGTACGCTTTCTGGAGCAGTTCTAATGATTGTTGCACTGGACTGGCTGCGCGATTTTGTCGATATTACTGAATCTCCTCAGGAATTGGCCGACCTGCTGACCATGCTGGGACTGGAAGCCGAATCTGTCAATAACGGGGATGTGATTAAAAATGTAGTGACTGCCAGGATCACGGAAGTTCAAAAACATCCTAACGCCGATAAACTAAAACTTTGCCAGGTATATGATGGCACTGAAACTCATACCGTCGTTTGCGGGGCGCCTAATACCTATGCCGGACAGATTACTGCTTTTGCACGTGTCGGTGCTGTTTTGGCAGGTGGATTTGAAATTAAGCCAGCTAAGATTCGCGGTGAAAAAAGCTTTGGAATGTTATGCTCGGAACGAGAGTTAGGATTATCGGAAAACCAAGCTGGAATACTTGACCTTGATTCCTCTATCCTGCCTGGCAGGCCAATTTCAGAAATTTTTCCACAACCGCTGCCGGCTATCGAATTTGATATTACTCCCAATCGTCCTGACTGCCTTTCCCATTATGGCGTAGCTCGTGAAATCGCTTTAAAAACCGGACGCGAACTAAAAAAACCGGAAATCAAAATTGGTGACGAAGTAAGTAATGCCGCGAGCGAATATGTTGCCATTAATATTACTGATCCGCAAGCATGCCCGCGCTATATTGCCGGAATTGTTAAAAACATTAAGATTGGACCATCACCAAAATGGATGGTCGAGCGTTTGGAAGCTGTTGACCAGCGCAGTATCAATAATGTGGTGGATATTTCAAATTACGTGCTGCTGGAACTTGGCCAACCGACTCATATTTTTGATTATCGATTCGTTCCAACTAAAGAAATTGTCATCCGACATGCTAAACCCGGTGAAAAAATCGTTACCCTAGATGAAGTTGAGCGGAAACTATCCGAGCACCATCTTCTGATTACCGATGGTGAAAATCCAATTGCAGTAGCCGGTATTATGGGCGGCGAGCGTTCGGGGGTTGCTGATGACACCGAAACTGTCCTGATTGAAAGTGCCTATTTTGACCCAATTACGGTCCGTAAAGGTTCAAAATCACTGGGATTGATAACAGATTCCTCTCGTAGATTTGAACGAGGCGCCGACCAGGAAGAAGCCCGAACGGCGTTCTGGAGGATTGTAAATCTATTGGAAGAATTAGCCGGTGGCGAACAGGTACCCGGAATGATCGACAATTACCCCCGGAAAATTAGCATGCCGGAAATCGTTCTGCGCAAATCAGAATTGGACTTATTAGCCGGATACGCTATCTCGGATTCATTCGTTGAAGAAACCTTAACCGGACTTGAAATCGATTGGCACTCCAATAACGATGGTAATTGGACCTGTACCGCACCAACTTTTCGACCGGACTTGGAACGGGAAGTTGATTATATCGAAGAAATAATTCGGGTAAATGGCTATGATAACGTACCGACTATTCATTCATTTACCGGATTTTATAGCGCCGATAGACAGGATGTCTACGAAAATATTAATCGGATAATCCGGATAATGACCGGGTTGGGATTCCGGCAATGCTACAGTAATTCGTTACAGAATTCCAATATGGCCAATACTCCCGATGCGAATGCTGTTTCGTTGGTAAATCCCCTGAGCGAAGAAATGGCTCATCCCCGGACGACACTGCTGCCGGGGTTATTGCAATCCATAGAATTCAATGTTAAAAATGCCAATCCCAATTTGGCGTTATACGAATACGGCCAGATCTTCCATCAAGACAAACCGGGATTTGCCGGAATCAGGGAAGAAATGCGACTGACCGGCATCCTGCACGGGCAATTGGCAATTGATGATGTTTACACTAAAGCAACTGAATACAGTTTTTCTACGGTTAAGGGAATTTTAACAACTTTATTTGCCGGATTGCTACTGGATATCAATCTCGAAAAACCTGCTAAAAACAGCTTTTTCGATGTGTGTTATTCAATCCGCAGAGGAAAAACTGTCCTGGGCTGGTATGGCCATTTGAGTGATGATTATATAAAATCAATCGGTATTGAGGCTGAAAATATTCATGGATTTGACCTGAATCTGGAGTTATTAATCGAAATGGTTGATAATAATTTAGCGACTTTGCGGTATCAGCCGATTAGTGTATATCCAACCATCGAACGTGATATCAATTTTGTGCTGCCCAACGAAACTGAATCCGGCAAGATTGTTAAAGCAATCAACCAATTAGGACATTCGATCTTAAAAAACGTTGCTCCAGTAGATATATTTCATCATAAATCGATTGGAGTAGATCATAAAAGCATTACGTTCAGATTCTTGTTTCAGCACTCTAAGAGAACGCTGGAGGAAAAAGAAGTATCTGTAGTTATTAATGAAATTATCGCTGTCTGCGAGCGTGATTTCAGCGCTAAATTGCGAACATAAACCATTGGGTTGCCAATTCAGGTTGGTAATCGATTCGTTAATAAATATTTCTCTCAAAATACTTACTGGAGGGAAGAGTGGACAATACCGATAATTTAGTTCAAGTTGATATATTTGGTCAGGAATACACGGTAAAAGCACCGGCCAATTCATCTTATATAATCAATATTGCCGAATATGTTGACCTGAAAATGCGGGAAGTGGAAAAAAATCTGCCAGGTCAACAATCACCTACACGAATTGCCATTCTGGCGGCAATGAATATTTCGGATGAGTTTTTTACACTGCGCAACAAACAAGCCGAACAAGGCGACCGGATGGAAGCGCGTATTACTTCATTGATCGAGTACATTGATAAACGTATTGATGAGGATGACTGAGACTCGTTTACTATCCGGAAAAGAAGTGAGTTCGGCAGTTTATGTTGAACTCACTGGTAGAATCCAAGCCCTTAAAGACAAAGGCATTGTACCCGGTTTAGCTGTAATTCTGGTGGGAGATGATCCGGCCTCACAATCCTATGTTCGTTCAAAAGCGCGCCGATTTCGAAATATGGAATTATTTTCTGAGACATTTCGATATTCTGCAGATTTACCTGAAGCTGAATTGCTTGCAAAAATCGCAGCGTTAAATGTTGATGCTCGCTACCACGGTATTCTGGTGCAATTACCGTTGCCAAAGCATATCTCGGAAGCAAAAGTTATTGCAGCTATCGCACCAGAAAAAGATGTGGATGGTTTCCATCCCATCAACCTGGGATTAATGACCGCTGGTACACCACGCTTCATTTCCTGCACACCCAAAGGAATCCTGCGAATACTCAAACATTTCGGTATCGAAACCAGCGGGAAACAGGTTGTTGTATGCGGTCGCAGTAATATTGTCGGGCGACCGATTTCGGTATTGCTGAGCTTGAAAACGGACTATGGCAATGCCACAGTCACCGTAATTCACTCGCGAACGCCCGACCTGCAGAAATTCACTCGCCAGGCAGATATATTAATCGCCGCCCTGGGTCAGCCGGAAATGATCACTGGCGATTTCATCAAAGCTGGCGTTTGTATTATTGACGTGGGAATCAACAGGGTAGAGGATATTGCCCGGGAAAAAGGCTACCGAATGGTAGGTGATGTACAGCGTGATTCAGTAATGGGAATTGCTGCCAGTATTACCCCTGTCCCAGGTGGCGTTGGTTTGATGACGATCGCCATGCTGGTTGAAAATACAGTGGAAGCGGCTGAATTAGTACTGCAATAAACCAATCAATCCTACGTAAATTTATAAACGATATGCGCCCATAGCTCAGCTGGATAGAGTGCATGCCTCCGGAGCATGAGGTCGCAGGTTCGAATCCTGCTGGGCGTACCACTTGTCTTTTAGGTCGAACTTTTCGGCTTAAGACATCTACTTTATAATA
>CAZIJQ010000056.1:0-16203 GCA_964539785.1 uncultured bacterium | reverse complement strand
GATATGCAGCAATTCAGAAAAATGTCATTTATCCCGAGCTGGCCTTAAAGACTGGTATCGAAGGCGTTGTTATTGTTCAAATATTTATTGATAAAACCGGGAAAGCAACGGATGCTGTAATTTTGCAGGGTGCTACTGATGACGGATTAAATGATGCTGCTATTGTAGCTCTTCAAAAAACAAAATGGATCCCTGCTAAGCAACGAGATTTATCAGTAGGCGTGTGGGTCACGGTTCCAATAGCATTTAAACTGGATAAAGATAAACCATCCGAATAAAAATAAATACATTCTACCTAAACCAATTGTAAATCAAATTAGTACGGGTGTAATACCGTACCAGTCATTCTCTTTTTTTTATCCGCTCCCAAATCTCATCCATTTCATCCAGGGTGGCTTCCTCGATGGGTTTGCCCCGTCGTTTTAATTCCTCTTCAATTTGGCTGAACCGATCGGTAAATTTCCGATTGGTTTTTCGTAGGGCGTCTTCAGCCGGGATTTTATAGAACCGGGCTAAATTTATCACGGCAAATAATAGATCGCCGATCTCTTCCTCTAAATTGGCACGGACTTCATTTGATTCAGCTTCTCGAACCTCGGTCAGTTCTTCATGAATTTTATCCCAGATTCCATCAACCTGGTCCCAGTCAAACCCAACATAACTGGCCTTTTCCTGTAAGCGCTGTGCGCGAATGAGAGCCGGCAAATTGACTGGAACCCCATCCAATCGCGATGATCGGCGTTTTTCTCGGTGCTTGGTTGCTTCCCAATTCTGTTTGGCATGGAACGCTGCGTCAGCTCCGGCATCACCAAAAACATGGGGGTGGCGCCGGATCATTTTATCCGAAATATCATCCAGCACAGCTCCCATTCCAAATTCATTGTCCTGCTGGGCTATGTCTGCCTGAAACACCATATGTAATATGATATCACCTAATTCTTCTCTCAGGGCCGACCAATTCTCATGATCGACTGCTTCAATTACTTCGTAAGCTTCTTCGATAAAATAAGGTAGCAAAGATGCATGGGTCTGTTCCTGATCCCAGGGACAACCACCCGGTCCTCGCAATCGCTCTACAATTTTAACCAATTTTTCAAATTTTTCGCCTACTGTCATCACTCACATTCCGTAATAAGTTCGGTCCAGCCGAATTTTTTCAGGTATTTTTCTTCCAATGCCCGCATTACCGCACGTTCACTATCAGTTTGGTCATCATAGCCCAGCAGATGCAGTCCCCCATGAATAATCAGTCGGGCTACTTCTCGTCCATAAGGCTCAGAATATTGATTGGCATTTTCACGAGCCCGGGGCAGACTAATGTAAATTTCACCCTCAACTTCCTTTTCAGAATAATCATTCAATCTGAATGCAATCACATCGGTCAATTGATTCAAATCAAAAAACTGTTTCTTTAACTCGCTTAAATAATTGTCATCGGTAAAAACTATTGTACAATCTGCGGAGGAAACATTTTCCGCACTTAATACTTCAGTCAGCAGTTTTGTGGCATAATCAGAGACAGTTCCGGCAGTCTCGATTTCGCATGCTTGCCGGATTTTTATCATATAGCGGTGGATTCATCATCAGGATATTCAACCCGGATATGATAAATACCACGAATTACCGGCAGCATTCCCAGCGTTCCGTTGACCTCACCCTTTATGCGCCGCAGTTCATCCATAGTCAACGGACATTCATCCAATTGCCCATCTGCAAGACGCTTATTGATTATTTTATCAATAATATCTTCAACCTTGAAAATATCCGGTTTTTTCAATGAACGCACAGCTGCTTCCACCGATTCGCAGATCATGATCAAGCCGGTTTCCTTGGTATTGGGTTTTGGGCCGGGATAGCGATAGGAGCTTTCCCTGACTTCTGTATTTTCGTCGGCTTCTTCCAGAGCTTTATGATAAAAATACTCGATGCGACTGGTACCATGATGCATGGGAATGAAATCGCTGACCACCGCCGGAAGACCGTATTCAGCGGCGTATTCCAGACCATCTTTAACGTGATTACGAACAATTTTAGCGCTCATAACCGGAGTCAAAGAATCGTGCTTGTTTTCATCATGAAACTGGTTCTCGATAAAATATTCCGGTCGCCGCATTTTTCCAATATCATGATAATAGGCTCCGACCCGGCATAGCAACGAGCGGGCTTCAATAGCGTTAGCACATGATTCAGCCAAATTTCCCACAACTACACTATGGTTAAATGTCCCATTAGCATCCTGCTGCAGACGTTTGAGCAGGGGATGGTTAAAGTCAGACAATTCCAGCAAAGTCAGATCAGTTGTTATATCAAACCCGATTTCCATTAGACCTATTAAACCATAGGTAATTATAGGTGAGATAATGCTGATACCAAGTAAATACAGAATATCATCGCCAATTTTCTGCCAGGTATGCACTTTGAATAACCCAACGGCCAGAATAACCAGAACCGCAGCCAGACTTAAAACAAAAATAGTCGTAAAAATTTGTCCTCGGGTCCTTAGCCGGCGAACAGAAAATACTGCGGTTGATGCGAGAAACAGGGAAACAACCACAAAATCAAGATTATTGCCAATAATGATTCCGCTCAAAATTGCAATTGATGCTGCCCCCATAAAACCAATTCGGGCGTCAAACAAAATTGTTAGAACCATGGCCGCTACAGCTATTGGGATCAGGTATTCTGAAAAACTCAGTTTAACAACTAATATGTAAGCCAGTCCGTGTTCTACCAAAAAAATCAACGCCATCAACAGGACTAGTTTCCATTGAGCGAATACTTTTTTACGATAGGCAGACAGAAAAGTAAAGAAAAACGAGACGATTACACCAATCAGTAACATTCGACCAAGGAAAGCCAGGAGCACATCGGCACTACGTTCCAGTCTTTCTTTTTGGGAAATAGCAGCCGTTAAAGAATTGAGTTTGTGCATCACATCACTGGTTATTCGATCCTTTTCATCAACGATTCGCTCCCCTTCTTTAACCATGCCCCGATAGCGCGGAACCCGATCTTTACGATCTTCCTGGCGACGATTGGTCGTCTCTTTATCGTAAATCAGATTGGGTTTCATGAATTCAACAACCAGCTTATCCACCATTATTCGCCGATCGTCAGTGTCTTCCGGATATTGTTGATTAATTTCCGTTTTGGCTTTCTGCCAGGCTGATTCCAAATCGTTATAATCGTTTGGCCGTCCCAGTATCGGAACATCGCCACTGTTAACCGCCACCTCATAGCTGGTAATATCGCGGGTGGGAATATCATAAATGCCTTCAGCCCAACGATTACGACAGATTTGAACAATATTTTCCTGAAAAATCACCAAATCATATTGCGGTCCCAAATCTTCGGGAGCTGCCAGAAAGAGTTTCCAGGGCTCACTGTCAACCGTAAAGGAATAATTGATAGCATATTGTGCTGATAACACCGCCAGCGCCGCGCTGTCGGAAGTTACCATGGATTTGGTTTCCGGGTAATCTTCCGTATAACGGTAACGAAACATTAAATCCTTGGAACGCTGCAACTGCTGTTTGGAGGTCCGAATCTGCTCGGAGAAATCAAAAAATTCAGCAATGGCCGTTATCTGAGTCTCAATAATTTCCTGATTGCGGTTAAATAGAAACGGCTCCGATTTCTCGGCTTCCACAAGATCCGCCTGCAATCGGTCCTCGGGAACGAGGACGTTAAAATCAAATGGTGCGATAATCTCAACCGCTGCAATATCATCCAGTTGGTACTTGTATTTCAAAGTGCTGCCACCGGGGAAAAGAAACGACAGTAGAATTACCAGTCCAGCCAAAATAAGCAGTTGGACCCTGAATTCCTTGACCCAGGCGATAAGCCCAATAAAACTTTGTTTCAATCTAGATGGTTTTTTACTTGCCATTATTGAATCGATTTTAATATTTCCCGCGCGATTACCATGCGTTGAACTTCGCTGGTACCCTCACCAATTTCAAGTACTTTGGCGTCACGAAAAAAGCGCTCCACATCGTATTCTTTTACATAGCCATAGCCCCCCAGTACCTGGATTGCTTCGGTAGTGGTGCGCATGGCAACCTCGCTGGCAAATAATTTAGCCATGGCTGCTTCCTTAGTAACATCCTGCCCCTGATCTTTGAGCCAGGCAGCATGCATCACCAACAGTTTAGCAGCCTCGATTTCAGTCGCCATATCGGCCAATTTAAAACCAACTGCCTGGAATTTATGAATGGGTTTTCCAAAAGCAATCCGTTCTGTGGAATATTTCAATGCTTTCAGATAGGCACCTTCAGCCGTACCAACACCCAACGCCCCAATTGAAATTCGACCTCCAATCAGGGTTTTAAGAAATGTTTTAAAACCACCGGCCGGTGTACCAAGCATATTCTCGGCCGGTACCCGCATATCTTCAAAATACATTTGTCTGGTATCGCTGGCTTTCCAACCCATTTTCTTCTCCGGCGGACCAATTTTCAATCCCGGTGTATCTGCTGGAACAATAAATGCCCCAACACCAAGATTATCTCCAGCTTCAATTATCTGGGTGGTAATATTAAGTAATCCGGCATGGCCCGCATTGGTAATAAAAATTTTGCCACCATTGATTACATATTCATTGCCATCTTTTACAGCAGTTGTTTTGGTTGCTCCAGCATCACTACCTGCACCCGGTTCAGTTAACCCGAATGCGCCCAAAATCTCACCCGACGCCAGCTTAGGAACATATTTTTGTTTCTGTTCTTCTGTTCCGGCAATTACTATCGGCATGGTCCCTAATGATGTATGGGCGGCCATAGTAATAGCAACCGAGGCATCGGCTTTAGCCATTTCGATGACGGAAGCTGCGTAAGCCACCGTATCCATACCAGCTCCACCGTATTTTTCGGGCACCGGAATCCCCATCAATCCTAGTTCGGCCATTTGAGCCACCAACTCAGAAGGAAACCTGGATTCCGCATCGAGCTGTTGCGCCACCGGCTCCACCTCAGAAGCAGCAAAATCCTTCACCATATCAATCAGCATCCGGTGTTCATCATTAAAAAATAACTTATCCATTTGTCATCCCCTTAATTCCATTACTAACAAATTTTGTTAAAACTTTATAGCTGCTGACCCCCATGAAAATCCTGCGCCGAAAGAGGCTAATACTAGGTTATCCCCACGTTTGAATTTCCCTTCTGCCAGCGCTTCGGTCATGGCAATGGGAATTGATGCGGCGGTCGTATTGCCATACTTATGAATATTACTGTAGACCTTATCCATACTCAATTCTAAACGCTTGGCTACAGCCTGGGTAATTCTGAGATTGGCTTGGTGCGGAATAATTAAAGTGATATCATCCCGGGTTAGATTATTTTTCTCCAGCGCTTCCAGAATTACTGCCGGAAACCGTTTCAGGGCGTTACGGAAAACTTCCCGGCCATTCATTTTCGGATATTGACGACCCTGATCCAACATTTCATGACTGATATGAGGTTTTTGATTACAGGCCGGCGCCTCACCCCACAGGTCTTTGATGTGTCGCCCATCGGCATGGAGATGGGTAGAATAGATCAGGCTTTCACCTTCGCTGGGTTGTAGAACAGCAGCTCCGGCACCATCACCGAACAGAACGGCCATATCGCGGCCTTCGGTGGTCATATCTAGGGCGTTGGATTGCACTTCGGCACCTATCAGCAGAATATTTTTGTACTGCCCGGTTTTGATGTACTGATCCGCTATGGAAAGACCGTAGATAAATCCGGAGCAGGCAACTTTAATATCAAATGCACCAATATCTGCTAATCCAAGGTTGGCCTGAACTTGGAAAGCGGAGCCGGGGAAAAAATAATCAGAACTGATTGTGGCACAGATAATAAAATCGATTTCGCTCACATCGATGCCAGCCATGGCAATAGCCTTTCGCGCTGCGGCCGTAGCGAGATCGGAAGTTCCTTCACCGGCGCTCACATAGCGGCGCTGCTCAATTCCGGTTCGCTCAATAATCCATTCCTCGCTGGTATCCATAAATTTTGTAAGGTCAGCATTGGTAATCACATTTTCCGGCACCTGAAATCCAATTCCAGCTATTCTGGTTGATATCATTTTTCTCCTCCTGATCTTTTGATATCTCTGATATTCAATTGAATAAATTTTTGACCCTGCCATTCATTTGCCTCAACAACAAAGGCAATATCAATGGGAAACCCGGTAATCAGTTTCTCGTAATGCCGGGCCAGGTTGAATCCGATGGCATCAAAAACAGTACGACCCTGGCGCACACGAAAACGCAAATGATCACCCTTTCCGATCACCCGCGGATGTCCGGCAATCGCTAAATTTCGAGCAATAAATTTTGGTCGCATATTGCCCGGACCATACGGTCCCAGTTTTTCCAGAAAATCCATAAAACGAGTATTGATATCCGTTAATCTTATTTCACCATCAACCGTGATGGTCGGAATCAGATTCTCGTCCGGTATATTTTCGTTGGCATATTTCACAAAGGCGGATTTGAAATCATCCAGGCTTTCTTCCCGAACTGTCAAACCAGCCGCCATTGGATGTCCGCCATAGCCATCGAGAAATTCACTGGTGGCCGTCAGGGCATTATAGAGATCGAAATCCTTGATGCTGCGGGCCGAGCCTTTACCCATACCGTCACTGTCAATACTGATTACAACGGCAGGTCGATTATATTCTTCCTTAATTCTGGATGCAACAATACCCACAACTCCCGGATGCCAGTTATGTCCGGCTAGAACAACTGCTCTTTCACTCGCTATATCTATTTGAGCATTCACCATTCGCATGGCTTCATCGACAACCTGCTGCTGAATTTCCTGCCGTCGATGATTTTCCTGATCCAGTTCAGTAGCGAGGGTAGTAGCCCGCGCTTCATCGTTGGTAGTCAATAACTCGACTGATCGATTAGCATCCCCTAACCTACCGGCGGCATTGATACGCGGTGCCAGCCAAAATACAATCTGCCCAACCGAAACTGCGCCGTTTTTCAAATTTGTTTTTTTCAGCAGCGCCCTAAGCCCGGGACGGCTGGAGTCTTTCAGCATTTGTAAACCGAGATAAACAATCGCACGATTTTCATCAAGAATCGGAACCATATCAGCAGCCGTTCCAAGGGTGATTAAATCCAGATACTGATTTACGTCAGACCGTGACTGCCCCATAATCTCAAATACGGCAGCGGCCAGTTTAAGGGCAACTCCACCACCACACAGTCCGAGGAATGGATATTCACATTCCGGTCTTCGGGGATTTAAAATGGCATTTGCTTCCGGCAAGGTTTCATCCGGAATATGGTGGTCAGTAATGATAACATCTAAGTCATTTTTACGCGCATAACTCACCGGCTCAAAAGCATTGATGCCACAATCACAGGTTATTAATAATTTTACACCGGCAGCGATTGCCTGATCAATTCCCTGCACTGATAAACCATAGCCTTCCAGCTCACGATTGGGTATATAAGTGGAAACTTGGGCGCCAAGCGATTTTAGTGCCAGATACAACATGGAAGCTGCTGTAGTCCCATCCACATCATAGTCACCAAACACCATAATTGGATTTTTTTCATCGATATGATTTTTTACCAGCTCAGCCGCTTTACCGGTGTCGCACATCAGAAATGGATCGTAAAGTTGGTCAAGACTTGGGGAGAAAAAACTGCGAGAACTTTCCAGGGATTCAATACCCCGATTAGCCAAAACACGTGCTATAATTACACTGGATTTGAACTCTGCTTTCAGTCGTTCGACCACCCCTACATCCGGTTCAAGTATTTTCCAGTTCATTTATATAATTCTACGGTTTTACCAAAATAATTTCATTAAACAAACAAGCCAATTTAACGAAGGCTAATAAGAAAATCTGGCGAAATAATAAATAGATCAGATTGGCTGAGCCGGTCTATAAGCCGAGTTCTGTCCACCCCGACACGAGTGTCAGGACTGTGTGACTATTCACCTGGACCTAATCTTGCAATCAGGTTCACGCGACCTACCCGTCTCTTTTCAATTGCAAGCAATTAATGACGCGGACCACATCTGGAGACTACTTGATCTTGCACCGGGTGGGGTTTACAAGCTCCGATTGTCGCCAACCGAACTGGTGGTCTCTTACACCACCGTTTCACCCTTACCCCGATAAATCGGGGCGGTTTAGTTTCTGCTGCACTTTCCATATCCTCGCGGACTCCCCCCGTTAAGGGGCACCCTGTCCTGCGGTGCTCGGACTTTCCTCCCCATCCAGCCATGCGGGACAGGGCAGTCACCCGACCGACTCAGTCTGTCAAATAGCAATAATTAGTTTTTGTCAAAATAAATAAACCGACTGCATACATCACAAATTTTAATACCTACACCAGCCTTAATCTCAGTCGCAATCTGCGGTGGCACTACCGAACCGCAACCACCACAGGCACTGCCGAGCAATTTAACCACAGCAACACCATCACGAGCCTTATACACGCGCTGATAACGACTGAACATATTAGCCGGTATCACTTTAATTTGTTCCGCGCGTTTTTGTTCGAGATCTTGTTTCTGTTCATCATTCTGAGCAATCACTTTTTCAAGTTTTCCCATCCGTAGATGTAAATCAGAACGTAATGAATCCAGATTCAGGCTCTTACTTTTTGTGGTTTCATCCAACGCTGTTTTCTCTTCACGCAATTCAAGTTCAATTGTTTCTAATTTATCCAGCTCTTCTTTAAGATGGTCGGTCTCATGCGTAATTGCGTCATATTGTTTGTTATTGGTAACCAGAAATAATTGATTCTTCAATTTTTCAATTTTTTCCCGGGACTCTTTTTCCAGAAGATCATTTTTACTCAATTCGAGATCAATTTCTTTTAGTCTTTGTTCGCCTTGTTCAACTTCGTTCACCAAGGCTGATTCTTCTTGGTGTAACTGACCCACTTTAGCAGGTAAATCACCCAGTAAATCATTGATTTCCTGTAATTCGGAATCAATTTTCTGTAATTCAACCAGATTCTGTAAATCACTCATTTTAACCTCGCTTAGATACTAAAAATGCACCGGAAGGTGCATTAGCAATAATAATTTGAAGAATGTTTAATGTTCGGACAGGTTGACCAAGATATCTCAAGCGCAACCTCCCGATGAAATAAATTTTATGTGGGCGATATCCGACTCGAACGGATGACCTCTGCGATGTGAACGCAGCACTCTAACCAACTGAGCTAAACGCCCAAAATTATCTGCAAAATGAATTTTCATTTCGTCCATAGCAAGAGAAATTTACACCTAAGTCAAAATGGAATCAATACATGCGCCTAACTAAAACGAAGGTATAATTACTGGAGAGAATAAAAAGTTTATTTCGGAAAAAATAGTTTGGAATATGTAATTTACGATGAAACATAACTCTTTAATATCACAGTGGGTAGAATTATTTTGTTATTAACCGTTCTGATACCAATTTTCAATGAGCAAGAAACATGTATTGAGCTTATCCGGCGCGTGAAAGCGGTTAACGTGACGACACAGGTAATTGTGATTAACGATGGTTCCACCGATAAATCTCCGGAATTGCTAGAGCAGGTGCCTGATATCGAACTGATTCACCATTCCGAGAGAAAAGGAAAAGGCGCTGCTGTGAGGTCAGCGATATCACATATTAAAGGTGATTATGTCGTGCTCCAGGATGCCGACCTGGAATACCACCCCGACGATTATCAATCCCTGATTGATCCCATTCTTGCTGGGCAGGCTGATGCGGTTTATGGCAGCCGATTCCTTGGCCGTGTACTACCCCGGACCTGGCATACTATTGGTAATAAATCCTTAACTACCTATGCCAACATCATGAATGGTGGACATCTGACTGATATTTCCACCTGCTATAAAATTATTCCGGCAATGGTATTTTGCAACCTGCGCCTTGCTTCCAACGGCTTCGGAATTGATGCGGAGATTACAGCCAAACTTTATAAGCTGGGGAAAAAGGTAATTGAAATACCGATCAGCTACGAACGACGTTCCCTGGAAGACGGTAAAAAAATCCGCTGGTGGGATGGAATTGTGGCACTTTGGAGTTGTACTCGCTATCGACTGGAGTGACAAGCATCAATTTTTTCTCTAACGAAAGATTATCGAGTTATAATTATAGAATCCAATTTATTATCTTAGCTAATATCAGGGTCGGTTTATTCAATATTCCAAGAAAAAATTAATTATCATAAAGGAAAGCAATGAGTAATGTCTGAATTTTTAATATCGAAAATTGAAGGAAAAACCGCCACCATAGGCGTGATCGGTTTAGGATATGTCGGGCTGCCGCTGGCAATGGAATTTAACCGTTCCGGGTACAAGGTAGTTGGAATTGACATCGATGTTAACCGGGTAGCAAAACTGAATAGCAGCGAAAATTATATTCAAGATGTCGACAGTACATTCTTTAGTGAACAGGTCCAAACCGGTTTATTTACGGCCACAACCGATTTTACTGTAATTCGAGATATTGATGTCGTTTCGATTTGCGTTCCCACTCCCCTTAACAAACTTAAAGACCCTGATATTTCCTATATCGTGGCTGTACTGGATGAACTTGTTAAATATCTGCACCAGGACATTTTTGTTGTACTGGAAAGCACTACCTATCCCGGGACGACTCGTGAGTTAATTCTAGCACGGCTGGAAAGTGAAACTGGATTAAAAATCGGAAAAGACTTTTTTCTTTGTTTTTCTCCCGAACGTGTCGATCCGGGTAACCCGGTCTACCAGATTAAAAACACTCCCAAGGTAATCGGTGGAATTACCCCGACCTGTACCAAAGTTGGAACTGAGCTCTACTCGCGGGTTATTGATAAGGTTGTACCGGTTTCTTCCCCTGAATCGGCCGAACTCGTGAAATTGCTTGAGAACACCTTCCGATCAATTAATATCGGACTGGTTAACGAAATGGCTATCATTTGCGAAAAACTGGGAGTTGATGTTTGGGAAGTCATCGATGCCGCAGCCTCAAAACCCTTCGGCTATATGAAATTCGTTCCCGGTCCCGGATTAGGTGGACATTGTATTCCCATCGATCCCCACTACTTGGCCTGGAAACTGAAATCACTGGATTATAAAGCCCGTTTTATTGAATTGGCCGGTGAGATTAATACCGATATGCCCAACCATGTTGTGGAATTAATCGGATCGGGTCTTAACAGGTTCAAAAAATCCATTAATGGCAGTCATCTATTATTGCTAGGAATGGCTTATAAAAAAAATATCGATGATGTCCGCGAATCGCCAGCTCTGGATGTGATGCGCCTGCTGGAGAGCCAGGGTGCGGAAATCGATTATTTCGATCCGTTCGTGCCTAAAATCCAATGGAATGGTGATACCAAGCAAGGCATCGAACAAATCAGCGATGCTATCGTTAATACGTACGATGCCGTTGTTATCCTCACTGCCCACACTCAACTTGATTATAAATCGATCAGCAAAGCAGCTCGACTAATTATCGACACCCGCAATACAATCAGCCATGATCAAACCGATAATCTTATCAAACTCGGGGTTGGCAGTACAAAATAATATGTACGATATAACAATTATTGGCGGCGGAATAGTCGGATTGGCAACCGGCTTGAAACTATTGGGAAAAAAACCCGGTCTGAAGCTATTGATTGTAGAGAAGGAAGACCGTCTGGCAGCCCACCAGACCGGACACAACAGTGGCGTAATTCATTCTGGTATTTACTATAAACCGGGTTCACTTAAAGCTACCAATTGCCGCAATGGTGTCGCCAGTCTGCTGGAATTTTGTGATGAACACAAGATAGCATATGAGTTGTGTGGCAAAGTCATTGTGGCGACTTCCGAAGAAGAATTGCCGCGCCTGGATGATTTATTCGAACGAGGACAGGCTAACGGCGTTCCGGATCTGGAAATGATTGACCAGGAACGACTGGCGGAAATTGAGCCGCATGCCGCCGGATTACGGGCGCTCTATTCCCCGGCCACCGGAATCATCGATTTCACAGCTGTAACGCTTGCTTATGGGAAAGAAATCAAACGCCGGGGCGGAAAAATTGTGCTTAATTCAAAGGTGACTGATATTACAATTACTGCCGAAGAATGCACAATCGAAACTATTTCAGGTGATTATCAATCACTAAAAATCATCAATTGCGCCGGCTTGTATTGCGATAAAATCGCCGGTCTTGGTGATGCCGAACCCGATCTGAAAATCGTTCCTTTCCGCGGTGAATACTACAAATTACGCCCGGAAAGCTATCATCTGGTGAAAAATTTAATTTATCCGGTACCAGACCCGCGCTTCCCGTTTCTCGGAGTTCATTATACTCGCGGTATCAATGGTGACGTTGAAGCGGGACCCAACGCCGTGCTGGCCTTCGCTCGCGAAGGCTATAAAAAAACTACCATCAACATCCCTGAATTGTTTGAAACAATTACTTACCCGGCATTCTGGAAAATGGCAATGCCATTTATGTCCATGGGGATGGGCGAAATGTATCGTTCGCACTGGAAACCGGCTTTCGTGCGCGCTTTACAGAAATTAATACCGGAAATCACCAGTGCGGATCTGAAGCCGGGTGGCGCTGGTGTGCGGGCTCAAGCACTATACAAAAATGGCCAATTAAGCGATGATTTTGCAATTGTGCAAACAGAAAAAATGATCAACATCCTGAATGCTCCCTCCCCTGCGGCTACCGCGTCATTAGAGATTGGTCAGTCGATTGCTGATATCGCTTTGGGCTAACCCAGCCAGAAAATTTAATTTTGAATTGGTTTATATTCCAACTGAATGATCTATATTTCAATTGGATGAAATGATGTTAGTATTTCCAGATCGCGGAGAAAAATTATGAAACCGGTTATGTTAATCGTGATGGATGGTGTTGGTTATAATGAAAATCCCCAGGGCAATGCCGTTGCTGCTGCCAAGACCCCCAATTTAGATTTTTACCGATCCAAATATCCGCGGGCGCTACTGGAGGCCTCCGGCGAATCGGTCGGCTTACCGGCAGGTTATCAGGGATCCAGTGAAGTCGGTCATTTAAGTATGGGCGCCGGACGGATCGTGGAACAAGAGTTAAAACGGATCAATGATCAGCTCACCGATGGCACCCTTTATGCCACCGACCGCTGGCAGGCAATGATGACAGCCTGGAAAAATAATCTGTCCCAATTCCATTTAATTGGGCTGTTACAAGATGAAGGTGTTCACGCCCACCAGGACCATCTGTTCCAATTCATGCGCCAGGCTCGTTTGGAAAACCCTGTCGGCCGGATTGTAATTCATCCTTTTTTGGATGGCCGGGACACTCCGCCCCGCAGCACTCTGGAATATTTCGGTTACCTGCGGCAGGCAATGATTGAAGTTGGTAATTGCACATTCGGCACCATAATGGGGCGCTATTATGGTATGGATCGATCCCGCAATTGGGAATTAACCGACCGCGCTTATCATTGTATCGTAAATGGAACCGGTAACCTGGCTGCCAATCCGGAGCAGGCCATCGAATCAGCTTATGCCAATGATAAAACGCCTGCCGGCGTGTCCATGTTCGATGAATATATTTTACCCCACACCATTGGTGAATACACTGGCGTCAAAGACGGTGATGTGATTCTACATACCAACTACCGCCAAGATAGGGCGATTCAGTTGACGATGGCGTTTTGCGATCCGGATTATCCCGGTAAACTAGAGCGTAAACCGCTAGTGACCTATGTGGGTTTGACCCGATATTATGATGAATTCGAAAGTTTTCTATTAGGCGGTGCTGATACCGGCAACGTGAAACTGGATAACCTGGCTGGCGAGATCATTTCTAAAGCCGGAATGCGGCAATTACGGATCGCCGAAACCCAGAAATTCCGCCATGTGACCAGCTTTTTCAACGGTAAGTCCACCACCCCCTTCCCTAGTGAGGATCAAGTGGACCTGCCCAGTCGCTTCGATCCTGCCAGTTTTGCCCTGCACCCGGAAATGGAAGCTTACAATGTAACTGAAGAATTATTGAAACGCCTGAAGGATAATCCCTATTCATTCATTCTGGTTAATTACGCCAATGGCGATATGGTTGGCCACACCGGCGAATTTGAAGCTGCCAAAACCGCAGTAGAAATTGTCGATGAAAACGTGGGTAAAATTGTTGATCAGGTTTTGAAATTGGGTGGAAAAATTTTACTCACCGCCGATCACGGTAATTGCGATCAGATGATCGATTACGATACTGGCCAGCCTCGCAACAGTCATTCCCTGAATCCAGTGGAATGCTTTTACATCGCAGCTGATGCCGACCAATATTCCATGCTGGAACAGGGAATTCTGCCCAGCATTGGACCGACACTAATTAATCTATTGGGGTTAAAGGTGCCAGTAGAAATGACGGCGAAAGGATTACTTAGGTAAGCAGAGAGCATAGAGCTTGGAGTAGTTTGTGCTGAGGGGTGATCTAATTTTGTGAACACCGGTTCACTTGATATTTATCGGGTCTCCACCGCTCCAATACTCCTCTGCCCCCAACTCCCCAGCTCTCAGCTCTTAGCTCTTTGCTCTTCCCTCACTTCACCCGCAATAATTCCCGTTTTAATTGCCATTGCGACGTGAAAAAGCGCCGGTATACCAGTGCCAGCACTAGAATATTCATCATGGTGGCAGTTGTTACCCACATATACATAATCATTATCTGATAACGGACAGCGATCAATGGATCAATTCCGGAGAGAATTTGTCCCGTCATTACACCAGGTAGTTGCACCAGACCTACCGTCATCATGGCGTTAACGTTAGGCAACAATGCCGCTTTCACTGATTCCCGCAGAGCATCCTGGATGGCGGCACGCGGTGGTGCTCCCAGGCTGAGGAGCATTTCAATTTCCTTTTCCCGGTGATTGATTTCAGCGATGAAGCGATTTACCGTCAAAGTGGCGGAATTGAGCCCGTTGCCGATGATCATTCCCGCGATCGGAATCATGGCGTAAGGATAATACCAGGGTTGAGTGTGTAGAATAAACTGCAAAATCAATCCCAGAACTAAAAATACCGTGAGTAACATTGATCCGGCGAGGATCAGGAAATAATTGGGGATCGGGTGCGAGCGCTGGCGACTGTAGCCCTCATAGGCGGCAATCAGAATCATCATTAAAACCAGTCCCACCATAAAAATCCAATTATCCTGCCTGAAAAAATAGGTCAGCACATAGCCCATAATCGTTAACTGGACGAAAGTGCGAATGGTACCAACCAGCAGAGTTTTGCCAAGATCGATCTTCCACCAGCGGATTAAGGCAAAGGTCATGACCATCAGCACCAGCGAGACCAGCACATCGGTCCAGGTTATAACGTAAAAGGAGTTTTCCATCAGCGCTCCTCTGCCAGATAGGCCTGTAATTGAGATGAGGTGGGCTGGTCCAGAATTGCCACGGGTCCATCTGCGGCGATTCGGCCTTCATGCAGGAAAACAACCCGTTTGGCAAAGTGGCGGACCAATGTAGGATCGTGGGATACCATGATACAAGTCAGGTTCATTTCCTGCTGTAGTTCAGCCACCCTGCGGATTATCCTATGAGCAAGGTTGTGATCCAGACTGGCGGTGGGTTCGTCCAGTAACAGTACTTGGGGCTGATTCAATAACACCCGCGCAAGCGCCAAGCGCTGTTTTTCACCACCAGATAGGGAACGAGCATCAATATGCAGATCAATCGACTTCAAACCTACCTTATCCAGGGTAGCCAGTAAATCCAGGTCTGAAATCGGTTTAATCGGTTTTTCCCAACGTTGGCAAATAATCAGATTATCACGAACACTACCGACAACCACAACCGGTTCCTGAAATACCATCCCCACTTGCTGGCGCAGGAGTCGAATGTCCCAGCATTCGATACTTTTACCGCGATAATCCAATGTGCCTACGGTAGGTGAATCCAAACCATTGAACAGACGCAGCAGGGACGTCTTACCGGAACCGGATGGACCCAGCAAAGCCAGAAACTCACCAGGTTGAATTTTCAGAGAAATTTCATTCAGGATTTGCACCCCTTGAATATCCCGGGATACGTCATTTAATTGATATAGATAATTATTTTCCACGGTTGAAACTACAGCTAAAATTTATTTGAATATATAAAAATGGCGGTTAGTCACAGAAATGTTTAATCCTTTGCGAGTAACAGTTAAATTCTTGTAAGTCTTTTGATTCTTTCGGACTTCTCAGTTAAAAAGTTAAGGTGCACTTTT
>CAZIJQ010000055.1:0-16207 GCA_964539785.1 uncultured bacterium | reverse complement strand
TGACTAAATCCTTACCTTTTTCAATGTTTAATTTTTTACGCAGACGATGGCGGCGGACTTCGATGGCACGGGTGGTCAATCCGGTTAATTTTGCGATTTCTTTGGTGTTCATGTTCATATTGAGATAGGCACACATTTTCATATCTACCGCCGTTAAATGCGGAAATTGTCTTGCCAGCGCTTTTAACAATCCGGGGTATGTCCCGGTAAATTGCCGTTCAAATTCCTGCCAATGGCTTTCGGATGTCTTTGTATCCTCTAATGTATTTAGGATATCCTTAAAAGGATGTTGGTTTTCTTGTGATTTGAGTAAACTCATTGCGTACTTTAATTCTTGAGTGATTTTTTCAATCAGATCATTTTTCTGCTGAATAAAGGTCGCCTTTGTCAGTAATTCGTTTTTCTTTGCTTTTATCTCACTATCCTTTTGAAGTGTTTTCGTCCGCTCAATATCTATGGCTTGTTGATGGAGTGCCTTTCTTTGCTTTGCCACTAGTTGGTTTTGCTTCAGTTTTCGGTAAATCATCCACGCCATCACCAGGATGAACCCTCCGATTAACGAGGCAAAATTTCGCTGCCTTTTGGCATTGATTAACCGCAGTTTTTCTTCCATTAACTTTGCTTTATAATCCGATAACTCCAGACGCACCTCTGACCGTTCCAGAGATTTTTGTTGTTCAGATTCGTGGCGGTATTCCCTTAACGCATTGAGTTGTTGATAATATGAAATAGATTTTGCCATGTCTCCGGTTTGAGTACTAACATTTATCAACCGGCTCAATACGCCAATATGCTGGTCCAATAATCCGTAATTCTCCGCTATGGTCATTGCTTTATTGAGAATCTGTTTCGCAGAATCTGCCTGTTCTTCTTTAATATGTATGTCAGACATCTGCAGATATAATTTGGTCAAATACTCCGGATTAAATTTAGAAATAAAACAGTCCTCCGCCTGCTTAAAATATTTGATTGCATTATTGGTTTTTCCTTGCTGAAAATATATCTCTCCCATGGATTGAAGCGATAAGCCCCATATGTTTCCTTCACCTTTCGTCACACCGATATCCAAGACTCTTTGGTAATAATTCATCGCTTCGGTAATCTGACCCTGTTCCCAATACAGATCGCCGATATACTTGTAAGAGTGGGCGATAAGATAGGATTTTTTGCAATAGCTATTTCGAATATTTAAAGCTTCGTTGAATAGGGCGACTGCCTTTTCGTAATCTCCGTTTGCTTTTGCAATAAGCGCCATATTATTAACAATTGTTGCTTCTGCGCATGGGTTGCCTGTTTGAGTAAACAACTCCCGTGCAGTTATGTATTTTTCAAGAGCTTGGTCATACATTTTCTGCCCAAAGTAAATATTCCCTATACTATTATGTAACCAGCCGGACTCAAGGTAGAAGCCGGCTCGAATCAAATAGTCTAAAGAACTGATGTAATAATTCATCGCTTGAACCGGTAAGCCCTGATTATTCAGCACCCACCCAATTTCATGATGGGTCCGTGAAAGAATCAAATCCGGGAGTTCAGTTGCCGAATGCGTCAAAATATCAAAACCGAACTTCAGAGCAAGGTTCGGGTCTGATTCTTTATAGACCAGTACAGAGTCCAGCCACTGTTTTGGAGAGGTTTCCCCATACAAAACGACGTTAAGGGTGATAAGTAAAAACAGGAGTGTTTTCATGAAAACCTGGATTCAAGTAGTAAGCGCAACAGTTAATTCCATACTAAAAAATACTTCATTAGGTATTTTGTACCCAAGTCTTTTTCTTGCCTGCCTGTCGGCAGACAGGGTCGATTGTTCAGTCTTTTCATGGCATGGATTATCTCTTTATCTGTTATGGTTCTAAAGGCTCTATTTTTTGAATCATATTTTCATTTCTCGATGCACTGTCCCCTACCCTT
The DNA here is from genome assembly GCA_964539785.1 of uncultured bacterium. Taxonomy (GTDB): domain Bacteria; phylum Fidelibacterota; class Marinisomatia; order Marinisomatales; family TCS56; genus JABMPO01. The sequence continues at coordinate 14,296 of CAZIJQ010000055.1, read as the reverse complement.
GAGCGTAGTTGAAAAGTCCCCGCCTGACGGACGGGCAGGGAACTATTCTATTATCAGAATGGTGCAAAATACATGCAAAAAGTGTCTATTTTTAGCGATTCCGCCGTAAGTCTCTTAATTGTGAGACTTACAATACGAACCCAGAGTATTTTACAAAAAAGAGAGAATCAGAGACTTTTGGTATATTTGTTCGATTTAACGTAATAATCGACCGGACGACACGGTAAAAACAAAAAATGCTTAAACGATGTGTGTATTGATGTGTTGAGAAATGTATCGCTGTAAGTGCTATAATATCGAGAGATATAAAGAATGCCGCTGGGTATCAGCGGCTTTTTAATTTTCAGGTTTTTCGAACCTGCCTTGGTGGTGCGTCCATTACGGAAACCATAACCCCCTTTTTGGGGGAATTTGAGAATATTGTAATTCTTCTATATATTTGTTATAATGTGAGTTACAGGTATTTAGAAAGTTTCTATTTTTGATTTTTATTGAAAGTTCTGGTTTCCGTAATGAACGCCTGTCCTTATTATTTTTCTGTGTAATTAATTAAAGCTTCCAAATAACGTGATCTCACTTGTTGACTTGCAAGGAACTGTTTAATCGGTGGAAGTTTCAGAATTACACCTAAAACTCCAGCCAGGGATCGGTTCCCGGGAAAATCGCCCTAAAAATCTGATATTGTGTCATAATTTATTTTTAACGGGTTGGAGTAAATCCGTAATTATCATTGATCGGACTCAAAGGAAGCCCTTAACTTTGATTAAAATAAGTCCGGCTTCAATCTATTCTTTTTCGACAAGCAGGGCTGCTTGTCAAACATAATTACAGATTCATCACCACTGAAAAATATCCGTTTCTGGTGGCACCGGGCCAGTAATATAACCAACCGTCCCAATCATAACCATTGGTGATATAGAGTTTGTCAAACAGATTATTGATTTTGACTACCACTTCGAAAATACCGAATGAACAGCCAATTCCCAGATCTACTAACGAATAGGCCAGCACAGCCTTATTGCTGACAGGACTACTTTGGGCTGGCATCAATTGCTCCCCCACCTGGCGTAGATTACCAAATAATTGGTAATTAAATGGCAGATTGAATTGGAACCAGCCATTCAATAAATATTTTGGAATTCCCGGTAACCGTTTATCTGCCGCAGGACCACTGACAAATATATGGTTATTCAGACTCCAGTTGAACCCCAATTGCAAATTTTGCGAGGGTTGACAGGTCAGCTCAAATTCCAATCCCTGGTGCCGGGTGCTGGCAGCCGATAAATATTCGTATTCTCCCTCTTGTTCAATATCAATATTGCGTAATTGCTCATTGTAATAATTTATGCGATACCAATTAACCGATCCCTGCATGATGGAAGTAATAAAATTAGCGCCCAATTCATAATCATCAATCACCTCGGCAGCGGCTTGAACCGGTTGACCAAAAACGTCGTCGGCTTCGATGATCTGATTATCGGCGGGTTCCTTTTGCCCGCGGCCATAATTGACAAAAGCGGAAAGTTGATCATTCAGTTGGTACACTGCACCAAAACGCGGATTGATAAATTGCCAGTCGGCATTTAATTGATGACCGGCAGCATTGCCAATTGTTTTCTGATCCAGAGTCCAGTGGATTGATTGAATTTGTAAATCCGCAATCAATCGTAATCGTTCTACGGGATTCAGCATGAAATGGGTAAATCCAGTCAGCAGCAATTTATCGCCGAAATACTGATAATATTTACGCCAGTTCTGGCCCGATGTGGCAGGCAGCAGCAGATTAATCTCACCGTAATGATTTCCTGAATAAATCCGGATTTCACCACCAATATCTAGCCTCATATGTTGCTTGTTCAATGTCAAAGTAGGAATAATACCATAATAAGAATTAATAATCCATTTCCGGCGGGTAAAATCCATGGATTGACTCGAATCACCAGTTAGGTATTGATCAAGATTATATTCATAAAGAAAATCGTTATATTTTGTCACTTCTGATGAATCATCATCGGCTGTTAAGTCGAACGATTCACTTTTGTCATTTTCATAATAACCACTGCCTTTTACCAGATAAACAACATTGCTGAATGATAGATCATTGTCGATCCGCCAGACCGAATTGAGAGAATATATTTGCTGCAGGAAATCATCAAGATAAGCCTGATAACCGGCGCGGCGTTTTTCACGATCATTGATATCTTCAGCGGTTACACCCCACCAGGCCAGATTGGTTTTCGCATAGCCAATCAATGCGCGGAACTGATTGATCCAGCTTCCTGATTTATATTGACCAGCCAGGAACAGGGCTTTCTGGCTGCTGCTATGATGATCACGATAACCATCTGAATCTAGTTGTGAATAACGTCCCGTCATCTGCAATTTATTTCCCAACAACGGACCAGATGCACCCTTTACACTGGTTTTGAATGTATTATAGGCTCCATAGCCGGTTTTAAGCTCCATCCGTGGCTTGGCATGCTCAATTTGCGTATTCACGTTAATTGATCCACCGAATGCCGCCGAGCCGTATAAACTATTTCCGATCCCCCGCTGAATCTGAATATCGCTGGCATCACTGAGAATATCGGCGTGATCCACCCAGTAAACCTGATGGCTTTCATTGTCATTTAATGGCACATTATCAATCATCACGGCAATCCGGCTCTGGTCAAATCCACGGATCGTTACATAAGAATACCCGGTACCGTTGCCACTTTCACTGTAAGCAGTAACGCCTGGCTCATGGGCTAAAATCATTGGTACATCTTCTACCGTATAACGCCGACGAATCTCCTCGGCAGTGATAGTTGAAAAAGCCACGGGCGTAATCCCCGAAATTGCTCGGGTGGCGCTAACAAAAACTTCCCCACCGGGTATTACCAGGGGTTGAAGTTTGACAAAAATGTCTTGATCTGTAGCAATAATTATATGGTGTTCATAACCGATATGACTGATCGAAATCTCCTGACCGGACGGGACAGTAATTTGGAATTTTCCGTTTTCATCGGTAATGGTGCCGGTATCACCGCTAATAATATTTACCGCGGGAATTCCGCGGCCGGTAATAATATCAATTACCGTTCCATGCTGGGTTATTGTTGTGGCATCCATCTGGGTTAAGAATACAAGTAAAATAAAAGTTTTGATATTTTTAATTTGCATAGTTGCCTCCCTACGCTGGCATTATCCAGATCAGGTTCATCGGGTTTTTCTCAGCCGCTTCGTCTGATAGCGAAACAGCACCCCATTCACTTTAAAATTTACAGTATTCTGATATTAAAATAAATAACAACCAGGGGGCAGGCTCTGATCTTTATTTTCCAAGACAAGCCTCAGGGAATCAAACCACACTTTCTCGTCCGCCGTAGTTCTGATATATATGGAAACGAAGGTGGATTGAAACCAAACGCTGTTACTGGCGCAAGGAATACACGATGGCGCCAAGAATGAATCCACCGGTAGCGCCGTAAAGCGTCTTATTAAATCTGGTCCTCCGCACCTGAGCCTTATATGTTTTCAGATAGATAGTTTTCTGGCTTTCTTCCAGATCATTGATCTTCCTCCAACGCCCAGCAGGGACATGGACGTCGCCAACCAGCGCCCAACCCAGGGTAATCGGTACGATCACCGATCCTAATAACGGATTACAGGTACCACAACCGGCACCAGCACAGCCGGGACCGTACAACCATTTCTCATTCTCCACATCGTAACGAGCATCCCGGACTGCCAGTTCGTTAACAGCACTGTGAGCACCATAAGTTTCCGGGCCAGCGGTGCGGCGCATAACCTCATCCCAGTAAGGTTTAATATTTTCAATGACTTCATCAATCTCACGACCCACATCAGTTGTAATGGGAGATTGCCCTGGTCGATCGGTTGCAATGGAAGTTGTGTTATATACAAATTGTTGCGCAATCTGCTGCATGCCCGGAGTAAGAACGTAATCTATCTCTCCCCGAAAATCGCGACTGGCTGTTCGATTGATTTTTCCATTTTCAACCGAAATCGACCGAATATTTACACTGTATGTTGAACCAATCAAACCGATTGAACCCACAATAATTTCTTCCGCACCCAACATTTGTCCCATTTCAACCGCACATTCATCCGATGAGCAACCGGACTGCTGGAAACCCTGCTCTAACAATACCGTTTCCATACTTGATCGGTCAATGTAACATTGATAGTATCGATCATCTGTATTTCCGTTCGGAATCGTTCGGTGAGGGCCAACGCTTGTCCCGGACTAATATTAATTGGCTCAAAATCAATGACAGCCATAGCTTTTTGGGCTGCAATCCAATTCAATCCCAAGAACAATAAAATTAAACCCAGTAATATTTTGGATTTCCTAACTCAATCAACTCCCTGACCAGATTAGCAGCAGTATACCAATTTATCAGATTCCGAACCAGCGTATCAAATGATAAATCAAGATTTTTCCAACTGATTCTCAGAATACCTCGCTCTTGCCGGATTAGTCCGATATTGTCTACCTTTCATGCTTATAAATTAAGGAGTTTCCATGTCCAGCAAGAGTCTGCCTGAGATTACTATAAAAGCTGTTATTCTTGGTATCATACTATCAGTAGTGCTGGCCGGCGCTAATGCTTACCTTGGTTTATTCGCTGGAATGACCGTATCGGCATCCATTCCGGCGGCGGTGATTTCCATGGGAATACTGCGCTTGTTTCGCCGCTCTAATATTCTGGAAAACAATATCGTTCAGACCGCCGCCTCTGCGGGTGAATCTCTGGCGGCCGGTGTCATCTTCACCATTCCCTCCCTGATTCTGATGAATTACTGGGGAGAATTCGGCTTTAATCAATATTGGACAATTACCGGAATTGCTGCAACCGGTGGACTAATTGGCGTCCTGTTTACCATTCCCCTACGGCGGGCTTTAATAATTGAAGAACAATTACAATTTCCGGAAGGTATTGCCACTGCTGAAGTTCTGGCATCAGGCGAGGGCGGCGCCACCGGATTAAAATATCTGGTGCAGGCCGGGTTGGCTGGAGCATTTTTCAAAATCGCGGGAGAATCAGCAATGGTACTCTGGAGCGATATTGTGACAGTTACCAAACGGGTTGGAGACTCCTTTGCCAGTTTCCAGTTGAACATGTCACCCGCCCTTGTTTCAGTCGGATATATTATCGGATTAAATATATCATTGCTGGTTTTTAGCGGAGGAATAATTGGTCGCTGGATATTCCTGCCCCTGCTGGCTCCCAGCTACATAGACCAAATTCCACTTGCTGACCTGGCTAACTCTGCCGATGCTGTCAATTGGCTCCATAATAATGTAATAAAATACATTGGTGTGGGTGCTATGATCGTGGGTGGATTGTGGGCTTTGATAAGCTTGCGTTCATCGCTCGGAAAAGGAATTAAATCCAGCCTGGAAGCCTATGACCGGATGAAATCAAACGATGGTGCGACTATCGAACGGACCGAAATGGACACCCCGATCAAATGGGTCGGTATCGCCCTGCTCTTTTCGATAATTCCGATCTTCGCCATTTCTTTGACAGTAGTCCACAGCGTGCCATTATCCGCTTTCATGGCGGTCCTTATGCTGATCGCCGGCTTCCTGTTCTCCGCCGTAGCAGCCTATATGGCGGGACTGGTGGGGTCATCCAACAACCCAATTTCCGGTGTCACAATCGCAACCGTGCTTTCCTCATCGCTCCTGCTTTTTATCCTCTATAAAAACGGTGTGAATGTTGGACCAGCAGCTGCTATCTTTATCGGGGCAGTGGTTTGTTGCGCCGCCGCAATCGGGGGCGATAATCTACAAGATTTAAAAACCGGTTACATCGTTGGTGCAACGCCCTGGAAACAGCAGGTCATGCAGGCTATTGGAGTCATTTCCGGATCGCTGGTAATGATGCCGGTGCTCTGGATGCTGCATAAAAAATATGGTATTGGTACCGATGCCCACCTGGCTTCCGATCTGCAGGGTCATGCACTGGAGGCGCCCCAGGCCAGTTTGATGGCCAATATTGCCCGCGGCGTATTCGACCAGAACTTACCCTGGAACCTGATCATGATGGGCTGTCTCATGGCCGTTGTGATAATTATATTGGATAAATACCTTGAAAGAAAGGGCTCAACTTTCCGTACTCCGATTTTGGCGGTTGCGGTAGGTACTTACTTGCCGTTCCACCTGTCTTCGCCCATATTCATTGGTGGTCTTATTTCATATTTAACGATAGGGAAAATGTCGCCACATGGTAAAGATGATATTAACCAGAAAGGTTTGTTATTTGCTTCCGGTCTGATTACCGGTGAAGCCCTGATCGGTATCCTGCTGGCCGTACCGCTGATGCTCAACGAATTGTTTAATTGGAATGTGCCCACTGATTACGCCGTCTTTGCTGAAGCTCCACTGCATTACTGGCCTGGTTTAATGGTTTTAGGCGGAATCTGTTTCTGGTTGTATAAAATTGCCAGGAATAATAAATGACATTAGATCCCGAATTATTAAAACGCTTACCTAAGGTTGAACTGCACTGCCATCTTGATGGCTGTTTGCGTATATCAACTATGATTGATCTGGCACAAAAGGACAAAGTCAAATTACCGACTACTGATCCGATTGAGCTGAAAAAAATCATGTCCCCCCCAGGAAAATTCAAGTCGCTGAACGAATATCTGGAATTGTTTGAATTCACCCTGAGTGTACTGCAAACTCCCCACAGTTTGGAGCGGGTGGCCTATGAATTGATCGAAAATGTTGCTGAAGAGAATGTCCGCTATATCGAGGTGCGTTACTCACCAATTTTGCACTGTGAATGGGGAATGTCACCGGAGGAATCGATTAAAGCCGTACGTAAAGGTCTTACGCGAGGCGAAAAGGATTTCAATGTCAAATCAGGGATCATAGTTTGCGGGATTCGCAATATATCACCTGCCAAATCACTCAAACTGGCCGATTTGACTGTGAAGTACAAAAATAAAGGTGTCGTTGGTTTTGATCTGGCCGGAGCCGAAGAAAACTTCCCCGCCAAGGATCATCGTGAGGCGTTTTACCTGATCCTGAACAATAATATTAATGCCACGATCCATGCCGGTGAAGCGTTTGGCCCAGCATCAATTCATCAAGCTCTGCATTACTGCGGCGCCCATCGTATTGGACATGGTACCCGTCTGAAAGAAGATCGGGATCTTATGAATTATGTTAATGATCACCGTATTGCAATGGAAATCTGTCTGACCTCAAATGTTCAAACCCGATCGGTCCGGCAAATGCGCTATCATCCGGTAAGATATTATTATGATAAGGGTCTGCGGATAACTTTAAATACGGACAATCGGTTAATGTCAAATACAACGCTCACCAACGAATTCATTATTGCCAATAAATATTTTGGCTTCAGCCGTTATGATTTCCGTGAAATAACGATTACTGCCATGAAGAGCGCTTTTCTGCACTACGCCGAACGTAAAAAGCTGATCCGTAGGATAGCAGACGAATTAGAAGGCAATTTCGGACTAATGCCGGAGTTTATTGCGCCACCGGTGAGCTGATAATTCTATAATCGGATAATATAATGAAGCTGTATGCGGCTTGGAAAAAGCTAATCCGGCTGATCCTGCCCAGTTCTATTTTTAATCAAGTATCGCCATTACTAAGATTAATTTTAAAACTTGTTTATATTGGAAGAAAACATCAATGTCCTTGCTGTAGATCAAATTTAAGAAAGTTTGCCGATGATAGAGAAATCTGTCCAGTCTGTGGTTCTGGCAAACGACATCGTTTGCAATGGCTGATGCTGGATAGAAAATTTACTTTTTTTAGTAGCGATGCTGCTGTACTCGATATTGCTCCTATGCAGTATTTCCAGGATTATTGTTTACAGCACAGTTCGCTCAAATATCTCAGCGCCGATCTCAGCTCAGAATTGGCAATGGACAAGATTGATCTAACTGCTACCCCTTACCCTGACAGTTCATTTGATTTCATTCTGTGTTCCCATGTATTAGAGCATATTCCTGATGACCGGGTTGCAATGAAGGAAATGTATCGTATTTTAAGACCAACTGGAATCGCATTGATACAGGTACCATTGCAGGATCAGCCTACCTATGAAGACGCTTCAATAACTGATCCCCATCAGCGAACAATCCATTTTGGGCAAGCAGACCATGTTAGAATCTATGGATCTGATATAACCCAGCGATTAAGGAATGTAGGATTTAGGGTTATAACAGAATTCTGTGATGATTTATTTCCTCGGTCTGAATTAAAATATTTTGGCTTAGATGAAACAGAAACTATTTTTACAGCTAAAAAACCAAAAAATGATCAAATCAATTCCGGATAACAGCTATTTTTCCCGTTTGTATTTTACCTGTTTTACTGAATACCATTATCAAATACACACCACTGCCTACTAATTCGCCATTTTCCGATTTACCATCCCAGAAAACCTGATAGCCCTGGACTGCATCAGTATCATTCTGAGAATTGATAGTACGAACGACATTTCCGTTAATAGCCATTATTTTAATTACAGCCCCTTCTTTAATACCATCAATCGTCAATTTCTGTTGATCGGGTATGTGAAATGGGCTGGGAAACAACAGTAAATCATTAGCGTGATATTCATCTGGCTTAAAAGGAATTTTCAGGGAGTTAAGTCCACCAGCGGAAGTTATCCAAACTAATCCCTTTTTATAATCAAAATCCAGGTCGGTAGTGCCATCAGAAAGCAAATAGGAGTTAGAATACCGGAAACCGTCAAGATCAGGCCAGGCTGTTGTATTATCGAGGATAACATGTACACCCTCGTTTGGTGAAGTAACCCAGACATTCTCATCTGAGTCCAAGCGAACCTTAGATCCAATTCCAAACGAGAATCCCGGTAAGTAGGAACTTTGCTGGATAACAGGAATAGTCATCGAATTCTGCAAAGTCAAGCTTATTAATCCATCCGGTGTTATCATGTACAGGATATTTTGGGAAGTTACTACCAGTGACCACACACTCATATTTTTGATAACGTGATTCCAGTTGACGGTTGTTGGCGCTATCGGATCACCTGTGATAGATAATAAGGCAAGCCCGGAATTAGTAGCATCGGATGGAGATTCTCCCCACAATTCGGACCCAATCCAAATTCTGCCCCAGGAATCAAAACCGATTGAATTAGGGGCCGAACCCAGCGGATTTTGAACACTATTAGCAATGAAATGTCCCCAGTTTCCGGCGTTATCCCGAACATGTAAAGTTTTTCGTTCAATTATGGAATAAGTGTCAGCCACCCACAGATTACCCTGACTATCAAATTCCAGATCTTTGACGACGAGATAAGGATTAGGGCTGGTGTGGGTACGATAATAATCCAGCACACTGGTATCCACTAAAGTATAATTGAGTGGGTCATCAATATCGATTATAATAATCCCACCCCCGCGCAGATCCCAATTGGGATTGGGTACAGGATAAGTCCCCCTGATTCCACAATATATAAGACCATCGGGGCCTTGCTCTATATCAGCTACGAATCCGCCAAAATCGACAGGCAACGTATCAGCAGCATAATAATCGTAATCAAACTCGGAATGGACAGCAGTGATATACCGATCTTCAACAATATTACGCCAACCGGATGGTTCTTTGATGGCCAGTCCGAATTTTGATGCGGCTACAATTCGGCCGTCATCAAGAACTGTCACCGCGGAAAATTGATTGGTGAGCGGCGCATTAGGCACCAGTTTTTCGATTGTGCGGGAATCAGTGTCAACCACACCAAAGCCTTGATCTGTACCAACCAAAATTGTACTATCATTTAAAACAGATAAATTTCTCAGATAATACTTGGTGTTGATATGCCAGCCTACTGCATCTGTCCCAATTTTAATAAAAACTTTATCCAGTATGCCAAAAATCTCTCCGTTCCCAGAGTTCACAATATCCAGTAATTGATGTTGGGTGCCAGCGTAATAATTCCATTGCCAGGTAATTGATGAAGTTTCCAGATCGATTAGATAAATAATTTTGTTGGCGACGACCAGTAATTCGTCATCATATAATTTCATGCTGGTGACTTCACCGGTTATTTGGGGAAATGGAGAGTTCCAGTTTGCCGGATTTTTCAGATTCGAATCCTTCCAATTTCCCCTGATCAAACCCTGATTGGTTGCAACATAGATATAATTATCCCTGATTGCCACAGCAGCGATAGTTGGATTTTCGGGAAATGGCCACTGTTTGAAAACATCGCGATAAATATAGTGGTCATCCCGGTAGATAAATTGAATCAATCCCCAATCCTGATTTTGCTGGAATACACCCAGCACCAATGAATCCGTAACTGCGAATGAAGTAATCTCCGTAAAGCCAAAATCAGCATATTCAGCAACCGATTGTTCAGCTTGGAAATCGTATATTTGGATGACACCTTCAGGCATACCTCCACCTACCCAGAGCTGACCGTAGGGATCAGCGGCAACGCTGGTGAGATTGGTGGTCAATAATCCATCGATATTGGTTAGCGTACGAAATTTTCCCGATGATCTGTCATATGACAGCAATCCCCCGCCAGTTGCTGAGATAATCCGATTATCAACCACAACTTGAGAACGTATCGCCAGCGGTGAAGTAAAGGATTGCCATTCGCCAACTCGGACCTGTGAAAAAACAACCGTGCTAATAGCTGTAAATATTAGTGAATATCTGATAATACTATCCTTTGAAAGGGGTTGGAATGAAACAGAGTATAAATATGATCAGCGTGGCCAGACCGATCAATTTATTGTTTTGAGTGAGCGGCGTACGAATGTCAATAATTGGTGGATGTTTGGCAGTTCGCATTAAAATTAGAATCAGGATTCCCCATACCAGCCAGTTCATTGAGAACACACTCAGTGGGATCAGTGCGATAAGAATATACCAGGCGTATTTATTATGCTTTTCCCCAAAAACCGCGTAGGCGATATGACCGCCATCCAGTTGGCCAATTGGTAGCAGATTTAACATTGTAACCAATAATCCGATCCAACCCGCAAATGCAATGGGATGTAACAATATGTCTTGCTGGGCGGTTAAGCCAGGATGAATTATTACCGTCAACAGTTTCATCAACAGGGAATCGCCCAGGAAAAATCCGACAAATTCATTATTCATCTCGACAACTTCGGATTTTAGTAAGCCGATGATTAAGGCCGGTACTGCCACCAGGAAACCGGCGATTGGACCGGCAGCGCCGATCTGCAGCAACGCATCCCGGCGATAAATGGGTGATTTGATTTTTATGAACGCCCCAAAGGTGCCAATAATTGTTGGGGCCGGAATAAAATAGGGTAAAGTAGCGTCGACATTATGCTTTCGGGCAAAATAATAATGACCAAATTCATGACACCCGAGAATCAACAACAGTGTTATGGCAAATGGCAATCCCAAAATTAAATCACTGATCTGTTCCAACGGATTGCCTCCCGCCATCATTGTACCTGCGAGAATTGTTGTAAATCCGGTGAACAGGAACAGTATCAGATTTAACGGGGGTATTGCCGGAATTTTTAATATTATCTTTTGCTCTTTAAAAAACCGTATTCGCGTTTCATTATCCGCAATACTTAATTCGTATTCATAGGGCAGAGTTTTCAGGATTGATCGGAGTTCGGATGTTTCGTGGTCATCACGCATACGTCCAACAATATATACTGATTCTTCTGATTGTCCGACCTGGCGGGCAATGAATTGGTCATTAATATCAGTTAGGATCTTTTTTATCTCAGACTCTGTCATACGGCTTGGTTTTACTGCAATTTATCTACATTGTTTCTTAGATAAAAAGTTACAAAATTAGCACCGTATTTATCTCTTTATTTAATCATGAGTAAAGGCGAATTTCCCATATGAAGAAATTCCTGATTTTAACAATGATTTCCATTTTAGTCGGTCAGAGCCATTTAAATCTGTTTACTATCGATACCAGGCCAAGATTGTTAGATGGTAATATTGTACAGGTTAATATTCAAATCGATAATAATTCGGGGATTGCCGTGTACCAATTAGAAGGTTTTCTAAATGTTTATGATCAATCCCGGAAAATAATTGATGAACGGCGGGTAATCATCTTATCAGACATTGAACCGGCTTTGAATGACGGCAGTAGTATTACTAAAAGTCTGAATTTTCCCTATGACCCGGTCGCTGCTCGTGATTATACATTTCACATAAGTAAAATAAAATTTATTGGTGATTATAGAATATATACTTACCATCCGCCCAACAAACTGGTCAGGATCGACTGATAAGATTAGGCTGAGATGCTATTTATCCCTTCGTTCCAAGCTTTTCTGTACTTTCGCATCTAAAACCTGATTCCATTCCTCATCTTCCATTTTCAGCATTAATGCATTGATCCAGAATTTGGTCTGCTTGATATACTGATCAATGGTTTCTAATGAGACCTGCTCGCCATACATGGTAGCAATAATAATTGCTGAAGGCAGGGGAACATACCCATTCAGCGGATTACTATAGAAGTTATCGATTGCCGTAACCAGTTCACGGGTGGTCAGATAATCAACCGTTTCCGAATATAAACTGTCCGCCAGAGATTGTTCGACTGCCCAGGTCTTTAGATAAAAAAACAATCGTCCATCCAGCACACCATTTATATAAGCAGCCTTAATATGATAGGCCAGATCAGGATTATATTCCACTATCGTAGCTACCCTTTTCCAATCCCCACCATCCCAGAAAATGCGATTTTCCCTGGCACTGCTTACTCCAACCAGGAAGAATAATATTAGAAGTTTGAATAGATATTTTTTCATTTTACGCACACGGTTTTAATATTAACAAATTCTCTGATTCCAAATGCTGACAGTTCCCGGCCATAACCTGATGTTTTGATTCCACCAAAGGGTAAGCGCGGATCAGAACGTACGAAATCATTGACGAAACAACAACCAGCTTCCAGTTCATTTTCAGCGATCTGACGTCCCCGTTCAGTATCACTAGTAAAAACTGCAGCACCCAGCCCGAAAATTGATTGATTAGCCAATTGAATGGCCTGCGCTTCATCGCTGGCGCGAATTACTGCTGCCACCGGTCCAAATAGTTCTTCATCGAAGGCCGGCATGCCAGGCTTGACATGAGCAAGAATAGTCGCGGGATAATAAGCTCCCTGGCCTGCTGGAATTTTACCGCCCAAAACAAGTCGGGCGCCGGCAGCGATAGAATCAACCACCTGCTGGTGTAATTCAGCACGGAGGTCAATTCGTGCCAAGGGTCCCATGTCCACCGCCGTTAAAGGATCGCCAAATGTTTTCCTGGCCATCTTCTTCAGTAAAAGCGCTTCAAATTGATCAGCTGCTTCCTCAACCACAATGAATCGCTTGGCAGCGATGCAGCTTTGACCGGCATTCAACAAACGAGCAAAAATACAGGCATCGACGGCCTGTTCCAGATCGGCGTCAGCCAGGATCAGATAGGGATCGCTCCCACCCAGCTCCAGCACAGTTTTTTTCAGGGCTGAACCCGCCCGGGATGCAATCGCTTTTCCAGCCGGTGTACTGCCGGTAAGTGTCACTGCTGCGATCAGTGGATTATCGATAACTTCCCCTACCTTTTCGCTGCCAATCAGCAATGTTCGAAATATATCCGCCGGGAATCCAGCATCCCAAAAGATTTTTTCGATAGCCAGAGCGCAGCCGGAAACATTTGACGCATGTTTCAAAACTGCAGCGTTACCGGCCATCAGGGCTGGCGCGGCAAATCTAAATACCTGCCAGAATGGAAAATTCCAGGGCATTACCGCCAGTACTATTCCAATCGGCTGAAACGCCACGAAACTTTCGCTCATTTCAGTTGATATATTTTCCGGTTGCAGGAAAGATTCAGCGTTATCGGCATAGTAGTCACATACCCAGGCACATTTTTCGACTTCGGCAACAGCCTCACTGAGTATCTTACCCATCTCTGTAGTTATCAACTTGCCAAGTTCAACCTTATTTTCACGTAAAATTATTGCAGCCTGATGCATTAACTCTGATCGCCGGGTAAAGCTACTGCTCCGCCAGATTGTGAACTCGGCCTGTGCGGCTGAGATAATTTGTTGAATATCGACAGTCGACAGCGCGGGATAGGTTGCAATGACAGTTTCAGTGGCTGGATTGATTGACTGTAATAACATTTAATTCTCCCAGTTGGAATTTACACTAATCACCAGCATTGGGGTTAATCCTGCTCATAATAAAATAGTCAATTTTGCTTTGTAATAATAATAACATCATCACTGATAAAATTGACTTCAGCATTCCACTGGTC
>CAZIJQ010000054.1:0-17129 GCA_964539785.1 uncultured bacterium | reverse complement strand
TAATTAATAAGTCTCAATCATTGTTAGGAAGATTTCATAGAAATTTTGTGGTTTTCAATGCTCAAATCAGGAAGATGTTTCAACTGCTCGGATAGTCAGCAATAAAAGTAGTGACCCAGCTTTCTAAATCTTTGATATGGGTTATTTCCGGTTCAGCCAGCCAGTCGTGTTTTGCTAGAGCATTCTCAATCATAACCGGAATATCCGTAAAACGGATTTCACCGTTAAGAAACCGATACACCGACTGCTCATTGGCTACATTCAATACTGCCGGTGAACTACCACCGGATTTGAGAGCTTCAAACGCAAGTTTCAGGCAGGGAAATTTTTGATAATCGGGTGCTTCGAATGTCAGTTTTCCTATATTGATCAGATCAATGTCCTCCCAGTTTGAAGCAAGATGACGAGGATAAGTCAGGGCATACTGAATCGGTATTTTCATATCCGGCAGACCAAGTTGGGCTTTAACTGAACCATCTCTGAATTTTACCATTGAGTGGATAATTGATTGTGGGTGTATCACAATTTCAATTTGTTCGGCTCCAACATCAAATAACCAAAACGCCTCAATTACTTCTAACCCCTTATTCATCATTGTGGCGGAATCGATGGTGATTTTTTTGCCCATGGACCAGTTTGGATGCTGTAAGGCATCTGAAATGGTGATTTGCGCAAAATCCATTACCGGCCGGGTGCGAAAGGGACCACCGCTGCCGGTTAAGATCAGGCGGTCAATATCAACTTTGTTTTCTCCTGCCAGGCATTGCCAGATCGCCGAATGTTCACTATCAACCGGGTAAATATTGCTACCGCTGGCATTACACAGTTTGTTGATAATATCGCCAGCCATTACCAGGCTTTCTTTATTGCTGAGGGCGATATCAACTCCGGCTTTGGCAGCTGCAATTGTAGGTTCCATCCCGGCCGAACCTACCAATGCATTCAACAGCAAATCGATATCTTTTCGTCGACTGACCTCAAGTAATCCCTGCAAACCGGTGACTATATCGATGCCACTGCCGGATAATTTTTGCTCGACGTATCTAGCGGACTCCAAATCGGTAACTGCCACTACCTGTGGGTGATATTGCTGCGCCTGTTCCACCAGGAGTTGAGCATTTTTATGCCCGCTGATGCAAACCAGCTCAAATTCATCAGCCAGATTTTCCACTACGCTCAGCGCATTTACCCCGATTGATCCCGTCGATCCCAGGATAGATAATCTGCGTGGCATCACTTCAGTTCCCGAATTAAATCAATTGTCAGCAAGACAATTTCCTGGTGATAACGACAATGGACTCCAACCGAAAATAGATTTCCAACTTTAAATTGTTCACTAATATATAAATAATTGGTTTGTCCGCTAAAGCGCCGAACCGGTAGACTCTCTGGTGTTGCCCGACCATTGTAGAAATCAGCACCAAAACCCAGAAAAAACGGAATACCTGCCAATTGATATTTTCGCCTAAATAGGATATCGGTTGAGCGTATGGCAATATCGGCTGGTCCGCTCAATTGCGATAGTAAAATATTGGTTGTCCAGGGGGGCTTATCATCCGTGGAATTAAGAAACAGGGTGCCGCCATAAGCTGTAATCCGGGTTATATCTGTGCCAGAACTGTAGGCTGCCAAGCTACCTTTAATTATCAAATTGGCCGTGACCAAAAAACCAAAATCAAATTTAGACAGTACCCCCACGAGTTGATTGTTGTCACCGGAAATCAATGAATAAACCGGTCTGGAAGCTGTAAATCCAAATTTCATACGAGTCGTCGGATCATTTGAAAATAGCGGTTGATGCCCAAGAGAAATTCCAATACCACGGATTACAGAATTTGCAGTCGTGTGATAATTTGTACTATCAAATAGATCCAGATTGAATTTGTGCGATTGGGCTGATAAAGCAGTTACAGTTGCGATCAGCAGAACTGCAATCGTTAAATATGAAAGTCTGATCATGAAATCAGATCAGGTTGCGCTTGCTGGACTCAATAAAATTGATGATCTGTTTTATTTCCGGTTGGTTGTCAAAATCGGATTCTATTTTGTCCAAGGCGATTTTCCGCGTCAGTTTGGATCTAAATAATATTCGGTAGGCCTTTTTAATGTTTGTTCGTGTGTCGGCATCAAATCCCCGGCGCTCCAATCCTACCCGGTTGATACCAGCATAACGTAAAGGCTCTCCGGCAGCCAGGATAAACGGCGGTACATCCTGAACAACACGAAAACCACCACCCACGAAAGCATGGGCACCGATGTGGCAAAACTGATGAACCAATACACCGCCGCCCAGAGAGGCCCAATCTCCGATTTCAACATGGCCTCCCAGGGTCGCCTGATTTGCAAAAACCACGCCCTCACCGATAATACAATCGTGAGCGATATGAACATAGGCCATCAGCAAACAATTATCGCCGACTTCGGTAACACCGTGAGCTGCCGTGCCGCGATTCAGCGTGCATGATTCCCGAATTACTACATTATTCCCGATAACAAGCTTGGTATCCTCATTATTATATTTCAAATCCTGCGGTGGCACCCCGATTGATGAATTATGTAAAATACTACAATTACTGCCAATTTCCGTGCCGGAATCAATAGTAACAAAATTTCCGATCTTAGATCCGGAACCGATTGTGACGTTATCAGCAATGATTGAATACGGCCCGACGCTAACATTCTCAGCGATATTCGCCATGGGACCGATTATGGCCGTGGGGTGGATATTGGATTGGGTCATCAGTCTTCTAAGCGATCTACTACACGGGCCAGTATTGTCGCTTCTGATACCAATTTGTCCCCAACAAAACATCGTCCCTGCAAACGAGCCATTCCCATCCTGAATTTTAGCATTTTCATTTCAATTCGAAGCTGGTCACCGGGAATAACTGGTGCCCGGAAACGTGCTTTTTCAACACCGGTTATAAACATGTTCTTCTTACTGGGATCACCAAGCGAATGTAAAATCAAAAAAGCTCCGGCCTGCGCCATCGCTTCGATAATCAAGACACCGGGCATTACGGCCTGCTTCGGAAAATGACCCGGGAAAAATGGTTCAGTGATAGTGACATTTTTCACTGCGGTTAAACACTCGCCGGGGATTAAATCGACGACCCGATCCACCAGAATAAAAGGATAGCGATGAGGTAAAATGTTCATCACACCCTGGATATCAAATAAATAATCGCTGGTGGCTCGAGATTGAAATCGTTTTTGCAGGATTTTCTTTTCGTATTCTTTTTTAATCTTTTTAACCAATTCAACGTTGCTGGCATGACCACTGCGGGCAGCGATAACATGACCGCGAATAGGAATACCAAGCAAAGCCAGATCGCCTATGAGATCAAGTGCTTTATGACGAACCGGTTCATTGCTGAAACGCAATTTTTTACCGTTTAAAATCCCATTTGCTCCAAGGATTATCTCCTCCCTGATACCGAAGGCTGTACGCAAGTGTTCAACTTCCTTGCGACCAATTTTTTTATCTATAATTACAACTGCATTATCCAGGGCGCCGCCTTTTATGAGGCCATTATCTTTCAATTCTTCCACTTCGCTCAAAAAACAAAACGTCCGGGCCGGAGCGATTTGCTCCGCAAAATCTTTTTCCATATTATAAATGGAAGTGTACTGGGTTCCAAGTGTATTGATTTTATAATCCACCATAAAGGTGACCCGAAAACGATCGGAGGGCAAAACGTGGATATCAATACCGCGCTCCGGATCGGAATAGGTAACAGTTTTATCAATTTCCAGAACTTCCCGACGGGCATTCTGTTCGACAATCCTGGCAGACAATAGAGCATCAACAAATTCTTTGGAGCTGCCATCGAGAACAGGTGGTTCTTTCTCAGTAAGCTCAATTAAAACGTTGTCAATTCCCAGTCCTGAAATTGCCGCTAGAACATGCTCGACCGTATGAACCCGCACACCATTCTGTTTGATGGTAGTCCCGCGGGAAATATCGACCACATGATCGATATCAGCTTTTATTTCGGGACAACCCTCCACGTCGGTTCGCACAAATCTGATACCGGTATTAACATCAGCCGGTTTAAATGATATTGTGCATTCGACTCCGGTATGCAAGCCCTGACCAACAATTGAAACAGCTTTTGTTATAGTTTTTTGAAATTTACTCATCCAATTACTGATAAAGCTTGGTCACTTTATCTTCTAATTTTAACATACGTTTTTTCAATAAAGCAACCGCCGTCATCACCGCATCCCGTTTATTTTGCTCGCGAATTTCACGAACCGGCATTCCGGCATAGATTTTACCGCCTGGTAATGATTTGGTGACACCGGTTTTTGCCGCAAAGATAGCCCGATCACCAATTGTCAGGTGGGGTGCGACCCCAACGTGTCCGGCGAATACACAGAAATCGCCAATAACCGCACTGCCGGCTATGCCCACTTCACCGGCCACCAAACAGCCTCGACCAATTTTTACGTTATGAGCTAGATGCACCAGATTGTCAAATTTACTACCGTCCCCAATAGTGGTATTGCCTATTGTTCCACGATCAATTGTGCAATTGGCCCCCAACTCAACATCGGAGCCAATGATCACTTGACCGTTCTGTGGTATTTTGTGGTGGACATCATCTACAGTGGCAAAGCCAAAGCCATCACAACCAATTACTGTCCCCGCATGGATTATTGTCCGACCACCGATCTCACAATGATGATAAATCACCACCCGGGGATATAAAAAACAATCCTGGCCTATTTGGGAATTCTGACCAATTACCACATGGGCTTCAATTATTGAATTTTGGCCGATTTGGACGCCCGATTCAATAACAACATGGGGACCAATCGAAACAGCGGGTCCGATTTCCGCGCCAGAGTCAATAATAGCTGTTGGGTGAATACCTGACTGGCGGGTTAAATCGGGCTTGAAATACTCCAGAAGACGAGCTAATGCCAGTTGGGTGTTGTCAACAACAATTCCATTACGATCAACCAACAGTGCACGATCATTTGTCAAAACTGCAGATGCTTTAGTCTCCTGCAGATATTTTTTATACCTGGGGTTTCCCAGAAAAGTGATCGTACCTGGCTTTCCGTTTTGAATTTCGGAAATACCGGTAATGTCCAATCGAGCGTCCCCAATCAGCTCACCGCCGGCAATAACTGCCAGCTCTTTAAGGGTAGACAAGTTTAGTTGTCCGAGCTAATCTTCCTTAACTCATGCAAAACGTCGTCGGTGATATCGTGGGTTGGCTTGGCATAGAGCAATGAAACCGAACCATCCAGGACATAATCATAACCTTTGTCGATCGCCACCTTATCTACCGCCTGTTTTACCCGAGCCAGTATATCGTATTCCAATTGGGCCTGTTTCTTATACAATTCGCCTTCCGGACCGACTTTCTGCTGCTGAAACAACTGGATATCCTGTTGCAGCTTACTAATCTGGCTTTCTTTATCACGCCGCCATTCCGGTGAACTCATCAGGCGTTGAGTCTCAAAATCCTGGGTAAGACTATCAAGCTTGGCAACCATTATTTGATATTCAAACTGAACTTTCCGAAAATCCATTTGCAATTGGTCTTCGGCATCACGGAAATCTTCATATTCCGTGCGGATTCGTTCTGATTGAACATAGCCAATTTTTATTTGGCTCTGCGCTGACAACGGCATTAAAAAGCAGATACCGGCCAATACAGTTAATATTATCGTTTTACGTGCCACTCATTTCCTCCTTGTGACTATTAAAATTGCTGTCCAAAGATTATGTGATAATTCCAGCCGGTTGGTTTCCCATCCCCGGATATATCATCAAATCCATATCCCATATCAAATCCCAGCATGCCAACCATTGGCATGAAAAAACGAATGCCCGCTCCCGCCGATCTGCGCACGTTCAAAGCCGAATTGCGCGACAGTGAAAACGGTTCGGCCATCTGATGGGTATCCCAGACATTCCCAGCCTCGGCAAAAGCTATGAGATAAACCGTCGGATTTTCAGATAGCGGTAATCTCAATTCAGTACCGTATTTAAAAATTGCATTACCACCGACTGGACGACCACTATATTGTGGTCCGATGGAATTATCGGGGTAGCCCCGCAACATATTTCCATAAGGTATTCCACTGCCACCCATGATAAACTTCTCGTCCAATGGTACCAGAGAATATTTTTCATTGCTGTCGGGCAATGGCTGAATTACGCCAATTTTGATTGAACTGGTCAAAACAAATTTACTAAATGTAGGTGTGAACCACTCCAAATTCAATAGATGTTTATGATAATCTTCATTGCCCGGTAAAGGACCACCGGAAAGGGTTGTTTCCCAAACCATTTTTGAACCACGGGTGGGGAACTCTGGATGATCGCGGCTGTCACGAGTGATTATCTGGGTGAGATTTATGCCAACCGTTTGATCGGCACCACCCACATAGCGATCAATATTATCCTGGGTACCGGTATAGGTTTTATTAACCCAGCGGGCTACCCAGGTGCCGCGAAAATAATCATCGGGCCATTTAAACCGGCGTCCCCAGCGCAAACTACCTCCCAGCATTGTGATATCCAGTGGATAATAATATGAGGTTGATTGTCCGCGTAAAGTGTAAAACAGGGAAAATCCAATCAAATTCCGGCTATCACGCACCATAGGGTCGATAAAACTGATCGAAAAAGAACGATATTTGGAAGGGGTTGATACCTGGGTAAGTGAATACTGGGTACCAACATTAAAACTCAGGCTTAGCTGCTGACCGTTCCCGCTACGAAAAGGACGCACTAAGTCAAAATTATTGAATTCCAAACCGCCACCACCGGTCATTCCATATTCTCCGGTAAAACCGACATTAGCACTGGCCCGATCGGATGACCGCTCTTCAACAGTGATTTCCAGATCTATTTCGTCTTCATCCACCGGAACCACATCGGGAACAACATCACCAAAATAATTGAGCAGGAATATTTTCCGCTGGCTTTGGATAAGTTTTTCACGGTTGAAAATGTCGCCGGGATACAGCATTAATTCACGCCTGATAACATTTTCACGTGTTTTGGTGTTGCCGCCAATAATGATATTTCTTACCGAAACTTGATGGTTTTCAACCACGGTAAAATCGATGTCAAGGGAATCTTCGCCAATGGGGGTGAATTGTGGTTGAATCTGGCTGTAAATGTAACCGCGGTCCATGTACAGACCCTGAACACGGTCATAAACAGCAAGATTAAATTCCTGGGCACTATAGGCATCACCTATGGTGATATTAAGTCGCCTATTCAATTCTTCTTCACTAAATAAGGTATTACCTTCCCAGGAAAAATTGCGGTAGTAATATTTGGGACCTTCATACACATTAAGCTTGATGCTCATCCTGCGAAAATCATCGCTATAAGTAATTGTGTCCCTCAAGACGGTGAAATCCCGATACCCACGGTCCTGATAAAACTGTATTAATAGATCCGTATCTTCTTCAAATTTATTTTCGTCGAAAGGTCCCCGCCAGAAAAAGTACCAGCGTTGTTGCTTGGTCTCTTTCAGTACGCGTCGTAACCTGAAATCAGAAAAGGCTTCATTCCCATCGATTTCAATTATTCTGGTTTTAACCTTCTTGCCTTCATCAATCGTAAACACAATATCGCGGACCGATTTTGATAGTTTAAGTGGGGGTTGTTGCGACTTTTTTTTGCGTTTTGATTTTTCCGGTGGCCGCGGTTCAATTATAGCGCCTGATATGGCCACTTTTAAATATCCGTCTTCCGCATATAACTCTCTCATCTTGCGGATTGCTTTAGATATTGTAGCTGGTTGTATGCGCTGTCCGTAGGTTAACGACAATTCCTCTTTAAATTTTTTGTCACTTATTTTTTTATTATTGTCATAATGGACATTACCAAGAACATAGTTTTCTTCGATCAGAATTGTGATTTTGACGCCAGCAGGGGTTTCTTCATCCAACCTGATCTGGACGTCGTTAAATACTCCTAATTGCCAAAGACGCTTCACAGCCCGGGGAAATTCCGTGCCACTTATCGTAGCGCCTTTACTAAGTCCGCTGGTATACCGAATAACACTGGCTGAGGTTATATCATTGCCTTCAACATTTACATCCAACAAGGTCAATTCTGGCGATTGCTGACCCATCACTCCAGTAAACAGTATCACATAAATAGTAATTAATTGCTTTATTTTCATTCTAAATTATTTTAATTGTTCACTAATCATACCAAATCGACGTTCGCGCTTTTGGTATTCGCTTATCACCTCTAAAAGTTCCCGCTCACGGAAATCCGGCCAGAAAGTAGAAGTGAGAAAAACTTCGGTATAGGCCATTTGCCATAATAAAAAATTGCTGAACCTGAAATCACCACCGGTCCGGATGAGCATATCCGGGTCGGGCATATGCGCTGTATATAAATTATTACTGATCAAGTCCTGATTAATATCTTCCGGCTGCAGTTGGTCTTCTTTAACCTGGGTTGCTAATTTGCGAATCGCGGTGGTCAATTCCTGGCGACTACCATAGCTAAGAGCAAGATTCAGATTCAAGCCGGTGTTATTCTCAGTGATCTTGACACCGTCCAGCATTCCTTTTTGGGCATCCAGGGCAAGATCTTCAATTTGGCCGATTACCGTCAGGCGTACATTGTTACGATGCAGGTTCTCAACTTCAGCCCTGATTGTATTAACCAGCAACTGCATTATTGCCGTTACTTCTGTTTTTGGGCGGCTCCAATTTTCCGTGGAAAAAGTATACAGCGTCAGGTGCTTAATATCAATTTCACCACAAACTCTGGTAATCTCCCGAACTGAATTTATCCCTTCGCGGTGGCCGGCTACGCGCGGAAGAAAACGTTTCTTAGCCCAACGTCCATTGCCATCCATAACAATGGCTATATGAACCGGCATATTACCGGTTTTCAGTATATTCGTTCGCAGTTTTGAAGTATCAACCATTTACAATGTCAATTCTGAGATAAAACAGAGTAATAAAGTTAACTTTATCTTGCTTCTTCAGTCAAGAAGTAGTCCTCGAACAATCCGTCAGAAAATCTCTGGTTAATACAAAATACTAAAGGATTATTCCATACTGGTACAAGTAGAACCTAAAGATTATTTCTGCCAATAAAACCGACAGCACGAGCGGGTATAACAGAAGTTCGGCCGACCGGCGGTAGCCCCGTTTAATCTGGGATATTATCAACAAAAGCGACAGAGTCGGCAGCACCACACCAAACAGCGTTGCAAAAACTGGCAGATAGCCCTGCATTTTAGTGATATAATCCAGCCAGTTCAACATTTCTGGCATTTGGGTAAACTGCCCCCAAACGATACTGTAACCAATCCAAGCCGCGCGAGCAGTAAGCAGGAAAAATAACAGGATCACTAATGGTCGAATAATCACTGTTAATTCAGTACTACTTTTTATTTTTTTAACATCACCAAGCAGCAGAAAAAACAGTCCTAAAATACCAGTTGTCAATATCTGGATTATAAAAAGTAATTCAGAGGGATAAAGCAGAATGGCTGAAACCTTATAAAATACAATAAGGCCAAATACCGATGAAATTGAAATTATACAGGGGTGCACGCGATTGCGATTCCAATAGAAAGCAATAGTTGAAAACAAAGCCATTAGCCAGATAATTCCAGACAGACGTAAATGAAATTCCGTATCATGCAACCATAATAGGCCCACACCGACGACACCAGCCAGAGCGGCCACCGTCAGTTGCTGATAATAAAGTCCGGCTACTGCTACTTTTCTTTGACACCACAGCCCCAGGGGATAAATCGCCGCAATTGATACCCCGGTCAAGGTGGTAACTGCGGCTACAGTATTCAATGTCCCCTCATATTATTTCCACCGGTACCGCTACAGTTTTAATTATTGCGGCAATCCCAGTTTTTCGCGTCCGACAGGTGTAATCATCTCAGCCGTCCAGCGGGGATCAAATACCATCTTGACCTCGACATCTACAAGACCTTCAAGCTTAAGAATGCTCTCTTTTACATTCGCTGAAATTTGACTGTGCATGGGACAACCGGGCGTGGTGAGAGTCATTGTTACCAGAGCGCTATCTTGCTCGACTGAAACATCATAAATAAGTCCCAGATCAACGATATTTACCGGTATCTCCGGGTCATAACATTCATATAAAACTTCCATAACCTGTTCTTTAGTAACCATTATTAACCTTTATTTTCCAAATTTGCGATTATAGTATCTGTTATTGAGCCATAAACGGCGCTGATGGGCGAATCCGGGTTTTGAATCACAATTGGAGTACCGGCATCGGTGGCCTCTACCAAGGCTTGTGATAGCGGAATTTCCCCCAGCAAGGGTACATTTAAGCGCTCGCTTTCCGATTTTCCGCCACCCCGTTTGAATAAATCCAGCGTGATGTCAAATTCACCTGCCTTATTTACCGCAAGAGAATCCATTCCGTCCAGCTCCAGAGTAATATCCGTTATCGGTTCGCTGTTCTTGTCCACTACCCGCCCGGTCAATTGCAAACCAGACATATTTTCCACAACTCCCAACACCGGCGCATCGACTTTTCGAAACATATCAGCACTCTTCCTGACATCGGCCAGCGCTATGTTCTGTGGAGTAGTAACGATGACAGCACCGCTTATTTTAATTTTCTGAACCAGTGTTAATTGAACATCGCCGGTTCCTGGCGGTAAATCAAGAATCAGGTAATCCAGTTCTCCCCAGTCAACATCCTTAAAAAACTGCTCAACCATCTTGGCTACCATTGGACCACGCCAGATTGCTGGTGCGTTATTACCGCTGATAAAACCAAAACTCATTACCTGCATTCCAAATTTTTCCAACGGCAGCAGTTTTTTATTTTCCGTTATCCCCGGTCGTTCATTGATTCCAAGAATAATAGGCAGTGATGGTCCATAAATATCAAGATCGAGCAGACCGGTGCGTTTTCCCCGCGATTGCAGGGTTGCAGCAACATTAGCCGCAACGGTAGATTTACCAACACCGCCCTTACCGCTGGCAATGGCCACAACATATTTAACGCCCGACAGTGGACCCTGTCCGGCAAAGGGATCTTTTTCTACCGCTGGACCAACATTAGGTGTCACCGTAGTGTCTGTCATTTCGATGGTAACATTAGAAAATCCACCCTTAGTTGTAAGTACTTCCCGCACTGAGGTTTTCACGTTTTCAATTTTTTCCTGCTGGTCAGTCAGTATTTTAAGTTTTACAATAACTGAATCCCCGGCAGGCTTGATTTCGGAAACCATGCCAAAAGAAATAATATCCTTACTAAAACCTGGATAATTAACCGTTTTTAACAATTCAATAATTTGATCTCTATTCATATTTCTCCATTAAAAAACGGCTGTTTAACAGCCGTTTTAAAAATCCTGTTAAGATTCAATTAACCGTAGATTTACGGCCGCTTCCATCGTACTGCTATCCGTTTGTTATGTTCCTGTTAACGCTGATAAAGACTAACAACATTAAAACGGAGCAGCAGTTTGCCCCACAAAAATTAGTCAGGCAGTTAAACGATTATAGCGCTCCATCAATACTTCTTCGGATTCCTCAATCCCCATGGGGATACAATCTACGGGACATACTTCCACACACTGTGACTCATCAAAATGGCCTTTACATTCGGTACATAATTCCGGATCGATTTCATAAAACTCATCACCTTCGGTAATGGCTTCATTGGGGCATTCGGGTTCGCAAGCTCCGCAGTTGATACATTCATCTGTAATTGTGAGTGACATTACAACTCCTGTTGTTTAATTATTAATAAATTTTTCTACCAAATCATTAACTAATGCTGGCATCGACGGAAATAGGTATATCAAAAACAAGTAGCACCCGCGAAATTAAGTTGTTTTTTAGTAAAGATAAAAAGTCTTTTCAACTATAATTTTGTCCCGTCCTTTCATTAAACACATGCTTAAATCCGAAAATACGAAAATATTTTATCTCTGGTCAGCTCAATTGATTTCCAGCACTGGCGATGCCATTTACCAGATTGCCTTGATTTGGCTGGTACTTGACATTACCGGCTCCAATACCATTACCGGTCTGGTAGCTCTCAGCGCCTATTTACCGGCAATGTTATTCGGATTGATGGCCGGCGTCCTGGCAGACCGTTATAATCGGCTTAGATTAATGTTGATTTCAAATTTTTCTCAGGCCATTACAGTCATTATCATACCCATATTGCTAACGATGGGTTATAGGGATGTCTATCTGATCGGATTACTGGCTTTTATTCGCAGTAGCTTCGGAACAATGTTTCCACCGGCTCTAAACGCCTTCATCCCTACGATTGTCCCAACCAATCTGCTGATCCGGGTAAATTCCTTGTTGGCAACATCAGCCCAGTTGGCTTATCTGATTGGACCGGCAACGGCGGCAATATTACTAAATAATATATCGTTGAAATACTTGTTTGCCCTGGACAGTTTGTCATTTTTATTGGCACTGGGCCTGCTATTAATGGTCAAATCGGTAAAACGACCGAAGACTATCGCGACCGCCAGTCACAGTTGGCGTGAACTGGTAACCGGTCTTAATTATATTAAATCAAATCGCACAATCGGTATCATAATTGGACTGACTATTATCAACAATCTATTTATCATGGGTCCGGCAATTGTTGGTATGCCGATTCTAGTAAAAGATGCGCTGCGTGGATCGGCCTCGGATTATGCCGCAATTGAAGCCTGTTACGCTATCGGTATGCTAATCAGTTCCTTCATAATTTTCCGAATCGGTAGCAATTTTCGCACAGGTACTGTATTAATGTTGGGAATGATCATTGATGGCCTTACATTTAGTTTTTTGTACTTTATCAATTCTGTGCCAGTAGTGATGGGCATGATTATTATCCACGCCCTGGGAATTCCAATGATTACCATTTCTCGGACGGCAATTATTCAGAAATATGTACCCAATAAGTTGCAGGGGCGCGTCTTTTCCATGATCCATCTGGCGGTAGTCGGTTTAACCGGTGTCTCATCTGCCATGGTAGGTATTATAGCGGATATAATCCACATACAAACCGTATTCCTGGCCATTGGCCTGGGGGCAGCCGCATGCGGGATAATTGGCATAATTAACAAAAAAATCAGAAGATTGGAATAATTTACAAGTCTGGGGATTTCACTGATTTGTCAACAATTAAATTGCTATCTCTAATTTTAGCACTAGAAAAAACTATAGTTTGTATGAACTATATCAAAGGTTCTAATTTCATTTATTATGCATCTTGTACTTGACCAGGGAACTTCATCGACCAAGGTATTTCTGTTTAATAGTGCCGCTGAAATAAAATTTTCCAGCCGCCTGCCACACCGCTTAACCAGATCGGCACCCGGACATGCCGAAAGCGACCCGCTCCACATTCTGGAAACCTGTTACCGGCTGATTAAAGAAGCGGTAGATTTCTGCCAAAAATCGGGACAGACCATCAACAGCGCCGGAATGGCCGTCCAGCGCTCCACTTTCCTGTTCTGGGATAAAGCCACTGCCCGACCACTGACGCCGGCTATCAGTTGGCAGGACACCCGATCAGAGGACCAATTGGACAGTCTTGTTCAATTTGCCGAAATGATTCAGGATACAACCGGAACTCCGTTGAGCGCCCATTTCGGCGGTCCTAAATACCTTCATCTTGTTCGCAACAACCCCGATCTTCAACAACGTATTGACCAAGGATCGGTATATTTTGGCCCACTCAGCGCCTTTTTATCTCAATCATTGACCGGAATAGCCGCGGTTGATCATTCAATTGCCGGGCGCTCGCTATTCATGCGTTTGGATAATCCCGAATGGGACGATCGCTTATGTAATCTTTTCAAGGTGAATAAAAACGTGTTGCCGCCGCTGCAACCCACTCTGGGATATTTTGGTACTATTTCGATTGATAGCATTGATATACCGATGCGTTGTGTCATTGGTGATCAACAAGCCGCCTTACTGGGACAGGGCGGTTGGTTGGACGGCGACCTGGCTCTGAATTTTGGCACATCCGGTTCAGTTATGTTGAATACCGGCCAGCGTCCGGGACAAATCCCCGGCTTGATCAGCTCGGTCCTGTATTCAACCGATCATGATATTCATTATCTGTTGGAAGGCACAATAAATACCTGCAATTCTTTGTTTGATTGGCTGGAGCGGGATTTGGGAATATCCGTACACCGACGAAACTGGGATAAACTGTGTCAAAAAACGACAACCGAAGGCGTAGTTGTACCCGGTTACTGCGGACTGGCAGCTCCCTATTGGCAGGATTGCTTCGACACGATCATCAGGAACATTGATGTAACCGACACTGATCAGATTATCCGAGCTTCCATTGAGTCAATCGGATATTTCACCCGGGATATAATTCGCTTGATTAAAAATCACTTGCCAATCAAATTGGGTAATATCAGCGCCAGCGGCGGACTCAGCCGGACATCCCTGTTGCAATTTATTGCCGATCTGCTTGATGCAACCGTCGGTCAAACATCCATGAAAGACCACACCGCTTTAGGAGTTCTACAACTATTACGGAAAGCAGATGGTTACCCGGTTGAAAAGCAAGCCTTCGACCACCTCTATAAACCGTCCATGTCCGCAAACGAGCGCCAGGCTAAGATCTCTGTCTGGCAACAAGCCCTGCGCCAGGCGGGAATTGAACCGGTGAAATAAGTTCCCGGATTACCGCAACAAAACCAGCTTCTGCGTCTGGACGTAGTTGCCAGCCTGCATTCGGCACAAATACACACCGGAACTCATAATTTTACCATTACGGGAATTACCATTCCAAGTCACGACTTTACGTCCCGGGTCTTCGACGGCATCCACCAGAGTAATGATCTCACGTCCTCGCAAATCGTAAATCGAAACAGTTACTTTCGCCTGTTCCGGTAATTCATACCGTAGATGGGTTTGCGGATTAAAAGGGTTGGGGTAATTCTGGTGGAGGAGACAGGTCACAGGAAGATCCTTCTCTCCAGTGACACTTACACAGGGGTCATAATACGGGAAATAAAACTGAGGATCGCTGTTCAGCAGGTTTTGACTTGAATCCGTAAAGCTGACTGTCCACACCGGCAGGGTCTGGGGATCATCACCGGTCTGCATTGTCTGCCAGGCTTCGTCGGTCAGGCGGTCACTGGCGGGCCAGGCAAATTCATAATAGGAAAAAATTCCGCCTCGGGTCACCACCAGTTCGCCGCCGATTTCAACTATAACATAGATATTCAACGGATAGCCCACACCTTCTTCCAGAACCACCATGTGTTCCAGATCGGTATGCACATCGGCAATCACGGCCATGGCTTCATCGACATCGGTTTCAATGCCCAGGGAATCGGGAAATAATACCAGATTTTCCAGCGCTGATCCGATATTAACTATCAGCAACTGCTCGTCATTAGAAAGCGGTTGCCCGGTCAATTCTTTTTCGGAGATTGTTTTCAGATTCAGCAGCAGCTCACTTAGATCAGTGTAGCGCCAGTCAAATTCAGCGAAATACAGATCGCGACTGGCCAGGCCGGTAGCGATAAAATCTGTCAGGGCCGCCAGACGGGCATAGAGATATGGATTAGGCTCCACATATCCGGCTACGAACGGAGCCGACGGAGGAGAGCCGGTTAAGCCGCTACTTTGCTTGGCATAGAGAATCGTGTCGTGGCGCAGTTCACCCCAGGAAGCCAGGGCTGTAAACAATTCCTTATCGCTCCAGGCCTGATTCAGCATGAAAGTGGGATAACCGGCGCCCTTGGGAAACAACAAGGGCATCAATGAATACAGCCAGTTCCAGTACAGGTTCTGCGCCCAGGTTTCAGCCGGAAGACCGACAAATTGAGGCTGTAGTGAATCCATGGCGGTAACGTAATAAGGATTAGCGGTTTCATTGTAAAAATCACCTAATATCTGCCAGGCTCGCTGGGAGCCCAGTATGGTCATTATATCAAGCCCTCTCGGCAGCCAGCGGTCATCGACATAGGGTTCCACCAAGCGTCCCAGCATGTAAGAATCGGGAATGTAGCGCTGACCCATCAAGCGAAAGCCCTTACCAGCCCAGGCATTGATATCCGGCCAGGGTAGAGCCTCAGCTAAGGTCCGGAATTGGGTCATGTCCGCTTCATCGGCAAAGATATCCACGGACTGCTGCCAGCAGTCGCTGCCATAAACCTGTTCCATGACGCCGATATAATCAAAAATAGTCAGGTCGTCAGCCTTACCCACAAAGAAAACGGTGGGGGCATAGATCCGCTCCCAGACCGTCATAATCGGTTCGCCGGCGATGGTAATATTCTGCAGGGCATGGACCAGCAACAGTGCCTGGCGTGTATGTTCTTTAATGATATCCTCATTAAGGAACATTTTTTCAAGGTAGAAAGTGATCCGGCCGTACCACATCATGGCCCGGAAATAGCGCTTGAAGTCGTCATTACGGGTATAATGTCCCCGCGGTACATACTGGCTGTAATCCTCGTCATAATTGAAAATAGGCGATGAGACCTGTCCGGTGTGGGCCACGATCAGATCGATTTCGGCCTGGACCAGACCCTGAACGGCGGCCGGAACCACAAATGAACTGTCCAGTAAAACGGCCGCCACAGAAGCATAAGCCAGATTTTTCAGGGCTGCCTGCCCCAGAGTCGAATCGGTAATGGCGGAATAATGGTCTTGGGCTTTAGTAACCAGTGCGGTTGCCATATTATCGAGATCCGGTATGAATTGCTCCATTTCCATAATCCGAAGGGTATAGTCGTATAAGACATGAAAAGTGTGCAACACGGCATCGGTGGTGACAAAAATCGGCGTAGCCTGATCACGGCATTCATAGTAAATATCGTAAATCTGGCGATAACCGGTACCGTATTGGGAATTGGGTTGGAAACGGATCATGAAAGCATTCCGGAGCAGGAGGGAGTCATCCGCCACCATGAAGTTGAAATTATCATAGTTGGATACATTGCTGAAATCCGCCGCCACCGTATAGGGTGTCAGCGATGGGGTGACGCTTACGAGATAGGGCTGGTAAGTACCGAATTCCGTATCCACATCCCCGGTTATGTCCGCCAGCATCTGGGCCGGTAGTGGGGAGAAGAATAGAATAGCTGAAATGAATGGGATTATTATATTTTTCATGTCCTTGCCTCCTGTTG
>CAZIJQ010000053.1:0-18920 GCA_964539785.1 uncultured bacterium | reverse complement strand
TTGTTATCGACAGGCTTAATTGTGGGGCGACCCAGGTCGTTTCGTGATCCGGGCTCCACCATCAATTCCAGGAAGGCAGGACCTGTTTCCAGTACAAATTGTTCAACAATATTTTTCAGGTCTGTCTTTTTACTGCATGATTGAACAGAATTGTAGCCATTTGATCTAACCAGGGCAGGTATATCTATACCATCCGCCGCTGTATTTTGACCTCCAACCGACTCATGCACTTTATTATTTATCAAAAGATGAAAGAAGTTTTTGGCTTGCATCTTTCCGACTGTTGCCAGACTTCCCATGTGCATGATTAAAGCGCCGTCGCCATCGATGCAGAAAACCTTCCGATCAGGATTAGACAAAGCGATACCAAGAGCGATTGAGGAACAATGTCCCATTGATCCCACTGTAAGAAAATCTTTGAAATGTGGTTCGTTTCGGGCAGCTCGAATTTCAAAAATCTCCCGGGATGTTTTACCGGTGGTGGAAATAATTATTGCGTCATCCGGAAGTCGTTCCAGGATTATTTCTAATGCTTGTTCCCGTTTTATCAATTCAGTTTCTTTCTGGCTTGACGCTATTTCATATTTACTGAAAGCGCCTTTTTTCACCAGTATTACAAACGGTCGTTTGTCAGCCATGGCGCTGGTTATGGCTCTATTTATTTTTAATTCGAGATTATTCTCAGTACCAGAAAGTGTTATATAAGGTAGGTCAAGAGCGGCTAATAGATTTTCCTGTATCTGGCCTTGTTTTTTATGCTGCGGTTCATCGGCAACTCCCGGTTCCCCACGCCAGCCAATTACTACGAGCATTGGAATTGAATACACCTCCGGGTCACAAAGCGAGATTAACGGGTTAACTGCATTTCCCAGCCCCGAATTTTGCATATAGACCAATGGCAATTTTTCGGTACCCAGATGATAACCAGCGGCGAGTCCAATTGCATTACCTTCATTAGCGCAGATAATGTGATCTTTCGCAGCCAAATCATCAAGGCAGAGACAGAACTCCTTCAGCAGAGAATCTGGTACTCCGGTAAAAAAACCGATGCCTTTTTTAGTAAGAAGATCGAAGAAATCACGTGATGAAATACTCATCAATAATCTTCCGGAATGAGGGTTAATATTTCCTTGATCGGCATACAGAATTCTTCTGAGGCTTCCTGGCAGCGACTGGTTTTCAGGATTGTTTCGGCGGTTTTAACCATTGAGGGATAGGCGCTCCGGATCAGGTGATTTCCATAAATGACAATGTTTACACCCAGCTCAGCCAGCTCTGTTTCAGTAAGGTGGCCATAGGTGGATGGTACAACAACTAGTGGCAGCGCTGGTTCAAATGTTCTGAACTGTTGGCAGAATTCAACAATCTCCTTGCCATCCTTTTCTTTACTGTGAATCATAATTCCATCGGCGCCAGCGGCGATATAGGCTTTGGCGCGATTAATCGCATCCTCCATTCCCTGTTTCAGGATCAAACTTTCAATTCTGGCTATGATCAGGAAATCGGAGGTGACTAATGCATTTTTACCAGTCGAGATTTTTTTTGCGAAGTGCTGAATAGAATCCTGTTCTTGAACGACATCAGTACCAAAGAGTGAATTGCGTTTTGTGCCAATTTTATCTTCAATTATTATGGCCGATACGCCCATCCGCTCCAGGGTACGAACTCGGAATCTGAAATGTTCAATATCTCCGCCAGTATCACCATCCACAATTATCGGTTTTGTCGTTACTTCCAGAATTTCATCAATAGTCTGAAAACGGGAGGAAAAATCAACCACTTCTGTATCCGGTTTCCCTTTGGAAGTCGAAACTGTAAGGCTGCTTAACCAGATGCCATCGAATTCGCGTATCCCCAAATTAGTCGTTACTTTCGTTTTTTCAACGATCAGACCGGTAATTCCATTATGGGCTTCCAGGATTCGCACAACCGGTTTCACATCTAATAAGCGCCTCAATGTTTTCTGACGCTTGCTCGGTGTCGTACCCTTTTCAGTTACCGCTTTGATTAGTTGTGTTGATGAAATTCCATCCGTATATGTTGGCTCAACCAGTTTACCACCCCACTCATTTAAGGCGTCAATAACCCGCTGTCTGGTTTCTTTTTGGACACCTGTTTTCCAATCATCACCATGTACGACGTAATCGGGCTTGATTTTCCGTAGGTTGGGAACATAATCCAGGGACTCCTGAGGAACAACTTCATCCACGCCACGAATATTTTCTACGATCACCTTCCGCTGTTTGTACGGAACATGCGGCAGTCGTTTATAACTGGCAATTGCCTCATCGGTTAATACACCGACAATTAGATACCCCAGTTTTTTAGCTTCGTTAATAATATTCAGATGGCCGAAATGGAATAAATCGGCCGACATCCCCACGTAAACCTTTTTCACAATATTTCTCCGTTTGTAAGTATTTATTCTGAAACTGAAATTGTTACTAACGTTAAATGATTTTTCAATTTTGGTTAAAATCCTCGTTCAGCAATGGAACCATCCTGATGGCCGGCCTTAAAATTCCGGTCGGGTGTTTTCCAATCGCCATAGCGTAAATGAAGATATTCTTCGGCGTTGGAAGGAATGGAAATTGTTCTTCCTTCCCAGGTAATTGAATCCAGAGAATCGTAATATTTTGTATTAACCTTTTTCAAAGCATTACTATCTACCCAACGGTAATCATCTCCCACTTTATATACACAAAATAGATCGATATGAAAATTTATCTGCTTAACTTTTTCCCAAGTGGTTTTTATTTTGACAACTCTGGTATCTCCAGGTAACCATGGATCATTAATAGGTCTTTTTTTTGCTAAATAGTGTGGTAAAAATTTACGACGCAATCGCAACACTTTAACAGCATCTTCAGCCATTATTCCAAGATCGGCATCATAATCCCAGGGGATTAAATCACCATCCCGCAAGATACCAAGCAGTGTGCCAGCTTCTAACCAATATTTAATATTATGTTCAGTTAATTTGTCAATCGTAAATAGCAACATCGCTTTCATTCGTTCGTGATAATTACCATGTTCTAATTGTATTTTAACTGTTGGTGAGGGATTAATGATCTCTTTTCGAGCGATATTAGTGAGTATATTATCTTCTATTATCGCTGAATCATCGATGCTGCTGACCCATCGTGGGTTAGGGTGGCGCCAGTTTCCATAGCGTAGTTGAAGGTATTTATCTGTATCCGTTGGAATTGGGTATTTATTTCCATTAATTTTAATTTTTTCCAAATTTTTAAAATAATGTGAACTCGCCATTTTACAACTTCTATTATCCACCCAACGATGGTTGCCAGCATTATCATATTTTAAGGTAATAAATATTCTAAATGCTTTACTGGCTTTTTTAAAACGACTGAAAATGGCAATCTTAGGCGTTTTTCCGATAATCCATTCTCGACCTGATCGATCGACCAATTCTGAGATTCGGTAAAGAGGGAGAAATTGTTGTCGAAGAGCTAAAATTTCTTTTAAATATTTACCTGGTACGGCAATTTCAAGATTTGGATTCCATGATAAACGCAAATTTTCTTTTTCACCCATTATACCCAATAATGTACTATTCTCCAGCCAATAGGGAATGCCATTTTTTATAAGCAGCTTTATGGTATATCGAAATATTCTTTTTTGTAATTTTTTTTGAGTTGTCATTGAATTATATAAAAATGCTTTATGATCCAAATTGAACCGAATATAATTGTTTGTATAAACCATCTTTTTTAATTAGCTTATCATGGACACCGGATTCAATTATTTTACCTCTATTAACAACTATTATTTTATCGGCATTTTGAACAGTCGATAGGCGGTGTGCTATCACCAGGACGGTGCGATCTGCCATCAACATTTCAATCGCTTTTTGCACCTTATGCTCTGATTCGGTATCCAGGGATGATGTGGCTTCATCCAAAATTAAAATTGGTGGATTTTTTAATACTGCCCTGGCGATGGCTAATCTTTGTTGTTGTCCACCGGACAATTTTACCCCTTTTTCACCAACGATTGTATCAAATCCATTTGGTTGTCTTTCGATAAACTCCAGAGCATTGGCAATAATTGTAGCCTCGCGTATCTTGGCTAAAGGTATGTCAGGCAAACCGTAGGCAATATTGGCTTCGATAGTATCATTAAATAAAAGAGTATCCTGGGTTACAATCCCCATCAGATTGCGCAAAGATTTAACCGACAGGTCTTTTAGATCGTGACCATCTAATGTAATTGATCCATCCGTAACATCATAAAAACGTGGAATGAGATCGGCGATTGTCGATTTACCAGCACCACTGGGACCAACCAGGGCCAGCACTTGACCTTTTTTAATTGTGAAGCTGATATCTTCCAGTACCCGATCATCATCAACCTGGTAGCGGAAAAAAACATTATGAAACGAAATGTCTGATTTAAACTCAGTCTTCTCAATTGCGTGTTTGGCATTAGTGATAATCGGTTCAGTATTAAGCACATTAAATACCCGCTCGGCTGAGGCAATGCCGACTTGAATATCAATATTTACATGAGTCAAAGTTTTTATCGGTGCCAGTAAAGAGAACATCAGAATCACAAAACGAATGAAATCTTCAGCATTAATACCCTGGTGACTAAACACTTCGAGACCACCAAACCACAGAATTGTAACACCAATTATTACGCCTAAAGTTTCGGTGATGGGGGTCGATAAATGACGCAAGCGTGCGCGGCGTAATAATAAATTGAAGAAATTGTTGGTTTCGCGTTTAAATCGCCGAATCTCATAATTTTCCATAGTAAAAGCTTTGACGATTCGTATGGAAGAAAAAGTCTCATAAATAATATTCATTATACCGGCAATTTTAATCGCCGTTCGACGTGATTTCCGTCGAATACTGCGACCCACCAGAACAATAGCTGTACCAGCTAGCGGGACAACTAATAACGCAATCAGGGTCAGTTTCCAGCTAATTACGAATAATAAACCAAGCATAAATAATATATTTATTGGTTCAACCACCAATTTGTGAAAACTGGTTGCAAAAGCTCTGCGCATATAGGAAACATCATTGACGATAATTGAGGACAGGACACCAGAGCGCCGTTGGTTAAAATACGATAACGACATAGCCAAATAATGTTCGTAAAGCTGTTCACGTAATTGTGTGATCAGTTTGTATTGAATGAATGAAATGAGAATATTCTTGATATATAGGAAGATATTTTTGAGGACAAATACAATTAGGATTGTGAAACATAATACTTTTAATGTTTCGATGGGTGTATTGCGAAGGATTAATTGATTGGTCCAGATTTTTAACTGATCATTAGCACTTAAATTAGTCGCAGATAATAAATCATTATTTTGTTTAACAAGATCATTAAAATCTGTTAGAATATTGTTTATCAGCGAAGCAGTTAACCATAATGAAGCGCCATTTAAAGCCACGTAAATAAATGCCGCTAACATCGATATTGCCAGATAAGGCCAATATCTTAATACAAATTTGGCAAGCCGGACATATATGGATTTGGTCATAAATTAAGCAGCATTATTTCAACAGGTATGGAACATTACGAATCCAAATTTACATTACTTCGATTGAGAATGTTCCAATTTTTCCGACCGTTTCGCCTAACTGTAAAATTTTTTGGAGTGCTTTCCTATGAAAAATATTATGCTCTTTGGACTCATTGTTTTATTTACGATAGCACCCACCGCATCTGCTCAACCGGAATTCCAGTTTTCATTGCAATCCTGGGGTTCGTTCACCAGTTATGACCACACTGATGGTTCGACCAGCACTCAATCTGGTTTTGGGATTAGACGTGCCCGAATCCGGGGGAAAATGACGCAAGAAAAGGCAGCCGCTTTTATTCAGTACGAAACGATTAGTTCAACAATCGTAGATGTCCGATTAGACTATAACCTGTATGACAATTTGATAATTAGAATGGGCCGGTTTGTTGGACCCGGTTCTCAGGCTGGCAGTCGCACTGGTCATACCTCTATCGATTTAATCGAGCGCTCTATTGTCGGTCGCAATTGGGGTAAAGCCGTAGGTCGATCTGACAGCCGGACTACTGGTCTGGCGTTAATAGGGAAAAAGAATATCTTCGATTATGAGATCATGGTTAGTAATGGCAGTAACAGTATCAATTTGATACCTTATAACTCAAAGTCTTCTAACTCTGATACCGATACCGGTCAGCTGCCACAAATTGATGTCATGGGACAGGTCAAATTGCTAAATACAATCAAAACCGGAATTCATTATGGTCTGGCAAATGAAGATCGTGTAAATAAATCATCACTCACTGGTTATGCTTATTTTAGGCCGGAAGAATACAGCACTGGTAAAATGCGTTTTAAATTTGATTTTGTGAAGGTGGATGATCTTGAAGACAATATTGCAATGATGGGTTATAGTGCCTTGGCTGTCTATAAAGCTACTCGGCATTTTGAAATTGGAAGTCGGATTGAAACCTGGGATTGGGATATTGATGCAGGCGATAATGTGATTACTAATTTTACAATTGGTATAAATTATTCGGTGAATCCGGATAAATGGACCGATACCATGTTTAAGATCGATTTTACTTTAAAATCAACCGATGGAAATACTAAAATCCCCGATCCGTTCATGATGCATATTTTATGGCAGATGTACTTGCATAATTAATGCGAATATTGTGACACAACATACTATTAGCAGCTAATTCGGAGAAAATACCATCAAATTGACTAACGCCGGATCAGGCAATCTGAAGCAACTTACAGGTTTGATCGCTGGTCCAATCCTGGCTTTGATATTACTGGTTTTTATTGATCTGGATCCCCAGAATCCTCTGGTGACAAGGATGGCCGCTGTAGCTGTTTTAATGGCGGTTTGGTGGATCACCGAGGCAATCCCAATTCCAGCAACTGCTTTGCTGCCGGTGGCACTATTCCCGCTGCTGGGAATTATGAAAGGGAAAACGGTAGCGGCTACCTATTTCAACCATATCATTTTCCTTTTTATCGGTGGTTTTATTGTTGCGTTGGCAATGCAGAAATGGAATCTCCATCGCCGCATTGCTCTGAAGATGATCCAAATGATCGGTGCCAGTCCCAGACGCATATTGTTGGGATTCATGCTGGCTACTGCCTTTTTATCGATGTGGATATCCAATACGGCAACAACAATGATGATGGTTCCCATCGCTCTGGCAATTATCATTAAACTGAGAGAATCATCTGGGCGAAAAATGCAGCGGTTTTCGGTGGGACTGTTAATTGGAATCGCCTATGCTGCATCAATTGGTGGTATAGCGACCCTGATAGGAACTCCGCCCAACCTGTCATTTTCCCGAATATTTGCCATTTATTTTCCCCAGGCTCCCGAAATAACTTTCGCAAACTGGTTTCTGTTTGGATTGCCCTGTAGTCTTTTATTCCTGGCGGTG
Source organism: uncultured bacterium (assembly GCA_964539785.1). Lineage (GTDB taxonomy): Bacteria > Fidelibacterota > Marinisomatia > Marinisomatales > TCS56 > JABMPO01. The sequence goes on along the minus strand of CAZIJQ010000053.1, from coordinate 11,495 downwards.
GCCTGGCTAATATTAATTACGTTCTTTCTGCCCAAACATTTCACGGGTACCGTTGATATCAATTTGTTCAAGGAAGAATATCGACGATTGGGGAAAGCTACTTATGAAGAAAAAGTAGTGCTCTTTCTATTTATAACTATGGCTTTTTTATGGCTATTCAGAAGTGATCTGAATCTTGGCTGGTTGGTGGTTCCCGGTTGGTCTACCATTTTGCCGGTACCGGCATTCGTTGATGATGGCACTGTGGCAATAATCATTGCCTTAGTCCTGTTCGTCATACCAGCAAAAACCGCAAAAACCGGTCGGCTAATGGATTGGGATACGGCTGTCAACCTTCACTGGGGAATCGTACTGTTGTTTGGCGGTGGATTCGCCCTGGCGACAGGCTTCAAGGAATCAGGTCTGTCGATCTGGTTTGCAGAACAATTAAGCAATCTGGCTGGCGTGGCGCCGGTTTTTCTAGTGGCATCGATCTGTACAATGTTGACGTTTTTAACCGAGCTTACTTCAAATACAGCTACCACTGAAATGATTCTGCCTTTGCTGGGGTCGTTGGCGGTGGGGATTCAGGTCAATCCGTTATTACTAATGATTCCAGCGACCCTCTCAGCATCCTGTGCTTTCATGCTGCCGGTGGCCACCCCGCCCAATGCAATAGTATTTGGCAGCGGTGAGATCAAAATCGGTGATATGATGCGGATCGGTATTGTGATGAATCTGGTGGGTATTGTCTTGATCACTATGTTTGTTTATATCCTAGGTCTAGTTGTTTTTAACATTGACTTGAGCCAAATGCCGGACTGGGCTGTAAATAATTAATTCCCAATCATTATTTAGGTTGATGCACTTAATAAAATATGAGTTTCTTAGCTGAATAATCCGAATTGTGACCCAGAAAAGACCAGGGTCATTTTACTAAAATCATTTTTCGGTGGGGAATATTCGCTTCATAAAAAACCTTTCCCCGGATAGCAAAGCCATATTTTTTATAGAATCCCACTGCGCTAATCTGGGAAAACAAATATACGGTAGTCTTGTTATCAATATTATTTAATGTGAATTTTAACAGGGAAGTACCAATTTGGAGATCACGATACTCAGGTAAAACTGCGAAGCGTTCCAGTTTGATGCCGGTTGCGGTCACGCGCCAGCGGGCAGTTCCTACGGGTTGACCATCTCGGAGTGCTAGAATATGAGTAGATTCAGTCTCAAATTCATCAATTTCGATGCATTCGGGGACGTTCTGCTCATCAACAAACACCTTTCTGCGAATGACCATCGCCTTTTTTAAATCAGATTTATTTTTGATGATTTTTATTTCTAGCATGCAGTAGTATCGAATATTTGTATTTTCACGGACTGTCTTAAATCCTGTGGTAAATCATAATTAAATCTTGTTACAACGCTCCTGCGTGTAAATGACGAACAGATGTTATTTTATATTCGGATTGCGAGCACTGTATAGGCAATATCGCTGGTTCCTGATTTTAACGACGCGCTGCCATATCGATGTCGGGCGTAACCGGCGGTAATAAAACCGGATTTACCAATTTTTTGGATATATTCAAGATTCCATTCTTCCCCCAGCTTCCCATCACTATCGGTCCCCTCATAAAAACTGTGGTAGGCGACCTTGGTGATCATTCCCGGACGTAATGCAATATCTAATTTTAGGTTCCACTCGTGAAGGCCCGTTCCTGAATTATCGCGAAAATTAGTAAACTGATCAAAATGTCCATGAAATTTATGTCCTGTACCATAAGGGTTGGCAAAGCCCTCCAGTTCAGGTGTATCAGGATCGTCACCGGAAAAATATTCTCGACCAAATGCAATACGATTAACAATTGGAATGAAAGAAGTATTCATCGCCATATTAAAAACTGCCATTGTACCATTGATATCATTGTCTTCGAACTCACCAATTTGCCTTGAACCTTCCAATTCGAATTCTAAGAATAGTATTTTGATTGCTATTCGAGATCCGAAGGTGGTTCGATGGAATGTTGAATCATTTGAAAATCCATTGTTGTATCCATAGAATTCTAGGGTGCTGTTAGGGACAAATTTTGCAGAGCCAAGAGGTTTAATATAGAATCCGTATACGGCTGTATTAATATGCTGGTCCGTAGAGTCTAGATACGTATCTGTCGAATAAAGATTAAAAATTTCTCCAATTAAATATTTTTGTCCGGACCGCTTTAATCGCCAGCCATCAAAGGATCGACCAAAATCATCCCAGTTATTGGAACTGAACAGACGTTGATTCCCCAAGTTCTGTTCGAATCTACCAATGTCAAATCGAAAACCGGGATATAATAACTGATCAATGCTCATGTACACTTGGTGTAGTCCGAAATACTCAGAAGTCTTGGAACTAGTTGTCCCAGTATTATTATATCGAGCACTCAACTGACGGGTATCCTGAAATTGCATCAGTCCGGAAATTTTACTCTCGGACATTCGGAATGTCAGCCGGGACCGTTGGTAAATTCCAGATTGGCCATTAAAAGTGATAATTGATTCATTTTCACGGTAAAGATATTTAGCACGGAATTCAGCAGCCCAGTCAAAATCAGCCGCTGTCAGGATTCCACTAAATAAGCTGGTCAGAAGGATTTGATATAATTTCATTTAATCAATCTCGTTTTTACTGGCAGGACCGTTCCAGATAATGGGATAAATCGCTTCGCCGAAAACCCCAACCGAACCGCGATAAAATTGCTCTAAATCGGATTTGGAAAACGGTGCTTTAACATCAGTGCCATCATTGGTATTGCCAAAATAATTCTTGCCGTACTGATCTATTGATGATTGATGCCGCACGACCCGCACCGGGTGAACGCCCGCTTTTATTGCTGCTACGATGTCGGTGTCGGAATCGCCGTAAAAAATATCCAGCCCCAGGGCTTTGATTCGCCGGTGTTTGGTTGTATAGCGGAATTCGCCCACATTTTCTTTGGGCTCAAAAAACAGGTTTTGGCCTTTGACCACCGGAAAACCCAGTTGTTCACTTAGAAATACTGCCACACTATCTCCATTAATTCCTGGCCGGGCAGTGATAAAATATACTTCATGACCGTGGGACCGATAAAAATGAATTAGCTCAGCAGCCGGTTCGATCAGCAGAGAATACTGGCGGTCGCGTACGTTGACCCAGCCGAAATCGATGGGATTCTGCTTGTCTGCTGGCAGATTAGTGAAGATATCCCGACTGAATAACACTGTGTCGTCAATGTCAAAACCGATATTTAATTGTCCTGGGACGGACTGATCGGTAGCAATCCAAATTGTTACTGCTGCCATCAAAGCAAAAAATATTATGTACAGGCGCTTGCCAAATCTCATTGAGGTAATTCCTTCTTTTAGGTGGAATTTAAGTTAAAGATTCGTATCATTTAGAATGATAAAAAGCGGAATTTATATTCATTTCCCATTTTGCCGCGCTAAATGCGTTTATTGTGATTTTTATTCCGTTGCCAGTCAGGAAGATTTGGTCCCCCGATTTGTGAATGGTCTGATCCGGGAAATCAATGATTTTGTGGGAGAAATAGACGATTATCAGTTTGATACGCTGTTTCTCGGCGGCGGGACTCCCAGCCTGTTAACCCCGGATCAATTATCGGAAATTCTCGCAGCATTGGATTCCCGGTTTGGTACGCTGAATTGGTTGGAAGCAACAATTGAAGCTAATCCCGGAACCGTCGCACTGGAAAAATTGAAAGCTTACCACCAACTTGGGATTAATCGAATATCGCTTGGTGTTCAATCATTTAATCCGCAAAATCTGACTTTTTTAAGCCGGATTCATTCCGCCAAAGAAAGTCGCACCGCTATTGAACATGCCCGCGCTGCCGGTTTTGATAATCTAAGTTGTGATCTTATTTTTGGCCTGCCGGGACAGACCTGGACTCATTGGCAACAGGATCTGGCAGCGGTGGTAGAACTGGGACCGAAACACCTGTCTTGCTATAATCTCACAGTAGAGGAGCAGACGCCACTATATGATTTAACTTCCGCCGGGAAGATCAGAATGCCTAACGATGAGACCACTGCCGATCTGTTTAAGCGTACCGGTGACTATCTGGCGGAGCAGGGCTATCCCCGCTACGAGATCTCAAATTATGCCCGGTCTGGTTTTGAATGCCGCCACAACCTACATTACTGGCGGATCGAACCTTACCTGGGGTTTGGTCCATCTGCTCATAGTTTTGATGGTACTCGGCGCTGGTGGAATGTGAATAATCTGAATCAGTATCTTACCCGCGTTAAATCGGGATCCTCGGCTGTGCACGAAACGGAATTATTGACTCCAGTCGAATTGATTAACGAACGGATCGGATTTGGCCTACGGATCGCTGAAGGTTTTAACCTCGACGATATCCCGGTTAAATATCGCTTTCAAGTGGAAAATCAAATAGAAATTTGCCATAAAAAATGGCCTAGTTGTCTCGCCAGCAGTGGTAATCGCCAGTCACTTACCAGCAAAGGGTTGTTATTCGCTGATGCTATTGCGGTGGATATGCAACTTGGCATCTGAATTTTCTTTTCCTTCAATGCAGATTATATTAATTTTACGACGGGTAAATTTGAGTTGAGCCTCTCCAGTCAACGTATAAAAAAGTGTTATTAGTTTGCGGATATTGAGAATAATTACAGCGAGTCTTCTCTTTTTCGGTATATTGCCGGCCAAAGCTATAATTGATCCGGTTGCCCTGCAAGCCGGATACCGAAGCAATGATCGGTTTCATGTCTGGGTATATTTTACTGATAAGGGTAGTATTCAAAACCGGGAGCTATCGGCGCGGGTTCGTTTGACCGAACGCTCACTGGCACGCCGGAACAAAGTTCGCCCCAATAATTTAGTGACTTTCCGGGATATTCCTCCAGATCCCACATACATTCAGAATGTCATGTATACGGGAGCCCGGCAGCGTATCATCAGCCGCTGGTTGAATGCGGTTTCCGTGGAGGCAACCATGGATCAACTCACAGCCATTGCGAATTTGCCATCCGTCCGAAAGATTACTTCTGTCAAAACCGCACAAAGGAAACCGAGACCGATTACAGATAATGGGCGCTCCTTATTCAGGTTAAGTGTGGAAGATAGTCTGGATTATGGCTACGCTAAAAACCAGATTGAACAGATCAACGTGCAAATCGCCCACGCCAATGGCTATTTCGGTCAGAATGTAATTGTATTGATTCTGGATACCGGATTCAATTTAGACCATCCCGTTTTTGATTCATTGGATATTGTAGCGGAATGGGATTTCATTCAAAATGACAATGTTACCGTTAATCAAGATGGCGATAGTGTAAATCAACATAATCATGGCACGTGCACATTTTCAGCCTTAGCTGGTTATGATCCCGGCAAACTGATCGGGCCGGCATTCGGTGCTCAGTTCATGTTGGGTAAGACAGAATTCGAAGATCAAGAAATCAATCTAGAAGAAGATTTATTTGTAGCTGGTTTGGAATGGGGTGATTCACTGGGGGCCGATGTACTCTCTTCTTCAGTGGGTTATAATGACTGGTATGACTACCAGGATATGGATGGTAATACTGCCGTTACCACCATCGCTGTGGATTATGCAGTCAGTATTGGAATGGTTTGTGTTACTGCCGCTGGGAATGAAGCAAATTCTGCCTGGCACCATATCATTGCACCAGCCGACGCTGATTCTGTGATTTCCGTTGGAGCTGTAACTACCAGTGGAATTATTGCCCATTTTAGTTCCCGTGGCCCAACTTATGATGGCCGGATTAAACCTGAAGTATGTGCTCAAGGAGTGACTACAGCCTGTGCCAATTCATCTGGGAAAGGGTATATAACCACATTAGGTACTTCCATGTCGACCCCTTTGGTGGCAGGTGCTGCAGCTATTATTCTAAGCGCCCATCCGGAATGGACACCAATGCAGGTCAGGGAAGCGCTTATGATGACAGCCAGTCAAGCCAGTGATCCTGATACGGTCTATGGTTACGGAATAATCGATGTCTGGAAAGCGATTAATTATACTGGTTTTGGTAACCACATTCCCAATGGTACTCCAACGGATTTTCAGCTTTTACCGCCCTATCCCAATCCGTTTAATAGCACAACCAAACTAACAATTCAACTTGACCGGGAGGGGTTTGTTACATTGGATATCATAAATTTACAGGGTCAGCACATTGACACTATTTTCAAGGGCTGGCTATCTGCTCAGCCACGAACTATAACCTGGAATGGTGCCCGGAACCCATCCGGTATTTACTTTGCCCGCCTACTATGTTCAGATCACCAGTCGGTCAGAAAGTTGATATTACTAAAATAATACTACCTGATCGCAAATAAATCCTTGCGAGAAAACATCGAATAATACAAATTGTATACGGTCAGGCTATCTTAATAATGCAAAAATCACGATTACTACAATTAGGCCTAGTCCTGATTGCCTGCGTAGCAGTCAGTTGGGGGCAGGGCGATAGCATCGAGGTTAAGCCGAGAATTCCATTGAATGTTTTTAGTGATGTCAATTCGATTCTGGTGGCCTGGTCCGTTCCCGATTCTGTGATAGTCGAATCAATATCGGTTTTTCGTAGTTTGCATCCTGACCGGGATTTTTATCTGTTGGACCAGTTTGAAAGCCAGCAGACACGTTTTCTCGATGTGATCGTTGAGCCTGACACGCATTATTTCTATCGCCTGGAAATTGAAACGGCAGATTCTGAAATATACCGGAGTTCTGAGGCCACGCCGCCCTTTACCAGTCTGGCTGACCCTGATTTTGAATTGCTAGATTTATACATTCCGGTTATCGACTCAAATTTTGTGTTTTCCAGGTACTTACAATTTGAATTGGTAGGCAAATTGTTAACATCAATGCTGACAGAGTTAGATTCAACCGCAATTGATCATTGCCTGAAAATCCTTTATTCTGATCAATTTGATCAGAAGACCTGGTTTGATAATTTTACCCTGACCAACTTCGTCCAGTATCGAATACTTGATGATATTTCATTTACAGCTGATTTTATTCGCGATTTAAAACAAAAACTGGATGAATTGAAGTACTATCTTCCAAACCGTTTGTTGATGACTCCAATTGAATGGCAAATAGAAATTGATACCAGTATGGCAAAATTGCCGGACCAATTGGAGTTATTAAGCCGGAAATACCAGCAGGCACGATCTTTCCTTGATTATAGCGATCCGGTGCGAATTATCAGTGCCTGGAGTGATTCATCAGATTTTACCTATCTCGAAATAATGGTTAGCGATGGGGGTCGCGCAAGTGAATCAATTTACTCGATCACCGCTGGCGATCAAATGTTCGGGCTTGAACTGAATTCGGAAATAATTGGCGGATACCGGGATACCATGAAAATAGATAATCCGGGTTTCTGGCTTTCCCTAAATCAAAACCATGAGCCGATCCAACAAATAGCAACCGTTTTCCCGGAGCAGGGCTTTATTTGTTCATTCAATGATGAATACCGATTAGTTGACAGCCTGGGCTGGGATGAATCACATTTGGAAGTTGCCAGCAGAAATATTATTTTAAATGAAATTATTTACATATTGGACGAAAATCGAATTTCGGTGGAGGTCAGCGGTGTATTAGATAGCACTTTCAGACTAGCGCTATTTATGGACGATAGTCTAATGATTAACCTGTCAGGGTTCTTTTCCGATAACCGCTATCAAACCTTTAGTTGGATGGTGGATGAAGCTAAGAAAAGTAGCTGGATTTCGCTGGTCGAACTAACCTTTGATTCAAGCTGGTTTTATCTGGAGAGTCGTCCGGTTAATTTCACTTATGATATTTTTGAAGCCCGAATACCAGATGGCGCTGGCTGGGTATCTACTTCGTTCGGTACTTTGGGCGATGCCAATGATGTTACCCGTGCTCGTACTACCGAACTTGCGATTCCGGAAGTGTTTGCCCTGTTTCAGAATTATCCCAATCCCTTCAATGCAACAACCACCATTGCATTTGATTTGCTGCAACCAGCTATTATAAATTTATTTATTGCCGATGCAACAGGTCGCAAAATTGATATATTTCTGGAAAATGAATCCACTGGAATCGGAAATTATCAATATTCCTGGGATGGGCGGGGTCGTTCCAGTGGTGTTTATTTTTTCACAATTCAGGCTCAGATTGATGATTTTCTGCCAGTAACGATGAGCCGAAAAATGATATATCTTAAATAAAAATTAGCTAGTCAAACATTAATAAATGTTAGTTACAATGCTTGACTTATATCGGTTATCCGGTTCATTTTCAGGCATGTATCGTTACCTTAGCGCGCTACTCCTGATTCTATTTCTTAGTAATTGTTCGACTCATAGTACCATTCCGGCTGTACTTCTGGAAGATGGCCAATCAACAAGCGGCTATGCATTTTCCATTGAGAATGTCTTTCCATATTATTATTACCAACGTGGAATTTCTGATTACACCAGCATCGGCTTCAGGATTGGACTGCCTATCTATGGTTCCGGAATTGATTGGAATAGAGTACTTTTTAAAAGGGAGAATCGTTGGGATTTACTCAGTTTGAGCTGGTCGCTGAATCATAACCCTAATATTGATTTCACTTATTATAAAGTACGATCCCGTATTGCTCCTAACGGTAATCGGACAACCTTCTGGCTCGGTTTCCGGGCTATGTATATTCCACTGGGAATCAGTGGTAATACCAGCTCCCGGATTGGATTGGTTCTAGGAACGACTATCGGGAGTAGGCTTGGGCTTGAATTAGGCTATTGTCATGATTTTTCGGCCATGCCAATCGGACAATTATTTGCATTTAATTGGCAGCATGATAGCGCCAAGAATATCAATAGTTACGGCGATAAGCCCCATATCGATGCTTCAGGAATGCCCTCAGAATATTCGCGTTTGACCGGACTTTCCCTCAAATTATCGGTGCGACTGTCTAAAGGCCCGAATAGGGGAAATAAAGATTAAATAATGAGCAGTACTGCCCAGCGTAGGAAGATTCTGCGTAAAATTCCCTATGGCTTGTATATATTAACTTCCCGATTAGAGGGGAATCCGGTAGCAACGGTGGTTTCTTTCGTCACACAAACGTCTTTAAATCCGCCGCTAATAATGATAGCGCTCCGTGATCAGTCAAATATCTACCAGGCAGTCGAACAACACGGTTATTTTGGTTTACATTTCGTTGACCGTGACCGTCAGCAGATGATCGCGGACTTTTTTAAACCTGAAAATTATAATGATCAAGAGATCAATGGTTACCGATATATCAACAGTGACAATAACCTACCCCTCCTGGCTGATAGTCCCATGATAATTGAAACTCAAGTGCGGGAGATTATTAAAGTTGGTGATCATTTGCCCGTCATCGGTGAAGTGCTTACAACTCACCTGCGCCGGGATGTTGAAATATTGACAATGGAACATACTAACTGGCATTATGGGGGCTAAATCATGCTAACTGTGATTGAGAAAATTCTATTTTTTGTAATTTTAGTCGGAGTCGGCTATCTGACCTGGAGCAATTTTGGTAAGATGTTCAAGGCGATTGCCCGAGGACCGCAGCCATTACCCTGGAATAAGTTTTTCAAACGTTTGGTAGCAGGACTAATTGTTCTAATCGCTCAACCAAAATTATGGCGATCGCGGCCGGCGATCAGTTTTATTCATGCCCTGGTAGCCTGGGGTTTCACATTATATATCCTGGTGAATTTCTTCGATGTGATCTACGGTTTCGTCCCGGGATTCAAATTTTTCCCTGGTACCTGGTTGGGAAATTGTTACGAAATTTTCGTTGATATTTTCAGTCTGCTGACCCTGCTGGGCGTGGCCTTTTTCCTGGTACGCCGTTTTATAATGAATTCACCAGCCCTGGTGATTACTGAACAGGTGCAGGTACTACCAGCAGCACGTAAAGGTATGCGTCGTGATTCAGCGATTGTTGGATTTTTTATCCTGTTGCACGTGGGTTTTCGCCTGCTGGGAGCTTCTTTCGAAATGGCTGGTCACGGTGGTAGTCAGTGGCAGCCAATAGCCACGGCAATTGGCGGTTTATGGGTTGGATTATCCCATTCCGGAATTGTAATCGGTGAGCATATCAGCTGGTGGTTAGCGATTGGTTTGATTATGGCATTTATCCCGTACTTCCCCTATTCCAAGCATGCTCATTTGTTTATGGGGCCACTGAATAAAATGCTGGAGATCGAACGTCCCAGTCCAGCGATTACCGCAAAAATTGATTTCGAAGATGAAGATCTGGAGGCCTTCGGCGTTGCCAAATTAGAAGAGCTACCCCAAACCAACCTGCTTGATGCTTATGCCTGCATAATGTGTAACCGTTGCCAAGAAGCTTGTCCGGCTTATAATACCGACAAACAGCTTTCGCCGGCTGCTCTCGAAATTAACAAACGCTATTTCCTGAATGATACCAGCGCTGATTTTGCCGGTGGTAAAGAATCTGCACAATCGCTGCTTGAGTGGATGCTTACCCCCGAAGCAGTCTGGGCCTGTACTACCTGTGCTGCCTGTATCGATGTCTGCCCGGTCAATAATGAGCCCATGATCGATATTCTGTTTCTGCGCCAGGACCGGGTAATGATGGAAAGTGATTTCCCGAAAGAACTGGTTACTACTTTCAAGAATATGGAGAATAACGGGAATCCCTGGGGTATTTCGTCCGAAGATCGCGCCAAATGGACCGAAGGGTTGGAAGTCCCGCTGATGGTTGAAAAGCAGGAGGTGGACGTTCTATACTGGGTCGGTTGTGCTGGTTCTTACGATGCTTTGGGTCAGAAAGTTAGTCAGGCAATGGTCAAGATTCTCAAGGCTGCCGGTGTTGATTACGCTATCCTGGGTAATGAAGAAACCTGCAGTGGTGATTCGGCCCGGCGGGCTGGAAACGAGTACTTGTTCCAGGCCATGGCCGAGCAGAATGTGGCTACTTTTAAGCAGTACAAATTCAAAAAGATTGTGACCCAGTGTCCCCATTGTTTTAATACAATTAAAAATGATTATCCCCAATTTGACGGGAATTTTGAGGTGCTGAATCACACCGATTTCATTTTAGATTTGATTAATGCAGGGAAATTGAAAATAAACGGCAATATCGTTGGCAAATTCACCTATCACGACTCTTGTTACCTAGGGCGGCATAACGGTATTTATGACAGTCCGCGGGAAATTCTGAAGCAGTTAGGGGTGAACCTGCAGGAGTTGGATCGCACTAAACGCCACGGTTTCTGTTGTGGTGCTGGCGGCGCTCGCATGTGGCTGGAGGAAACGGAAGGGAAGAAGATCAACCTGGAGCGGATGGAGGACGTGAAAAAACTGAATCCCGAAGCAGTGGCCACGGCTTGTCCCTTCTGCGCTACCATGCTCAACGATGGTATCAAGGATGAGGGGTTAGCGGATACTACTCAATCGAAGGATATTGCTGAGTACGTAGCTCAAACATTAACCTGATATTCATATACAATTCTATGTTAAAACGTCATGGACGCT
>CAZIJQ010000052.1:0-19180 GCA_964539785.1 uncultured bacterium | reverse complement strand
CATATTGTTTATTATGGACTGAAATATATTATGATAAGTGCTGGATTAGTAGACATTGCATTGGTATCGACATCTATAAGCATCCAACTGATCGCGTTTGGTCTGCTGGGAACAGCCCTGTTTTGTACCGATAAGTACTTATTGGCTAAAAATTTTAAATAGAATTATAAAATGTAACCATTGGTACCACCCCTAAATTCAGTCGATTATTATTTAGGCTGATCTGCATGCAATTAGCGTACAAAGTGTCAACAGCAGTCCGTAAGGGGGATTGATTGCGAAAATGGAGCACCATTTTAGGTAATCATAACGCTTAAAATAATTTGGCAGTCAATTTCATTGTGGATGCTGAGAATGTAATCGGATCCATTAACTTGGTGTAAAGCTGGCTGGGATAATAAACTTTAAATGTATTACCGTAAATTCCGTAGATTTCCGGTGAAAGTTGAATCTATAATTCGATGAAATCAAACCTGCTATTATTGTTTCTGGTACTGACCGCAGCGGAATTATCGGCGGAGCGCTGGGATGTTACCATGAAAGATGGTACCGCGCGTATAAATATCGAGCGCTGCTGGTATGTGGGCGCTACATTATTTATGGTGATCGATGATTCATTTTATCCGGTTAACATTTCCGATATCATTCATATTAAACAGTATCGCAAAGTTAAGGCGCCCTTTAACAAACGCCGGGCCTGGTCTTATGCCCAAACATTTGGCATCGGGGGTATACTAGTAGGGATTTTATCAGGTACTGGTGGAGAAGGCGATCAGGCACAAAAAATGCAGCGCGGGATTAAAACATCTCTGGGAACCGGATCCGTGACCGCAATAACCGGCTATATCACTGGCGGTATTCTTGGCAGCAAGCGGATAAAAATTGTCAATCATGACTTATCAGATTTTCCACCGGGAAAAAAAATTGCTAAAATCAAATTTTTGTTAAAGAAGAACGACAAATAGAATAAATAATTGAATTCAGTATAAATTTCATAATCCTATTATAATTAGTATAATCACGGCACCACTGAGGGTGCAAATGAAATTAACTCCATCGTTGTCGATCAAGTGAAATCCAGCAAAATGTTTTGTAGTACCATCACAATGGATTCGATGTTCGGTCATAGCTTTGCATTTGGGGCAACGAAATTTGGCCTGGACCGTTCCACCCAGCAACGAGTCGACCAGACTTCCAAATATTCCGGCAAATCCAATCAGAATTGAATGAGATAGTGTAAGTCCAAAAAATAATCCGGATAAGCCGATTACCAACGCTCCCAATATTGTTCCCATAGTACCGATCAGGGATATTCCTCCTGAGGTTCCTTTTGGTACTCTTTTCAGGGTTATAATGTGGCGTGGATTTCGTTTGCTGAAATAACCAAGCTCGGTTGCCCAGGTATCGGCTGTGGCGGCTGCAATGGCACTGAGGTACACCAAGTATAGCCAGTTTGAAGGATAATAAAAATTAATGACTGCAATAATAACAGCGATACTAGCGTTTGCCAGAACCTGCAGCAAATCCCGCCGGGAGCTCTTTTGATAATTAATCAGATTGTTGAATTTATTTTTCCCCCCTATCCGGGATAGCAGCGATGATAACGTAAAAAATAGTAATAGGGGCAATATCCATTTCAATCCTCCGGCGCCAAATATTAATATTCCAATCAGAAATGCTCCAGCTCCGCCGCTACCGGTTAAAGATCTGAATTTGATTGCAGCAATGAATAATATGCACGATAACAAAGTCCAGCCGATCAATACTAAAAGACTATCACTGGCAAAATTTGCTAGATAAATATCCATAGCTACAGCACTAATAACTGGTACAGAGAAATTGTCCGACCCGGCTTTACTGTTTGATTCGGCAATTGTAGCTATCAATGCTATGAAACCAGCCAGACCAATAATTTGACTCGTTGGGATATAAACAAACATATAGTCGCGCAGTAGCAGGGTAGTTAGCAGCACTATGATATAGGAAGCTATGAACATTGCTGCGCTGCCTTCTAAGGTTTTCTGATCTGACCATAATCGATAAACTCTGGGGTTTTTCACTGTATTGCCAATGATTGCGGCCAGTGTATCAGCAAATGTCATTAATAATGTGCCGGTAATCAATGTAACCGGTCGTTCCCACCAGAATAGCGCCAGAATCAGAAAAGCCCATGGGAAATATATGGTACCGAATGTTTTACGCTCGGTGGCATGCATTGCCTGAAATTTTTCAGATTTCAAAGCTAAAGTATTTATCACAATAAAAATAATTGCCAGAACCACCGGTTGCAAAGCAGTAGTAAACAAAAACGGACTTATCGAAATCATAATACCTACAATTACGTGTACCAGTTTTCGTGATCGTTCAACCGGCCAGTCAAAATATTTCTTTACCAATTCACTAATAACAATGAAACCGAGGATCAGAGCAAAGAAAATCGCAAAGCTGATCCATTCGCTTGGGAAAGGCGTATATCGGGGAAAATTCATAGTTGGGATATTACATTTATAGAAGGTTATCAAAAAAAGTATTTTCAGAAAAATGTTCAATTAGAATTTTTATTAATACTAAGATATCTATTACTTTTAGAGATAATTTTCAGCGAAATTTAAATAATTGATCATCGGTCCAATGACTCCAACAATAGTGGTATAAGAGAGTGCAAGCAACTATGAGAAAAATAATTACCGTATTCAGTGTACTTGTTTTATCGTTAACTGTAAATCTGCAAGCTAATTCTGAGCAGGATTCGGCAGTACAACCGGTGACAATTAATCAAGTGCGAGCAGCGTTTGGAACCAAGGCTGTTGCCAGTTTCGATGGTCAATCCGGATCGGTGACACAAATACTGGTGGATGTTACACCGCTAATTATTCGACAGAATATTCAGGAACTGCCAGCGATTGCTGAAGCATTGGTAACACAATTTCCTGAGATCTATCGATTAAATCCGGCTGAATTGAAGCTGGAAGTCAATCAGAAATCCGGAAAGCTGAATTATTTGATATACCGTCAGACCTACAATTCTATTCCGGTTTACCAATCGCGGATCGATTTTCGATTTCGTTCATCCAACCAATTAATTATAACGGGAGCCACCGTTTATCCTGATATTGATCTCGATCATATCCCGACAGTTTCGTCCCCTATAGCATTAGAAACTGCCCAGTTTATTACCGAATATTTTAGCGCTAACGGCGACCGGGTGCTGGAACAACCGGAACTTTATATCTATGTTGATCGGACTGAGGATCTCCACTATCATCTGGCCTGGCGCATGGGCTTGTATGTGCATCATGATGATCCTGATCGATTTCGTCGCTCAGTTAGCAACTATGAGGTTTGGATCGATGCTCATTCGGGTGATTTGTTATCTCTGTTCGACCGTGTAGAAGAAAGTACAATCTCCGGACATATTACTGGAATGGTCAAGTATTTACCATATGGTACTCCAATCAGCCGACCCTTGCGTAATATTAAAGTAGAGGTTGCCGGTGTGGGTGATACCTATTCAGATGAAAACGGCTATTACAGTATCGAGGTAGGGACTGTCCCGCGAGTAGTAACTGTGGAGTTCTTCGGATCATTTATTGATATTGATGCTAGAAATGTTACTGACGCTTCAATTGTCGCCACGGTGGATCCTGGGGATACCTATAATGTCAATTTCACAAATTTGAATTCAATAGCCGGAGAAAGGGATACTTATTATCACGGAAATCAAGTACATGATTGGATGTTAAGTCTGGACAATAATTTCAGTGGAGCTAATTACAGTATGCCAGCGGCGGTAAATATTGGACCCGAAGACAATCTTTGGCCTTGTAATGCCTACTGGGATGGATTTGGAATTAATATGTTCTCGGAAGGTGGCGGCTGCTCTGCCACCGATCAGATGGCCGACGTCATTTATCATGAATATCAGCACGGTCTCACCCAATTCGCTTATTCACCATTTTCATCACCTACCGCATCGGGTATGGGCGAGGGCTTCAGCGATTATGCAGCGATGACCCAGTTGAATACCCATTGCATGGGTGACGGTTTTTTCGGTACGCCGGGTAATTGTTTGCGCGACGGAACGAATCTTCGCCAATGGCCAGCGCCTGAATGTAACGGTCAGGTACATTGCCTGGGAGAAATCACTATGGGAGCACTTTGGAAAATGCGCGAGAATTTGATTGCCAGCTATGGTGACTCAGCAGCGGCAATCGTCCACTCGGACACATTATTCCGCTGGAGCATGTTTGGCAGACCGACTACTGTTCCTGATTTACTGACTGAGATATTATTGGTCGATGATAACGATGGGACATTGTTAAATGGGACACCGAATTTTATTCCAATTACCACTGCTTTTGACCAGCATAATGTGAGTTCACCAATACCGGAATATGGTATCGCTCATACTCCGATAGTAAACACCACAGACACCCAAAATCCCATAGCCATTAATGCGATTATATCGTCTATTCATGGTGATATTGTAGCCGCGGTTTTAACTTACATCGTCAGCAATGTAATCAATCAAATAGATATGCAGAATGATGGTAATGGGAATTTTACGGCCAGTATTCCAGCGCAACCCACAGGGTCAATTGTCAGCTATTATATCCATGCCACCGATGCAATAGGAACTGAAATGTATGCTCCTGCCTTGGCGCCGGCTATAACTTATTTCTTTTTAGTAGGTAGTTTATTGGATTTCCAGACGATTTTCGAGGATCAGGTCGAAGTCGTATCCGATTGGACAATGGGAATAGCTGGTGATAACGCCACTACTGGCATCTGGGAACAGGTCGATCCCATCGGAACATTTACCAACGGCTTGCCGGTCCAACCTGAAAATGACCATAGTCCACAAGGAGTGAAATGTTTTGTTACGGGTAATGCCGACTTCAATGGAAGCAATGTGGGCGATAATGATATCGATGGCGGGAAAACGACCCTCATTTCACCGGCGATTGATCTCACTGGTTATCTTGATCCGATCTTGACCTACTGGCGTTGGTATACAAATAATACGGGAGATAACCCAGGCTCGGATTTTTGGCAAGTACAAATATCCGGCGATAGTCTGAATTGGATTGATGTTGAAAACACTACCGAATCGGCGGCCGAATGGACTTATCATCAATTTTTGGTTGGGCAATATCTGTCTCAACCGAATCAGTTGTGGTTAAAGTATATTGCCGATGACAATGGAGGTGGCTCGCTGGTGGAAGCGGCTGTCGATGATATCACGATAATCAATGGAATTTCCCTGGACTACACTTTGGGCGACATCAATTTTGATAATTCTATTGATGTATTTGATATCACTCTGCTAGTTGATATCATTTTACATCGTTTTGAACCTACTGCGCTTCAACGCTACGTTGCTGATATCAGGCAGGATGGAAACATAAATGTTTTAGATGTACTGACCCTGGTATCAATAGTAATTAACAATTAGATAGTTACTGTCATTATGAGTAAAGCCACGATTTATATTCATTTTGTGCTGGCGAAATGTTTACCATTTTCGGGATATTCGAGCTAATTCGCATATCAAATATTATATGATAAAAATAAACCATAATCGTACGAGGGCTTATTGAAGATGTTAAGAGAAAAAATTATAATCGGCCTGATCATCCTGATAAGTACCGTTTATACACAGGATTCAACTACAGCAAATGAACCTGATAGTTTATCTGGGATAATCGAAGAAACTTCCGAAAACGCAGCTGAAGTTGTAACGAATACGGAAGAAGCTGTCCAAGACACTTCAATAGTCTCGGAACCAGTACCAGAAGCGGAGATTAAACAGGAAATCATTGACGATCCTGTTGAGGACACCCCGGTTGAAAAGAAATCTGAACCCGCTACCGAAGTAAATCCTGAGATCAAAGCTTCATCTTTACTTGATTTCATGCCTTCCGATGTGATGGAGGAAATATTTACCAAAGAAGCGTTAGAAGAAGATTTTCTTAGTTACTTAAAGGAGCTTGACAGCGAGGAGCGCAAATCTGCTGGCGGATTGCTTGGTAAGCTCAGTTCTGGTGAGGATATCACGCAATTAAAATTGGAAGAATATAACCGGTATTTGTCGGCCTATTTCCCAGAAGCAAATTCAGATGTGATACAAAGTTTTATTTTTAATACTTATATCAGTCGTGCAGATTGGCCGGAAGTGACTGTGGAATATTTTAAGTTTCTATACCTGTATCCCAATTCGGAAATTTTCGGAAATGTGCGTCAAACCGGAATCGAATTATTTGAATCAGAGAAATACTTTCGGGATAGAAAAGATAAGCTAATGATCGCATTGGATGGTTTTGGAGAAACATCTGATGATGAATCCGAAAGGTATTTTGCTTTTCTAAATACTATTAAAAACTTTGAAGATGAAGCTGTTACAATGCTTTATACCAACGAAGCTGCGGAATTTCTACGACTATTCCCTAATGCCAATAAAGCAAGCGTGGTGTTATTATGGCTGGCCGATCATGAATATAATACTGAAAAATTCCATAGTTGCTATTTGCGCTACGTTAAAATTTTGACTATGTATCCTCGTAGTTCTGAATTGCCGTTTGTTCTATTTAATAAAGGAATTATTCAATCAGACAATTTCAAGGACTTTGACGTGGCCAGCGTCACTTTCCGAAATTTTTTATTACGATATCCAACTGACACACTGGCATCTGCGGCCCAATATCAAATCGCCTTGATTGCTGATAACGAACTGAAAGATTGGGTGCAGGCTGTGGATGAATATCAGACTTTTGCTGATACCTATCCTGACAAACCAGAAGCTATCGATTGTTTAATGCGTTTAGGTGAAATTCAAGCATCTCAATTGAATCAATTAGAGAAAGCCGTTTCGACCTATCATTATGCGGCTCAGTTATATTCTAAATTGCCCGCTGCGGTAGAAGCTTTGGAGAGATGCGGAATTCTTTACGAGTCAGAAAAGAAGTATAAGGAAGCTGTTGTGGAATACCTTTCAGTTTCCCAGACTTATCCCGACTCTGATCGTGCATTACCGACATTGGAAAAATGTGTAAGTATTTATAGCAAACGCTTGAAGGATAATTCCAAATTAAAAGAAGTACTCACAACAATCGTAGAAAATTATCCTGAATCTAAAAACGCAAAATCAGCTCAGAAAAAATTAAGCAAACTGTAAACTGCTATTAAAATACATAAAAAAAACCCCCAGTGTTACACCGGGGGGTTTTTTCTATCAATAAGGTTAATTATTCAGCGTACTTTACCTGCGACCGACCACTGGTTTTAGCAAGGTACGTGGCTTTATCTGCTGCATCTATCAATTCTTTATTATTATTACCATCATCGGGAAACTGTGCAACACCGGCACTGAAGCTGATTTTTATATCTTGATCGTTGGCACGGATTAATACTTCATTTAATATATTTTTGAGAATGTTTTCCAGAGTTTTTACTGCTCCCAATTTATCAGATCGCTCCATGATCAATACAAATTCTTCGCCTCCCCAGCGCGAAAAAATATCAGTACTTCGGATTTGTGATTGGATAAATCTGGTAAAACCTATCAAAGCCAGATCACCCAGACTGTGACCGTAAGTATCGTTGATAGATTTAAAATGATCGAGGTCCAACATTGCCAGGGTGAATTTATCCTTGTGGCGCCGATGCAGGTTCATCTGGCGGGCTAATTCTTTCTCAAAAAACCGACGGTTATATATTTGTGTCAATGCATCTAGATAGATAGCGGAATCCAGGTTAGACTGGCGATTTAATATCGAAGTGATTTTAGCTAATAGCACATCTTTTTCAATTGGCTTGATGATAAAATCATCAACACCACCATGATAGGCACGTACTTAGTCGGGGAGGGATTCCACTCCAGTTAGGAAAATGAATGGAATGAATCGTAGTTGTGTATGATTTTTAATTACCTTGAGAATTTCAAAACCGGTTGGCTGCATCTTGATATCGCAAAGAATGATATTGGGAGAATATTGAAAAATCATTTCCTGTGATGCTTCGAGATTCTTTACAATATCCATTACCGAAATTTCGTAACCGGCTTTCTCAAGATGGTAGCGGATTGGATAAACAAAATACGGATCGTCTTCTAAAATCAGTATTTTTGCTTGTTTTTGCATTTGAAACCCTTACAGTATTATTATAATGAAAATTGACCCGGCCAGTTTATTCCATTGAATATTTTTTCTTAGCTGATTTTAATTCAACCTCAAATTGAGTTATCAGCTCGTTCAACAAATCCAATTTCTGGCTTTTGGCAGCTTCTTCTATTTTCTGGCCTATTTTACTCATTTCCATCAAGCCGTATCCGCCGCCGCTACCTTTTAGATTATGACCGAATTTCTGAACTTTAAGATAATCACTATTGTTCAGATCTTCTTTTATTTCAACCAGATTGTCAGATAAATATTGGATATATTCCCGTATTAATTCTTGAAATTCGGGATCGTTCAGATAATCCTGCTCCACTGAGTCTCTCCTGATAGTTTAAGTATTGAATATTTTGTGAATGTTGAACTACTATTTTGCTATTGGAATCGTGGCTGATTTTAATTATAAACAAATTTATTTCAAAAGATTACCATCTATGGAAATTGAATTGAATAATTACTGAATTAAATCAACAATTCCCAGGAGATCGAGGATATCAATCTGAAGATCAAAATTAACATCAGCGGCTATGAATTGACTGGTGGTAGCACTTATTTGACCAAAGATTAATTGCGAGCAAAGTAGTACATCCAGGTGATTTACTGAATTATCATTGTTGATATCGCCAGTCGAAGGTGGCGTATCAGATGTAACTAGGATGTAATTTTGTTTAGACTCAATTAGCTGTTGGTTATCGTAATCGCTGACCCACAATTTTACGGTGAAAGTACCAGGGGTTGTATAAACGTGAATTGGATTTTGATCGTAGCTGATTTGCCCATCGCCAAATTCCCAGAGCCATCTACCGGTTGCTCCGGAAGAGTTATTGTAGAATTGCACCGTCAGCGGTAATTGTCCCATTCTCTGATTACTGGTGAAGTCCGGGCTGACTGGATCAACCGGTCCGTAAATATGCTCACGGAAATTGATTGTAATCGAATCAGCTAAATCTGTCGAACGAACCTGAACAAAATAATTGTCATTTGGATTAATGATCGTTGAATAATTCTCAAAATCTTTCCATACGGACCATTCAATTAATCCGACATCATCAAACCAGATTTTCCCCGATCCCGTATTTGGCGCCGTACTGTTTAGGTAGAGGTTAAAATAATTTGTATTACTCGGGACGCTTAAGTCTTTGTAGAAGTATTGCCATTCTTCGTTAGTATCAATGCTGGTCGTGTTTTCAGTCCCGATAGTAAAAGTTGAGGTTCGGCTGGAATAATAGCGAATTTCCAAATCACCATCGCCAATATTATCACTTCTCATATGACCGTGGATCGTATAGGCACTGTCAGATTCCAGTGTACAGCGGTCTTCGAGCCGTGTTACGATTGAATTACCAGGGGTTGGATAATGATGAAGTAATGAGCGCAGTCCAAATCGAGCGATAGAATCGGTCATCGATTCTTCATTGTCATTCAAATACCAATTGGTGGCGCCTTCCGCTTCAAAATTTCCATGCCAGATATTTTCACGGCCCAACCGGTATTGCCAGTTGCCAGCAGGAATGATGTTTTCAATAACCGAAATGCTGCCGGCACGCGGTAGCGGCAGTGGGGCAGTCAGCCAGTAATCCCCACGATTTTCAGTACCGGCAACCAGTTGACATAAAACAGTATTTCGCTCCATATTAAGAGTATCAAGTTGAACAATAGCCTGATTATTTTCCCGGTTGATGAATAAATAAGTATCCAGTTGCCGGGAACGGTGGGCCAGATAGTTCAAGATATGCAGAGCAAGCTCTCCCGTTGCCGGAACCGGGATGTAGTCATCAATATAAACTGGTGTAATTGTGAAATTTGTAAATCCCTGATAATCGATTTCCGTGTTCAATATCATTGAAGGATAAGTCTCCGGGTAATCCAGATCAAATACAAAATTTCCCAGGGAATGAGCTATAACCTTGCCGTTGTAAACTTCAATCCCCTGTATTTTATGGGGATGGTGAACGATCACCAGATCCGCTCCATTATCGATCGCAAATTGCCTGATAGCCCGATCCCACATGTGAGGGACGTTAATTCGCGGCGAGTAATCTTCATCGCCCGTGAGCATATATTCGGTGATACCATAATTACTGGTTCGTGAAAACTGTTCATCGGGAGCAATGTCATCTGGAAATGCGCCCACATCGTATCCGCTGCCGGGGGTAACGGAATATTCACTACCAGCGTGCATTTCAAACACAATTAGATCTGCCACATCGCGTACTGATTCGATTTGCTGAATGATGTTGTAGGGTGTCATGTAAGCAAACCCCGGTTTATTTAAGCCGGCCTGTAGATAGGGCTGGGAGTTATTATATTGCCCGGTTCGATCGCTGACGGAAAAAAACGCAATGTTGACACCGGCTACTGAACTAAAAACAGGTTGTTCCGCTGCATATGAATTAACACCAGCCCCGGAATGCAGGATGCCTTTGTCAGTGAGTACCGATTGGGTTTGCTGCAGGCCTTCTAAGCCAAAGTCTAAGGTATGATTATTAGCCAACGATACAATGTCGACACCGGCATAATCCAGACCGGCCGCATTTGCTGGGGAGCCACGGAAAGTAACTGATTTAGTAGGGTGCTCAGTTCCCTGATCGGTTAACGGGCATTCCAGGTTTACAACGGTTATATCGGCTGCTTCGCCGAGTATGGCTAACGTTGGTTCGAATATTGATTCCACTCCATTACTGGCAATAATTCCGCCGTCGTCTTCATAATCCCTGGCCAGCATGATATCGCCAACAAAATTCAGCTTGATGGGGAATTGTGTTATTCCCGGGTCCACATCAACATTAATCACAGCTCGCCCCCAGAGATCAGTTTCATCACAAACTTCCAGCATTACTGTATATTCGTGATCATCTTCAATATTGTAGGTGTGAACCGGAGAAATGTCGCTGCTATGGGAACCGTCTCCAAAGCTCCAATAATAATCATGGATATAGCTATCGATATCGTTTATGACTGCCGAAAAGCTGATATCGATACTGCGATTATTGTTCGAGTCACGAAAAAGACTGCCCCGCGAGTAGGAAATTGACAATTGCGGTGGAATTGATAAATCACCTGTAACATCGATAATATTATCAAAATACACAGTACCCGGTGTCCCTTCATCCTGATCGTTGATAAATACAATATGAGTCAAGTGCGGCAAGTAATCAAAAAACGCAAACCAATCGTGCCCTACCGGTAAATGATAGGTCGCCCAATTTTCTTCTTCAAAAAATCCCTGATACACCGGTATCCATTCTTCCGGGTCAACCTCTTGAGTGCCTGCAAAGGAATAGAACAGAACGTTCAGCGAATCCATGATACCGATGCCTTGAATCTCACTGATTTGGGCGATATACGCCGAGGTTAACCAGACTGAATTTTCGGAAATAACTGGTGAATCAATGGCTAGTACTTTCCAGGTATTACCGGTCAATTTGAGAGAATGAGTACTGTTTTCGGCAACATTACTTGTATCAATCGTCCAGGCATTAGGGTGATTGTCCTCATTGGGGTATGGTACCAAATTGATACCGCCGCTGTCAAAATCAGCGATTATGATAGGGGTAGAATGACCAGGAATATAATTATAGGCTGGATTTGACAGTTGATTGGAATTTCCGAAATGGTCTTCGGCTGATATTTTAAACTCATAATCCAAGTCAGCCACCAATCCCGTGATGACTACATTATCACGGCGCATGTTGGCTAGGCCGGCATATGTGGAATTATCCCAAAAATGGAAATTACTGGTAATGCTGTCCTCATTAAATACTATACGATAGGTTTTGAAATTGGTATCATCTACCGGGTTCCAGTGTAATTTGATACTGTTTGGTTCAACAACGGAGGGATAGAAGGGCAAGATATCCGCCGGTGGAATTGTATCTAGTATTGTTTCCCAATTGGTGAGATATGAATTAATAGCGGAAATAAATGGCTGGTAATAATCAAGTAATATGGAATAATTACGATAACTGGTGGGGTAGTCCCCGGCATATAATTCCGATAACGGTAGGTTCATTTGATCAAATAATTCCGGTTTTTCGTCCAATTCGATTTGAACCCATGGTTCATATACACTGGCAGAATAGTGGTTAAGCTGTGAATAAACCATCTGAACGCCATTATATGGTCCAAGTAGTTCATAACTGTGTGGCAATTCATAATCAGCGTCCTGACCATGATAATAAAACTCACCTGAATAATGAATCTGAAAGTAATCGGTCACATGCACCGGCGTATGGACGCCGAAAGTATTCTCAGCTATTGGGTATTCCATGGTAAAATTGACAAAATCCAGATTATCTGCCGTAATATCCCGAATCGGTTTATTTGCGTTTGGCTGATAAACCCCAGCCGAAAGGACAATCGACTTGAAATCCGTATGTGAATTGTCAAAGCTGTGTGTATGCAGTACCAGAGGAGAATGGGGGCCGATTTGTATAAGTGAGTCTGAGATTACTTCATGGAAAATCTGGAATACGGAATTTGCGTTGCGTGATGGATCGGATCGTGATTTACCGTTGTTGTAGGGGGGAATACCAGTCCAGCGGACTTCACGACCGGCGCCGGCAATCGCCAGGGCAAAGGCATCACATTGGGTGAATAATTCTGTTGCGAAATAGGGCGCGATAAAGTCATCGCAGGGATGGGGTACTTCAATCAGCAGATTTGATCGGCTGGCTGATGGACTGATCAAATATAGTCCCCAACCGTTCCTGAAACTTCCGGCAACATCGTCATCAGGATTGACTATCATATTTTCGTCATAATAGTTGGAATCCAGACGTTCCCGTATGAGATAATAAGAACGGGTGAAAACCGTATCAACGAAATGTACAATGTCGTAATTAAATGAACTAAGTGAATCAGTCAATAATACGTCGACAGACTGAATATTATTATTTATCAATTCGCCAAATATTGCTCGCCAATAATCCAGAATTGGAGAATCAGGCGGTATTATACGATAATCACCGAAATCATTATTTTGTACATCCAGTGTATCGGGACCGTAATCATTATAACCAGGGGATACAATCCCCTCAGAAACATGGCTAATGTAATTATCATAGGCGGTCGTACTTGAATTACCGCCAATGAATTCTAAAATACTGCCATACTCATAGATAACTTCACCGTGCATCGATGATATAAACACAATCAACAATATTGTGGTAACAGCGTGTTTATGAAATATGGAAGAAGGCATGGTAGTATTTCCAATTCAACAGGTTATCGCTCGGTTGTTTGGCAGTTTATCCTTAATGACGTAAGTTAAAGTGAAACAATTTACAGGGAAATTATGGAATTAGATAGTGGGAAACAGAATGGGATTCCTAAACTGATACAGATATTGTTAATCTGCGATATTATTTTAGTTCTACTATATCTGGGAAACCATTTTGTTGATTATCCCTTTAGTTGGTTTACTGATTTCATTGATCTGGATAATGAGAATAATCTGCCGGCCTGGTATTCCTCAATCCAGATTTTCCTATTGGCAATAACATCCGGAATGTATCTTAGGAATCTGTCAAGCGAACAGCAAAAGCTCAACAAATTAGCCTGGATTATACCCCTAATATTTGTCGTAATGTCGCTGGACGAAATAGCCATGATTCATGAAGAATTTGGTGAAATGACTGATTTCTTGCTGGCTGGGGGTACGCGGAGGAATACGATTTTCTGGGTAACGGGAATCTGGATGTTTATTGTTGGTATTCCATTTTTTGCCCTGATGCTGGGAATCATCCTGCATTTAAAGAGCAGGATCAGCAATATCCCGGGAGTAATAAATAAATTCATCCTTGGGTTAGTAGTTTATGTGGTTTCGGCCGTTGGAATTGAAATTTTATCAAATTATTTTCGAAGGGGAGCCGGCTATCTCACCCAGGTGATTCTGGAGGAATTTGGTGAAATGCTGGGGGTAACGATTGTACTCTGGGGTATTATCGAATTGCTGAACACTCAGGGTATGAATTTTAGCAGGTTTTTTCCGAGAACCACAAAAAGCGAACGTTTGTAAATCATTTAGTGATTCAGTAATGCTCGGAAAAAAATCAATATCACCGCGGGTTATGGCCACTATTTTGGCAGCCTTCAATTTCTTTTTCTATATGTTATTTCCAATGCCGGGTTTTCGTCGTTGGGATGGATTGATGACCGCCACTACAATTGCTCATTTTGGTGACACGCCCTGGCAGGTGATACTGTTTTTTGCCCACACCCTGGTGATTCCCATAACTCAATTTTTCAACCTGATCTTCGGAAATGCCGATCCCTTACTGGTTACCAGTCTGCGGGAAGTATTTTTCTCAACAATCAATATTGTGCTAATCTATTATTTCTTCCGCAATTTTCTTAAGAGCGATTTTGCGGCAATCATGATCGGAGTAGTATATATCTTTTGTTTTTCGCACTGGCAGTTCACTACTGGTGGCGAAGAAAAAGACACCATGCTAGTGCTGAATATTATATATCTGATTGGGTTTTTCGGACTAAAAGGTTGGATTTCCTTTGGTTTCGTTCCCAGACTGAAACTGTTTGCAGCCCGTTATTCTAACTGGTTTGGTCATCATCTACCCGATCTTGCATTAGGATTCATACTGGCGTTTTCCATCATGATTCATTTGGAGAATGGGATACTGGTTATTACCACTGGCATCGTGTATTTGATCCGGAAAGATTTTTATCTGAATTTCAAAAAGCAAATTGCTGAATTTCTTATAATCATGCTTACGGCCGGAATATTATTACTGATCTGGTTTGGAATATTGATTATTGGTGTCAATGGGATAACGACCATAGCCGGTGGACTGCGTTGGCTGCTGGAATATCATGCCACCGGTGAGTTTTTTAACGCTAATATTGTATTTACCGACCAATTGGTATGGGCTTATGAGGGTTTCCGCAGATTCCTGATTGGAAAATATTTTGAACATGATTATTTGTGGATTGAAGTAATCGTTGTGGTTTCAATATTTATTTATCTTGTGGTGAAATCATATAAGTACTCGCCAGAAATTATTTGGATGGCATTGATTTATATTGGTGTTGTCAGCGCTCATTTCTTTTTCTGGATTCCCTGGGACCCGGAACAGTGGAATCCCGTGGCATTTGCCGGATTCATTGTTATCACCCCTGCGCTATTTACCTATAATCAATATTTAAAGCGAATATCTGGTATATTTGTGGTGCTACTGATATTAATAAATTGCTATACCTATTCTAATCTTGTGGATCGCTATCAAAAACCATATCAGGATAATAAACGGCTAAATGCTGAATATGTTGGAGGATTGAGCGGATTTTACGTAAGAAATTTGCCTTATTCTAACATGGCACAACTGACGAATAAATTTACCGAACCAGGAGCACTGATCCTGGTCGATCATCGGCATCTTGCCAATCATTTGATGATTTATACCGACTTGGAACCGATTGTCACCCAATACCTGGATCGACCAGACGAAATGCTAAGAGATGACCTGTATTTATCGCACCTTAGCGTCCATTTTTACAAACCGCAGATTTCCAATTTTGAATTAATTGAGCGGATTACTTCCGGGAACTCGGTTTATTGTCTGTCAAATAGTGAAAGAAAGATCAATACAAGTATTGGTCATCTATTAAAATTCGACATATTGCATAATTTCTACTTCAGGGGCTATAAGCTAAGTAGAGTCACGCTTGGGAACAATTGATGACCGCCTGGGGCGCGTTGCCTGCCAGCGTAACCCGATTGCTGCAATTATTACTAATGCGTTGAAAATAATAAAATAGGGGTTCTTCAGTTTTGAAAGGATTGCATTTGGCAATCGAAAATGTAATGAGCGCAGGAAAATATTATTTTTTTCTCGGTTAACTTTCTGGTCACGGCGTTTCATATCTTCTAATTGTAACTGATCTTCCAGTCTCCAAAGATTACCGGAAAGGAGGGTTTCCATACTTGTTAATGAATAGGGCTCGGGTAGTTCGAGTTCAAGGTACGGATCATTTTCGCTATAAATATCAACTCGTTTAATGGTATTATCTTCACGCATAATGTTTAATAAAGTTGGGGTAGAAAATTGGGAATCATCAGATGCATAAACATAACCATGTTTTCCCCGTGGCCAGCCGGTGCAGTCTACTACACGATAGTAGGGGAAAATCTCAGTAACGCCTTTTAGGATTTTCATTCCCTGACTATTCGGATACCAGGGCAGCGGGCGACCCTGAGTCGATTCAGCGAAAATCCCGTTTGGCTTGAGATGTCTTTGAATCTCTTGATAAAAATCAAGATTGTGTAAGAGCATTGTGCCTAATTGATAGGGCGCCGATATATCCATGATAATGAGATCAAAATTTTCGTCGGTAGTTGATAAATAATGTTTTGCATCATCGATGATCAATTCATAATTATCCCACTGGTCATAACGATTCAATTCGTACCAGCATTGTTGGGCGGATGTCACGACAGTTTGATCGATTTCCACCATTCTGATCATTTCTGAGAAAGGACTGATTCGGTCTATAGAGTACATTGATCCACACCCGAGTATCAATACCTGTAACTTATTTGATTTTTGTTGATACAAGTATTTTGCTGGTAGCTCAGCCAGAAAATAAGTGAATTCGCTTAACCCCGTCTCCTTAACGAAAGCTCCAGCTTCATCATACTGATAGCCAAAATATACGACACCATTAAGGAATGACCAGCGTGAAAGAGGTATGGTTTGATCGGTATCTTGATAAGTATCTATTATATCAATAGTATGATAAAGTGAATTGGCGCTGAATTTAATATCCGGGTTTTCATAATCTCGGGTAAGATAATAATCTTGGGTCGACAAACGGTATAAATCAGGCCCGTATTGAAATATCAATGCAATTGTCCAAATACCTGCCAGCAGCAAAGGATTTCGCCAATGCGATTTTTGAAAAATCAGATATATCAAAATCAGAAAAAATGTGAAATAGACCAAATGGATTGCTGAGGGGATAAATAAAGTAAAGATAAACATTGCCAGAGTACTGGCAAAAGCGCCCAATAAGTCCCAGGAATAAGCGCTTGCCATTGATTCGGAACTCCATTCATCAATCAATTTGGGCAGGAAAATAGAATAGAAGCTGGATGTTCCCAAAGCCGTGATAAACAATAGTGCGAAAAGGGTTTCCATGCCATAGCCGGCTGCTATCATATAACCTGCTGTAAACCTGCTGAAGAGGAGAACGAATACATGCAGTAAGAACATAAGAACAGCTAATATTTTTAACAGTCTGGCATTGATAAACCTTGCGATACCATAGCCGATTGAGAAACCGGTAAAATAAGCGGCGCCAACAATCAATACTGTAATCTCGGTAGCTACAATGATAATGGAAAATTCCCGGGTGATGAAATATTGCAGTAAAATCAGATTAAATCCGGCAATGAACAGCATTATCCTAATTGTTCGTTTTGAGTGCAGGAAGCCCTTTTGGGCGATATCTAATACTAATTTTGGGCTGATCAAGACTGAAACAAACGCCAGTACCAAAATAAGGCCAGTCAACCAGAATAAGGCCTGTGCCTTAAGGAAAAAGGAACAACTCAAAAAGGTAATTAGCACCAGTAGCGATGTCCAATTCAGGCGAGTCTGGCTCAATATTACCAAAAGAAAAGTAACCAGTGGTGCTGAATACAAAAAGTATACGCCCCATTTTACAAACCCTAGTAACGAAAGGATAAAACCAAGTACAAAGCCGTTATTCTCATGAAAGAAAAGGGAAGTTGCAGAGAATTTTTGGGCAAAATTTCTGAAGAAGCTGCCGGCCGGGAGAGCGATTAAAATTATTATTATAAAATAGACGGGTAAAAAGATATGATACGGAGGGAGATAGGCTGTTAAGATTGCCAATAATAAATATCCAAAAATGGATACAATCAGAGATTTGATGTAGTCCCCGGATTTTCCAAATTTCAAACTTATTACTACACCGGTGAGCCAAGCGCAGGCCACAGCGAAATATCCCAGAAATGTTGCAGTCACAAAACATTGAATGGTAAAAAATATTGCAATCTGTGAGAGGCCAAAATGAATTCCGGATATAAAAAAGGGGAGAACATTTGTTCGATTTATTACTGCAGACATACTCAGCTTATTTACTCTTATGCGGGGTAAAATCGTCTGTATTGCAGGTATTAATTTTCCCAGGAATAGAGATAGGTATATTATATAGCCAATAATCAGATTGATTGCCGCCGGTGACACATATATAAAAATGAAGCTAATTAGTGCACCTGACAAAAAAAGTTGATGGGAGTTTTCTTTGCTCGCTTTGGACTGATTGTAATTAAAATGTAGACTACCAGCCAGATAAAACACTGCTACAATTGAAATTATTATTAGTACAATTGTGAGAGGGGTCAGTCCCAGGAGAGATAGGTAATAATGAGTCAGTAAAAATGAAATTATTCCTATAACAAAAACTAATAATACCGGCAGTCTTCTACTTAACAGGCTGAGATATAAACCAACGACACCAGCGATAAGTAAAAATATTGTTAATGTGGGATTGTTAATAATTCCAATATGCGCGAACTTGATCAATACCACCAGAATATAACCCGGCAGGAAACCATAGAAGATGGTTTTAAGTTTCTTTGATGATATTGATATGTTCAGATTGATTAAAAACCTTTATTAGTAAGCAGTAAATCGATTTCGGGCTTGGCGATAATTCTAACCGGATTTTCAACTTCGTCTGGTAACCACCATAGTACCATGTATTCTTCAAAATCCTTATAAAAGGAGTTTGAACCATAGAAAAATAATCCTGATGCATGCTGAATAATAAAATAGTTCGAAAATTTCATAACCAATTGGTCGATCAAAATGAGCAATGTGTTATCTAATCGGGTAAAATTGGATAGCTTTGCCGAAAGGATACCGCTATCATCGACCAGCGAGCAAATGTCTGAAAGAAATTCCGTAGGTGTAAGTCTTTTGATTCTTTCGGACTTCTCAGTTAAAAAGTTAAGGTGCACTTTT
>CAZIJQ010000051.1:0-19752 GCA_964539785.1 uncultured bacterium | reverse complement strand
CATGAAAAGGCTTAACAATCGTCCAAGAAAAAGACTTGGGTACAAAACACCCAATCAAGTATTTTTTGGGGAATCATACAATGTTGCACTTGCTACTTGAATACAGGTAATCTGATTAACGCTGAACTACAATTTATAATGGCATTTATTAGGGATATAAATGAAAAAGCCTTCTCACTGGAAGGCTTTCGTACGCCAGGGAGGGCTCGAACCCCCGACCAATTGATTAAGAGTCAACTGCTCTACCACCTGAGCTACTGGCGCATAAGTGTTTAAAAATGCGTGCCAAAATTATCCTGAATGGCACTAAATCACAACTTATTATGGCGTGAGAATTGGTGCTGATTAGCATTAACCCCGGGGGAATTTGATATAAAATATATTACCGGTAGGTTGATTCGGTTTCACGCCAACCTGGGCGTTATGGGCTTCGGCGATACGCTTTACAATTGCCAGCCCCAGCCCCATTCCACGCTCTGATTTCAACTGGTATTTACGGAAAAATATATGATCATATTCCGCTTCCGGGATTGGTTGGCCGAAATCTATCACGTGCACGCACATACAATCGTCCAGTAATTTTGACTCAATTATTATCCGTTTTCCTGATTTAGCATGTTTGATGGCATTACTCAAATAATTTTTGAACACTTCGGCAATTATAGGATTAGCGGTGATTTCCAGTCCTTCGCTAATATTGGATTCCAGGCTCATTCCGGCATAATCCAGACTGGGGGCGAATTCTTTTTCGATCGATTGAATAAGATCGCGCAAATTAATTTGCTCTTTTGCAATTTCATCCCCAATGGTGACTTTAGATAATACACTGGCGTTTTCGATCACTTTCAACAGACTGTCACTACTTTGGTGTATATTTTCCAGGATATCCTGATCTGCACCATCTTCCAGCGCTATTTCGGCGAAACCACGGATGACGCCGGCCGGATTTTTCAAATCGTGGGTGATTATATCTAGTAATAATTCTTTGATTGAATTAGCTTCCTGCAACTGGTCTTCGCCGAGTTTTCGTTGTGTATAATCGTTAAAAATTCCCAGAATAAATTCCTGTCCCTGGTAATTGATATAAGAGTTTGAGACCGCCAACCAGATATTTTTCCCATTCCAGAAAGTTATTTCCCGTTCCATAAAAGCTTCGATCGAACGATCCTTTACTCGCTGTTGATGCTTGCGAATTATATTTTCACGCAGCTCGCTGCTGTACACCACTGCCAATGAATGCCCCTCTATCTGATCGATATCCATTTCCACCATATCGGCATAAACTTGATTTACCTTGATCACTATGCCTGCCAAATCGGTAATTCGCATACCAAGGGGCGATTTATCCCAGACCAACCGGAATTGTTGTTCCGATTCCTTTAATTGGTTTTCAACCAGTTTCTTTTGGGTAATGTCATTAAAGATTGCGACAATATCACCAGATGGTAGTTTATAAATATAATTCTCAAACCATGATTCAAGTTTGGAATCGGAATATAATTTTGTTGGATAATGTTGTGCTTGACCGCTGTCCAAAACTTGCTTGAAAACAGCAAGCAGGCCAAATTCTTTTAATCCGGGAAAAGCTTCGGTTGCAAGTTTACCACGAATTTCGGCGATCTTAACCTTAGTGAGTTTTTCACCGGCAGCATTTAAATCTTTAATTATAAAATTGCTGCCATTATTTACTGGTTCATAAATTGCCACACCGTTACTCATGCTCTGAAACAACTCGCTGTATTTGGTCTCAGTTTCCCGGAGTACCTGATCAGCTTGTTTACGGTCGGTAATATCCCTGAGCATGATCAATTGACCGGTAAACTGATCATGTCGGTCATGTAATGATGAGATGTATAGCTGCAAATAGCGCAGCGATTGCCCGGCACCTGATTGAACCTCGATTTGACCGGTATAGTCGGTTTTTAAGTGATCATGCAAATCTGTCCATTGGGATAACAGAACTTCGGTTGGTTGGCCGATAATTTGAGAAATTGGCATTCCAATGATAGATTGCATCGCTGGATTTAGATCCACCACCTGTGCTTGTTCATCAATTACCAGAACCCCGTCTTTCATCGTTTCCACCAGCTGGTTGCGGGCCAGCGGTGTAAGATCAAACATCTTGAAACGGTAGTTACCCCATCCCAGGATTATTCCTGAGAAAACGAATGCAATGGGGGTCCAGTCCAATCCCGGTATGGGATTCAATTCGAACACATACATGATATTTCCCACCAGCGGCATTACCGTGCCAAATAGCACCAATAAGATTCTGGGTGTAAAGAAACGGTTTGATCTGATGATTGTCCTGGTGAAAATGACAATGCCGAACAGTAATAACAGGTAGGCATAGGCAATATAGATCCAAAAGAAAATATTGTGCTCATACATGCCGAAATTGTTCATGTTTATAGATATATCTGAGTAGAATAACCCATGCTGATTATTTGTCACAACGGCAAGGATTGTGACTACCGGAATACACGATAATGTTAATACGTTTCGTTTAGTAATGTAGCGGCTATATTGGCCGAAGGCCAGGGCATACAGGAAATAAAACAATGGCACACTGGCGATACCGAGATATGAGACTTGGGACCACAATAACTTAAGCGGTATGGTCGTAGCAGCCAATTCAAAAATAGCCGTGAAGGACCAAACAGCGGCAGCCAGTTCCAAAAATACCAGATATATATTACTTTGGACTTTCCGCCGCTTCCAAACCACTACTACCACATATAACCCGGCTATAGCGGCGGCTAATAAAACCCAGGTTAGGATAGTAAATTGGTAATTCAAGTTTGGTTTCCGGCTGGTCTGCGGTATCTGGAACGCAGATAAATTACAGACTAAATCTACAAAGCAGTAAAACAATTACTACATATTGAATACTATACTAATATTGGATAGAAAATACCGGCACTGTTACCATACAAAAACCGTAGCTGTTTAAGGCGGATTGAAATAAAAAAAAGGCGCAACGGTAGTCAGCGCCTTTTTTTAGGCTATGGTTTATTCTTCGAATAAATCACCGGGAGCCACAGCCGTTGAGTCAGGCTCCGGTGGTTTAGGTTTTTCACCCCAATACGTGGCAGTAGTATTCAATTGATAGATTACATTAGCGCCAGTCAGGTATACTTCATTCTCGCCGGCAAAACGAAAATTATTATGGGACCAGTCAGCTGCTGAGCGCCCGAAATAATAATCGCCCAATAATTTATCGCTTGTATCGAATAATTGCAGCCTGATTCCCAAACTGTCATTTACCGAGTAGATAGCCCATTTTTCAGGATTTTTTGATACCATTGTCTCGTGTTCAATTGTCAACACGTTATTGAACATATTATCGAGACGGGTTTGCCGGACCAGCAGTGAATCATTCCCGGCGATATTCCATACGCCGCTGATTTTTTCCAGCGTTATGGCACCATCTGACTTAGTGATTGTGAAGCGGGTGACTTCATCAACATCACCATTAAAGATTGCCGCCGAACTGGTGGTGTAGCGATTTTGTAAATAACGGTTTAAAAATAGAGCAGCCACAACAGCCACTACGATAATAATGATAGTTCGCAGATTCTTACCCATAGATTTCCTCAATCGATTTGGCGCGTTTGGCCTCCATTTTCCACCTGAAAAATCCCAAGCCGATCACCAGCAGCGATGGTAATAAAATATTGATCCATTTGAGTCGGGACCGAGCGCCGTCCTCGATTTCTTCCAGCGGCCGGGTGGTGATTTCCCGGGAACGCAGTAGCATTAATTCACTGTCACCCAGCAAGTAATCTACCGCATTATGTGCGAATATGGAATTTTCCGGTACCGAAGCCCCAGCATCATCTGAGAAGAACTGGGAGTCGCTGATCAGCAGTATCTGGCTCACACCGCCGGTTTCCATTGAAGTCACTGATGACAAGGCAGCCACCAGTTTGCCCGGTTGGTTCAGTTGCTCGAACGCGGGATTCTGAATCGGCGATAAATTGTAATTTCCCTGCATCAGTCCTGATCGACCGGAAGTATAAAGCAGGGGCTGCACCGGTATATTACCCAGCGAGTCGATTTCGATTTCACTGGGGAAAATCATCCGGACCTGCTCCAGGCTTTTCACAATCAGGTGATCGCCGAATTCGCGCACTAACGGGAAAAAGGGATAATCCATGGCCGTGTTCATTCGGAAAAAGCCGCGATTCTGCATCACTGAAACCTGTCCGGAGCGCTGGTCCAGGACCAGGTTTTCCTGTAGCCTGAATCCGCCATCGTCAATAAAGGCGAAAATATTCGACTTAATAATATTGCCCTGCTGCTTTTGCAAATCAGCATTGATTCGGCCTTGCGCCATAAAAACATTACCGCCGCGTCCCAGAAATTTATACAACCGGTCCAATTCATCGGCGGAGACTGAATCAGTAACTCCATTAACCAGCAGCAGATCCATATTAGCCGGAATATCTTGTGCCAGATTTACCGGAATAACATTATATGATTCCTGAAACAGCTGGGTCAGATTCTGATTTTTTACTGCCTGACCGGTAAATGATGCAAAACCTACCGTCCGCTTATTTGTGTCAACCAGCTTTTTAATTTTGGAGGTAATATCATATTCCAACCCGGTGGTAGTCTGGATAATAGGAATTACTTCGCGTTTGTCTTCATAAAGTAATACCAGTCCCATGTGGACTTTCTTGATTTCCAGTTTATCGTTTTCGATAACCTGTAACTGAACCGGCATGACGCCGTATTTCTGGGCTTCCTGCTCAAGTTTATCATCATTATCAGGCTGGTAAAATTCAAAGCGGATATTACCGCCGGAAAAGGCGGCGTATTCTTCCAGAATGTCCTGTAGATAGCGCCGGTTATTGGCGTATTCACCAGGCAGGTCATCAGAGAAATAGACCTTCATTGTGAAAATATCATCGATTTTATCAACTACCGATTTGCTGGAAGGTGAAAGTGAATACATCCCGTTGTCGGTAAAATCGAGCCGGAAGAACCAATTCCGGGAAATCATGTTGATCAGGATCAGGCCGACAATGGCAACTATCATATAGGTAATAAATGATTTTTTGTTGTTAATTCGCATTGCCATTATCTCCATTTCCGCATTTCAAGATTTCGCATGGTAGTCAGCAGGAAGATGGCGATCATGGAACCAAAATAGACCAGGTTGCGCGAATCGATCACTCCCCGGGAGATGTTTGACAAATGGTAATCAACACTGATAAACTGGAAGATGCCGCTCAATCCACTGGGCATGAAAAACAGCAGCTTATCAAGGAGGAAAAACACCAACACAATCGTTATGGCAATAATAAAGGCTACCACCTGGTTATCGGTGAGACTGCTGGTGAATGTTCCGATTGAGGCATAAAATGCTCCCACCAGAATTAACCCGATATAACCACACAGTACAGCGCCGAGATCGATATTTGTGCCGACCGCCAGGAGGGTGAAAAAATGTACCAGCGTGAAACCCAGCCCAATAATTATAAGGGTTGTGGCGGCCAGGAATTTGCCAATCACAAATTCGGAATCCTTAATTGGCAGAGTAGAGATTATCTCCATTGTGCCGCTGCTATTTTCTTTGGCTATCAAACTCATGGTAACGGCCGGTATGAAAAACAGGTAAATCAATGGCACAATACTGAAGAGGGACCGCATGTCCGATTGATTGATCAGAAAGAAGGTGTTGGTGAAAAAATAGCCCGTAAAGATTGCGAATAGAATCAGGAATATATAGGCCATGGGGCTGTTAAAATATGATTTGAGTTCCTTGAGGAACAGGACTTTAATGTTATGCATCACTGCCCCCTTGGATAGTCAGTTTGCGGAATATATCTTCAAGCTGAGCTTTATGAGTACTCATTTCCAGCAGCGTCCATTTGGATTTAACCGCGTGATTAAAAATTGCTATGCGGGGATCAACACCTTTATCATATTCAAGACTAAGGATCGTTCTATCTCCTTCAACTACCTGCTTCTCAATACTGATTTCCGGAGCCGCGTCTTTAAGCGCTGCAATGGATTCTTCAGTTGTTCCCTGGGCTTCCAGCGTCAGTTCGGTCTGTCCGTGGAAGCTGGCCATCAATTCCTGGGAG
Organism: uncultured bacterium; assembly: GCA_964539785.1. GTDB lineage: Bacteria > Fidelibacterota > Marinisomatia > Marinisomatales > TCS56 > JABMPO01. The sequence goes on along the minus strand of CAZIJQ010000051.1, from coordinate 13,657 downwards.
GTACCGTTAGCTATTATTTCGCCTTCATGAATAATTATAATCCGATCAACAGTCGCCTCAATCTCCTGTAATATGTGACTGGAGATGATGACCAGTTTTTCCTTGCCCAGTTCCTTGATCAATTGGCGGATTTCAACGATCTGATTAGGATCCAGGCCGCTGACTGGCTCGTCCATGATCAGTATTTGCGGATCATGAAGAATGGCGGTGGCCAAACCGATCCGCTGACGAAATCCTTTGGAACATTCTGCCACAGTTTTGTGCAGTATCCCTGTCAGGCCGCATTGTTCGATCACCCTGGTCAAGGCATTGCGGAATTTTTTGCCTTCAATCCCGCGAATCTGGGCCGTGAATTCCAGTAAATCGAATACACGCATATCCAGGTACTGGGGATTCATTTCCGCCAGATAACCAATCTGCTTGCGAATCTCCAGCGAATGCTCGGCAATATTCAGATCATTCACATAAACATTACCAGCAGTAGGGGATAGATAGCCGGTTATTATTTTCAAAGTGGTGGATTTACCAGCGCCATTGGCGCCCAGAAATCCAAGGATTTCTCCATCTTTGACTTCAAAATTGATTGAGCGCACGGCTTTCACGTCACCGTAGTGCTTAACAAGGTTTTCAATACGAATCACTTACTAACTCCCGCTATAAATTGTTATATCAGTTAATTAAATCTGCTTACTAAAAAGAGGTGTGAATTTCTCATTTTCAACCAGTAGATAGCAACTAACAATTTCTCTACTCAAATTTATCAATGCCTAACACGATAACAGGTTCCCAAAGGTTTAATACTATCTCCGGAACTGGTCCAGGGCTTCATCGTTATTCTGTTATTTACTGAAAGGCGGAGTTAGATTCCTTGTTACCTGCTGAACCTAAATTACCTATGAAGTCAAAAGCACTACGCGCAACTTATCTGGTTATATTATCCGGTCTATGGATTTTTCTGATGGGAAAATTAGTCCTTAATTTTTACATCGATCGGGCTGATAAGACCATCTATCTTTCACTGGCAACCGGTTTACAGGACTTACCGGCTGAAATGGAATGGATGAACATTTTACTTAATGGGAAAAAGGTCGGCTACTCCTATTCATCAATTCAGAACGACAGCAGTAGCGGTTATATTATTGAAAACCTGATTGATTTTAACACCGTAATTGCCGGTTCTCAGGTACAGGTGATAACCTCATCACGGGCTCGAGTTGATTCTAATTTTCATTATCAAAGTTTTGATTGGCAGATTCGGTCAGGTATTTACAATACCCACATTATGGGGGTAATAAATGAAGGCCTGGCGCAGATAAGTCGGATTGAATCCGGCGATACTGTCCGGATGGAATTCCCGGTACCACAGGATATTTACCCGTCCCAGGCAGTGAAACATCTGCTGGCTCAACAGGGTATTAAAAAAGGTGAAAAATATATCCTGCCCGTTTTTGAACCCATGTCCCGCGAAATGACCGATCTGGTGATCACCCATGAAGGGCGTGCTGATTTGACGATTGACAGTACCATCCACAATTTGAACCGGATCAAGATTATATATAATGATCTACCTACATATCTGTGGCTGGACGATAATGGAATCAGTTATCGGGAAGAGGGTTTGCTGGGCATGGTGCTGGAACGAACGACAGTCGAAGATGCGCTGGCCAGCAGCATCAATTACAGCGATTTTGATTTGAGCGATTTCTACGCCATACCGGTTGATGGTAATATCATCAATCCGCGTCAGATATCAGAATTAACTCTGAAGATAATCGGACTACCTGACCTAGATCAGTTGAGTGCGAATGTAAATGAAGAATCGGATATTCTAGAGCTGAAGCTATCCAGTGCTCCCGAACCCTTAACCGGAAACGACATTTCGGCTTACTTGGAATCCAATGCCATTATTCAGGCCAAACATGGCCGTATTATAAGTCACGCCCGAACAATTATTGCCGGGGAGACGGAGCCGCTAAAGCAGGTACAGTTGCTGGTTGACTGGGTATATGGCTATTTGAAAAAAGTACCAGTGGCTAATCTGGCTTCAGCGGTGGAGATACTTAACCAGGGTGTCGGTGATTGCAGTGAGCATACCACTCTTTTCACAGCCCTGGCCCGCAGCCTCGACCTGCCAACCCGGATAAATATGGGGGTTGTTTATGTGGACGGAAAATTTCTTTATCACGCCTGGCCGTCGGTACTGATAGATGGGTACTGGCATACCGTCGATCCGACTTTTGGACAGGCTGTGGCGGATGCAACCCACCTGGCATTTTTAGAAGGCGATTTTACCAATCTGTCGGAATTAATACCGATTCTGGGACAGATCAGGATAATAATTGAGGATTATAGATAAATCAGGAAACAGATGATCAAAATTTATGGATTAAGCAAAGCATATGACGGCAATCCGGCCGTTCGCAATCTTGAGTTGGATATACCAGCCGGTGAATTATTTGGTTTTTTGGGACCAAATGGAGCCGGGAAAACAACCACCCTGAAAATGGCAGCCGGATTATTGCGACCGGATTCCGGTCAAGTGCTCATCGATGGGACGGATATTCAAAAGCAGCCGGAGCTGGCGAAGCAAATCATTGGTTTTATCCCGGACACACCATACCTCTATGAAAAACTTACCGGCTATGAATTTCTCCAGTTCATCGGCATGCTGTATAATGTAGCCCAAAGTGAATTAAAAATTCGGATTGCTGAATACCAGGAAATATTTTCCTATGGGGATTGGATCAACGACCGGATCGAGACCTATTCCCACGGGATGCGGCAGAAAATTGTTTTTACGGCCGCCTTTGTTCATAATCCCAAAATTCTGATAGTCGACGAACCCATGGTTGGGTTGGACCCAGGTAGTATCCGAACCGTCAAGCAATTATTGCAGGAGAAATGCCGCGCCGGAATGACCGTTTTCATGTCCACTCACACCCTGGAAATCGCCCAGGAAATCTGCCAGAGGGTAGGTATCATCAACCGGGGGGAAATTGTCAGCATTGGCGCCTTTGAAGAATTACGGCGGCAGGCCGATAGTGGTGGGACGCTGGAAGATGTATTTATGACGGTAATAGCCGAAGACACTCCGCAGTAAATGAATCTATATAAAATCTATTTTGGCCTGCGCTGGCGTATGATCAGCAGTGGAATCAGGACCCAATCCTGGCGCCGCTGGCTGGAAATAGCGACTTCATTGGTGATATTAACCTGCGTCGAGTGGGGCGGCTATTTATTGTTCAGGAAGGCTTTCGAATTTCTACTGCAGCAGGGGGAGATCGGTCAAATTATGCTGGACCGACTCTTTAACATGGGCTGGACGCTTATTTTCCTGTTGTTGATAATTTCCAATATTATCACGGCCTTCTCCACTTTGTATCGCCAGCCGGAAGTAACATTTTTACTCAGCACCAATTTGTCATATTCCAATATCTTCAAATTGAAATCAAACGACAATGTACTTTACAGTTCCTGGGCTATTATTTTATTGGGTCTGCCACTTATTATGGCTTATGGTTCGATCATGGAAATCAACGGCTGGGCTCTGCTGGCCCTTTCAGTATTTGGGTTAATCCCATTGATGTTAATCGCCGGCGCTTTGGCATTGATTGTTGTCGTCATTATGGTCCGTTTGTCGGAATATGTGAAGCTGCGCACCAGCTTCATTCTACTGGGTTTCAGCCTGGTAGGATTATTTTTATTGTATCGCCAATTTAACCAGGCTGAAATGGTGGTGGCCAGCGACATCAGCAATATGCGCTACCTGGGACGCTACATCAGCAATTTGAGCCGGATTCCATTTCCGATTGCGCCCGGTTACTGGTTTACCCAGTCTTTCCAGTCGATTATAAACACCAATTGGCCGGCGTTATGGTTTTATGCCGGATTGTTAATCACCACCATGTTGGTGAGCCGCGAATTGATGATTGCCACTGCCCGGAAATTATACTACCGCAGTTGGCAAGTTCTGCAGTCCCGTTCAAGGATAATTATCGGTAAGAAATCCCGTTCCGGCTTCAATGTTAAGCGTTGGTTTGGGAAACCCCAGACTCGGGCTTTGTTTATCAAAGATATGATCCAGTTCCAGCGCACTCCCCAGCAATGGATTCAATTCCTCATATTTCTGCTGATGATAATGATCTACATCGTCAACCTGTCACGAATTCAGTATGGTCTGCAATCCGCCGGTGATTTCTGGCAGCGCCTGGTTTTTATTCTGAATTTCGGTTTCAGCGGTTTTATAATGGCCAGCCTGATCACCCGCTTTGTGTTTCCACTGATCAGCATGGAAGGTCAGAATCGCTGGGTGTTGATTTCTTCGCCGTTGTCAATCAATCAAATCTTCCGGCAGAAACTGATTCTATCGGTGACCATTTTCTTTATTCTGGCTGAACTGGTGGCAGTTGTTTCAGGATTGCTGTTACGGCAGGATGCAACGCTAATTATTATGTCGTCCGGGATGCTGCTGTTGATGAGTGTGGCATTGACCAGCCTGTCGCTGGGGCTGGGTGCGGTATTTCCTCTTTTCCATGAAACCAATCCCATGCGCATTGTCTCGGGATTGGGCGGGATTATCGCAATTTTATTGAGCCTGATCTACCTGGGGCTGATGGTTTTAGCCATGATCGCCCTTTATGGTAATTACCTTAGCGCTGGTTCGACATTATATAGTACTTGTCTTGTAGGAGGTATACTATTGTTCAATTTGATCATAATCGTTTTGCCAATAAAAATAGGGTTATCGGCTTTTAGAAAATCGATGTTTGAGTGATTGGGTGAGGATTTAGGTAACCTTCCAGATTAAGCGAAGAAACCTGGAAGGTTGCTGTTTGTCGGAACAATATCCTTTGCTCGATGTTAAAATCAACTTGTAACTTACCGACCGGTAAGTAAGTGAGATAAATGGAAAAGAAACCAAACAACAAAAAAATCATTTTCCGGGAAGCAGCCCGACTGTTTTCCGAAAAGGGCTATGAGCGGACCTCAATGCGGGCAATTGCCGAAGCAGCGGGGGTATCCAAACCGGCGATCTACTATTATTTCCCAAACAAAGATGCCTTGTTTGAGGAAATGCTTGCCGCCGCCCATGAGCAATTTCAAACGGCGATTGAAAAAATTCAAAATTTGACTTTAGGCCCGGCCGAGAAATTAATTGAATTGGCTGTCAGTCGATTTGCCATTTATCAGGAATATCCGGAATTATCAAAATTTCTATCTGATATGGCAGTCTGGAATATCAAGAAAAAAATAATGGCGAATTTTATTAAAAAGCATCAGGGAGTTCAGACAATTGTGAATGAAATAATTGCTGAAGGAACTGAGGTTGGTTTGTTTCGATCCGGTATCGATCCTGCTATCGCTGCAGCAATGTTTCTGGGTGGCTTGAATATGTATATGATGACCCATATTAAAACCGGTCAGGGTGAGTTGACCTCAGCAAAAGCCCGGGAACTTGTGACAACTATTATCGATGGAATCGGACTAAGCCAATGATTTGCAACCTGGATCAAGCGGAGAATTTTGTTAGATGAAATTTTTAAAAATATTAATAATGCTGATTATGGGATTTTGGTTGGCTGTGCCCATTTCAGCCCAGATATTGGAATTAACCCTGGAAAAAGCCCGGGAACTGGCCTTGGTCAACAATCCCCAGATCAAGCTGGCTAATGAAGCCATGCGAAAGTCGGATGCCCAGGTGACCGAAGCGCGGGCCGGTTTGCTGCCGACCTTCAGTGCTTTTTCCAGTTACCAACGGGCCTGGGATTTGCAGACTACTGTAATCCCAAATTTCCTGAAAGATACATTCGTACAAATGAATGTTCCCGGCGCTGAGGATCTACCAGATTACATGGAAATGGCATTCGGTTTGGAAAGCACTTTAACCTACGGTGTAAATATTCAACAGCCACTGTTTGTGGGCGGTGCAATCTGGAGTGGTTACCAGATTTCCCAGAGCGTCCGGAATATAACCAAATCGCAATTCCAGGCCACTCGCCAAGCTACACTACTGGAGGTGACTAACGCCTATAACGGTGTCTTATTTGCCCGGTCGGTAATGGGTGTGATGCAACAAAGTCTGGCAGCAGCGGAGAAGAATTTGGAACAGGTACAGAAATTCCGTGCCACCGGTATGTCATCTGATTTTGATGTTTTACGGGCGGAAGTGCAGTTGGCGACCTATAAACCACAATTGGTATCAGCCGAAAATGGCGCACATTTGGCCGTATCGAATCTGCTGCGGATCATTGGATTGAGTGACACGGAATTGGTAATAATATCAGAAGAATTGACTTATCTGCCCAATGAATACTCGAATAAGAACTTCGAATCATTGGTAGAGATGGCTTTGATCAACAGGCCTGAGTCAAAAATGCTGATTGAGCAACAATCCATCGCCCAACGACAATTATCACTGGCAAAAGCATCTTTAATGCCCAGCTTAATTTTTGGAACAGCCTATCAGTTCCAGGGCCAGCGCAACGATCTGGATTTTACTGGCGATGATTTCGCCAAATCATTTAATTCGTCGTTATCCCTGAGTATTCCCATTTTCAGCGGACTGGGCAACAGCGCCCGGATTCAGCAGGCCAAAGTCGGATTGAATGAGACCCGCTATCAGGAAGAAGCCTTAGTCCAGGGTATCAAGCTGGAAGTGGAAGGGGCTTATTATAAAATGAAGGAAGCCGAAGAAAATGTGACCACCCAATCCAAGGTGATCGACTCGGCCCAGGAAGCGCTGCGTCTGGCAAGTTTGCGCTATGCGGAAGGTGCCAGCACCCAGTTGGAAGTGATGAATGCTGAAGTAGCCCTGTATCAGACCCGGCTAAATTATCAACGCACTTTATTTGAATACAATACGGCCCTGGCCGGATTGAAAAAAGCATTGAATCAGTTGTAGGAGTATCCGATGAATAGTAAAATATTTTTGGTTTTAATGGTTGTATCAATTTTATTGATTAGCAGTTGCGGTAAGTCTGACGATGATAATTCCGAGGAAGTAGTAGCAGCCGTCCCAGTGGAAATGACCACTGTTGAATTGGGCAATATCGAAAAAACGATCCAGTTTTTTGGCAACGTGGCCGCCGACCAGGAAATCCGGGTCTACTGCACAATTCCTAACCAGATCACTGCCATCAATGTTGAGAAGGGTGATAAAGTAGAGGCCGGTGATCTGCTGGCGGAGATTGATACCGAAAAAATCCGTCAGGCCGTAACCCAGGCCGAAGCGGGGTTGGAATCGGCCCAGGCCCAGTTCGAATCGGTAGATGCGGAATGGCAGAGGATCAAAACGCTGTACGCCGATAATGCAATCAGCCAATCCCAGTACGAGGCGGTGAAGGCTCAGCGTAACGCTACCGGATCCGGTGTAAAACAAATGAAGGCCGTGCTCTCAACTGCTAAAAGTCAGTTGCAGGACACCCGGATTACCGCGCCGATTTCGGGCATAATATCCGAACGGAACTTTGAAGTTGGCGATCTGGCTGTGCCGCAGATCCCTTTATTCACAGTTGTGAAAATGGATCCGGTTTTAGTGGAAGTGAATGTGATTGAGCGCCACATCAATGTGATCACCCCGGGGCAAAAAGCCTGGATCACCGTTTCCGGCTACCCCGATACTGTTTTCCAGGGTCATATCAAGCAGGTGAATCCCACGCTGAATCCCATGACCCGCACGGCCAAGGCCGAGATCGAAGTGCTTAACCCCAATTTAAATCTGCGGCCGGGGATGTTCGCCAACGTTAGTGTAGTAATTGAAGAGAAATTTTCCGTGCCGGTTATTCCCAAATATTCCATTATCGAAAAGACTTCCCTGAATTATGAAGCCGGCCAGTTGACGACCAATAAAGTCAAGATCAACCGCCACGTATTTGTGATCGAGGACAGTATTGCTGTAAGGCGGGAAATCACCATCGGGATTGAAGATCGCACCCGGGCGGAAGTAGTAACCGGATTGATTGGAGCCGAAAATATTGTTTTGGTTGGCCAGCATAACCTGACCGATTCGGCCCGGATCGATATTATAACAGCAGCGGAATGACCCAGGGAAAAAGGATTCGTTTATGATTATTACAAAAATCGCCATTCGCCGCAGCATCACCTTTACCATGCTGTATCTAATTGCCATCGGGTTCGGTCTGTTCGGTTTGTCCAGTCTGAAAATGGACTTGTATCCCAATATAACATTTCCAGTGATGGCAATTATCACTCAGTATGAAGGTGTGGGTCCCGAGGATATCGAAAATGTGCTGACCCGCCCGCTGGAGCAGACCGTCATCTCCGTTAAGAATGTTAAAAAGATTTCCTCCAATTCAAACGTGGGTACTTCGATTCTCATCATGGAGTTTGAATGGGGTTCCGATATGGACCAGGCCGAAATCGATGTGCGGAAGATGATCGATTTCGTTCGTGATTACCTGCCATCGGAATCTTCCGACCCGATTACTTTTGCTTTCAATCCCTCCATGCAGCCGATCCAGTATCTCACGGTCACTTCCGATCAATTGGGCATGGCCGAATTAAGACGGGTGGTGGATGAACAAATCACTCCGCGGTTAGAACGGATCGATGGTGTGGCCGCCGCTGGTATTCAGGGTGGTCTCCAACGTCAGATTCAGGTATTAGTGAACCCCCATGAGCTGGCAGCCCAGGGACTTTCACTACAACGACTCATCCAAACCTTACGATTGGAAAATCTGCAGATTCCCGGGGGAATGATAGATGAGCAGAATAAGGAATTTGCCGTCAAAACTTATGGTGAATTCACCAGTGTGGGACAGATCGAGAATACTGTGGTTGGTAATAAGGCCGGTGTACCGATTTATCTGAAAAACGTAGCCAAGGTGGTGGACGGTTTCAAGGAACAGCGCGAAATAATCCGCAACAACGGGAAATCGGCGTTGATGCTGTTTATTCAGAAACAAGCTGACGCTAATACGGTCCAAACCAGTCATGCGGTGAACAAAGCCCTGCCGGGCATCCTGGAAAAAGTGGGCCAGGGGGTGGAAGTATCCACCCTGATCGATTTCGCAGATTTTATCACCCGCTCACTTAGTAATCTAAGTACCACCGCAATGCAGGCTTTCCTGCTGGCTTTCCTGGTTTTGCTGTTCTTTTTACGCAATGTGCGCAGTTCCTTGATTGTTGCAGTGTCAATTCCGATTTCGATCACCATTACTTTCTTTGTCATGGACCGGGGCGGGTTGACTCTTAATGTTATTTCCATGGCCGGTCTGGCTCTGGCCATTGGTATGCTGGTCGACAATGCCATTGTGGTGCTGGAGAATATCTTCCGGCGCAAGGAAAAGGGAATGGTAGTAATAGAAGCTGCCTATGAGGGGACCAAGCAGGTTTCCATGGCGATCGTTGCCTCGACCCTCACGACCCTGGCTGTTTTTGTACCGATCCTGTTTGTGCCCGGCATCGCTGGTATCATGTTCAACGATATGGCGGTGACGATTGTATTCTCACTGACCACATCAATGTTAATTGCTTTGACATTGATTCCGCTACTGGCTTCAAAACTGTTACAATCGGGGAAGACTGAAGCCAAGAATCGGGTCTCCCAGGCCATTGGCCGATTTTTAGTCAAACTGGAGCACACCTATATTAGGGTGCTGGATTACTTCCTATTCCGGAAGAAGACCTTGTTTGCAATAATAACTGTTTTATTCGGAATTACCATATTCCTGGCAACTAAGGTAGGCGCTGAATTCATGGGACAGACCGACCAATCTTTTATTAGTATGAATATCGAGCGGGAAAGCGGTGCTTCGCTGACAGCCACCAATGAGACCTTTTTAAAACTGGAAGGAATAATTGAGCGCAATTTTCCGGAAGCCATTAATATTTATTCTAATTTTGGTATTGGTGAAGGCATCAGCGCAATATTCGGTGGCGGCGGTTCTAACGCTGGGCAGATTATGATCTCCCTGCCCGATGTGAAGGATCGTGATCGCTCCCAATTTGAGATCCAGGATGACTTGCGGGAACGCTTTTCCCAGATTCCAGGTGCCAAGATCACTTTTGAGGACAACAGTGGTTTCATGGGTGCCCAGGGTGATATTGTGGTTAAGATTTTCGGCTTTGATCGTAATATCGCCTCCGCATTGGGCGATCAGGTGGCTAAAGTCATGGAGTCAGTGGAAGGGGTGGTGGATATCCAGAAAAGTTACAGCTCACCCCAGCCGGAATATCAGATATACCTCAACCGAGACCGAATTTCAGCAATGGGGCTCAGCGTTACCATGGTGGCCCAAACCGTGGAAGCGGGGATCAAGGGTACCGTTGCGACCCAGTACCGTGAAGGTGGCAAGGAATATGATGTGCTGGTTCGTTTTGACGATGCTTACCGTGATTCCCGAGCGGATTTGGAAAACATTTATGTTTCGACGTCAATGGGTGAACAGGTGCCGCTGATTAACCTGGCGGAAATCGTTTCCGGTCATGGAGCTACTACGATAAACCGCGAAGATCAGGACCGGGTTGTCACCGTGTTTTGCATGGTCAGCGAACGTGACTTGCGTAGCGTTACCAACGATGTCCTGGCCGGTTTGGAGAAGCTGACCTTCCCACCGGATTTTCGCTGGGAGATCGGTGGAACGGCTGAGGATATGCAGGAATCGTTCATGTACCTGGGGCTGGCGTTGCTGGCGGCAGTGCTGCTGGTTTATATGGTTATGGCCTCCCAATTCGAATCCCTGTTGAATCCATTTATAATCCTGTTTACAATCCCGCTGGCTTTTATTGGTGTGATCTGGGGCTTGTTTATTTCCGGTACAACCCTGTCGATCACGGCTATGATTGGGGGTATGTTACTGATCGGTATCGTGGTAAATAATGGAATCGTGCTGATTGATTATATCAATCAGTTGCGCACCATACATAATTATCCCTTATGGGAAGCGGTGATCCGCGGTGGCCGGCGCCGGATGCGTCCAATCCTGATGACGGCCTTGACCACCAGCTTGTCCATGACGCCAATGGCCATGGAGCTGGGTTCGGGTTCGGAAATCTGGGCGCCAATGGCACGGTCGGTTATCGGTGGCCTGACGGCTTCAACCCTGTTTACCCTGATTCTGATTCCCGTGCTTTATTTCACAATAGAGCGGCTAAAGCTGCGTCGTGCGATCCGTAAGGGCAAAATTGAGGATCAGGAATATGATCGGCCGGATGATGCCAATGTTTTTGAATTGACTTGATCTGACTAAAAATAAATGGGGGGCAATCCTGCCCCCTCATTTGAAGAATAATGTTGTGTATTTGTCAATAATTCAATAACAATACTATGAACTTTTTCCGATTCTCCTTATTTTATTATTTAGTAATACAATACTAAAAGTACTATCTGAAGCCAATTAATTAATATTCCAAATATTCGAATTTCAAATCTAACCCAGACTATTTCAATCCCAAAAACCAAAGTGGTTTTTAGATAACAATTATTAACTAAATAACCAATCAGGAGAGAATGTAATGTCAGATAAGAAGGCCGACCTGGCTGGACCAGGTATTGGTAATTATGACGATGTGAAGAAAATTTTACCGTCTGATTACGAATCGTTGCTGAATCCCAAAGAAACCCAGCAAGCTCTGTTAATTGTTAAGACGGCAATTGAGGAAGGTCTCAGTCGTGAACTCAATCTAATCCGAGTCGAGAGTCCATTGATTGTTGATCGAGACAGTGGAATGAATGATTATTTAGATCGTGATGGTTCGCGTACCCCGATTGATTTTCATATTTCCAACGATTATGAGAAGCATCCGGTTGATGCCCAGGTTGTCCAGGCGGCAACCAAATGGAAGCGTTGGGCTTTGAAGCAATTTGGAATGGATGTTGGTGAAGGTGTTTACACCGATATGCGCGCCGTTCGTAAAGACTATTTTCTGGACCATGATCACAGTGCCTATGTGGATCAGTGGGATTGGGAAAGAGTTATTAATGATGAAGATCGTAACTTAGAATTGTTAAAGGACACGGTCCGTCGCATCTGGAAAGTGTTGCTGGAAGCCGAGCAAAAAGCACAGGACGCTTTTCCACAGTTGAAGTCGGATAAATATCCAGATCTGCCCGAGGAATTGAAATTTTTACACGCCGAAGAAATATTGGATATGTTCCCTGACTTACCGAGGAAAGCCCGGGAAACGGAAATCATCCAGAAATATCCGGCAGTTTTCATTATCGGTATCGGTTGGACGCTGAAGGATGGTTATCCGCACGAAATGCGTGCTGCGGACTATGACGATTGGGTTACACCAACCGTATCCGAGTCCGGTGAGCCCATGCATGGCCTGAATGGCGACATCCTGGTGTGGAATCATGTCACCAAACGGCGCCACGAACTCACATCAATGGGTGTGCGGGTCACCAAGGACACGCTGAAGCAGCAATTAGAAATGACCGGTCAATTGGATTTCCTTGAAATGCCCTACCATAAGATGATTATGAACGATGAAATACCCTTGAGTATTGGTGGCGGCATCGGGCAATCCCGTACCTACATGTATATCCTGAAGAAGGCGCATCTTGGTGAATGCAGTGTCACTGTGTGGCCTAAGATTTTGAGGGATATATGCCGGGAAAAGAATATTATAGTTCTCCAGTAATCTGTCAATTAAACATCATGATAAAAACGGCGGTCTGTTGATCGTCGTTTTATCTTATAAGAATCATTTTTTACCCTGTTTGTGCCAAAATGTTAGCTTGGAGCATTTGCCAGTTTAAAAATATTTACTGGTTTTTTGCTTTTCAACTTGTGAAAATTATGCTGGTAATGTAGTTTCCATCTACGACTCTGAAGCATGAATTCTGTCAAATGAATTTTGGGCTTGAGGGGTTGACAAGTTAATTCATGAAAAAGGCTTCGGGTTGGCGCTGGAAGCCTTTTTTTTTATTTTATACGACGGGAACCCCGGTAATAGCTGGCATTTTTAATTAGTTTTGAATGCGAAAGAAAAAAAGTATTTCCTAAACTCGGTGGTTAATCCAAATATTGTGTTGGCAGGGGAACAATATTATCCGGATTATGTAAATTCTAACGGTTCTTTGACAATGGGGGCGACCGGTTTCGACGGGATAGAGACGTTGTTAAACTGCACGCGGAGGTCCGGGAATCTCCTTAAACACCTGGAAAAAACAATAAGTGCCGATTACGGCTATATGGCTGCTGCTTAACTGACGGCAACCCGTCCTGTGTAGAATTTGTCTGTGGTTTTGCATAAGGGCGTCGACTACATAGACTGGTTCATCTGGTTGTTCATGCCGGGTGAATAAGAACACAATGAACTGGTTTATCTGACTTAAGTCACCGGGAGTCAGATGAATAAGATCAATCCGGAAGACTAAGCATGTAGATGTTTCTCAGGGTGCTATTTCGGACGGGAGTTCGACTCTCCCCGCCTCCACTCGACTTCGCTCCTCAGGAGTGAAGTCGACCGCGCTGAAGTTACGATGTATCGGAACGAAAGCGGGAAAACAAACACAAATCGCAAGGAGCTACGTCGCAGCAGGCTCAGGGGTAATTATTATGTATCATGTTTATATCATCCAATCATTAAATTATCCAGATCGTTATTATACCGGTTACACTGAAAATATTACACAAAGATTCTGCGTTAAGATGCAATTGAAAAATGTTTGAGATTTGGATTAAAGGCG
>CAZIJQ010000050.1:0-19988 GCA_964539785.1 uncultured bacterium | reverse complement strand
CTTGTTTTCCAATATGTTCGCTTATGAATGGACTAATTTTCAACTGGACATTTTACGGTTTATATGAGAAAAATTATAATCAATTCATACAATGCTTACAAGTATCATATTAATTACATAAAATGCTTATGACAGATGCCTTGGCTCATCTGTCATAAGCAAAATTAAACTCTGCTGAGATTATAATAGTGAAATAGCAATCTGCAGAATTGAAAAGGCAAAACCTATCATCCAAAGTGGTGCCATTGCATTCTCCTTTCATTATAATTTATTACGACTCCTGGTTAAGGATTTTGTTGTCAATTTTCTGGTTTCTTTTTATTGTTTAGTCCAACTTTAATTATTCTTATTTCCCCACATTAAAAAACCTGTATTTATCCGCCTTCGCAGAATACCTCGGGCATGCCCGAGGATCCATTTGCTACAATAACCATTTCCGGTCAGTTGGTCTTTTTCAAGATTTGAGCTTTTATTGAGATATTTATTGTGGAAAGCAATATATTTCCATGCCCAATCTGAGTACGATTTATTATGCTGGCAGGGCTGGAAATGTTGCAATTTGATATGGTTAGATAGGTAAAACTGTAATGAAAATAAAACTGTTAAAAATTATTGGAATTATCTTCGGTTGTTTTACTGGATTAGTTCTGGTGGGTTTTACCATCTATGTAATTCTCTTTTATCCGCGTAAAGCTGAATCTTTTGAAATCATTTCAACCAATCCGACTAAAACAGTTCTCATTGCCACCCAAGGCAGCGACTTTAAAGATTCATTTGTCAAAACCCTTTGTGATTCATTGAAAAAGTCATCCGTATATATAAAAGGGATTGATGTAAAGAATCTGGCGGAAGTGAATGACGAAAACTGGGACAAAATATTGATCCAAAATACATTTGAAGACTATAGTACTATAATTGTGAATTAGGAAAAGTTTCAGCTTTATTTACTGCATCTTCTAATGACATACCGGAAAAGTTTGATGCCTGAAAGAGACGGCCGCTTTTCTTATCATCAATAAATGCACCAACCAATACTCCAGGAATACTAGTTTCTGGTAGATTTGGAGCTTGCTGACCTCCCAGATCTGTGCTACACCAACCGGGATCGGTAAGGTTAATTAATACATTAGTTCCATCAAGTTTGCTGCCCAGATCCTTAGTGAATTTATCGAGTGCTGCTTTGCTTGCTGAGTATCCAGCCTGTTCAGGTTCATTTCTTATTCCGCTGGTAGTATTAATAATCCGTCCAAAACCGCGTTCAATCATTATGGGTATTAGACGATAGCAAATTGTAGTTATTGCAATAAGGTTGATTCTAAAGCTCAAATCAAAATCTTCAACCGGAGTTTGCCAGTAATCCTTACGGTAAGCAATCTGAACCGCGGCATTGTTGAAAACAATGTCAATGGTTGTTCCTTTGGTTTTGATTTCGTCAAGCATAGCTACGACTTCCTGATGATATGCAAGTTCAGCTTGAACACGATAAGCTTTTACGCCCAGTGCCTTTACTTCATCCAGTAATTTCTTTGTGTGACCAAGCTTGCGGCTATGCAAAATTAAATTGCATCCTTGTTTCGCCATAAACAATGCAATAAGAGATCCAATACCACGACTTGAACCGGTGATGAGAGCCCATTTCCCTTTAACTGATATCATTATTCGTTCTCTCTTTATATCTTGAATTCAACTCTTAAGTGCAACTCAATGACTGGTTGCAGAAAAAGCGGAGCTGCTGTAGGCTTCGTACATTTCTCACAGTCAAATAAGAGGTGCACAAATGAAACGCTACAGCCAGCTCACGCTGGAACAAAGGTACGGAATATATTCGTTGCTTAAAACAGGACATGATCAATCAGAAATAGCCGCAGTACTGAATATCGACACAATTGGGGTTACACAAGCCTTGACAGTACCTATGCTGAACTAACAATAAAACAATTAAAAGCCGGTTGGCCTTTCCAAAAAGAAGGAAAAGTAAATTCATTTTTACAAACTTATAATCCGATAAATCCAATCGAGAAAATCGCATTAGATTATTTAAAGAACCAGGAATATGGACTGGAAATGGCTCATCTGGAATTGGCAGAATTATATGAAGATAAGGGAGAGCTCCGTCAGGCCTACAATGAGTATCGGGCTCTCTACTATACGATTCCGAGTGAGGTTAAGTTTTATACGGCAGCGGCCCGTCTACTACTGCAAATGAATGAGTTCACGGAAGCAAAGCAATTATTGCTTAGATCCCTAAATATCAAAGAGACTTATTTTGCTAATAAATGGTGTGGGCAGATATATCTGCGGGATAAAGACGTGAGCAAGGCGATATTATTTTTGGAAAAAGCCCGCAAGTTTGATCAAAATGATCCGCAATTATTGTTTAACCTCTCACGAGCCTACTTGTCTTCAGGGAATCAAGATGTTGCCAATAAATATTATAACCAATTGTCGAGAACTTCACCGGATTCAGAATATACCAGATATTTAAGGAAGGCTCTTAAAATTTCTAATAGAGAACATTAATCGATAAGAATATTTCAACTGAATATGTTGCGAAAACAGCCCAAACCAGTGATTAATAAATACGCATATATCAAACAGCAGTTTAGCCTTACAAAAAGAATTATTTTTAACATCATTCTTGGATTAATTCCGATATTTTTATTGTTAATTCTGGAACTAGGATTACAACTGGCTCATTATGGTGATGATCTTCGGCTATTCGTATCGGCTCCTGATAAGTTATCAAAGTATTATGGCATCAATTTGAATATAGGTCAGAGGTATTTTTATTATTTCGGTAAAGAATATAATCCCAAACCGAAGAAAGATCTATTTCTCAAGAAAAAACCTGAAAACGGTTACCGGATATTTGTTTTAGGTGCTTCAACTACCGCCGGTTTTCCATTTGGAGACAATGTCTCTTTTCCTCGGATTTTGCAGCGCTATCTGATGGAAACTTTCCCGTCCCATAAGATTGAAATGGTCAACACAGCAATTACCTCAGTCAATAGCTATACACTCCTGGACTTTATGGATGAAATATTGCAGCAATCCCCGGATTTAATTCTGGTCTATACCGGTCATAATGAATTTTACGGACCGTTCGGTCCGGCTGCTAAGGTTTCTTTTGGAAGCCAACGGATGATGATCAGATTACTGCTCCGTCTCCAACATTTTAAATCCTATCTGTTGTTCCGTAATGTTGTAGGATCTGGGATCAGGGGTATTACTGACAATGATTTGAAAGATCAACAGCTTAGTCCTGAGTTTAAAGCTAAAACATATATACCAATAGGTAGCCCAAAATATCAAGCTGGTCTGACGCAATTCGAAAAGAACCTGGACGGAATAATAAGAAAATGTAAAAAGGCCGGTGTACCAATAGTACTGAGTGAATTAGTTTCCAATATTCGTGATCAGAAACCATTTGATTCGGTTACTGCCGATACTTTATCAACAGCGGAAATGGTATTTAAGGAGGCTCAAAAACTGGAGCAGTCCAGAAAATATGATGAAGCGCGCAAAACATTTCTAAAAGCTAAGGATCTAGATCCGATTCGGTTTCGAGCCCCGGAAGCCTTTAATGAAATCATTCATCGTCAAGGATCTCAATATGACATACCGGTAGTACCATTGTCTGAATATTTTTGTAAAGTATCGCCCAATGGCCTGATAGGTAATACCGCTATTATTGAACATGTGCACCCCACATATCCCGGCTATTTCCTGATGGCAGAAGCATTTTACCAAACCATGTACGAAGCAAAACTAATCGATGATCATTGGTCCAATAAGATTGAAAATCCTACCGCAGAATTTATCCCTCGCTGGGGCTATACCAAGTTAGATCAGGTTTATACCGGATTGGTAATTGAAAATTTGAAAAGCGGTTGGCCCTTCAAAAAAAATGGGTTCAGCACCATTACCGGAAAATATTTATCAAATCACTTTTCAGCCCAAAACTTATTGGACTCAATAGCCCTGGCGGCCTGCACAAATTCAGATTATAGTATTCAATCGGGGCATCTGGATCTGGGGAAGTACTATGAAGAAAAAGGTGAGCTTGATAAAGCCTTAGGGGAGTATTATGCCCTGATTTACTCTATACCTGCAATGGATATGTTCTACGATTATGCACTGAATATCCATTTGAAATTGAAACAATATGATCAGGCTAACCAATTGATGCAGGATGCAGCGAAATTCGTACAATCGGCATATACCTATAAATGGCTGGGGCAGACGTATTTACCGATGGGGAAGATAGATGAAGCTATTCAATATCTCAGACTTTCCTATAACATGGATCCGAAAGATCGACAAGTACTGTTTAATCTGACGCGTGCCTGCTACACTGTTTCAGATAATCACAATGGTGATAAATATTTCCGTTTATTTAAGGATTCTTTTCCCCAGGATCCAGGAGTGAGTCGACTTCGGGAATTTAGTACAAACATGAGGTAGTTATGAGCAGATTTCAAGCAATAAGAAGTAAAATAATTTGGCTCAACATGTTTCTGGTCTTTGCGCTGGATGCTCAGGTTGAGATTGATTGCCCATATATTCTCAATCCCGATTTAAATATTGGTTTTGTTGATAGTTGTGCAAACCTATGGTTAAATGCCTACGACAACGTGAATGGCGGCTTCTTTACCAATGTAAGTGAAGATGGTACACCAATCAATTCCGAGAAATATCTTCTAACCCAAACCAGAGACGCATATGCAATGGCTCGCGGTTTCCAGATGACAGGAGACACAACCTATCTGGTATATGGAAGAGCCGCCTTAGATTTCATGTATGATACCTATTGGGATACTGTTAATGACGGCTGGGATGATAGAGAAGCAGGTAAGTGGTCCTTTACTCAGCATTATGCCATGGTCGGCATTGCTGCCATGTGGGAAGCTAATGCTCGTGAAATTGATTATGAATACCTGATGAGGGGGTTTCAATCTCTGGACGATCATCTCTGGGATTCAAGAAATGGTTTTCTGGGTTATTATGACAGAGCAAATGATGATTGGACAAATCTCAATGGTAAGGGTTTTACACCAACAGTGGATGGAATTACAACCAATGGATTACCTTTATATCTATTGACTCGGGACGGGGATTTCAAATCGCGTCTGCTACAATTGGCAGATAACATTGTTGAACATCTGGTGCCTACGATGGACCATTATTCCTATGGTTTTGCGGAAATCTTTGATTCTGATTGGGTAGAGTCGGACTATAATTCTTTTTTATTTACGGGTCATATGCTAAAAGCGGCCTGGTGTTTAGCCAGAGCATATTTAATTGAGCCGAATGCAGAATATATTACAGCTACGACCATAATTCTGGATGATGTCATTGCGCAGAGCAATATATATTATTATGGTCAGTGGTGGGAATGGGAACAGGCTTTTACCGCTGGAATGATGGTGTATTATATTACCGGTGATGAGAACTACCTGGACTTTGCCGATAACCAGATTGACTATTTCATGGATACTTGCGTCGACCACGTCTATGGTGATGTCTACCGCAGTCCCAGCTCTGGAACCGATAAAGGAGACTATTATAAAGCCGGCTACCACTCCACAGAGTTGGGCTATTACATGTATCTTTACAGTAACCTTTATTACCACAGGAATCCCGCTTCGCTTTATTATTATTTTGAACCTACCGACAGTGCCCGACAGATTTTGCTGTATCCGATTGCGATTGAAGATTCATTATTGAATATCACTGCGGTGATTTTAGACGGCGAACCATTTTCCAACTTTGATTCAGAGAGTCGTACACTGAATCTTGCCGAAGGAGTAGGCGGTATCTTCTATGTAACTTTTGAAAATAGCAGTCCGTTGACTGTAATTACTCAGCATGAGCAATCGGCAATTCCCAGTTCATATTCTTTATTGCAAAATTATCCGAATCCGTTCAATCCGACGACTACAATTAGCTATGAGTTACACCAATCCAATGATATCAAACTAAGTATTTATAATGTCACTGGCCAAAAAATAGTTGATCTGGTGAATAAAAAACAGGAACCAGGTTTCTATCAAATTGAATTTAATGCAGATCATTTAGCCAGCGGTGTTTATTTTTACATAATTAAAACCGGTGATAAAATGCTGACAAAAAAAATGATACTGATGAAGTAAGGAAAGTCGTCTAATTGTATATTTTAGGATTATCATTCTATTATCATGATAGTGCCGCCTGCCTAATTCGAGACGGCGAGATCATTGCCGCCGCCCAGGAAGAGCGGTTCACGCGGATAAAACACGATCATTCATTCCCAAAGAACGCAATTGATTTTTGTCTTACTTATGCCAGAATTTCCAGTACGGAAGTGGAATATGTTGTATTTTATGAGAAGCCGTTCTTGAAATTCGAACGTATTCTGGAAACCTATCTTTCCTATACTCCTTTAGGGATCAAGTCCTTTTTAAAAGCGATGCCCCTATGGATTAAAAAGAAACTCTGGCTCAAGGATATGATAAGGGAAAATTTGGGATTCTCTGGACAGCTTATTTTCACGGAGCACCACGAATCACACGCCGCATCGGCCTTTTTCCCATCACCTTTCCAGGAAGCTGCATTTATCACGATGGATGGAGTAGGCGAGTGGGTCACAACCAGTTTCGGGACCGGAAAGAATAACAGGATTCAAATCCTGGCCGATATTCATTTTCCCCATTCCCTCGGACTTTTATATTCAGCCTTTACCTATTATACCGGGTTCCGGGTGAATTCAGGTGAATATAAGGTCATGGGATTGGCTCCTTACGGTGAACCGAAATATAAAGATTTGATCTATCAACACTTGATCGATGTTCGGGATGACGGTTCGTTTAGAATGAATATGGAATATTTCGATTATTGCGCCGGTTTGACAATGACGAATCGGAAATTCAACGCTCTGATCGGCGGGCCACCCCGGCGACCAGAGAGTAAGTTGACCCAAAAGCATATGGACTTGGCCAGATCCGTACAGGAAGTGGCAGAAGAAATATTTATTAAAATAGCGATTCATTTAAAGCATGAAACCGGTTTGGACAATCTTTGTTTGGCGGGCGGTGTAGCCCTGAATTGTGTGGCGAATGGTAAGTTACTCCGAACCAAACTTTTTAAGGATATCTGGATACAGCCTGCGGCGGGCGATGCCGGCGGTGCCGTTGGGGCAGCTCTATTTGCTTGGTATCAATACTTGGGGAATCAGCGCCAGGCAGAATGCTTAGATTCGATGAAAGGATCTTTTCTCGGGCCAGAGTATAGTAACCGCCAAATTGAAAGTTTCCTTGAATCCAATCACTATCCGTTCATTAAGTTGAGTGACCAGGAATTAGTTTGTAAGATTGCTGAATTGATCGCCAGTGAGAATGTTATTGGCTGGTTTCAGGGTAGGATGGAATTCGGCCCAAGAGCCTTGGGAGCACGTTCCATTATTGGTGATGCACGTTCGGCTAAGATGCAGAAAACGATGAATCTGAAAATCAAGTATCGGGAAAGTTTCAGACCGTTTGCTCCATCGGTGCTGAGTGAAAATATTTCAGATTATTTCGATCTTGATCGTCAAAGTCCCTATATGTTGCTGGTGGCTGATATCACAAAAGAGCATCAGGTCAAGATGGATGCTGAACAGAAAAATTATTTTGGTTTAGAAAAACTTAATGTTGTCAGATCGGATATCCCAGCGGTTAGCCATGTTGATTATTCCGCACGAATTCAATCGGTCCATCGGCAGACCAATTCGCGTTATCATCAGTTGCTTTCGGAGTTTCATAAGCAAAATGATTGCCCTGTAATTGTTAACACATCCTTTAACGTCAGAGGTGAACCGATTGTCTGCTCACCTGAGGATGCCTATCTCTGCTTTATGCGTACAGAGATGGATTATCTGGTACTTGGTAATTATTTGCTGGATAAACGCACCCAGAAGCCACTGAAAGAAGATACTGATTGGCGGAAGGAGATTGTACTTGATTAAAGCGCTGCTTGAAGAATTAAAACCTGGAGAAAGTACAGACAAAGATATCCGTAAATTTGCGCTTACGCTGGGTGTGATTCTGGCAATCCTGGGCGGGTACCTGTTGTACAAGGAACGAATGACCTTTCAAATAAGTTGGATTGCTGGTTTGGTATTAATTATAGTGGCCATCTCGATGCCGAAAGTATTAAAACCGCTGTATAAGGCTTGGATGATCTTGGCCAATATCTTAGCCTTGATAATGACGAGGATTATTTTAGGCCTGCTGTATTTTATCATTTTCATGCCAATTGGAGTAATTCTGAAATTGTTCGGTGAACGCTTTATAAACCTGAAATGGAAATTAACGAATCCGAGTTATTGGAATTACCTTGCCAGTGAGCATAAAGATTCAGATCGATATCTTAAACAATTTTAACTAAATTGAAAGGCATGTGCGTAGGATGAGTAAACTATCGATTCTTTCGGAATTCTGGGATTATTTGAAAATAAGGAAAAAATGGTGGCTGGCTCCAATCATTTTTTTTCTGCTTCTTCTTGGACTTATCATTGTATTGACCGAGGGATCTGCGATCGCTCCTTTTATTTATACACTTTTTTAAGATGATCTGATGAGTATCAAAACACTTAACGGGGTTTGTGTATGACAGGTTGGTCGGTAATTGATGATCAGCTATTGGCATTGAAATAAATACAAGGGATAATTGAAAGAATGAGCTTACATACTATTGATATCGCGATTATTGGGGCTTACCTGATTCTTGTTGTTCTTGCCGGAGTCTATATTCGGAAACGAGCCAGCCAGGGTATCGAATCCTATTTCTTAGGCGGTCGTAGAATCCCATGGTATTACCTGGGGATGTCAAACGCCTCTTCGATGTTCGATATCACGGGTACGATGTGGCTGGTAACTATATTATTTATCTATGGTTTGAAAGGGGCTTGGTTACCATGGCTGTGGCCGACTTTTAATCAAATTTTTCTCATGATCTATCTCGCACGCTGGATTCGACGTTCGAATGTCATTACCGGTGCGGAATGGATCGGTACTCGGTTTGGAAAAGGACGGGGGGCGGAATTATCGCGCCTCAGCGTAGTGATTTTTGCCCTGGTTATGGTTATTGGATACCTTATCTATGCCTTCCAGGGGATTGGCCGCTTTGCTTCCGTATTCTTTCCCTTTGACTGGTTACCGTCCACCTACGCAATCATCCTCATGACCATTACTACCATCTATGTAATATTGGGGGGAATGTATAGTGTGGTAATAACGGATGTAATCCAGTTTGTGATTCTCACCATTACCTCGGTAATTCTGGCCGTCATTGCCTTTGTCAAAGTATCTCCGGATCAACTGACCGCGGTAGTGCCGGCCGGCTGGAAACAATTTTTCTTTGGTTGGGAGTTAAACCTTGATTGGAGTTCTCTGATCCCGGCGGTGAATGGACGTATCGATCTGGATGGCTATAATTTCTTTACGATCATTATTATGATGATCATTATTAAAGGCATCTTGAACAGCATGGCCGGAACCGCGCCCAATTATGATATGCAGCGGGTGTTGGCAACCCGGAGTCCGAAGGAATCATCGTTGATGAGCGGACTGGTGTCCATTGCTCTCTTTCCCCGCTGGTTGATGATTGCTGCCATCACTGTTTTAGGACTGGTTTTTTTCAGTGACCATTTACAATTCATGGGCGATTCTATCGACTTTGAATTGATCATGCCTTATGTAGTAAACAATTTTATTCCAGTTGGAGTAACGGGTCTGATCATTGCAGGATTGCTGGCGGCATATATGTCTACTTTTGATTCGACAGTGAATGCCGGAGCTGCTTATTTGGTCAATGATATTTACAAACGCTATATTCGCAAAAATGGTACGAACCGCCAATACATATTGATGAGTTACGCAGCGTCCGTGTTAATCGTAATCGTGGGAATCCTTTTTGGTTCCATGGCCCAATCAATCCATTCCGCCATGCAGTGGATCGTTTCCGGATTGTGGGGGGGATTCGCAGTGCCAAATATTCTCAAATGGCATTGGTGGCGGTTCAACGGCTATGGATATTTTGGGGGAATGATTATTGGGGTGGTTTCAGCGATGCTGGTTCCCATCCTGTTTCCCGGGATGGATCCTTTACAGGCTTTTCCCTATATTATGGCGGCATCTGGCATTGCCTGTGTAATTGGGAGTTTAATGACGGACGCTGATGATATTGAGGTTCTTAAATTGTTTTACCGCCAGGTAAGACCATGGGGATTCTGGAAACCGGTATACAATTTGGTGAAAGCAGAAAATCCATCCTTTATACTTGATTCCAGTGCAGCCCGTGATTTAATGAATGTGGGAATCGGTATTGTCTGGCAAATGACCTTGGTTCTTGCTCCAATATACCTGATCATCAAGGAATATCAACAAATGTGGATTACCATTTTTGTTTTAATTGTGACCAGCTTCCTTTTGAAAAAAACATGGTATAACAGGTTAACGATTGATTAGCGCCAGAGTCATAGGCCGTTTAGCACTCGTATACTTAATTTTCCACCTCCTCACTAACTGTGTCGTGAGAGCGTAGACAATTGAATTGACAATTAGATTGTGGCTTTCAACCAAATCAACGCCGGGCGCTTACCAGGCAGCTTTGAAATTCGCATTTGCGGGAGGTTTAATTGTCTTGTAGTACACGAATATCGTGCTAAGACTGGAAAACAGTAATAGTCTAATTAGCTGATTATCACCCCATAACTACTTCCACAAGATGTTCCTTATTATCGGAATAAACCGGCAGTAAGTTATCGGCGATTGGTTGACCATCGACCTTGATGGTTTTAATTCCCCGGTTAACATGTTTGGGGTTTCTTATATGTATGGTGTAGGTTGCCTGTCGAAATTTCCGCTTTACTGTATAGCCACTCCAGGACTTAGGAATACAAGGATCGATCAGTAATCCATCCCAATCAGGTCTAATTCCCAGAATAAACTGACTGATAGCGTAGTAATTCCAGGCGGCAGCACCGGTAAGCCATGAATTCTTGGCTTCTCCCGGTTTGGGTGAGTCCTTCCCAGAAATCATTTGAGCATATACATAAGGTTCGGTTTTGTGCAAATCACTTATTTCCTGCAGATAAGCTGGGGCGTTTCGACAGTAATAATCGAAAGCCTGATCTCCATTTCCTAATAAAGTTTCAGCAATAATGATCCAGGGATTGGTATGACAGAATACACCCGCATTCTCTTTATATCCCGGCGGATAAGTTGTGATCTCGCCGAGGTTTATTTGATATTTAGTAAATGCAGGATGAGTGAGTACAATTCCATAATCACAGGCTAAGTATTTCTTGACAGAGTGAAGCGCGGTTTGGGCCTTTCCGTCCTTTAGGCCAATCCCGGCCATGACACAGAATCCTTGTGATTCGATAAATATTTTTCC
Source organism: uncultured bacterium (assembly GCA_964539785.1). GTDB lineage: Bacteria > Fidelibacterota > Marinisomatia > Marinisomatales > TCS56 > JABMPO01. The sequence goes on along the minus strand of CAZIJQ010000050.1, from coordinate 8,573 downwards.
TTCTTCACATTCTTTGCTGCCAACTTTATTACCTTCATAATCATAAGCCCGAAGGAACCATTGGCCGTCCCACCCTGCCCGGTTGATGGTCTTTTCCATTTGATTTATACAGGATTCCGCACGATCCGCATCATCCTTCAGTTTTTTCTGACGGCACATTTTCACGAAGTCAGCACCAAAAAGAACTACCATTGCAGCAATCATAACCGATTCGGCAGATCCTCTGGATTTATTACTAGCTGTTTGGAATGATTCATCAGGGTCAGTTGAAAAACTGTTGAGATTCAAGCAATCATTCCAGTCAGCTCGGCCAATCCTGGGTAACCCATTTGGACCAACATTATCTACAACCTGATAGAAAGCTCGTTTCAGATGCTCGAATAAGGACGCTTTATTGTTGAGATTCCCATGAAACAGGACGGGTTCATCTAGAACTGCCCAATCCCCTGTTTCTTTAATGTAAGCCATCGTAGACAGAATCAACCATAGCGGATCGTCATTAAAATTCGATCCGATATTCTCGTTTCCCTTTTTGGTTAATGGTTGATACTGGTGGGAGACACTCCCATCATCAAACTGGATAGATGCCAGATCAAGAATCCGATCGCGGGCTTTTTCTGGAACGAGATGAACATACCCGATAACATCTTGATTGGAGTCTCTAAATCCGATTCCACGACCGATACCCGATTCAAAGTAAGAAGCGCTACGCGACATGTAATAGTTAACCAGACACTGGTAGGGATTCCAAGTATTTACCATCCTGTCCAATTTTGATTCTGCGCTATTTAGTTGATGTACAGATAATAGATCCGAAAAATGTTCTTTGAGTTCCGCCAAAGCTTCTTCAACTGTATTTGGATCCTGGAACTGACTAATCATTCGCTTTGCTTTGGATTTATTGATTGACCCGGGGGCTTCCCATTTATCCTCTTCAGGATTTTCAACATATCCAAGTATAAAAATTAGGGTTGTAGATTCACCAGGAACCAAGGTGAAAGAGAGATGATGTGAACCGATCGGTGACCACCCTTGGGCAATTGAATTTTTAGATTGACCAGTTAATACAACTTCTGGATTTTCCCAGCCATTATTCAATCCGAAAAATGTGTCACGGTCCGTTTCAAATCCATCTGTGGGATGATTAACAGAATGAAAAGCAAAATGATTTCTACGTTCATTGTATCCGGTAGTATGGTAGATAACCGATTCTTCAACTTCAACCTCTCCGATGGACAAGTTGCGTTGAAAATTGGTCATATCATCGAGGGCATCCCATAGACAAAATTCAACTAACGAGTATATATGCAGGTTTTTTGTTTCAGCCCCATTATTTGTTAGTTGCAACTGCTGTACTTCCCCATCAAGTCCCAATGGAATAAAATTCAACAAGTCAGCCTTTACTGAATTGAATTCCGAGCTCAGGATGGTGTATCCAAGACCATGCCGACAGCAATACTTTTCTAATGGGGCTTGAACGGGTTTCCATCCAGGGGACCAGACATCTTCACCATCCTTTATATAGAAGTATTTCCCCCCGTTATCTATGGGTATATTATTATAACGGTACCGTGTTATACGTCTCAGACGAGCATCGCGATAAAAAGAATATCCACCACCAGTATTTGATATTATGGAGAAAAAATCCTGATTGCCAAGATAATTAATCCATGGGAAGGGAGTCTTGGGATCGGTAATGACATATTCTTTTGCCCGATCATCGAAGTAACCGTATTTCATGATTCAACTTGATTTTTTAGTTTCATAATTAATTTAGGATTTTCGCCCCATAATAATGATTATAACATGTAACTGGCTATAGTATATTAATTGATAAACTATAGGTTGTTATTGCGATATTTGAGCATGTGCAAAATTAGCCATTTCCCTGGTTTAATCCTATCATACGCCGGGCACTTTAGACATTATTTTTTTAGTAATATAGGGCGATCAATAAATATAATGAAAATATACCACAATCTGCCTATCGATTGAGGAGTATTGCTTTAATAATACCTCTGTAAATTCTAAATTCAGGGGTTCTAAAATGGGCGTGATTACACGTATACCGTTACAATAATTCCACCAGACCTGATTTGCCGGTTTTATTCATCTATTTAGATGATTAATCAAGTAATTCTATAGAGGGGATTTTTATGAATGCATTAACCCAAAAATTGTTATTTAAAGAAAAAATATCATACGGTTTTGGAGATCTCGCCTCAGTCCTATACTGGCAAACCTTTATGTTATATTTTACATATTTCTATACTGATGTTTTCCTTATTCCTGCTTCGGTGGCTGCCACTATGTTTCTTGTTACCCGAATTTGGGATGGCATAAATGATCCCTTAATGGGGATTCTGGCAGACCGCACTCAAACTCGCTGGGGTAAGTTTCGCCCGTATCTACTCTGGTTATGTGTACCGTTTGCCGTAGCAGGAGTCTTTGCATTTACCGTACCCGATATTGGACCTTCCGGAAAGATAATCTGGGCCTATGTTACATTCATTATCATCATGATGTTGTACACCGCCATCAATATTCCATACACGGCATTACTGGGAGTAATTTCGGCGGATTCGAATGAACGTACCACCGTTTCCTCTGTTAAATTTCTGTTCGCATTTGGTGCCGGTATCATCGTTTCTGCCACCCTCCTGCCCTTGGTTCAAGTCCTTGGAAAAGGAAATGATGCTCAAGGGTGGCAATATTCATTTATGATTTATGGCGTTGCCGCAATCATATTTTTCTTGATCACGTTTATGGGCACCAAGGAACGTGTCCAACCACCGGCAAGTCAAAAGTCATCCATCAAACAAGATCTGTTCGAATTAGTAACGAATAAACCATGGTTGATCCTACTCGCGACCACAATCACATTTATCCTGTTTGTGGCTGTACGCAGTAGCGTGACAGTCCATTATTTTAAATATGTGATCGGAGAACAGGAAGTCACCTTACCCTTTATGAATGCTGCCAATTACGATTTTACAGCACTGGCGTCAGCTTTTAATACCGTCGGACAAATATCATCGTTTATCGGCGTGGTGCTGGTCAGTTGGTTCGCTAAATCAGTCGGAAAGAAAAGAGCCTTTGTCTCAATTTTCATTGTTGCCATCTTCAGTACTGCCGCTTTTTATTTTCTTGATGCTCACCAATTGGGTCTGATTTTCTTTTTCCAGATAACTGGATCAATGACTGGCGGTCCTTTAAGCGTACTGCTTTGGGCAATGTATGCGGACACCGCCGATTACGCTGAGTGGAAATCCAAGCGCCGGGCGACCGGTTTAGTATTTTCTGCCTCTACGATGTCCCAGAAATTTGGCTGGGCCTTCGGTGCATATGTAGCATTAACGCTCATGTCCCAAGTTGGTTTTGAAGCCAACCAGGCTCAATCCCAGGAAAGCCTGAAAGGTTTGATTCTGCTCTTTAGCCTGATCCCTGCCGGGCTAGGTGTTTTTTCGATCATTATTTCACTTTTTTATCCTTTAAATGATCGATGGGTGAAGGAGATTGGGGACGAATTGGCTAAACGTCGTAAAGAGAATGGCGGAGAAAACACAACAGAATAATTTTCATCAGAAAAATGCTTATTAGCAAATAAGACGAGTAAAATGACCATAAAAACGATTATTGATGAACCAACCTCCAACCTGCCCTGGGAGGATAAATCAGCAGACTGTACAGATATTGTTTGGCGATACAGTGCAAATCCAATCCTTGCCTGGAATCCGATCTCTAAAGCTGCACGGATATACAACAGCGCTGTGTTACCCTATAAAGGTCAATTTATCGGTGTGTTCAGAGGAGATCAGAGAAATGGCCGGGCAACATTGTTTTTCGGTAGCAGTCCTGACGGACTGGAGTGGGAGATTGGACCAGATCCAATTCATTGGACAGATGCCCACGGAAATCCCGTGCCAGTCAGTTATGGTTACGATCCCCGGTTAGTCAAGATCGAGAATCAGCATTATATTGTTTGGTGTGACGACTTGGGTGGTCCATCAATTGGATTAGGTAAAACAACTGATTTCAGTACCTTTATCCGGCTATCAAACCCATTGATGCCCTACAACCGCAACGGAGTTCTCTTTCCCAGAAAAGTGAATGGGAAATACCTGTTACTAAGTCGACCCAGCGATTCAGGGCATACTCCTTTCGGCGATATTTATGTTAGCACAAGCCCGGATCTGATCCATTGGGGTAACCATAAATTTGTCATGGGTAGCGGGGGGCAAGGTTGGTGGCAAGGAGTAAAAGTTGGGGCTGGTCCCACTCCCATAGAAACGACTGAAGGCTGGCTGTTGTTGTATCACGGAGTCGCATCAACCTGCAACGGGTTTGTATACAGCATCGGGGCGGTCCTGCTGGATATCGATGATCCCAGCGTGGTGCTATTTCGGACTCGCGATTATTTACTCACGCCGGAAAAATCCTACGAATCAACTGGATTCGTCCCAAACGTCGTCTTTCCTTGTGCTAATATATTTGATGCCGATACCGGAAGAATCGTCATTTACTACGGTGCCGCGGATACCTACACCGCCCTGGCATTTACTCAAGTAGATGATCTGATAGACTACATTAAGAAGAATTCAGAGGTCTTTTAAGTATTGCGGATAATCAGCTATACAGGTAAACCAATTAAAAAGGGGCTTTGATCATGCAGTTCGGCTATTTTGATGATGAACATAAAGAATACATAATCGAAAAACCCGATACGCCCCGATCGTGGAGTAATTACCTGGGATCCACCGAATACGGCGCAATCATCACCAATAATGCTGGCGGATATAGTTTTTACCAATCAGCCGTCCAGGGACGTTTCATGCGCATGAGGTTCAATTCAATTCCAAATGATCAACCTGGGCGTTATTTATATCTGCATGATCAAGACAGTAAAGATTTCTGGTCTGCGTCATGGCAACCGGTGGGAAAACCACTTGAAAACTATAAATCGGTCTGTCGCCATGGAACTGCTTACACCATTATCGATTCTACTTATTCAAATATACATACCGAGACAACCTATTTCGTCCCCCTGAAGCGAAATCTTGAATGCTGGTTACTGAAGACTACTAATCAAGACAAGGTTAAACGCCGATTGCGAGTTTTTACATTCATTGAATATGCCAATAACTGGCACTTGTGGCAGGATTTCTTCAATCTGCAATACACCCAGCACATTGTAAAAATGGATTTGGTGGACAATATAATCGATCATGGTATTAATGTAATGCTGCCGGACAACGCTGGCGAGTTCAAAAACCACGATGGTAACCGACACACATTTTTGGGTGTGATCGGAGCTGATGTCAGCGGGTTTGACACTGATCGCGATAAATTCCTGGGTAAATACCGATCTTATCATAATCCGGAAGTAGTCGAAACCGGACAATGTACCAACTCACTGGCCACCGGCGACAATGCTTGCGGTGTTTTACAACTTGATATTATTCTTGAGCCGGGAGAGACTAAGGAAATAGCTGTATTGATGGGGATTGGTAAAGCAGCTAATGAGGGCGCTAAGACGATCCGGGAATTTCAGGACATAAAGAAGATTAAACAGGAATTTAGTGGTTTAAAGAAATACTGGCACAATCAGTTGGAGGGAATGACGGTTGAAACACCTGACCCCGAATTCAATAGCATGACCAACATGTGGAGTCCTTTCAATTGTTTGATCACTTTTGCATGGTCGCGGGCGGCTAGTCTGATATATAGCGGTGAACGCGACGGACTGGGATACAGGGATACCGTACAGGACCTCCTGGGTGTCCTGCACACTATTCCAGAAGAGGCTGGAAAACGTCTGGAGTTAATGATTACTGGACAAGTATCATCGGGGGGAGCAATGCCGGTGGTGAAACCGTTTACCCACAATCCAGGGCAGGAAGAACCGCCCCCAGATAATGCTTATCGTTCCGATGACTGCCTGTGGTTATTCAATGCGGTTCCTGCTTACGTCAAAGAAACCGGTGACCTCAAATATTACGATAAAATCCTACCCTATGCCGACCAGGGATCAGCAACAGTATTTGGACACTTGAAACAGGCAATATTGTTCACCCTCGAACACAGTGGGGTCCATAGCTTGCCATGCGGTTTGTCGGCTGATTGGAACGATTGCCTTGAACTGGGGTACCGGGGTGAATCAGTTTTTGTTGGTTTTCAACTGCGCTATGCCTTAAAAACTTACCTGGAAATCGGTGAAATACTAGACCAACCAGCGGAATCGAATTGGGCCAGGGAAAATCTAAAAATCTTGGATAACAATCTACAGTTACATACCTGGGATGGAGAATGGTTCATCCGTGCCTACCGGGATGATGGAATGAAAATCGGTTCCCATGAGAATGATGAAGGTAGTCTCTGGCTTAATCCGCAATCTTGGTCGGTTATAAGTGGGCATGCTTCAGCCCGACAAGCAAACCTGGTGATTAAAGCAGTCCGTGACCAATTAGCAACGGATTTCGGACTAATGGTTTGTGCTCCACCCTATTATAAAACCGATCACCACATTGTGAAAGCCTCATTATTCAATCCGGGGATGAAAGAAAATGCATCAATCTTTTCCCATACTCAGGGTTGGGCAATTATTGCTGAAACGATGCTTGGCAATGGTGATAATGCCTATTCCTATTACCGTGCTTTTATGCCTGCTGCTTATAATTCAAAAGCAGAAGTCCGGGAGATTGAACCCTATGTTTATTGCCAATTTACTCATAGTAAATACAGTCCCCGGTTTGGAACTTCACGTCTGCCCTGGTTGACTGGTGCTGCAACCTGGTCCTATTACGCTGCTACCCAATACATATTAGGGATCCAACCGGATTACCATGGGTTAAGGATCGATCCCTGCATTCCATCAACATGGCGGGATCTGAAAATCACACGACGTTTCCGTCAGAAAAATTTTAGTATCAGTATTGTAAATTTAAATGCCGTACAAAAAGGCGTTAAATCGATTACAATCAACGACGAAAAAATTGATGGTACATTAATACCATTGGATAGAATGAAAGAACACAATATTGTAGTAGTAGAACTAGGATAAGGAAGAATTAATAACCATTTAACAGTTTATACAAGTTTACCAGTCTTAATTGAAGCATTCCAATGGTTCAATAATCCAACTCATAATTGGTAATTAATGGAGGTTAACCATGAAGCTGAAAAATATATCGCCAAATAGCCGCATAAAAATTAATCATTATACGCCAGCTTCATTTCCTGGAATCCCGTTGATTAAATTGATGATAATATTCTTAACGACTGTATCACTTTTATCCTTTGGCTGTAACAATAACACTAATGATATCGCCCCGGTAGATGATACTGCCTCTCCAGCAAATGATGAGGTCGATCCATTTGTCCAAAATCAAAAATTAGGTCGAGGAATAAATTTAGGTAATGGTCTGGATGCCCCAAATGAGGGTGACTGGGGTGTTACTATTAAAAGCGAGTATTTTGATTTAATCAAATCCTATGGATTCAGTTCAGTCCGGATACCAGTACGGTGGTCTGCTCATTCGGAACTAGACCATCCTTACACCATTTATCCCGTATTCATGGAACGAGTAACAACTGTAATTGACCAAGCGCTCGCACGTGAATTGATGGTGGTGGTTGATATTCATCACTATCAAGAAATCATGACTGAACCGGAAGAAAATAAGGAAAAACTGTTGCATCTTTGGGGACAAATAGGCACTCAATTTAGAAACCATTCCCTGGACTTGATTTTTGAAGTCTTAAATGAGCCGAATGACGCATTAACTGATAGTCTGTGGAATGATTACTTGGTGGCTGCAATTGATACAATCAGGGTAAGTAATCCTCACCGGACACTGATGATTGGGACGGCTAACTGGGGTGGTGTTTCTCAAATTGATCAATTATACATACCACCAATCGATACCAATCTCATCGTAACTGTTCACTATTACGATCCGTTTCATTTCACCCACCAGGGTGCGGCGTGGGTACAAGGAAGTAATGCATGGCTTGGCACACAATGGCATTTAAGCCATCCTGACACAACTAATGTTATTAATGATTTTAATAAGGTTAGAGATTGGGCAAACGCCAATAATCGACCGATTTATCTAGGTGAATTTGGCGCTTATAAGGCGGCTGACATGGATTCAAGGATTCGTTGGACCAATTTCATTGCCCGGCTGGCAGAAAAGAGAACCTTCAGTTGGAGCTATTGGGAATTTTGTTCCGAGTTTGGAATTTATTCGGATGAAACAGGTCAATGGAACACGGGATTGTTAGAAGCGTTAATACCACCCGAATAAGACCTCAGCCAAGTGATTGTCGGGTTTTCCGTGATATCGAAAACCTCATTTAAGAACCAGACGCTCCCGGTTCTATATCATGATTATCTTAACACAAATTGGATACGATCCTTGGTGTAATCCTCCATAACCTCTCGGACACATAGCCCTAATTTGCATGTGTATAATGGAGGAAAATCTGATGAAAGAAGAGATAAGAAAATATTTAAGATTTAGAAAAAAGGTCATAGTTCTTGAATATGCTCGATTATTCAATGGCCCAATAGA
>CAZIJQ010000049.1:1423-20781 GCA_964539785.1 uncultured bacterium | reverse complement strand
CGCAGTTGCTAATAACAAGGATAATGCTGCCTACTGTTATTAACAAACTAATTAGTGTTTTTCGCTGTATAAGTAGATTCATGTTATTTGCCAGTTGTAATGACTGAAATGATCACGAAATAATAAGGTCATCATTGGTTTACTGCTATTGTTTTCCCGACATTAGATGTAGAATATTATTTTAGAACAATATAAATATAATGCTTAATTTTTCTAATTATGAATAATATAATTGTACAGACTGCACTGCTATGCGAAGCTCGGCCACTGATTGATCACTATCGGTTGAAAAAGGACTTTGCATTCCCCAAATTTGATGTATTTCGCAATGACGGAATCACATTGATCGTAAGTGGTATAGGCCGCCTAAAAGCAACAATAGCAGCTACCCATATCTTGGATCAGTCGTCTGATAAGCGGCATTTGATTATTCTAAATCTGGGAATTGCAGGTAGTACCACACATGAATATGGTGTCGGCAATGCATTTTTAATTAATAAAATTGTCGACAACAATACCGGGCGGAATTATTATCCAGATATACTGTTCAGGCATGATTTTCCAGAACAGCAAGTTGCAACATTTGATAAGGTTGTCACAGATGCCAGAACCGTCGGTGACTTTTCCGGATTAGTGGATATGGAATCGGTCGGGTTTGCCGGTGCCGCCCTGACATTTATGGCACCCCATCAGGTTGTATTATTAAAAATCGTGTCTGATCATCTGGATGTCGATCACCTTACTGCTGACAGTGTTTCGAAAATCATTGCTGGGGAAATCTCCCAGATTGAAAAGCTGATTGATATTTTACGGAAAATGAAAATAGCGCCGGCTAGCATGGTGCCTGAACCGGAACAGGCGATAATTGACCAGATTACCAGCACTTTGAGGTTGACAGCAGCGCAACAGCGAATTTTGCGCAATGATCTGTTTAGTTGCCATTTGCTATTGGGGGAGATACCAACCGGGTGGGAAGAGTATACAGCACAGCCTCCCCAGACTAAGGCTGAACGTAATCAACGCTTTTCTAAGCTGCGGGAATTCTTGAATGGCAAATAGATTCGCCCATATCTATGTCGAAGAACAAGCCAGGGAATATCCTCTGACCAAAAAGATTTTGACGAACTTTCCTAATACTGTTCAGATTGGAATAAAAAACTATCGTAATATCTTCAACCGTGCTAACCAGCAATTCCTAATTCAAAAACAGAACCCAAGTCTGATATTGGCGGTCAAGCAGGGAGCTTTGATTTACCAGGGATCACCTGAATGCCAGGATTACCGTAACCCTAATTTCTATTATAATACTCCGATTTTGAATTGTATTTATGATTGTGAATATTGTTTTTTACAGGGAAAATATCAGTCTTCCAACCTGGTTGTATTTGTCAATCAGACTGCTTTGATGGAATCAGTCGTTACTGAAATTGACCGGCGACCCGATAGCAGCCAACCGTTGTTGTTGGCTTTATCATATGATACTGATTTGTTAGCGCTGGATAATAGAATTCCCCTGCTTAAAGATTGGATCAGCTTTGCTCATCGTACCGCTGGATTATTGCTGGAAGTGCGGACTAAGAGCTCATTCAAATCGATTTTCTCACAAATTAAACCAACGAAAAATATTCTATTCTCATGGACAATTTCGCCCGATAAGATAATTGCCCAGTATGAGCATTTAACCCCTGATCTGGGGAAGCGGCTATCGGCAATAAATTCAGCTCTACAAGAGGGCTGGCAGGTACGCCTTTGTATCGATCCTATGATTTATTCCAGTGACTGGTCGGAGGTATATGGTAAATTTGTCAAACAAGTTTTTTCCACTTTGTCCACGGAATCGATTTATGATGTGCAATATGGGCCTTTCCGGATGAACGAAACTTTTCATAAACGCTTGCGAAAACTGCGACCTGAAAGTAAAATATTCAACCAGCCACTTTATAAAGATGATAAAGTAATTTCATTACCCTTGGAACTTAAGAAATCAATGAAGGAAGAAATGTCTGGTTTCTTGGCAAGCAACCTGCCGGTACGAAAAATTATTCCCTGGAATTGACTAAGGTAAACACCAGTTTAAAACATAATTTTTTTAAGCGGTTTAACTGCCCCATACACGCATTGAGTAACGGCATGGGCAATGCTGAGGGAATTATACCGATAAGTATTGGACCAAAGTATATCACCTGTTTCAAGATGAACCATCTGTAAAGTTATACTTACCCGGGAATCGATGTATTCCAATCGTTCCGTCTGAGTGATTACTCCTGCGATTTTGGTAATTTCTTCCGTTATTATGGTTTTTTGACCTGATTCACTTTCCGAATTACTGTCACCGATTGCGACTGGTTCAGTGGTTTCCGTAGTAGTAGTCACCGTTCGACCCTTATCCTCGGTAATAACAGGAATTATGATGACATGACCATCGGTATATTCACTAATTGTACAGATCAAAACAGCATCTGGTGAAGCCAGTTTAAGGTCAAATTCGTCATCGGCCATAGTCTGACTGATAGCGGCTTCCGTAGTAATTGCTGACAGATCGTTGCGCTCAACCACTTGGATCCCTATTCGCAATAACTGATGTACAAGACTGCGATAAATAATCGTACCGGAACCGGGGAAAGATGATATGTCGCGTACCGGTTCCACTGACAAACGCTTAATTGTATGGAAGTCAAAATCCGGTTTTACCACCACCGGTGGTTGACAGGCTATAAAAAACAGGCAAATGCCGAAACAAATTCGGCGCAGCATCAGTCAGAGTTCAGGTTTTCGATGTGGCGGATCGATTCTTCACGCAGCACTGGATCGTCGGTAAACTTTTGACAGTTTTTCCAGGCTGACACGGCCTCATCAGGCCGTTCGAGAATTTCCAGCACCTGACCCTGCAACCGGTACAATTCAGGATTGGTTCCCTGCAATAGCAACGCAGCATCCAGGCTGACTAAAGCTTCTACGAACTCATTCTGCTCAATATGTACCAGACATTGAGCGATATATTCCCTGACTTGATCTTCACCATTGGTTGCCCCCCCGCGAAAAGAAAAAAATAAGACAAACTGCAATTAATAATATACTGAACTTCCTCAATGACATCATGATTTCTCCTGTGTTAACAGGTTAATATAGAACTGTGTTTTATTCTTCGGTGGTTTCAGTCTCCGGTTTATCTTTGCTTTTTTTTCCAGTTAGATTGGAGACAACGTCCATTACTTTGGGTGCCAAATCCATGATTTTACTGCCAATACCTTCGTTTTCACCGATTGTCAGTAATTTGGCTCCATCTTGACCGACGATAACAAATGCAACCGGCTCAATTGACCAGCCGCCGCCAATTCCTTCCCCTGAGCCTTTGCCTTTATCTTTGGTATCAGCTTCCCCGGTACCACCACCGGAAGCAAAGCCGAATGAAACTTTTGATACGGGTAAAACAGTATGCTCACCGGTTTCAACCGGTTCACCGATGACGGTTTTTGTTGCCATCAATTCCTGTAGCTCGTGTAAGGTGTTTTTAACAAGGTTATCAATGCTCATATTTATCCTCGGTTATTTTTTTGTCGAATGTACGCTATTCCAGCGAAAATTACCAACATTGCCGGCTGGGTACGAAATTGTAAGTCGCCAGCTAAATCGGTTTGGTTGTTGCCAACAAATTTAGTGTCAATATCAATTCGTGAGCGGTCAGCAGGGGTAATCATTTTTAGCCATTGGATTAATCCCATCGTTATACCGGTTTTCATAGGATTTTGGAAATTGATCTGCCCCTGCAAATTAAGGCGGTGCCAGTGGACGCGTGAGATCGTGGATTTTATCAAATTTTTATAGAATCCAATTGGTAGTGTTTTACTCTTTTTTTTGGTTGAAGGTTTTTCTTTAACGGTCTTTTGCTTAGATTTATTAGGTTTAATGGATTTCTTCAACCATGGATTATTGTATGGTCCTATGCCAATTACTAGTTCTTTTTGCAACTTAACAGATATCCCGCAGGTGTTTGCACCGATTGTTGCTGAACCAGTTCCAGTAAATTTCTCGGGTGCGCTAGCAAGTTCCCCGGTCAAACCGAATTTCCATGGCAAAAATAGACTACCAACCAGTATTACCAATATTACCAATAGGGTCAGCAGTAGATATAAAACCACCGTCAGCATAGATTAAATTTAATAAATGACCAAATATTTGGGAAATTATTGTCTATTCGAACAATAAATTTTCACGTTCGAGCAATCTTTTTGCATACTCCTGCTCGAATAGATTTTCGGGCATTACATCCGGTAGAACCGTAGCATCCGCATCGATAACAAACTGCAGGTCGGCATGGAATTGTTCCCGGTTACCAGCTTTGGTATGATAAAATTCGGCTTGTAGGGTGTAGGTACCCAGATAATCGGGTTGTTTGCTGATGGCCAGATCAAAATAATATTTTGACCGTGATAATTCAATCCCGGGAATTCTTGCGTAGAGTGCGCCAAAAAAGCGATTTGCAGCACTGTAATAATATTCCGGTTCCACCGCGAGGATGCGATGCATGGCGGTTTCGATGGTCTCTTGATACTGTAATCTCATTATTGCGGGACGGTACACCATATATCTGCCCAAATTGGCTGACCACCAATACAGAGCCGGGATTAAATAATCCGGACTAGTCGCTATGGCAGCGATTTTCCGCAGATTGCTATCCCCTTCAGCGTTTTCAAAAGATGCATTAAATTCTTCAGATAGAAATAGGATTTTTTCACCGATATTGATACCTTCTAAAAAAATACTATCACGAACAGATTGCTCAGTTTCGATATAATGACCCAGGAAATAGGCAGCCCGGCAATAACTAAGTAATAATTCCTGGTTATCCGGTATCAGATTGGCGGCTTTTTTATAAAACAGATAAGCGGTTCGAGCGTTTTTTTCTTCGTGCCGTTTTTCCCAGTACTTATCACCTTGTTTCCAGAGGAATTCAGCATTTTCCACTGAAGGTATTTCAAATTTATTAGATGGAATCTGACAGGCAAAAAACAGCCCGGCCAAAATTACTATAAAAATCTTTGTACACTTATTGGTCATGAAAATTATTTTTTCTTGAAATGTGGTTAGAAATTTGGTCTAAAAACCCATAAATTGTTCTGCCATCAATGGCGATACCCACATAAAATAACTAAGTATCATAGTAAAAATTAACACAACTTCTCATATCAATGCTAAAAACAATTGACTTAAAGGGGATCGACTTAGCGTCATTATTTGGCGTCGCTGATGCCCATATCAAATTACTCGAGAAAAAATATTCAGTCAAATTATTAGCACGTGGATCCACTTTGCAGATCGATGGCGATAAGAAGAATATTGAAATTGTAACTGGACTAATCCATGAAATGAACCAGACGCTTTCCCGTCGTGGTAGTTTGACAACTGGGGATGTAGATAAATTGATTCAACTGGTTAACGTCGAGAATAGTATTAAACCGGAAATGCCGGATGATGTAATCCATTATGCCAGGCAGGGTGCTATCAGCGCTCGAACGCCAGGTCAAAATAAATACATCGAAGTGGTCAGGAAGAATGATATTACCCTGAGTATCGGTCCGGCCGGGACCGGTAAAACTTATATGGCAGTTGCTTTCGCTGTTGCTGCCTTGGAACGACACGAAGTTGGTCGCATTATTTTATGCCGGCCGGCGGTTGAAGCGGGTGAAAATTTGGGATTTTTACCAGGAGATTTGAAGGAAAAAGTAGACCCGTACCTTGCGCCACTTTATGATGCTCTGGCAGATATGCTGCCCCAAACTAAACTGAAACCATGGCTGGCCAAAAAAGTAATTCAGGTAATCCCGCTGGCTTATATGCGCGGCCGAACACTGGATAACGCATTCTTAATTTTGGATGAGGCGCAGAACGCAACTTCGATGCAGATGAAGATGTTTCTAACACGACTCGGAGTGAATTCAAAAACCATAATAAACGGTGATATTACCCAGATTGATCTTCCGCGTAAATCAGAGTCCGGGTTGATCCAGGTTAATGATATTCTACGCAACATTGATGGAATCGGATTTGTGGAACTAACGAAATCTGATGTTGTTCGCCATCGATTAGTGAAGGAAATTATCAAGGCTTACGAATTGCTGAATGGAAACCAGAATTAGATCACAAGGCGCTAAAAATTATGTTTCCTGTCTAAAATAATGCTAACTTCTCGTATTGAAATTGTTATTTGCAAGTACCTAAAAAGTATTTTCTCTTTCGTCACATAATTGCCAGGAACAGGTAATTCTGAATATGCGGACCTTGACATATTTTAACATTAAATCGCCGTCTGATTCATCAGGGGGACAGCATTGAATTATATTATTAGTTCCGCAGTACCTATTTGCTACAATAAAAATCAAATTTCCGATTTAGCTGTAAATCAGGGTCTTATTATGCTGGGTATTATTATAAGATTAATTAATCAATTTAGAAGGTCTGTAAACTTACAGACCTTTTTTTATTTTAGCAGTAAATCCGACCACAATCTATTAAAGGGGAATCATGAATAAATTACGCGATGTTGTAATTACGAATATCAAACGAACACCAGTGGGCTCATTTCAGGGCTCATTAGCCAGTATACCGGCCACTAAATTGGGGTCAATTGCTATCAAGGCTGTAATCGAAGAAGGACAAATATCGACTGATTCTATTGATGAAGTAATAATGGGAAACGTCTTACCGGCGGGCGCAGGACAGGCTCCGGCCCGGCAAGCTGCTCTTGGTGCTGATATTCCAGATTCTGTTGAATGTCTCACGATAAATAAAGTTTGTGGATCAGGCCTAAAATCGGTAATGCTGGCAACCCAGGCGATTCAAACCGGAGATGCCGATGTCATCATTGCCGGCGGTATGGAATCCATGACCAATGTACCCTATTTACTGTCAAAAGCTAGAACCGGCTACCGATTGGGCCATGGGAAAATCATCGATGGTATGGTGCATGACGGACTCTGGGATGTTTATAATGATATTCATATGGGGAATTGTGCCGAACTTTGTGCAAAGGACCGTAAATACACTCGCGAAATGCAGGATGATTTTGCTAAACAATCCTATGAGCGTGCCCACAAAGCTCAATCTGAGGGATGGTTTAAAAATGAGATAGCGGTAGTAGATGTACCCCAGCGAAGAGGTGATCCGATTTCAGTGAGCGAAGACGAAGAACCACAGCGGGCAAATTTTGAGAAAATGGTCAAGCTGCGCCCGGCTTTTGATCGCGAAGGAACCATAACTGCTGCCAATGCTTCGAAAATTAATGACGGAGCTGGTGCAGCCATATTAATGTCAGCGGAAAAAGCCGAGGAATTTGGCCTAAAACCATTAGTTAGGATAGTCGCTCAGGCATCAGCGGCTCAGGCTCCCGCGTGGTTTACAACCGCTCCGGTAATAGCAATTCAAAAAGCCCTTGATAAGGCCGGGCTGACTGCTGATCAGATTGATTTATGGGAAATTAATGAAGCCTTTGCAGCAGTTACAATGGCAGCGGTGGCTGATTTTAATATTCCTATGGAAAAAGTGAACATTCATGGTGGTGCGATAGCGATGGGTCATCCGATTGGAGCATCGGGAATTCGCATCCTGGCGACGCTGATAAATGCCATGTTGCGAACCGGCGCAAATACCGGATTAGCCACGCTTTGCATTGGTGGTGGGGAAGCTGCAGCTTTAATAGTGGAGGTAATCTGATGGATTTCAATTATTCCGATGAACAATTGATGATCAAGCAGACTGCCCGAGATTTTGCCGAAGAAAATTTAGCTCCGGGAGTCATGGAACGGGACGAGGAAGCCAAATTTCCAGTTGAGCAGATTAAAATGATGGCTGAGCTTGGTTTTATGGGTATGGTTGTCCCGGATAAATGGCAGGGTGCAGGAATGGATTTTGTCAGTTATGTCATTGCCATAGAAGAATTGGCGCGAGTCGATGCTTCTGCCGCAGTGGTTATGTCAGTGAATAATTCACTGGTTTGTCAGATTTTTCTGAATTGGTGTAATGATCAACAGCGGGCCAAATATCTACCACGATTAGCGACAGGAGAGATTCTTGGAGCATATTCATTGAGTGAGCCCCAGTCCGGCTCGGATGCCAGTGCCATGCGCACTTTCGCCAAAAAAGATGGTGATCATTACGTATTAAATGGCACCAAGAATTGGGTGACCAATGGTATTAGTTCAGATGTAGCAATCGTTTATGCTTTAACCACCAAAGATATCGGTTATAAAGGCGTTTCAGCTTTTATTGTGGAAAAGGGCTGGGAAGGATTTTCGGTGGGTAAAAAGGAAGATAAATTGGGTATCCGGGGTTCGGACACTTGTGAGTTCTATTTTGATAATTGTCGCATTCCAGCCGAAAATTTAATTGGTGAAGAGGGTAAAGGTTTTAAAATTGCCATGAATACCCTTGATGGCGGTCGTATCGGGATTGCTGCCCAAGCGCTGGGAATTGCCCAGGCGGCCCTCGATAAATCGATTGTTTATGCCAAAGAGCGGGAACAATTTGGTCAGCCGATTGCCAATTTTGGGGCAACTCACGATAAAATATCGAATATGGCTTGTAACGTTGATGCGGCTCGCCTGCTGATTCACCGGGCAGCCATGTTGAAGGATGAGAATAAGCGCTTTACTAAAGAAGGCGCCATGGCGAAATATTTTGCTACAAAAATTGCTATGGAAGCTACCACGTTATGTGTTCAGATTTTCGGTGGCTATGGTTACATGCGTGAGTATGGAGTTGAACGTTTGATGCGGGACGCCAAAATTACCCAGATTTATGAAGGTACATCGGAAATCCAACAACTGGTCATTGCCCGCGAATTACTAAGAGAGTGACAGTCCTAACATTTATCCAATTTTAATCTTTCAAAAACGAGTACTGAGAAAATGAAAAATATTGACTGGAAAAACCTGACATTCGGTTACAATGAAACAGATTATAATGTTCGTGCTTATTTTAGAAACGGATCTTGGGGTGAGCTGGAGATAACTTCCTCAAAGTCCGTAAATCTGCACATGGCGGCCACAGCTTTACATTACGGCCAGGAAGCCTTTGAAGGCATGAAAGCTTATATGGGACAAGACGGCCAGGTGCGTTTATTCCGTTGGCAGGAAAATGCCGAGCGATTTCAGAGATCGGCTGATGGTATTATGATGGCCCCTGTTCCGCAAGATCTTTTTTATAAAGCGATTACAACTGTCATCAGGCTAAATAAGGAATACATTCCGCCTTATGGTTCTGGTGCCTCTTTATATATCCGACCATTATTGATCGGCTCGGGAGCGGAAGTGGGAGTTAAACCAACAACTGAATATCTGTTTATGGTTTTTGTAACACCAGTCGGTCCCTATTTCAAAGAAGGATTCAAACCGGTTTCCATGGGACTTTTTCGAGGCGCAGATCGGGCGGCTCCATTAGGTACCGGTCATTTAAAAGTTGGCGGTAATTATGCTGCCAGTTTACGGTCGCTGAATAAAGCCCAAACCGAAGGTCTTGCTTCCATAATCTATCTGGATGCCAAGGAGAAAAAATATATTGATGAATGCGGACCGGCGAATTTTTTCGGGATTAAAAATAATACCTATATCACGCCAAAATCTCCCAGTATCCTGCCATCAATTACAAATAAAAGTCTGATTACATTGGCTACCGAAATGGGATTGAAAACCGAGCGACGTCCGGTTTCAATTGATGAACTCAATAGTTTTGACGAAGTCGGCGCCTGTGGGACTGCGGCAGTGATATCTCCAATTGGCAAGATTATAGACTTGGATACTGATGAAGTTTATAATTATGCAATAGATGGACAACCTGGTCCAATCTCAATCAAATTGTATAATAAATTGCAAGCCATCCAGACCGGGGATTCCGAAGATAAATTTGGTTGGATTGAAACTGTCAATCTGGATCAATAATCCGATTCCTGTAAACTAGATTATTTTTGAAGTTTTTTACCTTGGTAAAAGCGGGATAAATTTTGAGTTTTATCTACAGGTATTAGTTTTTATGAATTCTTTTTGATTCAGCGGTCTGAAAACTGGGAATTATGGTAATAAAATTGGCTGGACACAGAAAGCCAATGCAGCGTAAAATCAGGCTACAGATTAGAAATTATTGAGGAAATTGAATCGATGTTTGACAAATTGGCAAAAAAAAATAAGAAAATGATTCATTTTTCTCCCGCCAACGATCAATCTCGATTAAGGCCAGAATATTCCGTGAGTAGCTGTGACTGTGGTTAAAGTACATCCACGCCGTCTGGGGCGCGAAAGTGTTTTGAAAGCATTATATGCTCTTGAACTAAGCGACGATCAACCAGAAAAAATTCTATCTGATATTTTTGAGCGTGAGTTTATTGATGAAAAAACAGGTCAATTTGTTACCAGTCTGTTTAATAATTCTGTGAAGTATAAGGATTGGTGTGAAAAACAGGTTTCGGATCATTTGGTAAATTGGAACATTGACAGAGTAGCATTGTTGGATCGTCTGATCTTGCAAATGGCAATCAGTGAAATTTATTTTCTCAAAGATATTCCACCGAAAGTGTCAATCAGCGAAGCCATTGAAATTGCCAAGCGCTACAGCACCGATGAAAGCTCCGGTTTTGTAAATGGAATTCTGGATGCGGTCTATAAATCCAAAATGGCATCGGAGCAGGATCAGTTAAAAGAAGAAAAAGAACAATAATTTACCCGTTTACCGATTATAAAATTCATATTAATCTATGGCTAAATCACTAATTACAAAAATATTTGGCACTAAATCAGGCCGTACTATCAAATCTTTTTTACCGATTGTAAATGAAATCAATCGGATCGCCGAGCAATTAGTCGATAAGACTGATGCTGAGTTGATCAAACGAACGCAAGCGATCAGGTCACAGGTAATAGCAGCACGAACCGCGGCGGAAGAAGCCACCAGCGGTAAGGATCGAGAAGAAGCCACTAAATTAATCCATAAGGCCGAACAGGTTAAGTTGGATGAGTTTATGCCGGAAGCCTTTGCCATGGTGAAAGATACCTGCCGTCGCATGGTCGGGCATACATGGAAGGTCGTTGGTCAGGATCAGACCTGGGAAATGATTCCATATGATGTGCAGTTGATCGGGGCGATTATCCTGCATCAGGGAATGGTGGCTGAAATGAAAACCGGTGAAGGAAAAACCCTGGTGGCAGCAATGCCCATATTCCTGAATGCCTTGACCGGTCGCGGAGTTCACCTGATTACGGTTAATGACTATCTGGCCCAGCGGGACTCGGAGTGGATGGGTGAAATATACCGGCGGCTCGGGTTGACGGTAGGCTCCATCCTTAATACGATGGATAATGTACGCCGTCGTGAGATCTACAATTGCGATATTACTTACGGTACCAATAATGAATTTGGATTTGATTATCTACGTGACAATATGTCGCTTACGCCCGAGGATCAAGTACAGCGAGGCCATAGCTACGCTATCGTAGATGAGGTTGACTCGGTACTGATTGATGAAGCACGAACGCCATTAATTATTTCCGGTGTAGTCGATGCGCCGATAGACAAGTCCTTTCATGAATTAAAACCGGCGGTACAAGCGTTGGTCCGTAAGCAGACCAGTCTGGTCTCGCAACTGGTCGGCGATGCCGAACGATTACTGAAAAAAGATGATGATCGGGTGGCCGGTTTGAAATTGCTCCAGGCTAACCGTGGTATGCCAAAACATCGGCAACTATTAAAGATATTCCAGGAATCAGGGACTAAAAAATTGGTTCATGAAGTGGAATCGGATTACCTGCGTGATAAAAAATTGCATGAAGTAGATGAAGAATTATTCTTCAGTATCGATGAAAAAACCCATGTGATCGATATTACCGAAAAAGGGCGCAACACCATTTCACCAGATGATCCGGAAATGTTTATCATTCCCGATTTGGGAGAAATGTTGAATGACATTGACGCAAATGAGAATTTATCCGATCTGGAACGGGGGCAGGAAAAAGAGAAAGCTCATCAATTACATGCCAATCGCAGCGGCCGGATTCACAATATAAGTCAGTTGCTGCGGGCATTTACTATGTATGAGAAAGATGTGGAGTACGTGGTCCAGGGTGGCAAAGTCCTGATTGTTGATGAATTCACCGGTCGTATTTTACCGGGCCGTAGATACAGCGATGGACTCCATCAAGCACTCGAGACCAAGGAAAACGTAACCGTTGAACGTGAAACTCAGACTCTGGCGACAATCACGATTCAGAATTATTTTCGTTTGTACAATAAATTAGCCGGAATGACCGGTACAGCCGAAACCGAGGCTGAAGAACTGGCGGGGATATATAATCTTGAGGTCACTGTAATTCCTACCAATCAGGAAATTATTAGGGATGATCGGGATGATTTAATTTATAAGACCAAGCGCGAAAAATATAATGCGGTAATAGAAGAAATCACTGAGTGTCATCGCAAAGGACAGCCCACCCTGGTTGGTACTATTACGGTTGAGGTCTCCGAATTATTGTCGCGGATGCTGAAACGCAAAGGGGTTCCACACAATGTATTAAACGCCAAGCAGCATCAGAGTGAAGCGGAAACTGTTGTACGAGCCGGTCAGCGAGGGGCGGTTACGATCGCAACAAATATGGCAGGTCGTGGTACGGATATCAAACTGGGTGATGGCGTAATAGATATGGGCGGATTACATATTATTGGTACCGAACGTCATGAATCGCGACGCATTGATCTACAGTTGCGAGGGCGTTGCGGACGTCAGGGAGATCCCGGATCATCGCGGTTCTATTTATCGTTGGAAGATGATTTAATGCGCTTGTTTGGCAGTGATCGTGTAGCATCAATAATGGATCGGTTGGGTTTGGAAGAAGGTGAAGTAATTACTGCCGGGATGGTCACCAGGGCAATCGGAAACTCACAGAAAAAAGTAGAAGCGCGGAATTACAGTATCCGCAAACATTTACTGGAATATGATAATGTGATGAACCAGCAGCGCCAGGTTGTGTACGACATTCGAACTCAGGCTCTGCAGGGAAGTAATATCCGGGAATCGATCATGGAGTTGATTGCCGAATACGTGGAAGATGAAATCGGACAACAGTCGGATAATTCACCCAACCCCTTTGATTGGGACTGGGACCGGTTGAAACAGAATCTGTCGTCGGTATTGCTCGTAGATATAGATCATACCAAATTTGAAGATCCCACAGCTGAACAAATCAAGAATTACATTTTAGAGCGGGCACACGAGCTTTATGCCACCCGCGAATCGCTGATCCCGGCCGAAACCATGCGGGCATTCGAACGTTTTATCGTGCTGCGAACAATCGATGAAAAATGGAAAGATCATCTTTACGCCATGGATCAACTTCGCGAAGGTATCAATCTGCGGGCCTACGGACAAAAAGATCCTCTACTGGAATACAAAGCCGAAGGATTCCATATGTTTACGGCAATGATGGCCGATACCACCCGGGATACGGCACAACGTTTGTTCCGAACCCAGATTCAGGGCTTGGAGCAGCCGTCTCAGATGCAGGCGCAGCGGGTGCGGAATATGCAGATTAGCCATGATGACACCACTGGAATGGGATTTGCCGGTGCCGGTAGCGGCAGCCAGGCTTCACCAAATCGTCCTCAACAAGCTGTTAACAAACCAGTTCAGGTTACTAAAAAAATTGGGCGCAACGAACGAATCGAAGTTGTCTCCCCCAGTGGCAAGAAAGAGACCATCAAATACAAAAAATTGCAGGAATATTTAAATCGCGGCTATAATCAGACTTAGCTTTACTTCATATCTGCAAGGCTGGTAATATTATTTGAGAGCTTGCAGTGAATAATTTGATGGAGATCATTTAATTTAGGATATAGTGAAATATTTGCTGGAATATCGTAATAAAATATTTAGTTTTGCTCATCTTATTATGGCACGATTCGATAATAGAATAGCAGCTGCCGCATTATAAGTAATGCATTTAGGGGCGGCGCAAGTAGTCAAACTGAATGATATGGTGTCAAGAAAACATTTCAACAGCCCGGAGGAGTCTATGAAATCCTTGAGGAAATGCTCTTCAATTAGTCTCATAATTATGTTATTGGTTATTCCATTAGCTGGACAAACTGATGTAACCGTGGATATCGGTGATGTGATTTTCCCTGCCTACACTAGCGATTTGCAAGTACCAGTCACCCTTACCGGACCGGTCGATGCCGTGGCAGGAATCCAGTTTGATATTATTGCCGACCCAGCTATCGCAGGTCTAATTAGCGCCCTAGCTAATATCACGGGTTTCACGGCTGATTTCAATTCCCTGTCAGGAGATACTAATCGGGTTATTTTATACAATAGCAGTTCTGTTTCTGGGCTTCCTGCTGCTGGAGATACAGTCTTATGGCTGGGTTATGAAGGATCTCAAATAGCATCTGCAGTTATCGATCTCGAGGTATATGGATTGGTGGTAAGTGATACCGCCGGAAGCGGTTTGACCAGCTCCGGTGTAGATGGGTCAATCTCGATTGGCAGTGTTGTTAGTCTATCGATGGATACAGGAACCGGCGACAACAATGATCTGGTATCATTAGCTATTGCCCTTAACAATCCAGATGAAGTTGGTGGCATCCAGTTTGATCTGATCGACATTCCGGATTATGTTGTAGTCGATTCGATATGGACAACTGCGAGAACTGTTGATTTTACAATCTCAACCACTCCGGTTGGCGTAGGGGAACGGGTAATTTTATTTAGCGATACCAACGAATCTATTGCTGCCGGTACCGGTGCAATTATTAATGTACGGTTTAGGATAACTCCCACCGCTTACAATAGTGATGTTATAATTGATATGGTGGATGCGACAATTACCGATCCTTTGGGAGGTCTGTATTGGATTGCCGGAATAACCCCTGGAATTATAACTGTTTACCCTGGTTATTTAGAACCTCCGACCAGTCTTGTTGCCACCAGTGGACTGGATGGTCATGTTCCGCTGGCTTGGGCTCCTCCAACCTGGGATATCCCAGGTGATACTGTAGGTGAAGGATTTGAAGGGGCTGTATTTCCACCGGTTGATTGGACCCAAATCCAGACCTGCACCGACGAAACCGCTCCGACCCCGGGCTACTGGTCTCAAACTGACGGAAACGTTGGAGATCCACCGATCGGCGTGCATACGGGCGCGGCAAATGCCGGATTGTGGTGGTCCTACGATCATCAGGATGAATGGCTGATTACCCCTGAGATTGCCTTGGGTGGAAATATGGAACTGACTTTCTGGTCATACGGATATGAAGGTTCTACTAATGGTGATCATTATTACGTGAAAATAAGCACAGATGGCGGCAGTAACTGGACAGAATTGCTGGACCTCACAACACTTACATTGAATGATATGAATATGTGGGAATATCCTTATGTAATCGATCTCAGTTATTATTCCGGTGAAACGGTACAGCTTGCCTGGCAAGCAGTGGATGGCGATGGATTAGGTTTGTGGTATATCTGGTTTATCGATGATATTTTCATTGGTAATAGTGCCGGCCGGGTTTATAGCCATGAAACCGGTGCCCGTGAGCTGATTTTTGATGCTAGTTGTAAGAAAGATGCAATTGCTCAAGCAGCTCATATTTCGAACCACGATGCCGAAAGACCAGCACAAACGGTTATTCGTAATTCGAACCGCGATTCCCGGGATCTTACGGCCTATAATATATATCGATCTACCAGTTCACCGGTTGTGATTATCCCGGATAATCTGTTGGCGGCCGTGCCGTATACACAGGAAATTTATGATGATGTAGACGTTGAAAATGGTTTGACCTACAATTACGTAATAACAGCAGATTATGGTGCAATGGGTGAGTCAGGACCTTCTAACGAAGATTCTGGTGTACCGGTTGAATGGGTCGAACTGGCAATTACCGGTGGTACAGCTCTAACCGGACAAACGGATACACTCGAAATCACACTGAACAACGAGTCTCCAGTTAGCTTCTTCTTCCTTGAAGTAGCTGATATACCGGATTACATACAGGTTGAAGAAATCCTGGCAACGCCGCGTACTACTGGGTTCACCCTGGATGCCCTGGAACTACCGGATGGTAAAATGTCAATCACCGGATTGATTTTTGGTGGTACCCTTGACCCGGGAAGCGATGCGATTTGTAAGTTGGTTGTCAGGGCGAATGCTCCCGAACCAGGTATTACCAATATTGACATTGTTACCGCTGAAATTCGGGATGCTCTGAATAATATTATGCAGTGGACACAGACCGGCTCAATCTTTGATGTCACAGTAGAGACACAGTCAATAATGCTTAGTGGTGCAACTGGAATCGGTACTGCCACAGTATCCCTGATTTTGCATAATACTCAAAATATTCATGGCATTCAGATGACTCTGGTGGATGCTCCCGGCTTATTATCTGGTTTGTCCATATTGCCTACTGGTAATGTTGATATGAGCAACTGGGTTTTGGACGGCAATGAAATCGATGGAGCCTATATAATCATCGGTTTTGATAATACCCTGACCAATCCCATTGAACCGGGTATGCATCATATTGCTGATATCACATTCAGTGTGTCTGCCGATCCCAATGATTGGGGAACGATAGTTGATCTATCTGCAATTGATGTGGTTTTATCGGATGTTAACAGCATTCAAATGTTTACTGAAATCCATACCAGTTCTGTCAGCATTGGATTTCCCGATGCCACATTCTCAATTGAAAATGTGCAGCGCTCACAGCGTGAAGCAACCGGTACTTTTGATGTTCACATTAATAATCAGGTTCAGGTCTATGCAGTTCAGCTAGATATTTTAGACATGCCTGATTTCCTGGAATTGACTGGTGTAGCGCCGATCGCAGGCGGACCATTCGCAGGTGCAATTATCGATGCAACAACCGGCGAGCTGGCTGATGGTACAGCTCATATCTTTGCTTACGATTTACTGAATGGAATTGTCCCGACAATGGGTGCAATCCTGCAGGTAAGTTTTGAAGTAAAACCTGAATATCCTGGTGCGGAAGGCGTATTGTTAATGATTGAAGAATCTCTGGCCGCCGATCAGAACTTCCAGGCTCTGAATTCCATGGCTTCAGGTTTCATTCTCTTCGAACCAGTTGTTAGTGTCAATACTGAAGCTCCGTTACCGGAAAAATTCGCGCTCCATTCCAATTATCCAAATCCTTTTAACCCCACTACAAATATCAGGTATGACTTAAGTGAAGTGTCAGATGTCAGGTTAACAATATTTGATATGATGGGTCGTGAGATTCGGACTTTGGTTAATGAATCTCAGAATCCGGGACGGATCGAGGTTTCCTGGAATGGCACTGATCGGTCAGGACGAATGGTTGGCGCCGGTGTATACCTGTATCGGGTTCAAGCTAATCAAAATACAGCTACCGGGAAGATGATTCTCCTCAAGTAGTTTTCATAATCTATTTAAATAAAAAGGGCGGGATTTTCCTGCCCTTTTTATTTTAGGCTAATAAATACTGTTTTAATTTCCGATGCTTTTTTTTGCTGCTAATACATAATTACCGGGGTGGCGGAACTGGTAGACGCGTCAGATTTAGGATCTGGTGACCTTTGGTTGTGTGGGTTCGAGTCCCATCCCCGGTACTAATTAGTAATTGGTAATTAGTGATTAGTGAATTGGTGTATAGAATCTTTGTATGATCCAGTTAACTATATTTAAATCAAGAAAAAGTATTTATATCCACAGTGTCTGCTCAGTGGTAGATTTCCAATTTCCCCCGATACGTTCATTCTATTCACTATCGGGGCAGGCAATTTCAATATTAAATACTACTCCTCTCCCATAACCTGTACATACACTTTCCGCTGACGGGGTCGGTTGTCATGATCAATTATCACAATCTGTTGCCAGGTGCCTAAAACAGGGTTTCTTTTATCAACAG
The DNA here is from genome assembly GCA_964539785.1 of uncultured bacterium. Classification (GTDB taxonomy): domain Bacteria; phylum Fidelibacterota; class Marinisomatia; order Marinisomatales; family TCS56; genus JABMPO01. Next base: position 2,853 of record CAZIJQ010000049.1, on the reverse strand, counting down.
GTACGGTTATTCCGGGACCCATCAGACTGGCTCGCAGATGAGAGAATCCATTGTCATCGCCCCAGGTTTGTGAATGGCGCGACAACATATCTTTGGATGCTATTTTCTCCAGCAATTCCTCCATGTCCGCCACCAATGCCGGTTCAAATTCGATTGTCGTAATTGATGCGGTTGATCCTATTGGGAATATGTTTACAATACCGACTGCGATCTTCGATTCGGTAATCGATTTACGCACGGTGGGGGTAATATCAATAATATCTGAGAATCCACGGGTGGACAAGGTAATGGTTTTGCCAATTATTTTCATGGTGGCTCCAGTGAGCAATATTTTTAACCGAAACGCGATTAACCGGTAATTAAATCGAATTAAACTTCCGGCTTATTCAAAAAAGTGTCGATCGTGATATTATAAAAAACATTTTGAATATCGTTGCTAATCTGGCTCCAGATCTGATGAATCTGACAGGGGTTATCTTCCGAACAGCGCTCGGGTCGTAAGATGCATTGGTGCAGAAAAGACGTGCCTTCAATGGCGCTGATAATATCAAATAAAGTTATTTCGTTTGGTGCACGGTTTAATGCTACCCCGCCGTTTGGTCCCCGATAGGCTTTCAGCAATCCTGCCTTTACCAGGATTTGAGAAATTTTCCCGAGAAAATGGTAGGATAATTTGGTTCCAGCGCTAATTTGATTTAGTGGAATAAATTTATCGGATTCTTGTTTTAACAAATAAAGCATCAATTCAATGCCATATTCTGACGAGCGGGTCAGTAGCATCCTATGGCATCTCAAATTTGTGGGCTGGGTCGCGGACGACTAATACAGGGCAGGAAGATTTGCGGACAATTTTTTCGGCGGTGCTGCCAAAGATAATATGGCTTAATCCGCTTAATCCGTGTGTGGCTATGACCAGTAAATCCATCTTTTGATTACGACCGAAACCAATTATTTCCCGGAAAGGAATACCGTGTAAAATCTGGCTGCTGACAGTGATATCCGTCGGAAAGTATTGTTGCACCAGCTTATCCATTGCCGTATGGCAATTCCGTTCATGCTCCTTCTGTAATTCAACCGGCTGAACTCCCCAGGAATATTCAGCCGGTGTGATCACTGGCTGAATGACATGGAGAATTGTGATATTTGCATTGAATTTTCGGGCAAGAGAAATTGCCTTGGGAAAGGCTGATCGAGAATAATCTGAAAAATCGGTGGTAACTAATATATTTTTTATTGTGAAATCGTTATCCATCAATTTCAGTACTAGTCAACTGATCCAACCAGATTATGTATGCCAAGTTTGTGCATGGCCTGACGTTTTTCAATAACCCGTTTGGCCAGGTGCTCTAGATTCTCTGCTTCCAACATATCTTTAATCTGCTCCCGTATTACTGACCATTTGGGGTGGAGGGGGCAGGGTTGTTCGTCGG
>CAZIJQ010000049.1:0-1323 GCA_964539785.1 uncultured bacterium | reverse complement strand
ATCTGCTCCCGTATTACTGACCATTTGGGGTGGAGGGGGCAGGGTTGTTCGTCGGAACAGGCATCCAGACCGATTACACATTGTTCATGTTCCGGTGGGGGCCCATCCACTGCTTGGACGACTTTATTAATGTATATTTCTGAAGCCGGACGGCCCAGCAGTACACCGCCATTGCGCCCGCGTACGGTTAAAAGAAGATGGTGCCGGACGAGTATTTGGGTTATCTTAGCTAAGAATTGCTGAGGAATATTATAAGCTTTGGCAATCTCACTGATCATTACCGGTTTGGGGGAATTTTTTTCCGCCAGGTAAATCATGGCCTGGATTGCATATTCTGCTGATTTTGAGTATAGCATGTTAATCCGAAGTTAAATGTCTTTTTTTAAAATATCACCTGAAAAGCGGTGCAGTCAAGTGAATTTACGACTATCTGGTCTTAAATCATTTAAAAAAGAGGATAAAAGCATCCAAAAATCTTGCATTATGTAAGATATCACTTTTACCTTCTAAATAATACAATACAGGTTTTATACTTAATGACATTGAACTTTCCCATAGAATCGGATTCCTACGAGCCTATCATGTCGATTAGCGTAGCGGCTAAAAAACTGGGTGTATCGCCGGAAAGCCTGCGTCTTTATGAACGGGAAAGTTTAGTGTTGCCCTATAAAACACGAACTAATCGTCGGCTTTATTCACAGAAAGATCTGGAATGGATCAAATGCTTTCGAAGGCAGATCACCGAGCGAGGATTGAACTTTGCCGGTATTAGAGTCCTACTGGCCTTGATACCTTGCTGGGATTTAAAACCATGTACGCAGGAAGAACGCGCCAATTGCCCGGCCTATATGAACGGTGAAATTGTTTGCTGGTCCTCTTCAGAACACGGTTCTAAATCCTGTGAGATCAATGAATGTCAGAATTGCAAAGTTTATCGGACTGCCTGTCGAGCCGGAAAATTGCACGAAATATTTTTAAAGGTTAATAATTGATTATGAAAGACGCCACGATTGGTATCAGCCTTTTAGTTGGATTTATTGTAGTACTATTTTGGGGCTGCGATCCGGGGTTAGAAACAATTACTGGACCCGATCCTACCACCTGCGAAGGCTGCCATACCAACGAAGATGCCCTAAAGAAATACGCATCGGAAGGAACTAGTGACGGAGGCGGTGGCGGCTGAGGCGGCGAAGTGGCTCCGTTGGAGCCCTGGGAAAAAGTATATATCGGACTAGGACGTAATGGTAAATCCTATGCTGATGTTGATCCAGTACATGCCCTGATCGGTTGCGTTAATTGTCACGGTGGTACCGAACCGGCTGG
>CAZIJQ010000048.1:0-20851 GCA_964539785.1 uncultured bacterium | reverse complement strand
CAAACGAAGACTGTGGCCGCTTGAACCATTTTACAGAACTTTTAGGACTTGACCGTTCTTCCTTACCGACCTGCAAAACAATCGTAAAAATTTATAGCAAAATAACCCCAACCAGTCAGGAGAAACAAGTATGAAAGTTGTACTGCCATTAGCTTAATAGCGTGAATTAATTAAATGAAAAATAAGTTTCGTGATTGATCCGGCCAAGGATAAACACCCCCGGAATTGATACCTGGCATCTGATCCCTGGATCATTTTACATTATTGATTATAACCCGCATTGCCGAGTAGGGCAGTGCTTCAAAGATGTTTTCGATTGATTTAGTATATTCAACATTGGGACTAAGCAGCGCATTCTTGACCATGAAAGTATCGTAATCCAGGTCCTTGACGTCGAAATAAGTCGCCAGAACGCAGCTTGCGGCGCTGAGCCCGTAGTGGAACAGGGTACTACTAAGAGATTATTACCGTCTCACATCTTTTTAAGTATTTTTTGAGCCTTGATTCTGATATAAGCCTGGTTTGGATTATTAAGCGCATTGAAGTTTGCCGCTTGCGTGAAATATTCTTTGGCTTTCTCCTTATCACCACTCCCTTTGTATGCTAACGCAATCCTGAAAAGATTGTATGGATTTTGCTGATTGGCCTGCAGAAGCTCTTCAACTGCTTGTTCATATTCTTGCTCTTTAAGGGCAATCATTCCTGTTAACTGATGAGCAAGGCGAATTTGATTTGGATTATTTATAGCCTTAACTTGTTTATGAAATTCTTCAGATTTGGCTTCTGCACCCACAAAATCTCCTTTCATCAACATAACACGTGCGACATTAAAGAGATTTCCACGTCTATTATTATCCTTTACTTCTTCAGAAAGATCAGATTCAACAACAGTTTTCAATGCCGCTTCATATTTAGCTAATGCTTCATCGAATTTTCCTGTCTCAATAAGTATATTTCCAATTACAACCAGGCTTCCGGACATTGCAGCAGCATCGTTTATCTTTTTATTTGATACATATTGCTTATCCATTTCCGCCAATGCTTTTTCCAGGTTTCCTTCATCAATATAAGAAACTGCCATCGTAAAGTTTACCGCTCGGCGTTCTCCATCATTACGAGCCATTTCATACAGTTCATGAAGCTGTTTTCTTGCATCCTCATGTTTTCCCTTAAAATTAAGGTTTGTGGCTATACCGATATGCGATGCGACAAAATTAGGATTAAGCGATAATGCTTTTTTATATTGTTCGATAGATTCATCATATTTCCCAATTTTCATTAGAAGCTCAGCATATGAATCATAGGGATTCGGGTCATCAGGAATCAGAGAAATGTATTTCTCAAAAGCTTTCTCAGCATCATTGTACTTTGATAAGAATCTATATGCATAACCAAGTTGGTTGTATGGTTGGGAAAAATCCGGTGCAATCTTGGTTGCTATATTATATTGTACAATCGCTTCATCCCATTCTTGCTGACCAAAATAGTTTCCACCTAATAAATTGTGGGCTCTTTCATCATTTGGGTATGCTTTAATGAGTTTTTTATAATATTCTCTCTGTTCCAGCGGAAAACCATTAACTGCTGCCAGGACCCCCATAATCCATAAACGCTCTCCTTCAGAGACTTTGTCCACTAGAGCTACTGACTTGTTAAAATTCTCAAAAAATCCCTTGGCACTGGGTACAACAAAGGCCAGGTTTAAATATGCTAGGGCAAAATTTTCATCAGCTGCAACAGCCTGCTTAAAATATTGTATGGACTCCTGGTTCTGCAGTTTGTCAGTCAAATCGCGACCTTGCAAGTAAAGCTGTAGTGCTTCATCCAATGATGTTGTGATGGGCATTTTACCGTTATCGGAGGGCGTACCACCCAGTAATGCCAGTAACAGAATGCTTGTTGTTATTACACGTACATAACTTGTTAATTTTTTTATTGTCATGGAATCCTCCTGTTAATTACCGAAATTTAAACTGGATAGTCTTTAATAAACCAATAATACCTTTTATTATGCTATCCATCCGCGCAAATTTAGGTACCTGACCACTGTTTTCGCTCCGGAATGCATACAAAACGCTCCCCGCATGTTTGATTTATCTTAACAACCCCTGTAAAAGAGCCAGACAGGTTGGTAATAGATATACCGTTCGGGTTTGAATGTTTCGTGCTGTTAAATCTTGATGTATATTTTCTTCCGGTCCAGCCAGTATAGGATCAACCACCACATGAGAATGTGAGACAATGCGAATAAAAACGAACCGTTCAGATTTCCGGCCAGTGGCACGAATATGGTTTTATACAGGTAGGTATAGGCATTTACCGTCTCTTCATTCAAAGTATATTTAATCCGCACAATAGTTTTAACCCATAGACCGGAAGCAGCGAAGATGAAGATCGAATTCGATCCGAAAATGACGAAAGGCCAAGCGAGTCTTTTAAAACCCTTAATATCGATTAACCAGATTAATAGCGTTAACAGGAGGGTAGCCAGTCCGCCGGTGAATAAAACATAGGAACTGCTCCAGATCGGCTTGTTGATTGGGAAATGTAAACCCCAGATCCAACCCACAGCAACCAGGGCGCCACCGGCAATTAATAGGCGTTTCAGGTTATCCTTTTGGTTCTTTGCCGAAATGATCAGACTACCGATTTGATACCCTAGCATAGCGGTCACAATCGCTGGAAGGGTGCTGAATAGTCCTTCCGGATCAAAGGCCACTCGCTCACCGGCCGAATCACGATATCCGTGATACACATGGTTGTCACCGAGTATTGCCAGGTCAAACTTGTTGGCAAAATTATTTACCAGGCTGAACGGTTCCGGGCTGGTGCCACCAATCCACATTATTAACCAGTAGACAACCAGAATTCCGCCGCCCACATACCATTGTTTTTTCTGTGGTAGCCAGAGGCAGAGCAGTGCTGCAACTCCATATGCCAGGGCGATCCTCTGCAATACTCCCATGATCCGGAAATGAGAGTAATCCCAATCCTGCCGGATGAATGGGAAGGCGTTAAGCAGAACTCCGATTATAAAGATTGTCACCAAGCGGCCAATAATTTTCTTGACTGCCGGTCTGGTAAGCTGGTAATCGAATTTACGGAAGGAGAATGCCATGGCGACGCCAACAATAAACAGGAAAAAGGGGAAGACCAGGTCAGTCGGCGTGCAGCCAGACCAGGGAGCATGGCGCAGTGGGGCGTAAACATGCGCCCAACTACCGGGTGTATTAACCATGATCATCAGCGCAATGGTGAGACCGCGAAAAGCATCCAGGGAGATAAATCGCTGGGAATTTACAGTCATAAGATCATTCAGCTGTTTTTTTGCCGAACTCCGGGTCGATGGGCAGGAATTTGATCATCAGAAGACCGGGTATTGTACAGAATAATACCCAGATGAAGAAATGCTGGTAACCAATAAATTCCTGGAGCCAGCCGCTGAACATGCCCGGGATCATCATTCCAAGCGCCATAAAGCCGGTACAAAGGGCATAATGGGCGGTCTTATGCTGACCCTCAGCAGCGGTTATCATGTAAAGCATATAGGCAGTAAAACCGAACCCGTAGCCAAATTGCTCCACGGCCACACAAGAAGCGATCAGGGCAAAACTGTCAGGTTGTACATAGGACAGGAATACATATACCACATCAGGGAATTTCATTGCCAGCGCCATCCACAAAATCCAGAATTTCAGACCTTGACGGGCAGCTACAAAGCCACCTAGAATACCACCGAGAGTAAGAGCAATCATGCCTAAAGTACCATATATGAAACCGTACTGGATAGGTGACAATGCCAGACCGCCGGCTTCGATCATATCGAGCATAAAAAGCGGTGCGATTTTTACGAGCTGAGCTTCACCAAAGCGATATATCAAAATGAATGCAATCGTCAAGACAATCTTTTCTTTGGTAAAAAAGGCGACAAACACCTGGATATAATCTTTAAGGAAATTACCGGAAACCAGTGCTTTATCCGAGGATGGATAGGGCAGCATGAAACGGTGATAAATAAAGAAAATGACAAAGAGACCCGTCATGATGAGGAAAGTCAACATCCAGGCCAAGGGTATATTGCCGGCAGTTGCTTTATAGTTCGCTACAGATGCATGATTCAATTTTGAATCGAGTTTGACCACTGCCAGAGCTGGTTTATTCCAATCTTCGGCGGTAAACACCAATCTGGTTTCAGTGACCAAGGTAATGTTCTTATCACCGGATTCCTGACCGAAGGAGACTACAATTTCCTCAGCATCAACCGGTGGGCCAGAAAGGCTGATTAAAAATACACCGGTATTCCCGGATATCTCATCATCTTCAGTAATAACTGCAGAAGGAAGCATATCGCTGAAGTATGTATTCAATTCATTGACAGTACCACGGTTTTTATTCCAGCCATTTGCAAAATTTATCAGTGAATCGGATTTGATCTTGCTGACGGCAGCTATGGGAATTTTCAGATTTTCCGGTTCGATTAAGATACACAGCTCACCAACGCTGGCAGCACCGGAAAAACCAGAGAAATCATATTGAGCTGTCTGTTCTGTAACCACGGTGACGGTGCGATCAACACTTTGTAAGCCAGTGGTGCTTTCGATATATCCGGCAAACATGATCAAAAAGCCTTGTGCAAATATAATTGACACCCGGTAAAAAGAGCTGCGGATTCCTACGAACCAGGCCTGGTTATGTTTGGAAAGACCAAGCATATAAAAACCGTCAGCAGCAATATCATGGGTAGCGGAACTGAAAGCCAGCAACCAGAAAAATCCCAGGGTCAGCTTAAAAAATCCCGGCATAGGAATGGTTAATGCCACTCCGCCAAGACCAGCGCCAATAAGCACTTGCATAATAATGATCCAGTAACGCTTGGTTTTTATAATATCGACAATGGGGCTCCATAGCGGTTTGATAACCCAGGGCAGGTAGAGCCAACTGGTGTACAAGGCAATGGCTGTGTTTGATATACCCATGCGCTTATACAGAACAACCGAAAGGAGCATGACGACGGCATAGGGGATCCCTTCTGCAAAGTACAGGGATGGAATCCATAACCAGGGTGAGCGTTTGGCTTTTGTGGGGGAACCAGATGTCTTATTCATAATTTAGCCTTTTCAGGAGTAGATGGTTACCAGGCGGCTGCCTGGGTAGTAGTGCCGTAAAATAGCGGCTGTTTTATAACCCTGCAATGCCATTCCCAGGGCACCGATTTGACATAATCCGGCACCGTGGCCCCAACCGGCGCCGATCAGGGTGAATTTACCGGGTATACCATCGGTAAATTCAGATTTATCAGCGTAAAACGCCGAGCTGTAAAGAAAGCTGGGGTGCAATGTCTGGCGAATATTGTATTCGCTATGGATATCAATTGACCGGGTTGCTCCAGTTGAATCTATAAAATCAATTTTGATATCAATCAATCTGCCTGAGCCGCCGCGTTTAACCGATTTAATGTCAATAATATTCTTGGCACCAATCTGTAGCTTTTGGTTCAATAATTGAGCTAGTTCTGCCTGACCGAAATCAAATTGCCAGCGAAAATACTTACCGGCTTCGTCAACACCACCGATATATTTTGTCAATCCTTCTTCCGGTACAACCTGGGGACTGCAAAAACAGGCCGGGGTGGAATCGATCCAGTCTCTGGCATTATTTTCTACAGATAGAGGTAGTTTATCCCATTTCAAATTTTTATCGGCATCAAAGAAATTTTGCATATAGGGCAGGGGAGAGCCACCCCAAACGGCCTCAAATGTTTCCATCATTCCACCGCAGGATTTGGAGTAGCGAGCATCGCAGATCTTGTCGTTGTCCATGATAACCTGTCCCCTGGTAGCCTGAGCGCCGGTAATTGCCTGGGGGGTCAGGAAATCGGTGCCATGGTAGCGTTGGCAGCAGTCATCATTGCAAACGTCAAAGCCCAGTGATCGATGTTTTTGCTCAACATTTGCCAGCATCCAGGCTCGGGCAACAATGGTCTGGGCTTCGATCAGAGATGCCGGACATTCAGCGCTCATTTCCGAAGTAGCCACACAGGATAGATACTGCTCCAGCGGCAATTCGTTGATGACGAGCATATTCCCATCAACGACCAGGATTTCCACATCTCCGAGTAAGGACGAACTGATCGACTTCCTCCAGTGGAAACCGCGTCCGGCGGTTACATTTCGTACAATCAATGGCTGATTATAATTCCCGGTCGGGGCGATACGCTGAATTGTTATCTGAGCTATTTCCTGCCCGGCTACAGTTAATTGACCATTCTCGATACTTGCAGTCAGGGTTTTAGATTGTGGACGATATGACGTCGGACTAAAGCTATAATAATCCGGATTTGGAAAATCAATGGTAACTGATTGCATTTGATCTTCCGGGAGAATTATACCAACCCGAATTCGTGGTTCTGTTGAGGGTATTTTTCCCCTCGCCAACATGCTATATTAATCCTTTGTAATTGAGGTAAGCGTCGATTCCCGCTCCTATCGCCGGAGCTTCACGCAGGGCCGAGAATGAAATTAGGCTCTCATTAAACCGACCATTTTTTAAGTAATGGTCTTTAAATAGCACAGTCTCTCGAGACTGAATTGTCAAATCTGTAATATTATCTAATAACGGCTGCCATAAAAATCCTGATGCCCGTGAACTGTCCAGCAGGTCACCCAGACGTTGTCCGAAGATAATCCTGTCGAATAGCAATTTCGAATACATAGGTTTTGAATTGAGGTTTTCACGATTTGGATTGACGAATTTGAAATTAGTGTGCCAACCGGAAAAGGTGGTCTGAATCCGCTCAAATATCAATTGTGCCAGATATTCGCTGATATCGGTCAATGCCTGCATAGCGGCAGCCTCGCCGGCAATTGCCCTTTCCAGAATGAGATGAGGGTAGATTTGGTGCTTATTTAGATCAGCAATAGAAATTCCGGAATAATCGCTGTAAATCGACTGAATTCCACCAGCTGATGCGTAACGCTCCAGCGATTTTCCTTTGTCATTCTGCAATTCCCAGGTTTTTGCCAGCCATGTTTTTATATCATCGAATGGAACCAGTTTACCATTGATCTTTAACGCATCCGCGGCACCGGTACCGCCGCCGAGATAATAAGCGGTACTAGCGCTTGTAAAACTGCCATCAGCAGAATATTCCTCACCTATCCCACAATAATCGGCGTCACTACCGATTCGATGGATTGGCGTAATTAGATTGATGGAATTTCGGTGTAGCGCTAGTTCGATTGTCCGGGCATATTCCGGCATTCGGGGACCGTTCAACAACACTGCGATCCCGCGGCCATCAGCAGTTTTTAAACCCGGCATTCCAAGTCCGACCAGTATTTTTCGATGGGGATTCCTGACTGCAATTTCTATGACAACATCAATTGCCGCTTGAATGTAGGCTTGGGCATGGATTTGCTCTGTTGCAGTGGGTTGGATTTGATCTTCGGAAAATTCCTTTAGCTGTTGCGTTAAATCAACCGACCGAAAATCTTCAACAAATTCAAGGTAATCCCCATAGGTCTTTTGGACATTATCTTTCCCAAGCTGGAAACCAAGTTTGTCGGAGTCAATATCAATTGTCCAACCATTTATCTTGGTCGCACCCCCATCCAGTCCAATCAGCAACAATTTGTCGTTCATCTTTATCTGGTTGCGTATTTATATCGCCGTCTATTAATTGCTTCTCTTCGCATGTGATCTTTAGCTTCGTCATTCCGATCAATTGTGACCTGATCAATGTTGTGGTCGGTACCACCAGCATGGCGAATTACATCATAAATTGGTTCGTAAATACGCCCGATTCGATATTTTTCGGAGATATGCAGAACCATGTCGTAATCTTCGCCATAATTCAAAGCATAGGGATCATCATTGATTCCAAAATAGCCCATTTCCTTGATTATTTGAAATGGTATGGCACGCGGGGCGCCGGCACCATTGATTCGCAATAGATTATTCCGACCATTATCGTCAGTCCACTCGTCGTGAGTAACCACCGGAATATCTTTCATGCGCATCACTTTTTTGGTTTTTTTCTCCCAGACTTCATACGATCCAATAACCATGCCATTAGTGGGATTGTTTTCAAATTCAGCAACGATTTTTTCAACTGCCTTCGGTTTAAGGCGATCATCTGAATCAAGCTGAACATAATATTTGCCTCGGGCATGACGAACACCCATATTCAGACAAAAACCAATATTATTAACATCAACAACTATTAATTTAACTGACGGTTTGTCGGAATTATACAGATCACCATCTTCCAGGTAACGCTTAACTTCGGGAATCGTGGCATCGTCAGGTCCGCCATTAACTACAATAATTGCTTCAACTTCCTTGATAGTTTGAGCCTGGATGCTATCAATTGCAGTACCGATAAATTCAGGCCGATTATTGACTGGAATCACAATCGATGCGATCAATTCGCTCTCAGTTTTTTCAACTGGTCGTGGACGATAACCATAGGCGGGGATGAGGTAAGCATGAATACGCTTAAGGTGTTCAGTCACGACGGCTTCGGCTTCCAACTGGGCCTCTTTCCCGGCCAGTAAATAATCGAATACGTTGGCTTCTTTACCGGCTGCAATTACACGATACAAAGCACCGCTGTATTTGTTTGCCAGCCTGATTAAACGATTATTTTCGCTGATTTTTAATCTTATATCATACAGGGCATGGTAATCGAGCGATTCATCGAAACCATAGATCCGATCAATTGCATCGCGATCAAAAAGGAATACCTTACCATAATCCTGATTATCGCGCAAACGACCTATATGATGATGCAGGAGATGGATTTCTTTGATATTATCACCATCAGCCAGTTCATATTCGCCATAGATCATTCCAGCATCCGTATTTCGGTAAGCTGCCAGGAGGTACATGTCGTTGCAGGCATCCTTCAAGATTACAGGATTGGCTTCATTATTAACGTACATTACAAAATCGGTGTCAAGTTCATCTAGTGCAAGATTCAACTGAAGCGCAAGATTATCCTGTTCAAAGGTCAGAACCCGAATTCGATCGGTATACTCCTCGCGAAGTTCCAGGGATTCGGAATTGGCCAGGCCAATCATTGAATAAAACTCGTTAGTTTGCGAGAAGAAGGATTTTAATGATTTCTCAAAATCTTCAGCGCTTTGGCTGTTTTTAGACGGTAGGTGAAATATGAGGGCTGTTTCCATAAGTTGACCTATTTCATTTCCTTTATTAAGGTGAATAAAGACAGCTTAATATTACGCCCAGTAAAATATTATTGTCAGTTACCATTTTTGGAATATTTAAGCGAATTTCCAGTATTCAATTCAGGGAAAAAACGATGAACAATCGCCAAATTAAAGCAACATTGAGCTTGATTCTGATTTCAGCGTTACAAGCCGGTGTTATAGATACAGTCAGTACCAACAGTCAAGCCATGGATAAAACGTTTAACTCTGTTATTGTGCTACCGGACAGTTATTTGAATAGCGGGAATGATTATCCGGTGGTTTATTTATTGCATGGTTATGGCGGAGGTCCCTTCGATTGGCAAAATCATATAGACCTGGCTCCACTGGCTGATGAATTTGAAGCAATTATTGTTTGTCCCGATGGTGATAAAAATAGTTGGTACCTTGACAGTCCCATGGTGAAAGAAAGCCAGTACGCAACTTATATTGGACGAGAGTTGGTGCGCTGGATTGACGATAAATACCGTACGATCCCTGGTAAATCCGGGCGGGCAATTAGCGGTTTAAGCATGGGCGGCCATGGCGCCCTATATCTGGCTCTTCAAAATCCTGATGAGTATTGTGCAGTTTCGTCAATGAGCGGGGGAGTGGACCTGACTTATTCCAGTAAAAAATGGGAAATTGCCGAAAAAATCGGGTCTTATGATGAATTCCTGGACCGCTGGCAGAATAATTCAATTGTTAATCTCGGCGTAAAATTTGCCGACCAGCATATTGAAATTCTGATTGATTGTGGGACGGAGGATATTTTTATCGAAAATAATCGCCAATTGCATCAGGCATTGCTTTCCGCAGATATCGATCACGAGTACGTCGAAAAAGCTGGTAATCACTCCTGGGATTACTGGACAGCAGCGCTGTCGGAGCATCTGCAATTCTTCAGTACAGCATTCACTGCAGATACTGTTGCCAGTAAAGTTCATTCAGTTATCGAAACCAATTTATTGGGACTGCTTGATTCAGCTATTGCCGATTCGGCTTGGCCAGGAGCCGTTTTACTAGCAATTCACGATGATCAAACAGTAATCAGGGAAGCCCGTGGCTACCATACCTACCAGAACCAAAAACCGACTCAAATTGATGATATTTTCGATCTCGCTTCAATAACCAAAGTAATAGCAACTACATCAGCAACAATGCATCTTTATGAGGATGGGCGATTAAGTCTGAACGATAAAATTATTAAGTACATTCCCGAATTTCGGGGCAAACACTGGTGGGGTGACCGCCATAAAGCCAAAGTGAGAATCAAGCATTTATTGACGCACACATCCGGCTTACCGCCTTTCAAGCAATATTATAAGATTGAGGGTGATATTCAAACCCGGCTTGACAGTGTATACAGCACACCACTGGAGCGCAAACCAGGGAAAGAAACCGTTTATTCGGATATCGGAATTATTATTCTTGGGAAGATAATAGAATCTATCACCGGTACCACCCTTGATAGTTTTGTAACAGATCAGATTTTTAAAACGCTCGGGATGAATGCGACTGGTTACATTCCCGACCGGAAATTGTATTATCGTATTGTACCCACCGAAATTAATCCGGATGGTATACTTACTCATGGTTACGTGCATGATGAGAATGCCCACAGCCTGGGTGGTGTGGCCGGGCATGCCGGATTGTTTTCTACCAGCGATGATCTGGCAAATTTCGCTCGGATGATGCTCAATAGTGGCGAGCTTAATGGGATCAGGATTTTTCAGAAGGAAACAGTAGACTTGTTCACCAGGCCAGCTAATATTGTCGCAGGCAGCTCCCGTTGTCTGGGATGGGACAGTCCCAGCGGACGCGCCTCGGGCGGTGTCTATCTCAGTGATAATTCCTTCGGACATACTGGATTCACGGGGACATCGCTATGGATCGATCCTGACAATGATATAATTGTAATTTTGCTTACCAACGCAGTGCATCCCAATCGTTCCTGGAAATCGCCCGAGTATTTTGACTGGCGGCAGCGGATTCATTCGGCTGTATATGAGGAATTGGGCTTTGATACACTAAACCCGAACCTGATCTGGCGGGATCGCTGGCAGAAAAATATAATAGAAGAGCTACAATATTAATCTTTTAAAGAGGCGGCGGTAAATCATATGACGATAGGATGTACTATACTTCGACAGGCTCAGCAAGACACATCCAGCAAGGCTTGTCACCCTGAGGTTCTCGAAGGGTTTGATGACAAGCCATCATTGGCGGAAACAACCCGATTTATCTCTGTGCACTAATAATCAAGCTGAATTCATAATTTAGTCGAGGAAAACATGCCATTTACTACACTGGACATCGTAATAATCATTGCCTATCTAATTCTGATGGTTTTCGTCGGAATCAAGATGAAAAAACGGGCCGAAAGCAGCACCAGCGATTATTTTACCGGGGGACGTTCCATGCCCTGGTGGCTAGCTGGGGTTTCAATGGTGGCAACCACTTTCGCCGCTGACACGCCTCTAGCGATTACGGGTATCATCGCTGCTGATGGTATCGCCGGTAACTGGATCTGGTGGAATTTTATGTTTTCCGGTTTTATTACAGTCTTTTTATTCGCCCGCATGTGGTACCGGGCCGGGGTAACGACCGACGTGGAATTGATTGAATTGCGTTACAGTGGGAAAGCTGCGGCATTCCTACGTGGTTTTCGGGCTCTCTATCTCGCTTTCCCGATTAATTGCGTGATCATGGGCTGGGTTACATTGGGAATGTCGAAAGTATTGGGCGTCTTGACCGGAGTCAATTCCTGGTATATTCTGATTGCCCTGTTTGTCCTCACTGGATTGTATATCGTTGTTTCCGGCATCTGGGGCGTGGTGGTAACAGATTTCCTACAGTTCATTATCGCCATGACGGGTGCAATTATCCTGATGTTTTTCGCTTTGAATGAAGTGGGCGGCATGAGCGGATTAATGGCCGGACTATCGGAGAAATTTGGCAGTGATCATCATTATCTCGATTTTTCGCCGATTGGTCACCCGAAAATTTTGCTTAGCACGGTGCTGGTCTGGTTTGGCGTCCAGTGGTGGGCATCCTGGTACCCCGGTGCGGAACCGGGCGGTGGCGGCTATATTGCCCAGCGGATGTTTTCCACCCGCAACGAGCAGGAGGCTGTGAAAGCGAGCCTGTTTTTCAATCTGGCCCATTACGCCTTACGGCCCTGGCCCTGGATCATCGTGGCGCTGGCATCACTGATACTATATCCCGGCCTGGCCGATCCGGAAAAAGGTTATGCACTGGCCATGGTCAATCTGCTGCCGGCAGGACTGCTGGGACTTCTGACAGTTGCCTTTCTTTCGGCCTTTATGTCCACAATATCGACCCAGGTTAACTGGGGTTCATCCTATGTAGTTAATGATTTTTATATGAGATTCATCAAGCCGGCTGATCAATTTGAAAATGAGCAAATAGCTCAAAAACATTATGTGTTTGTGTCAAGAATTGCTACCATCCTGATGATGCTGGCCGGTATCGTCGTATCCTATTTTTTCGAATCGGTGAAAGGCGGCTGGGAATTTATCCTTTCATTGGGTGCCGGCGCCGGATTGGTTTACATGCTGCGCTGGTACTGGTGGCGTATCAATGCCTGGAGTGAAATTTCCGCTATGCTGGCAGCACTGATTGGCAGCACAATTGCCGGACCGTTAGGTTTTGAAGGATTTGCCAATAAAATGATCTTTACTACCATCCTGACTACTATCGTGTGGTTGGCAGTTACTTTCCTGACCCAACCGGAGAATAGGGATGTCCTCCAATCATTTTATGATAAAGTGCGTCCGGCGGGACCAGGCTGGAAGCCGTTCCTCGCTACTGCCAAACCGGTGTCCCTCTGGCCCCAGATTGTAAATGTGATTCTGTCTGTCCACGTGGTAATTGGTAGTTTATTCGGTATTGGTCACTTGATATTCAAAAACTATAGTTCGGCATTTATTTTGGTAAGTATGGCCTTTATCACTGGATGGGTACTGCAACGTCGAATGCAAAAAATGAAACTATAAATACCATTGAATATAATATTCGATCAATATCGAATCCGGGACTGGCAACAATCGGATGTCCCAGCTCTGGCAAAAATTGCCAATAACCGCAACATCGCAATGAATTTACGTGATGGCTTTCCCCATCCCTACAGTGAAAAAGATGCAGAAGCATTTATCGAGCGCACCAACGCCTTAAAACCCTCGACTTCATTTGCAATTGCGACCAATATTGAAGTAATCGGCGGTATTGGTCTGGTACTCAGGCAGGACATCCACCGATTTAGCGCTGAAATCGGTTATTGGCTGGCCGAATCATACTGGAATCGCGGAATAATGACCAAAGCGGTCTGCCTGGTTTGCGATTGGGCCTTTACTGAATTTAATCTGACACGAATTTTTGCCGAACCCTTTGCAGCAAATCAGGCATCGATTGCAGTATTACGTAAATGCGGATTTGACCTTGAAGGTACCAGCCGAAAAAGCGCCTATAAAGATGGTCAGTTTCTGGATCAGGAAATATTTGCCTTGGTGCGCTGAATTGTATGCTGGCATATGAAAAAATTAATTAAAATGTAGGGACAGGTCGTGACCTGTCCGCCACAAAAAAATAAAATGACAAAAAAATTAACCAGAAAAACACGGAATCGTTTGGAAGGATACGATTATTCTCAATCAAATTATTATTTTGTGACCATCTGTACAGCTAACCGAAAAGAATATTTTGGGAAAATCGATGATAACCAAATGATATTAAATTATCATGGACAAATTGTGGAACAACAATGGCAATGGCTGGCAAAACAATATTCATATGTTAAATTAGACGAATATGTTGTCATGTCTAATCATGTACATGGGATATTGATTATCGATGATTCGGACAGGTCACGACCTGTCCCTACAAACCACATTAAATCATTGTCATCATTGATAGGTGCATTCAAGACAACATCTTCTAAATTGATACACCAAAATGGATTATCTGATTTTTCCTGGCAACGATCATTCTATGATCATATAATCCGAAATGATGAATCATTGAATAAGATTCGTGAATATATAATAAATAATCCGATTAATTGGGCTAATGATGAAGAAAATTCAAATCGTATAATAAATCAGGCGAGCGAATTGCGTGTAACTAGCCTAAAAAGCTACCTGTCCGATCGCAACCACTCATCTTAAAATTGTGAATGCCATGAATCCTGGTGAAAAATTTAATGAATTGATCGACAAATCCCGTTTACGGGTGGTAGGCTTAATGTCCGGGACATCCATGGATGGGCTGGATATCTGTGTTGCCGATATTGATCTTTCTGAAACGAAGCTGGATTTCGAAATCGTTCATTTTAATTCAATTCCTTTTGACGAAGATATCCGGGATAAAATTCACGCTACATTAGGTGGAACGACGGCTCAGGTCTGTTCCCTGAATTATGAACTGGGTAAATGGTATGCTGATTGCGTGATGCAAGAGTTGAATTCCAACCACATTTCAAATATTGACTTGATCGGCAGCCACGGCCAGACCCTGCATCATATCAGCGGACATTCAACACTTCAGATCGGTGACCCAACTTATCTGGCCCAGGCATTTGGAGTTCCGGTTATATATGATTTCCGGGCAGCCGATATTGCTGCCGGTGGTACCGGTGCGCCATTGATTCCACGAGTCGATGAATGGCTCTTCCGAAAGCAAAATAATGCCCGGATCGTTTTGAATATCGGTGGAGTGGCAAATGTGACGCTGTTACCACCCCACGTACAGGGTGACGTGCAGGGTTTTGATACCGGTCCCGGGATGGCTCTGCTGGATGAAGCATACAAACTGGCAACTGGAGAAAAATACGATCAGGATGGAAAACTGGCCGGGAAGGGAAAACCAGATTCACAATTGGTTGCCGAATGGCTTCGTGATGATTTCATAACGAAAGCTCCACCAAAATCGACCGGACGTGATCAATATGGAACGGAATGGCTGGAAGCTCACAATTGTCAACTTGCGCATTTACCAATTGAAGACCGGTTGGCAACTCTGGCGGTTTTTACCGCTAAAAGTATTTACCGCAACTGCCGGTCATTTCTGCAGCAGTATAAATCTGATTATCTGATTGTTGGTGGCGGTGGAGTGCATCACCGACCAGTAATGCAGCAACTGGCTAAATTATTTTCCGACCAGAAAACTGTTACCAGTACGGATTTTGCTGTTGATCCCGATGCCAAGGAGGCGTTGGGATTTGCAGTGCTGGCTGTTGCGTTTATTAAGGGTATTCCTGGTAATCTGCCCTCTGTTACCGGGGCGGAAAGATCGGTAATTTTAGGGAAATTGACAATTTGAAGCAGACCGTGCACTGCCGGGTTTTCTTCCGCTACCAATATCTTATTGTCGCCCTTTCAGCTATATTCATTACCGGTACTAGTGGTAATCAGTTTGAGCGCAAACCTCATTTAATTTACGCCCATGGTGGAATAATCCGGGCCGATTCGACTAAAAAAGAAATTGCCTTGATATTTACCGGTGGCGATTTCGCCGATGGTGGGGAACATATCGCTAATGTATTGAAGAACCATGATATCCAGGCCGGTTTCTTTTTTACCGGTAATTTTTATCATAATCCGGATAATTTAAATTTGATCCGGCGATTATCAACTGATGGTCATTATCTTGGTCCGCACTCCGATCAGCATCTGTTGTACTGTGCCTGGGAGAATCGTGATTCATTATTAGTCACCAGAGATGAATTCTTCAGCGATATGGTTGCCAATTATGCCGTAATGGAGAAAATGAAAATTAAATCCCCTGCAGTTCGCTATTTCATTCCACCGTTTGAATGGTATAACGATACAATTGCAGTCTGGGCACGAACGCAGGGTTGGGTATTGTTCAATTTTACTCCTGGTACTTTATCTAATGCTGACTACACAATACCTTCAATGAATAATTATCGCAGTTCGGATATTATTTGGGATAGTATTGTGAATTATGAACAAAACACAGCTCGCGGTCTCAATGGTTTTCTTCTCCTGATCCATATTGGTACCCACCCGGACCGGGTCGATAAATTTTATTATCGGTTGGAACAATTAATTGAGCTTCTATATACCAAAGGCTATCAATTTCGTCGAATTGATCAGATACTGTCGAATGAATAACACTAATTATATTTATTAATCACGAAATCGAGGATAAAATGGATAAGAAATCATTTATTTTTTGCATAATTATTCTCACTGGTTATTCAATCATACCAGCTCAAAATTTGCCACAGACAGATAGCATCTTCATTCGCTTGAATCAGGTCGGATATTTGCCGAATGAGCCGAAACAGGGATTGGTTTTTGCTGATATTTCTCTGGAAGATTACCAGTTTTATCTGGTTGATATCGAAACCAATAAGGCAGTATGGGGCCCGACCAAAATCGGAAGCAATGTTGGTGAACACGGGAATTTCAGTTACCATTATGCTCTGGATTTTTCCAGTAAGGTTCAAACTGGTCGTTATAAGCTGAAAATTGAAAATTCTGCAGCAGAATCACTGCCATTCACAATTAGTGATAAGGCTTATGCCGAAGCCCACGAAATCTGTTTAGGCTATATTCGTCAACAGCGTTGTGGGTATAATCCTTTTTTTGATAAATACTGCCACCAGCATGATGGAAAAACAATGTATGGACCAATGGCCGATAGCACCTATATTGATGTTTCCGGAGGGTGGCATGATGCCGGCGACCATTTAAGATATTTGATGACCTCGGGTAATACGGTTTGTCGCTTGTTGCTGGCATATCGCGAAAATAAATCGATTTTTGTGGATCAGGTCAATGATTTGGGGCAGGCGGGAACAAATGGAATACCGGATATCCTGGATGAGGCCAAATGGGGTCTGGACTGGATGTTGAAAATGCACCCGGAACCTGACCAATTATTTCACCAGGTTGCCGATGATCGCGATCATATTGGTTTCAAGCTGCCTTTTGCTGATTCGGCCAATTATGGCTGGGGACCCGGCAGCTATCGGGTGGTATACTATGCTACCGGTCAACCACAGGGATTGGGCAAATATCAGAATACATCCACGGGTATTGCCAATTTGGCTGGCCGCTATGCCGCAGCAATGGCAATGGCACATGATATCTGGCTGAATGATTTACACGATCCGGAATTTGCGCAACGATGTCTCCAGGCTGGGCAGGAAGTTTACGATATGGGACTCCGGCAGAAGGGTTGTCAGGAAGGCACGCCCTGCCGGGCACCCTATCGCTACCATGAAGTGACCTGGGCTGATGATATGGAGTGGGGCGCAGCCGAGCTATACCGTGCTACCGGCACCTCCAGCTATCTTGGTGAGGCAAAGCAATTTGCCCGCCTGGCAGGGGTTGACCCCTGGATGGGAGCTGATACAGCCCGCCACTATGAATTCTATCCTTTCACGAATATGGGGCATTATGCTTTATTTAACCAAGTAAATCCCGCTTTTCAAGATACGTTAATTGAATACTACCGTGCAGCTATTGAAAAGGTATCGCGAAAAGCTGAATCCTTTGCTTATGGAATCGGGATTCCATTTATCTGGTGCTCGAATAACCTGGCTTCGGCATTTGTTAACCAGGTGCTTTTATATGAAAAAATGAGTGCTGATCAAACCTATCATCAACTAATGTTAAATCACCGGGACTGGTTGCTGGGGCGGAATCCCTGGGGGGTCAGTCAGTTTGTGGGTATACCCTCAACAGGGGGAGTTACACCGTTGTATCCCCACACGGCAGTCACCCTGGAATGGGATCAGCCCCTTGATGGCGGCTTGAATGACGGCCCGGTTTACACAGCGATCTTTAAATCATTGAAGGGAATACGTCTGTCGCGACCGGATCCTTATGCCGCTTTCCAGTCGGATCTAGTGGTATTCCACGATGATATCTGGGATTATTCCACCAACGAACCCACCCTGGATGGGACGGCAGAAGCATTGTTCTTTCTTACTTTCATGGCTGCAGAATAATCTTATTGGACGACTGGAATTTTCCTCAAACTTGCGGATTGCCGATTGGTGATGCTAATTTATATCCGGGATTAACATAAATCGGGAGGTCATTATGAAACGATTAATTATTGCCACAATCGGTGGCGTCATCTGTGGCGGAATCTGCCTTAGTTTTATTTTCAGCAGTGGGGAAGAGGTAGCCAGCCCAGTAATCTGGCAGGTTCTGTTAAGTCGTACACTGATCGGTTTTGCGATCGGCATCAGTTGTCTGAAACTAGGGCATTGGTCGATCCATGGTCTGGTGATGGGTCTAATCTTCAGTTTACCTCTGGCATTCAGTGGACTAATGGCACCAGAAAATCCGGAATTCTCCAAGAGTATGATGTTTTTTTCTACCGCGATTCTCGGAGGCATTTATGGTTTGCTGATCGAAATTCTGACAACAGTCGTATTTAAAGCAAAAATGGAATAGACTCTCCGGTACCAGGGGGATAGATACTTTCAGCATTGGGATCTATGGTAAGCAAATAAGAATGTATCTCTGCTAATTCAGGGATGTAAATTCCGCATCAATATTCTTTTCAACCACAACTGAACAGGGGGTCGTTATCCACTGGATAGACTCAACCATAATCATACTTTTCCTGGCTGCAATGGCCGGCTATGGTATCTGGCAAAGCCGCTTTAATAAATCCTCCGAAGACTATTTTCTGGCCGGCAGAAACCTGCCCTGGGTGGCGGCGATGTTTTCGATTGTGGCCACCGAAACATCGGTACTGACCTTTATCTCTGTCCCGGGATTGGCCTATCGGCAGGACTGGTTTTTCCTGCAACTGGCTTTAGGGTATATCCTGGGGCGAATCCTGGTAAGCATATTTCTTTTGCCAGCCTATTTCAAGACCGGTATAACATCAATTTATGAAGTGCTGGGTAATCGGTTCGGTGTCGGTATCCAAAAAACGGCTTCTGGTGTATTTCTGATTACGCGTGTATTAGCCGATGGTATCCGCTTTCTGGCAGTGGCGGTCATTGTTCAAATAATCACTGGTTGGTCTTTGGTCGGAGCCGTAATGCTAATCGGTGTTGTAACCTTGATCTATACCATTTTAGGCGGAATCAAAACCGTGGTATGGGTCGACAGTTTCCAATTTATCCTGTATCTCGCTGGCGGTCTATTGACAATCGGTTTTATCCTCTCGCAAATTGATGTTCCGATCGCCACAGTAATCAGTCAACTTGCCGGTGAAGGTAAAATACAAATCGTTCATTGGGGCTGGGATTTATTCAGCCAGCCCTATGTTTTTCTCAGCGCGGTAATAGGAGGGATGCTTCTGTCTTTTGCTTCACATGGTGTCGATTATATGATGGTTCAACGGGTGCTTGGTACTAAGGATCTAACCTCTGCCCGAAAAGCCATGGTCGGCAGTGGTTTATTCGTGTTCCTGCAATTCGCCATATTCCTGTTCGCAGGATCGTTAATTTACTACCATTTGAGCGGTGTCGAATTTGCCAAGGATCGAGAATTCCCTACCTTTATTTCCACCTATCTGCCAGTTGGCTTGAAAGGTCTATTGCTGGCAGGCGTTCTGTCATCAGCAATGAGCACCTTAAGTTCCAGTATTAATTCACTTGCCAGCTCAACAATAATGGACTGGTTTAAAAAGAATCAATCGATTAAGCTATCCCGCTATGCCAGTTTATTCTGGGCAATTATCTTGATTGGCATCGCCTTGGTATTCGATGAAGGCAATGAAGCGATTGTGGTAGTAGGGTTGCAGATTGCATCCTTTACTTATGGCGGGCTGCTGGGGCTTTTCATATTGAGTAAAATGGAGCGCCAATTCAAACCGGTAAGTTTAATTGTGGGACTGGTGGCCAGTTTGCTGATCGTGTTTGTTCTTAAATGGGTCGGTCTGGCCTGGACCTGGTTTATTCTGTGTTCGGTCGTCACCAATATTATATTGGTCTATCTGACCGATATAATACTATCAACATCAGAAAATAGAGTTCTTATGGCACAAGCAAGAGACTCTTTGAAGGGAAAATGGGGATTAGGGATTGGAACGACCGTAGTTTTTATGTTAATTATGATGGTAATTCAATTAATCCCAATTGCAGGCTGGATAATTGGCATTTTAATTTCGGGTGCTATGTCAATTGGATTAGCAATTTTTGCACTATCATTATCACGAAAACAAAACGCAAAACTATCGCAAATATTTGATGGTTTTCAAAAGTTCGGTGTTGGGTTGGGTGCATATATCTTGCAATTTATTTTTGTGATATTATGGTCGATACTTTTGATTATTCCGGGTATCATCGCAGCATTGTCCTATTCAATGACTTATTATATTATTGCTGAAAATGATTCAATTGGTCCGTTAGAAGCAATTTCAAAAAGCAAAGAAATGATGCGTGGTAATAAATGGAAATTATTTTGTTTGGGGTTTCGTTTCTTTGGCTGGGGTCTGTTGTGCATTTTAACACTTGGTATTGGGTTCTTGTGGTTGTTTCCATATATGATTGTTAGTTATGCACAATTTTATGATGACCTAAAACCAATAGCAATCGAAGCGAATGAGCCAGAAGTTGCTACATAACCCCCACTCCACCGGACGGCTTAATCTGGCAGCGTAAATGACGATTTTTGGTAAAATAA
>CAZIJQ010000047.1:19986-21141 GCA_964539785.1 uncultured bacterium | reverse complement strand
ACAGAACATTACCAATGTTTTGCCCGCCGGCAAAGAGGAACATAGATATCGTTATTTGCCTAAAAGTATTGAGGAATAATATGAAATACAAAGTACATCGTTTCAATCTAAAAATGGATACTGACATAGGGAAACTAGAGGAATATTTGAATAGTCTGGAAGGAGATGTCATATCGATTGTTCCAAATGTTAAGCCTACTTTTCAAGGTATGGGAGCGACTGCAAAAGTCGATTTTCTTTTAATTGTAGAAAAACTAAAGTAATGCTCGAAATGCCTGACAAATGACTTAACGATCAGAGTAATTTTCTTTATAGGTAGTTGAATATTGGCAAACCATCGTCTAATTTTATCTATCAATTAGCATGATAAATAACTTCCAGGCCAGGACTTTGAATTCAAAATATTCAGTCAAAATAATTTTATTAATGCTGGTATTAATTTCAGCCTGTCCCATTCTGGGGTCTGATGAAATTATCTCAAAAACCGGAAACTGGGGTTACGGTTACAACGACCTGTTAAATGACCTCCCGATCTGGTCAGCCAGTCCCTGGGTTACCATCGATTCAATTGGAGCCAGT
Organism: uncultured bacterium; assembly: GCA_964539785.1. Lineage (GTDB taxonomy): Bacteria > Fidelibacterota > Marinisomatia > Marinisomatales > TCS56 > JABMPO01. The sequence continues at coordinate 20,562 of CAZIJQ010000047.1, read as the reverse complement.
GTTCAGGACCGGGCATTATGGGAATTGACGATTACCGACACGACAGTTCCCGATCAACCACGCCGGACAATCTATATGCACGTCCGCACCCACCCCAATGAAGTCCAATCGTTCTGGGTCGCAAACGAATTTATAAACCTGCTCATCTCCGATGATTCCTACGCCACATTCATGCGCCAGCAATGTACTTTTTATATCATACCAATGTATAATCCCGATGGAGTGGAGCTGGGCTATGCGCGGGAAAATGCAAATGGAATTGATATTGAGAGCAATTGGGCAAATATTCCCATGGAACCGGAACCGGCCATTTTAAAGCAACGATTTACAGACCTGATGCAGTCTGCTGCACCAATTGAAGTTGCACTCAATATGCATTCAGCCTATTCAGCTGCCCTGCGCTTTTTTGTTTATCATCATGAGAATGGAACATCAGTAGAATACACGCTATTGGAAAAGCAATTCATTGGTGCCATCCAAACTCACTTCCCAACCGGTATTGCTCCCTGGGATCATACAGTCACCTGGACCAGTTTTACACCCGATTATTATCCCGAAAGCTGGTTCTGGCTGAAT
>CAZIJQ010000047.1:0-19886 GCA_964539785.1 uncultured bacterium | reverse complement strand
CACCTGGACCAGTTTTACACCCGATTATTATCCCGAAAGCTGGTTCTGGCTGAATTACGGTACTGCCGTTATGGCCCTTACTTACGAAGACATGAATAATGACCAGGCCGGCAACTATGATTCAACCGCCTACGCCCTACTCCACGGAATCGGTGATTATCTTGACCTCCACCCTGCTGGCGTCGACCATTCAGACTTTCAGCCCATGGCTTTTCAATTGAATCAGAATTATCCAAATCCCTTCAACCCGGTTACCACGATTTCGTATATTATAAACGAAAAATCACCAGTCGTGCTTGATGTTTACAATCTGCAGGGACAACTGGTGAACCGACTGGTGAACGGTAGTCAGACGGCAGGAACACATACAATCCAATGGAATGCAACCGACCAACCTTCCGGGGTTTATCTTTATCGACTGACAATTGATGGTAGATCGATAACTCGTAAAATGACAGTAATAAAATAATCGAATTTTCTACAATGCAGAAATCAATAATACTGATCAGGAATCCATAAATATGATGACTCACCCGCTCAAATCGCTGATTGATGATAAACAGTTGCTGACTGAATTGGCTGAGCAATTTGGGACTCCACTCTATGTTTACTCCCATTCCCGATTGCAGAACAACCTGGATCGCCTGAATAATGCATTGAATCAGAATTTTACTGATTATCATATCTGCTATGCCGTAAAAGCCAACAGTAATCCGAATTTAATTTCAGCGATGAGAGACCACCTCCCCAGCCTGGGCGGCGACTGCGCCAGTCCCGGTGAAATTGAAGCCGCCCGATTAGCCGGAATCAATCCGAACGATTGTATTTACACCGGCAATTATGAGTCACCGTCAGATCTGGAATATGCCCTGGATTCCGGTATTAATATTAACCTGGATGATATTTCTTCGCTGGAACGCCTGAACCGGATCAGACTGCCCGAGCGCCTGTCTTTCCGGCTGAATCCGGGTTTTGGGAAAGGCATGTTTGCCCAGATAAATACCGGTGGCGAAAAGGCAAAATTTGGTGTCCCGCAGCGGGATATTTTAAACACTTATCAGCGCGCCTATGATCTTGGAATCCGCCGTTTTGGAATCCAGAGTATGACCGGATCAGGCGTACTTGATAAAGATTATTTCCCCAGACTGCTGTCGGCAATCCTAACTACGACGGCCGAAATCGAAGCAAACTTGAATATCAAAATGGAATATATTTCAATTGGTGGCGGTATTGGGATACCTTATCAGGATGAGAGCAAACCAATGCCCATTGATTATGTTATGGGTGAGTTAAGCCAGGTATTTTATAAATATTATGATCGCACGGCGGTAGATTGCCCGGCGTTATGGTTGGAACCGGGGAAATACATTATTGGCGACACCGGATTCGTATTGGCCCGCGTAACCGGAATGAAGGATAGCTATCGTAAGTTCATCGGACTGGATGCCGGGATGGAAACAATCCTGCGACCCGCCCTGTACCAGGCCTATCATCGCATTTTAAAAGTGGGTGCCATTGATGAAGTACCCATCGGCACTTTTGATTTCACCGGTCGCATTTGTGAAAATACCGACCTGCAAGCCACTGAGCGACCTTTCCCGACGGTTGCGGAAGGTGATCTGGTAGCAATAATGGATGCTGGCGCCTACGGCTATGCCATGTCGCAACCCTATAATTCACGACCCCGCCCTGCTGAAGTGCTGTTAACCGAAAATGGTGCAAAACTAATTAGAAAGCGAGAAACAATTGATGATCTCTTTTCATCGAGCCAGCTATAAGCTGTTAGCAGTTTATATTCTGACTACAATCGCGATTCTCGCGCAACCGCATCCGTCAATTCACCAGCAGCAGTCGGACTATTACCGCCAGAATTATACTGCTCCTGAAATAATCAATCCTCAGGTTCCATTTTTACCAAAAACCAAACGGACCACCCAACCAACGCATACAATTTTTGGTTATCATCCTTACTGGAAAGGAACCGCCTGGCAAGACTATAATTACAATTTGCTCACAACCGTCGCCTGGTTCAGCGCCGAAGTAACCGCAACTGGCACCCTGAGCAATCTCCACGGATGGCCCGTTACCGACCTGATTAACCTGGCCCATTCCCACGGAGTAGATGTTGTCTTGTGTGCCACATTATTCGATTCCGATTGGATCGTCACTTTGCTCAGTAATGCAACAAACCGGCAACGACTGATCAACAATCTGATCACCCAGGTTCAGGCTGGTAATGCCGATGGCGTAAATATCGATTTTGAGTCATTTCCTGCGTCCCAAAAAAATAATATGGTGCAATTTATCACCGATTTGACCCAGGCTTTTCACACCCAGATACCGGGATCAAAAGTCACACTGGCAATGCCGTCAGTGGATTGGAGTAGCGCCTGGGATTATGACGCTCTCGCTAGTGCCAGCGACGGGTTATTCATTATGGGCTATGGCTATCACTGGTCCGGCAGTTCAACTACCGGAGCGCTGGCTCCATTGACTGGATATTCATATAATATTACCCGGACGGTAAATGATTACCTTACTAAAACAAATGGCCAGGCTAATAAAATCATATTGGGGCTACCCTACTACGGTCGTGAATGGGCAGCAGTCAGCGATCAGCCGGGTGCGGCAACTACGGCCAATGGAATCGCCCGTGAATATGCTGCAATGGAAGCCCTGGCACAGACCCATGGACGCAACTGGCACAGCACTTCACAGACCCCCTGGTTTTCCTACCAGAATTCTGGTTGGTATCAGGACTGGTATGATGACAGTCTTTCACTGGCATTGAAGTATGATTTCGCTATTCAAAATAATTTACAGGGCGTTGGAATGTGGGCCCTTGGCTATGATGGGTCCAGCCCGAAATTATGGGAAGCCCTGGCCGATAAATTCGGTTCCACCACAGCGCCATTGGAACCGCAAAACCTGACAATTTCAAATATCGGCAATGGTGATATCATGATCGATTTCTCCGGTGCCACTACGGCCAGCGAATTCACAGTGCTACGTCAGTTCCTTGGCACTTCAACCGTCGAAACAATCGGTAGTTTTACTCAGCGACCAATTATTATTTCCGGACTTGATACCACCGAGACCTGGTTTCTGCAATTGTTTGCTGCAAACGATTATGGTGATAGCCCAATCACCGAGCTGTCGGGAGTAAAACCTTCCCATACCAGTCAAAAAGCGTTGGTCGTTAATGGTTTTGACCGCACCACCGGGACCAATAACAGCAAGGATTACATTCGTCAGCATGGTTCAGCCCTCTGGGAGCAAGGGCAGGCATTTGACGGTACGACTAACGAAGCCGTGATCGCGGGAATAGTAGACTTGAATGATTACCAGCTGGTTGATTGGATTCTCGGTGAGGAAGGCGCTGCGAACTCGACATTCACTGCCGAAGAACAGGCTTATGTGAGGGAATACCTGGAAAACGGCGGTCACTTGATCATATCCGGCTCCGAAATTGGCTATGATCTGGTTGCACAGGGTTCTACAGCCGATCAATTGTTTTACCAGAATTATTTGAAAGCTGAATATATTTCTGATGCAGCCGGCGGCCATCAGGGCACTTATGGCGTCTTCGGTGTCAGTGGCAGCATCTTCGATGGAATTACGACAATCGATTTTGATAATGGAACCCACGGCACCTATGATGTGGATTATCCTGATGGCATTAAACCGATCAATGGTGCGGAAATCTGCGCGAAATTCTCGAATGTCGATTACACGACTAAAGGTGGCGCCGGCATCTGTTATAATGGACCCTTCAATGGCAGTTCTGCTTACGGAGCGTTAATTTATCTTTCAATCGGATTTGAAACAATCTACCCTACTGCAAAACGTGACGAATTGATGACCAGTATCATTAATTATTTTGATCAAGCTGACGCCGGCAATATAGATATTACACCAATTATCCCGGTGGAAATTGCTATTACTGCCATCTATCCAAATCCATTTAACAGCAGGGTCAACATTGCCATTAAACTACCGGAAACCAATTCGGTCACATCTTCGCTGATTATTACCGATTTATTGGGAAGAATAGTGACAGAACTGAATATCAGCGCCATAACCGGTTCCGGTACTATTAGCTGGGACGGTCGCACCAATGCTGGAAAAATTGCTCCAACCGGAATGTATCTGGCGATCTTAAAATCAGAAAACAAACAATTCAGCAGGAAATTCACATTATTAAAATGAAGAATACACTCAAAATATTTATCCTAATCAGTTCTTTACTGACAGCCCAAGACCATCCATCCATCCATCAGGAACAATTGGAATTGGCAAACCAAAGTAGTCCGCCACCAGCAGACCTGATCACTGTTCAGAATGGAATTGATGTATTGCTGGACCAGCACAGCCAGCGATTAGCTGGTAAAAATATTGCCCTGGTTACCAATCATTCCGGTGTGACAAAAGCAGGAATTCCCAATTACCGAATATTAATGGAATTGCCGGATGTAAACCTGAAGATTATCTTTTCCCCGGAACACGGTTTGTTTGGTGAAGCGGCCGCCGGTGAAAAAATCAAGTATAGCGATGATCTTAAAGAATTACCTGAAGTGATCAGTCTATACGGTAAAATACGAAAGCCTACGGCAACGATGCTGGAGAGTGTTGACTTGATTCTTTATGACATTCAGGACATTGGCGCCCGGTTCTATACCTACATTTCAACCATGGGTCTGGTAATGGAAGCCGCCGGCGAGGTGGGAATTCCGATCTGGATTCTGGATCGACCTAATCCCATTCGAGGCGATTTAATTGAAGGACCGCTACTGGATATTAAGCACCAATCCTTTGTGGGCTACTATCCCATTCCGATCCGTTACGGACTAACCGCTGGTGAATTAGCGCAATTGATAATTGACCAACAATGGATCAATTCCAGCCCGGAATTAGAAATAATTCGCGTGACCGGTTGGACCAAAGCTATCTGGTTTGATGAAACTGATCTACCCTGGATCGCACCCTCCCCTAACATTCCCGATCTGGAAACTGCCATCGTGTATCCGGGTATGTGTTTATTGGAAGGCACCAACATGAGTGAAGGTCGCGGGACTTACCGACCCTTTAAACAAATTGGCGCTCCCTGGATTGATGCTCATGAATTAGCACGAGTAATGAACAATTTGAATCTGCCCGGTGTGGTCTTCAAACCAGTCTCATATACTCCTGTGTCAATTAAAGGCATGTCAGGCAATCCGAAGCATAAAGATCAAATCTGTAATGGTGTCGAGCTTATCATCACTGATCGTACTTCCTTTAACAGCGTGAAAACCGGAGTTCATTTACTGGTTCAAGTGAATACGATGTATCCCGAAGAATTTCAACTGAAAGAGAAATGGCTGATAAAACTCTGGGGCAGCGATCAACTTGTTAAAGGACTGAACAAAGGCTATTCGGCTGCTAAAATATTCCAGGAATATGCTGAATCTCAAGACGCTTATTCCAGAATTGCTAACCAAAATCGTATCTACTCCAATTAAACATATTTAAACGAAATGATGTTGTCTTTTACTTTTTCTGTGTATGGGGGAGCATTAAACTTGGCGTTACATATTCGGACGGTCGTATCATGATATTCCGTTCTGATAAAATATCGAAATTGGTTTACAAGGAATTGATGGCATGACGCGAAAAATTGCGGAAAAATATTCCCAACTAATTCTCCCCCTTGCAGTTTTAATCCTTTATAGCGGTTGCTCTCAGGTTCCGCAGATGTACCGACCCCACGGCCAACCCATGTTGGCACATAAGATCAAAAAAGTAATCGATGATTCCGGTCTGGCCACCAATGTAGGAATTAAAATTATATCAGCCGAATCCGGTAAAACCCTATATCAGTTGAATTCCGACCATTTAGTCAAACCTGCCAGTAACAACAAAATTTATACAGCCACAGCTGCCTTCCACTATCTTGGTGCTGATTATCAATTTCATACAGAAGTCTGGGGTGATGCAAAGCCGGTCAACGGACATTTGAATAATCTGGTATTAAAAGCCGGCGCTGATCCCGATTTCTCCCTGGCCAGTCTGGATTCTCTGGCAAAGATTGTAGCCGAATTGGTCGTATCGGTCGATCAGATCATCATCGATAATTCACGGTTGGATTCAGTTCGGCTGGGTGAGGGCTGGATGTGGGATGAAGGATCGTGGTGGTATGCCGCCCAGGTCGATGCCATGTCGTTAAACGATAATTGCATCGATATTGACATCAGTCCCGGAATCGCCGGAGCCCCGCCCCAATTGCTCGTAACCCCTGATACCGAATATATCTCAATAAATAATCAGGCCCTGACCGTAACCGATACTACTGACCTGAGCGATTTTGAAATAACCCGTCGCTGGTGGGAACCCAGTAATGTTTTTGATGTCACCGGGGATATACTATTTGATGAAGAGCGAGATACCGTTTTTCGAAATATCCATGCTCCAGCATTGTTTACCGGTCAGGTTTTTAAAGAAATGTTGATTAATTATGGTGTCAAAATCACTCATGACGTCAAAATGGGCCAATTACCTGACAACACAAATTTGATCGCAGATCATGTCTCTGAACCGCTATCAGTGGTCATTAAACATTTCCTTAAAGACAGCTATAATCTTAGTGGTGAATTATTAGTCAAAACAATCGGGCACGAAACCACCGGTCAGCAGGGCAATTGGCAGAATGGCCTGCTGGCAGTCAAATCATTTTTACAGGCTGAAGCCGGAATCGATACTACCAGAATCAGGATGGTTGACGGATCGGGGGTTTCCCATTATAACCACACTTGCCCGGACCAGTTGGCACAGCTGCTGTATTATGTTTACACAAAATCAGATTTTCGAAGTGAATACCAGGATGCTTTGCCAATCAGCGGTGTTGATGGCACACTGGAAAATAGAATGCAAAACGAATTGGTTCAGGGGAAAATCCTGGCCAAAACTGGCACTCTATCGGGAGCCAGCAGTCTCTCCGGCTATGCTTTATCACGGCGTGGTGAGACACTGATTTTCTCAATCATGGTTAGCGGTTATGTTGGCTCATCCGGGCCATATCGCCGTTTACAGGATAAAATTTGCACCATTTTAGCAACTTATTAAGGGAGTAACAGCGATGATAAAACCACCCAGACTGAATCGTGGCGGTACGATTGGAATCGTAAATCCATCTTACTGGCTTAAAGAGGAATTTTTGGAAAAAACCGTAAAAATACTGGAAGACCGAGGCTATTGCGTAGTGCTGGGTAAATCGCCTTATTTGAAAGACAATCTTTACGCCGGCACGCCGGCTGAGCGGGCTGTGGATATAATGGATATGTTCGCAAATCCGGAAATCGATGCCATCGTTTGTGCCCGGGGCGGTTATGGCGCCAATCGAGTAGAACCGTTACTGGATTATGATATTATCAAGGCCAACCCCAAAATTTTTATGGGTTACAGTGATATCACTACCTACACTACGTCGATAACCCAGAAAACCGGCTTGGTGACTTTTCACGGCCCCATGCTGGTTACCCACAAAGATGAAGAATTGGAGTACAATTTCATCAATTTTGAAATGGGCGTCGTGAATGGTAAACCGTATACGATTACTCCGCCAGATGATTTCCCGGTCCGGGTACTCAAACCGGGAATTGCCCATGGACCAGTCTGGGGCGGTAATATTTCACTGCTGGTGAACCGCCTTGCCACCGAAGGACAACTTGAAGCCGACGGTGCAATTCTCTTCCTGGAAGATATTAGTGAATATCTATATTCATTTGATCGTACAATGTACCACCTGCGCCGGACCGGATTGTTCGATAATATCACTGGGCTAATCATCGGTGAAATGTGTGAAATGAGCGATACGGAAATCCCCTTTGGCAAAACAGTAGACGAAATTGTAATGGATGTTGTAGGAGATCTCAATATCCCTATCGTTTCTAATTTTGCCTGCGGTCACGGTCGCTACCAGGCTACCATGCCTATTTCCATTCCCGCGCATCTGGAAGCTGATGGCGATACTGCTGCCTTGAAAATCCTCGAATCACCTGTCAAATAAGGAAACAACTCATGCTAAACTATATCTGGTTCGGATTAATGATAATTGCACTGGTGGTAGGCGCCCTCACCGGGCGACTGACAGAAGTGACTAATGCGGCAGTCAATTCAGCGGCAGTGGCGGTTGAAATCGCCCTGGGATTAATTGGAATTATGGCCATGTGGCTTGGAATCATGAAAATTGCCGAAAAAGGTGGTTTGATTAAAATCCTGGCACGGGCTATTAGACCGGTTGCCCGATTCCTGTTCCCGGAAATACCCGACGGTCACCCGGCAATCGGCGCCATGATGATGAACATCACCGCCAACTGGCTGGGTTTGGGAAACGCCGCTACTCCCCTGGGATTAAAAGCCATGGATGAATTACAAAGTCTTAATCTTTCCGATGATACTGCATCAAATTCCCAGATCACTTTTCTGGCCATCAATACGGCCAGTATCACCTTTATTCCAATGACTGTTATCGCGGTTCGGGCTGAGTTGGGATCGATGAATCCATTTGAGATCATCAGTACTAGTATATTCGCATCGACTTGCGCCTGTATCGCGGCGATCACTGCGTCGCGACTGCTGTCAAAATTACCTTCCATGCGTGCCAGCGATCCCATGCTCAAAGCGAATATGGAAAAGGAGGTGTCCAATGGTTGATTCTCTCGCAACTGTAGTTAACACTGCCTCCGATCCGTTGTTCACAACGATCATGAAATCCATTTCAAATTTCGCGATCCCATTTTTATTATTCATTATTGTGCTGGTTGGCTTCATTAAAAAAGTAAAGGTTTACGAAGTATTTGTAAATGGCGCCAAGGAAGGTTTTGATGTGGCAATCAGGATCATACCCTATCTCGTGGCGATTCTCGTTGCCATCGGTATGTTCCGAGCCTCCGGGGCCATGGACTGGTTGGTTGCGCTGATATCGCCGGCCACCGATTTAATCGGCATGCCCGCCGAAACCCTGCCGGTAGCGCTCATGCGGCCCCTTTCCGGAAGTGGTTCCCTGGGAATTGTCACGGAGCTGATCAACACCCATGGACCGGATTCATTTATCGGTCGACTGGCCTCCACCCTTTTTGGCAGCACCGAGACCACATTCTACGTTCTGGCGGTGTATTTTGGCGCAGTCGGTTTACGAAAAAGTCGCCATGCCGTTGCCTCCGGTCTGATAGGCGATTTCGCTGGTGTAATGGCAGCTGTGTTCATCTGCCGGATCGTATTCGGTTAAACCATTATTGAAGCACAACCTTCCAGGTCTCGTTTTGTGACCTGGAAGGTTACTTATTACGTGTTGTGGGCTAAACCTAATCCAATTATTTTGTTGTTAGCCCACGGTTTAACCGTGCGTAGGGTGCGCAACCAATACCGAACCGTTTCAACGTTTTAAATAATATCACAACCCTCGTCACAATGCTCTGCGTTGTGACGTTTATCCACAAACTTGGTTACTCCGCGGAGCAGTGTAACCAGCATATAACTTAGAACAGCGCAATACAAATGTAGATTTCTCCTCGACCTGGAAGGTCATTGTCGAAATGACCGTAGTTTTAATTATAAATTAATAAATCGGTTGAGATCAATTCCAATTAATAAAATCATTCCCCTACCCACTAATTACTGCTAATTTTGACCATGAAAGATTTAACTGCAACTTTTGAAAAAATCCGGTCGATTCTGGATTTCCCCATTCTCAAGACTGATTTATTAAATATCGAACTTGGAAACTTGCTATTAGGTCTGGTGGTATTTTTTGCGGCCGCCAAGCTGATCCCAGCTCTGGTCCGTCGATTAATGTCGTTCGGATTATTCAGCAAAATCCGGGATCAAGAAACGAATCAATGGCTGAGAAGATTTACTTCATTTATATTTATGGTCATTTTGACAGTTTCAAGTCTTACAATAATCGGATTCCCCTTCCGGTTATTCGGATCATTCTGGCATTTTACCTTGTTCACCGTACAGGATAACACGATTGAACTGGGCAATATCCTCATGGGATTAATTCTGCTGTACCTCGGAATTCGATTCTCGCGCTACCTGTCTACTGAATTTAAGACCTTGTTTTTAAAACGCCTCCGAATCGATGCCGGAACCAGGAATACACTGGAAGCTTTGTCGCGCTATTTGATGGTTTTTATTGTCGTTTTATTTGTACTCACAATTGTTGGTATTCCATTGACAGCCTTCACCATACTTGGTGGTGCACTGGCAATTGGAGTCGGTCTGGGCAGTCAAAATCTGGTCAATAATTTTCTCAGCGGACTGGTTCTGATGACCGAAAGACCCCTCAAAGTAAATGACATCGTGGAACTGGAAAATCGGCGTGGTATTGTGGAACATATCGGTGGCCGCTCAACCAGAATTAAAACTTTTGATAATGTCAGGATGGTAATACCCAACAGCAAACTGTTGGAGAATACGGTTATCAATTGGTCGCTAATTGATAATTATCTGCGCCGAGAGATAACAGTAGGCGTGGCTTATGGTTCGCCGGCCACCAAAGTCGGTGAATTACTGCGCCAGGTGGTGGATAATCATAATCAAGTTGAGAAAAAACCCAAACCGGTTATCCTTTTCGATAATTTCGGTGACGATGCCCTCATATTTAAAATCCTGTTCTGGGTTCAAATAAATGATACCATCAACCCGTTTGTCATTGAGAGCGATATTCGCTATGATATTTACGAGATTCTGGAAGAAGAACAAATTACCATCGCTTACCCCCAGCGCGATGTTCATTTGGATTCGGTAAAACCGATTGAGGTTTCAGTGCTAAAATCTGATAAAGAATAAGCCTAATGCTTTAGCATCCCCCGTTATTCAAACAAGGGGGATGATTATAATATTTCGCCTGGATCTAAATTATCTTTTTCAATATCCCTGAAATAGCGCACGGTTTCCATTTTTAATTCAGCAGTGGCATCCACATCGCAGACAATCATTGATTTGGGATGCAGCTGCAGTGCCGAGGCCGTCCACATGTGGTTAACGCCTTCTTCGATAATCTTGTGCAGTGCACGAGCCTTGCTGTGACTATTAACAATTAATATAACTGCTTCAGAGTCGGTGACAGTGGCGACTCCAACAGTCAAAGCCAGTTTTGGAACTTTATCCACATCATTTTCAAAGAAACGTGAATTGGCGATTCTGGTATCATAGGTCAACGTTTTGATACGGGTCCGGGAATGCAGAGATGATCCGGGTTCATTGAAAGCGATATGCCCATCAGGACCGATCCCGCCGAGAAATAAATGAATTCCGCCTAGCGCAGTGATTTTTTCTTCGTATCGACTGCATTCTTCTTCTAAATTTTTGGCGTTTCCATTCAGAATATTAATATTTTCAAGCGGCATCTTAATATGTTCAAAAAGATTCTTTTTCATAAATGAATGGTAGCTTTCAAGATGTCCTTCTTCGATTCCCACATATTCATCCATGTTAAAAGTAATGACATTGTCAAAGGTGACTTTTCCCGATTTCACTAATTTTACCAGTTCCTGATAGGTACCAACCGGGGATGACCCGGTAGGTAAGCCAAGGACAAAAGGATTCTCTGGAGTGGGATCAAAATCATTAATGGAGTTGACAATATAATTGGCAACCCATTTACTCATCCGGTCGTAACTGTCTTGTATTATTAAGCGCATAAATAGCTCCGGTTAGTTACATACTTTTTCTGATTATCGTCTTGGCAGTTTCATAACGTTGTTCCATTTCAACTACAAGTTGGTTTAATTGCCGGATGAAACTATTATCTTCATAATTACCCCGTACAGCAGTAAAATCTTCAGCCTGATTACCATCGATTCCATAGCCGGTACGGACATTGCCTTCGAATTCTTTTTTTGCGTCATTGGCCACCAGATTCAAATATTTCCGGGACGCCTTCTGCCAGAAGTCCAGTATCCCATTCACATCTTCTTTGGTGGCCGCCGACAACTCTTTACCATATAATTCGGAAAAAATACTCAAATACCAATTCCATTCATCAACCCGATAGGCAGTATGGATGGCTTTCAATTTTTCCTGTAAATCATCAAATGATTTAACCCGCCCGGATTCGATCTCCAGCAATAAACGATCTAATCGGGATTGGCGGCATAATAATCCATTGATATCCACCCACTCCCCGGTACCCGTCTCACCTTCAGGCTCGCTGGTGCCAAATCTTTCCGTTAAATCTTCAGCAGCTAGCGCTTCGATATGACGAATTAATAATTCGCCTAGATACATATCCAATGCCATCTGATAATAGCGGGGGCAGGTTTTTAATAATAAACGTTTTATATGAATGCCTTTGTAAACAATGGATTCCTGTCCTTTTACCGTCTTTTCGTATAACTCTTGCATAATCTTTTTACCGCGCAGCATTTTTTGGGCAGTAAATGGCGACAGAACATCAAAAATCAATAAGTCTAATTTGTCATCATTCTGCCGGCGATCACGCTGAGGCCATTTGAGTCCGTCCCGGAGTGTTCCAACGGTGAAAAAATTCATGCCAGGGATAAGGGTTGATCTTCCTTTGAAGATATCAACATATGAAAAAGGGAAATCCGTAGTATCGAAATTGGCATTGTGTTTACCCATAACGGCGCTGAACGCACCCACCCTGGCCGGCCAAAGCAGATATGAACCGGAGCCGGTTTTGCTACCCCGTTCCAATATTCCCTGGTGAACCGGTCCCAGTTTGTACATATGATTGGACTGATTGGTTGCGCTACCGGCATTGAAAAAGGAGAACATTCCGGCAATCAGCAAAGTCGAACGATGGTGGGTAACGGTATAGGGACCTGCCAGAATTGAGCAGGCTTCGGAATGATAACCCTCACAATTGGCAAAAAACGCTGAATTTTCGGCGGAAAACTGTTTTCCGATCCTGCTTCCCTCCCCAACCAGAGTACTAGAAAGCATGGCACCATCCTTGACTGATGCTCCCTGCTGGATAATGAAATTTTCGGCGATCACATCCGATCCAATATTAGTTGGTGCTGCGCTGGAAGAATCAACAGTTCCGTTTATCAGGGATTTGGCACCATCAACCACTGCAGCTTCACCAATTTTTACATTTTTTATGACTGCGCAGTTTTGAATCCTGGTATTATTACCAATTGAGGCGGTCGCTGATTTGATGTTATCAGAATAATCTTCAGCAAGTTTATCGAGGGCACCGACCAACGCCGTGCGATCACGATACAATGCGTTTAGATAGGCAATTTGGGCGCTGGTGCGGCTGGTGATTTTTAATTCTCTACCACCGCCTTCATTTAAGACATCAAGCTCGCAGCCATTTCCAAAGCTGGTTTCCCCGGTACAGGAAATAGTGCCGCAATTTTCAATAATAACTGAATCGTCAAGTTTTAGATTGTACAACCAGCCATGAACATTTGCGATGTGACAATTATCCCCAATAATGACATTGTGCAAGCGAGCATTAAACAAACCGGATTGCCGGGGAATATGATCGGCTGGTTTCAGCTCATTTCCAATACTCCCGATTTTAATATGGCCGGAAAACTCACAATTCCGAATTGCATTGGGAATAAAACCGGATTTTACCAATACTTTGGCCCAGTCAGCGGCACAGGAAGCACCTGCTACCAATGTTTCTATTTCAGCTGTGGTCAATGCTCGGTATTGGGGGGCCATCGGTCTGGTCTATTTTGTTATATCTATATTGAGTTTGTATTTATCACCGCGATATACTCCCTCGAGATATTCAATCGGGCGATTTTCGATTGAAAAGGTCGTACCCTTTACAAATAGAATTGGACTGCCTACTTTAATATCCAGTAATTCGGCGGTAGTATTTTTTGCCAGGGCCGGTTCTATGATATGCTCGGCTCTTGAAAGATGGATATTTACTTCCTGCTCGATGAAACCATAAATGGAAATATTTTCATCCATACCGGTTTCCAGAATTTTTTCACCGACCACGTTGGTTAAAAATGATGTCTCGAGACAATAGGGTATATCCTCGAGGTAACGCAAGCGGCGAACCATAACAATGGGTTTTTCGGTTTTCTCACGCAGTCCTCGATAAGCGTATTCATATTTCTTTATAACGTGGGTTATCTTTTTAATTTTCAGAATTTTAGAATGGGTATGATAGCCCATTTTATGCATCACCGCCGAGAACCCCTCCAGCTTAATGAGCATTTGTGGCGAGGGCAGGTCATTTACGAATGTACCTTCTCCGCGCTTGATGTGGATATATTCTTCCTTAACCAGTTCACGTATAGCTTGTCGTACCGTCATGCGGCTGATATTAAATGCAGCCGATAATTCATTTTCACTGGGAATTTTAGCACCTGGCATCAATTGTTTATCTTTGATCATTTTAACGATAATATCACGGACCTGGATATAAATTGGTGTGTGAGAATTTTTATCGATAAAATAATTCGCTAGAGCTTTAGACATGTGATACCTCGCAGATAAACCTATTTTTACACTTTATTTGTAACATCCCGGACAAATCACATGGCAGCTATTACTTTATCAATAAACTCGGCAGCATTGCTGACATTGGTTACTGCTAAGGCCGCATCTTCATCCATTTCGATATCAAATTCTTCTTCAAATGCCGCAACTAATTCGATTGATTGAATCGATTCCGCGCCTAAATCTTCCACAAAACGCGAATCATCATTGATCTGATTTATATCGATTCCCAATAATTCAGCAGTTACTTGCTTGATTCTTCCCATTGTGTCAGACATCATTTGCCCTTTCAAATTGTTAATTCTGGAATCCGGTTTTCAATTCCAATGTTGTAAGTATCTCTGGCGATAGCCACTTCCTCATTAGTAGGAATTACAAATATTTTTATTTTTGACTCAGGACTGCTGATTATTCTTTCGGCTGGACCGGTAATATTTATAACCTGATCAAGATCGATACCTAAGTGTCCCAGATCTGATATTATCCGGGTACGCATCTGCCCACCATTCTGACCAATCCCGCCGGTAAATACGATGGCATCGACGCTTGGCAAAATGGTCAGATAACTACCAATATATTTTCGAATCCGATAGGCAAATATTTCCAAAGCCAGTTCTGCTCGCTGATGACCGGCAGCAGCCATTTCTTCCAAATCACGGACATCATTGGATACACCGGATATACCCAATAAACCGGATTTTTTATTAAACATTCGACTTACTTCTGCCGTAGAAAATCCTTGGCGGGTCAGAAAAAAGCCTATTTCAGGATCCAGATCACCGGTCCGGGTGCCCATCATAACTCCTTCCAGAGGGGTCATTCCCATACTTGTGTCGATCGATTTCCCGTTATTTATTGCAGCTATTGAACAACCATTTCCGAGATGACAAGTGATCAGATTGACATCGTATTTATGGCGATTCAGTATACTCGCCGCTCGGCGGGCAACATATCTGTGACTGGTCCCATGAAAACCATACCGTCGCACCCGGTATTCTTCATACAATTCATAGGGTAATCCATACAGATATGCCTTTTCCGGAATTGTCTGATGGAAAGCGGTATCAAAACAAGCCACCTGCGGAATGTCGCCGAACAATTCCCGGGCAGCTCGTATTCCGGTCAGATTAGGTGGGTTGTGCAGTGGAGCCAGATCAAAATTTTCTTTGATAACTGCCTCCAGCCGGGAATCAATTAAAACTGATCCCGTACACGATTCTCCACCATGAACTACCCGATGTCCGCAGGCATTAATTTCCGACAGGTCAGCAATTGCTCCTTTTTCAGCATTGGTCAGCATTTCAATAATCAGGAACATTCCAGCCTGATGATCGGAGACTGGCCTCCAAACAGTTAGCTCCTGGCCATGGGCCAACTGGGAGGCCTGGGAATTCCCTGCTCCGATCCGTTCGACCGATCCGCTGGCAAGCACATCACCAACGGGCATACTATAAAGACGATATTTGATGGAAGAACTGCCACAGTTCAGTACCAGAATCTTCGCATCGCTCGGTGTAGTTGCATTAGTGTTGATCACCATACAATTCAGCTGCTGGTCGATTTGTTTTGGGCTTGCACGACCGTAATGGCCGTGACTGCGATTAAATCTTCTATGCTGGCACCCCGGGACATATCGTTTACTGGGCTGGCGAACCCTTGCAGAATAGGTCCTATGGCTTTGCTGCCAGCTAAATATTGGACAAGTTTATAGGAAATATTTCCTGAATCAAGATCGGGAAATATCAAGACATTGGCTGAACCGGCCACCAGACTGTCTTGCACTTTTTTTGCTGCCACTCGGGGCATCAAGGCCGCATCGGCCTGGAATTCGCCATCAATCAACAAATGGGGAGCCTTCTCACGGGCTATAGCGACAGTATCGCGAACTTTATCGACCCGGGTGTGATTAGCCGAACCCTGGGTAGCGAATGATAATAATGCAATTCGTGGTTCAACTCCCAGTAGTACTTCCGCATTTTCCCCGGAAGCGATTGCAATTTCTGCCAGTTCTTGAGAAGTGGGATCGATATTCACCGCGCAGTCAGCAAATATAATTGGATAATCTATTTGTCCATAATAATCGGGAATAATCATAATAAAAAAACTTGATGGAATAGACATACCCGGTTCAAAACCGATTGTCAGCGATGCGGCTTGAATGACTGAGGTTGTGGCGTTGGCTACACCGGCAACCATTCCTTCGGCAGCTCCCACTTTGACCATCATGCCTGCAAATGATAACGGTTTCTTGATCAATCGGCGAGCAATAGTTGGCTTGATCTTCCGATTTTGAATATACAAATCAGCATAAGTATTCAGCAGGTGATCATCTTGATTGTTCTGGATATCAATTCCTGCAAGATTAAGCTCGAGGTCATTCGCAATACAGGTAATTTCTGTTTTATTCCCCACCAGAATTGGTCTGGCTATTTTCAATTCTGATACTCTGACCGCAGCCCGCAAAATACGTTCATCATGCGCTTCGGGATATACAATACGGACCGGATTTTGTTGTGCAGCTTGAATAAAGTGTTCGATCAAGTCCATTGTACTCTCATGTAGTCGTATCGATGTTAACTTGTCTATACATCTTAATCAAGTAAAAAATACAATGTTTTCTTATTTGCTTTAAGACTGGAGTTAACCGGCAAGCCCCTACTTTTCTGCAAAGGCTGCTATTAAAAGGAATACTTAACGCTTAATAAGCTTTCATTCCTCGCTATACAGCTCGACGGTGTAACAGCAAAGGTTGCAACGCAGGAGCGCTGCAACTAGTGAAAAGGCTTATCTATGAAGGTTTGAAAAATCTAACGTCTAATCAGCTAAGCTGATAGGCGGTTCTATTAGCCAATCTGCCCTTCCATTGATTTTTCTAAATTGCGCGCCATTTTCAAAAATTCAGCTACGGTGAGCTCTTTCAGGAAAATTAAGCCGTGCGATGCACGCAACCGGGGATGCTCGTTTTGATACCAGAAGTCTTTCCCCAATAATAATTCCAGTTGCTGGTGTTGTTCGACCCAGATTCGCTGGGCTAAATCACTAAAAGGTCCATCATATTCGTAGCTGGGAAAAGAAGCTTCTTTCTGACTTAAATAACTCTCAAGAAACATTGATTGGAACACTGCTAACGTATTCAGTGAAACCGGAATGATAATATCAGCATCAGCCGGATTAAAACGGTACCATACATTTCGATAGCCCCAAATTTTCAGATCGGAAATATCGGCTTCTTTCTGCCATTCGCGAACGGCCTCGGCAATTGCCTGCAATACTTTATAATGGGTATCGGGCCCGCTACCCTCCGGATCCAGAGCCAGGGTGATTACAGTTGGTTTATAGGTTTGCAATTGCTCCAAAATTGGTGGTATATCCCGTTTTCGATCAGGTTGTTCAGTAAAGACATCCCCAGTATAAAACCCCAGCCTGAGATGGCTGACATCCCTCACCCGCACACCGAGATGAGCCCATACCAATTCTTCTTCGAATTCACGTATCATGCCCTTCAATCGCTGAATCTTAGTGGGATTCTTCTCCCCATCGTAACAATTTTCCAGATAAGTAATAACGTCACCAATTTTTGATGCCAATTCGTCTTTTGAATCAATGGCATAGATTTCCACCAATGCCCTGACTACCCGATGGCATAATCCCCGTTTTTGACCGGCGGGATTTCTGGAGGCAATTTTATTCAAATAATGATAGACATCTTTGTCGCGTTTAAATTTATAGCCCGACTCAAAGAAATCAGGATAATTGGTCATCTGAATTAAACCAGTCTGCAGTAGTTTTAAAGTCTCACTGAGTACCGAGATAACATAAGCATTAGTTACCGATGTAAAACCGGATGTCAGTATCGAAAAATGATGGTAATTGCGGGGTGTGCGGACCAGGTGCATCACCTGGGGAGCATAGCCCAGCATAATATCGTCATGATGGGGACCAGTGTGGTAGATTCGCTGATCAACCGGTAGATCCAAACCACGGTCGATTTTGCCGACTAAATCAACCAGAACTTCAGAAACAGTTTTGTCATTTAGATTTGGTATCTTTGAGCAATAGCGATCCGATTTCAGGTCGTTGACTGTAAGGTGGTGACCATATTTATTTAGCTTTCCCGCTAACCTAATAATCGATCGTTTGGTTTTTTCCGGCACCCACTCGCCTTCAAAATAATACTCATCCAGGCTATCTGTGAGGCTAGAGGCCGCCCCTCGGGTTAGATAGAACCGGCCATTAACTAATTGATGAATAGCCGTGGCCGGTAAACGGATGTTGGGTTCACTTTCCAGAGATTCTTTAACGATTTCCGCTTTAGCTTCCCCGGCGGCAATTATAATGGCAGTAGCAGCCGGATTTGCAGTAATCGTTGTCAGGCCAATTGTGATAACCAGTCGATTACCGGATATCTCGATCCCCCCAAGATCGCCGGCAGCGGCGGCCTGGGTTTCAAAATTTGTTTCCATCAAACGAGTAGTCGAGTTATGATCCGAGCCGCGAACATTAAAAGCTATATGTCCATCCGGTCCGATTCCCCCGAGAAAAAATCCAATGCCACCCTTTTCCCTTATTTGCTGCTCGTATTCCGAACACCACTGGTCCACCATAAATATTGTTTCTTTCTGGCGGCATTCCAATTCCTTACTACAATCGCGGTACCTCAATGACAGATCGACCCGATAATCGGGAAAAATATATTCTAACGGTAGATTTTCGGCCGTGGGAATCTGGCTGGAATTAATTAATTGTGCCCGCTTTGGATCGAGGCCAAAGCCTTTTATATAATATTCATTAACATAGTGGAAAAAGCTATTATGCTGTTTTGGGTCGATGGGAAAGAATTCATCGATTTGAACGAAATGCAGGCCATTTAACGCCGGTCTATTTTTCAGGGTTAAACCATTAGCATGGCGTAAAGTGGTAAGGCTTTTATCATTCCAATCCCCCAATAAATGGTTAACCCATCTGATAAAATATTCCGGAGTTTTGCCGGTCGGCAGGCTGATCACCCCTTCCGGGTTCTCGCCGACCCATTCGAGGAACCGCAGGGCTGTAAAAAATCCCAGTTTAGGAAAATTTTCTACCAGAATGTATGGAATTTTAGAAGTCGGTTCTTTACGATTTGAGTTAGTAAAGAAACTTTGTTCAACCGGCGATAAATTTTTCATAATTTGCTCTGAGTTTGGTTTTCTGCAATGAAACCCGTTTACTATTTGATTAATAGAAATGAAAATTTACAGCTAAAAATGAAATCAATTCACCATGATGGTCTAAAATGTAGAAATATATTAGGCACAACTACATCCTTTCAGAACTACGTTGCATAAACATGACTACGCTATTCTGGTCTTCGACATGTGATATTCGAACCAGTGAGCGGAGAGGGCGGGATTCGAACCCGCGGTACGCGT
>CAZIJQ010000046.1:0-21292 GCA_964539785.1 uncultured bacterium | reverse complement strand
GGATGATTTACAATGACTGACAAAATACCATTTACACAGTTGAGTGGACACCCCCTGTTATAACAGCTATGGAAAAAGCGATACGTAAACGAAAAACAACAGGATCCCCTATCTTTCATTCAGACCGTGGGAGTCAATATGCCAGTTATGCGTTTAGACGGCTCCTTGCAGCTAACCGCATAAGGCAAAGTATGAGTGGAAAAGGAAACTGTTACGATAATGCTATGGCAGAATCATTTTTTAAAACCTTAAAGACAGAACTTATTTATCAGAATAAATACCAGACCAGGCAGGAAGCAAAACAAGATTTATTTGAGTACATAGAGGTGTTTTACAATCGCAAAAGGCTTCATTCAGCCTTAGGTTACAAAACACCTATTGAATACGGAAAAATGAAACATGTTGCTTAACTTTGACTCAAGTTTTTTGTAGGAAGTCCAGGTAATTGCTTTAACATTTCAGTGCATAGTTCTCCCGCACTAAAGGTTGAGCCGTTTATTATAACGACCACCGGATTGGTATAAGTAAATGGTCCTCGAGGTTGAACTGGAGCTATATCCCATTCTTCACCCAAAACAATGAAAGCCGGTCGCTCCAGGGGTGCGGTGATTAATCTTGAGATAATGGCGTCGACATTCTGAGGGCTTCCACCGCGCTTTTGCCGGATATCAAGAATCAGACCCTTGGTGTCCTTCAGATATTCTAAAACACCGGGAAATTCATTCACCAGAAAGTAATCGCTAAAATCGGATAAAAATGCATAACCAATGTTGCCGGGGATAATTTCATATTCGACACTTTTACTTTCCGAAAGCCGCAGTTCTTTATCAAAATACTTCCGCACGACAAAAGGACTGTAGGCATGCCGGTCTTTGATGTGTCTCTGGGGATAGAAAGGGTAGACCTGACCACCGCCATCGGTCTGGTAATAAACATGCCCATCCTTCAATTCAGCTAACATATCACCCAATACCAGGTAGAATTCGTCACCCCGGGCATTCTCAGTTTGCGTGCGATATACGGTATACAGAGAATCCCAGTCGATGCCTTTGAATTCCAGGTAGGGGTAAACATCATTTATTCTATTCCAGGCCGCCTCAAAATCCGCCAGGTTTTGATTCGATTCGGGCGGAGTTACAATAATATTTTCACAAGCGAAAAACAAAATACCGAGTGCAGCCAAAATTGAGATAAATTGCTTTTTCATTTTTGATACCGGCTAAAATTTATAGGCCAGAGATATGTTAATATTATCACTGGCTGATAGTAGCGGATCCCAGGCGCTAATACGTGTCACATGTAGTTCATAGGCCAGTTTGGTGGAGAAATTATCTAACAGATTGTAACTCAGGCCCAGACTGAATGCAGCATTGGTACCGGATAAAAAAGTAAGCAGATTAACAGGAGAGACATCCTCTTCTTCACTATCCACCAATCGAAAGCCCAGCGAGAGAATACTCATGGATACAGCTCCTTCCACCTGCAGTTTATTCCCCAGTGGAAGGATGATCAGAGAATTCAATCCGCCCGAAAATAATAATGCCAACGATTGGGCATAGTCAAACCCCGAAACGGCGATATTCTGGTTATTATAAAAAAAGAAAAGTTCAGTTGAAGGTCCTAAAAAAGCATAAGCAGCGCGGGAGAATAATGAAAATTCTGGTAGTGGATAAAGAAATCCCTGATTGAGCGCAAACTGATAGATAGTGGTCGAAACATTGTAGTTTTCTATATTTGATGAACCTCCATATTCCAGGCTGAAGTGGTAGCCGTATTTATCGTGAAATCGTAACCAGTTTATTTTGATACCGGGCAGTGTTCCCGAATATTTTTCTTTGGATATATACTCATCTTTGACAGAATAATTGCCCATACCATATTCAATCGAGATGCTGGTGGGAAATACAGTATGGTGATTTATCGAATCTTGCGCATGAGAATTTGCGCTGAATAATAAAATAATTGAGATATTAACGACATTCTCAATTTTTATTTTCATTCTCCATTTAAATTTATTTTGCTGGTTGCATCGCTTCAACGCTGCAATCTTTAACGTTACACCGCAGGAGCGGTGTAACGAGGAAAGCACTGGGACCTGCAGTTATTCTTTTGGCTTTTTTCGAACTCCTAAACCACCAATAAGTATCAGCGATGTACCAGCGCCACCGGCAAGGATAAACTGTATTTCCTGGTAGGCTCCCGTACCTTTCAACGCCAATGAACAGGCGATCATTACAAATCCCCAGATGCAGGCGTTAACGATTACTATAATTCCTATTTTCTGCATGTATTTATCCTCAGTTAAGTTTTTTAAGTATTCCATAAATCTGATCGGTTACCTGCTGAGCGTTCGCTTTAGTAAAACAGAGCGGTGGTTTAGTTTTAAGAACACTGTCAAAAGGTCCATCGGTACTGATCAATATTTTCTGGTTTCGAAGTTCATTTTTGATCATATTTGCCAAACCGGTATCTGGCTCCAAACTATCCCTGTTTTTTACTATTTCTACCCCAAGAAATAAACCGGAGCCTCTTACATCGCCGATACAGGGGAACTCTTTTTGAAGATTGGTAAACTGTGCTTTATAGAATTCGCCTACCAGTCTGGCGTTTTCCTGTAAATTTTCTGCTTCAATTGTGTCTAATACAGCCAGCCCAACAGCACACGATACCGGATTTCCGCCAAATGAACTGAAAAATTCAACGCCTTTATTAAAAGAATCCGCTATAGCACTGGTGGTTATTACGGCTCCCATGGGGTGACCATTGCCCATTGGTTTTCCAATGATCACAATATCGGGCACAACCGCCTGTGCTTCATAGCCCCAGAAATGTTCTCCCAATCGTCCGAAACCGGTTTGAACTTCATCACTGATACAAACTCCACCCTGGTTTCTGATTGCCGGATAGATTTCTTTCAGGTAGCCTTTGGCCAATGGAACCTGTCCCGCACAACCCAGGATCGGTTCGCTGATAAATGCTGCAATCGGTGAGTCTGAACGCTGGATTTGTTTAATGGCCTCCCGGGCATACATTTTTCCAGCATTGTCATCATAATATTTTCCCCGGTAAGTGTCCGGGATGGCGGTTTTAATGATATGATCTTTCTGTCCCTGTCCGGTCTTGGCACCGAATTTATAGTCACTGATATCCACTCCCATCTGGGTATTGCCGTGATAACCATGTTCTATCACCATCAGATTTTTAAAGCCGGTATGG
Source organism: uncultured bacterium (assembly GCA_964539785.1). Classification (GTDB taxonomy): domain Bacteria; phylum Fidelibacterota; class Marinisomatia; order Marinisomatales; family TCS56; genus JABMPO01. The sequence goes on along the minus strand of CAZIJQ010000046.1, from coordinate 18,076 downwards.
GCCTGGGCTAATCTGATACCTAAATCACTGGCCGCGCTGCCGGAATTGACAAAATATACTTTGTTAAGCGGAGTTGGAAATTTGGCTAAGAGGCGCTCGGCATATTCAGTTAATAAATCGTAAAGATAGCGGGTGTTAGTATTGAGTTTGGCAATCTGAGACTGAGCGGCTGCAACTACCTGCGGGTGCGAATGCCCAACATGGGGGATGTTATTATAGGCGTCTAAATAGGTGTTGCCATAGGCATCATACATATACTGAAAGGCGGCTTTGGTCATGGCTATTGGCTTTGCATAACTCAAAGATAGGATCGGGCTCATAACCGCATGGCGGGCTTTGATCATTTTATCAACCGCTGGCGGTTTCGCTGCCGTCAGGCCGATGGCTGAGTGAAAACTGTTCTCGGCTGCTATTGGATTAATCCTCAGCCACTGATGAAGCAAAGTCCAGGCCTGTTTTTCACTTACAAATGCGTATTCATTAGCGGAATTAATTTTTCTGGAACGGGAAGAATTACAGACGCTGATACAGAGTCTGGCTGCAACCAGATAATATAAAACAGCTATTTCATTTTCCCTGACAGGCAAAACCCGGTGATATGATTTCAGAATGGTCGAAGCCCATTCCAGTGGGTTTTCCTTATCAAAGCAGGCATAGGCAATGGTTACCCCCAGTTCATTGATCAGGGCAGTGTAGGCCAGGTCGCCAAAATCGATAATGCCTGATACTTCTCCATTAGTCACCAATACATTCCACTCATTGGCATCATTATGAATAACGGTTTTTCTTAGATCAGGTAATACGGGAACGACAATTTCTTCAAACTGCTGGAAAAAATAGCTTACCACACTACGATTTTTCGCATCAGTAATATCAGCAATATATTTTTTATTCAGATTGAGGTATTCGATGCTCCATTCCCATTGTCTGGCCTTAATTGTGTAATTGTTACACGATTGAAGCACCATATCCAATTGGGCCAGAAAAGTCCCCAGAGATTGGAATAAGGATTCTGATTGTGGAGCATCTGCTAAACATTGGCCTTCCAGGTAGGAGAGCATTCTACAGATTGTTGATTTTCCCGCTATATCGATACATTTAACATAAGTGCCATCGGTGAATTGAATTGGCCTGGGATATTTATCATTCCGGGGGTTTTGCAGAGTTAAAAGGGTTTCGTTTTCTGCTTCAACCAATGCCAGCGATTCGGTGTTTTTGAGATAGGTTTTAAATATATACTTTCCGCTCTCAGTATTGATCAGATAATTTAAATTGCCGTAGCCATTGAGTTTTATTAGTTCGACCTGCTGAAATCCAAATTCTCTTTGTAAGAGTTTATTCATATTTTAATGTATTACTGCAACTGTCTAAAAACAATTCTTCTTGCGACATCAATATAGCACCATTAACCTATTTAGTTTATTCTTCATTGAACTACACTCCATTTGAGTTTTTATCACGAAAAACCGCAAAAACCCGCTCATGCTGTACCACCCCCACTAATAATTGAGATTCGTTTTCAGGAATAAATGCGTTTAAGAATTGTCTGAAATGGATTCGGCGAATTGATATTTTGGTTACAATTTTTTACAACTCCTTACATGACCATGACCATTGATATTTAAATATCCGGTAAAATCATTGTGAAGTTTCATAGGACCAAAAGGAGTAATACAATGAAAGGTAATAAAACACAATCCAACGGAATAATTTTGATGTTAGCGTTGGGCTCACTTGGATTAGCAAATTCGAATTTCAACTCCAGCGCTAAATCCGAAACCACGAATGTCAAATTAGCAATTGAAAAAGAGGAATCCCTAACTTCCGGTGGCAATAAAATATTTCTTGAGGCTGTTCCCAAGCCGGTCGATGGATTCGAGAGTCTGCGCCGCAAATGCACTTATCCCTGGGCTGCAAAAATCCTGAAAAAGGAAGCGGAAATACTAATTTGGGTTTTGGTCAATGTTGAAGGAAATGTTGTTGAAACCCATATTGTTAAAGGCGCTGACAATACGGTGTTCGCCCAGGAAATAACGGCCGTTGTCGAGGCTACAAAATGGATACCGGCAAGTCGCGAAGGGAAGCCGGTTGAAGTCGGGATGTACATTCCATTCAAATTTAAAATCTAAATGGAAATTGGACTCAAATGGCAATCTGATTGCTTATCATTCAGGAAGGTACTATTTTTAGCGGTATTCTGCTCGGTATTAAGATTTGCATATTAAACATATCATAATCATTCTGTTTGCGCTAATACTGCTACCGGCGCTGTTCTACACGGCTTACGAATTTAATGTTCTTTCCGATAATGAAGAATTAATCGAAGGAATTTATGAGCAGCAGCTGAATGGAGTACTTTTTTCAGTGAACCAGTATGCCTGGGATGTGGTTCAAAACTGGACGATTTCATTAAATCGGATAGGCCTGCTTCAGGAGCCTGATCAAGCGCTTGCTTATTCGGATTTTCTGAAGAAAAACCGATCAATCCGATCACTTTTATTTGCTGATACATCGTTTACTGCATTAAATCAGATGCAATTGTCAGAACGGCCTACCGTACCAAACGAGCAATTGATTGCCTTTTTAAAAACACAGCCCGGGTTATTCAGTCAATTGATTAATCAGTATCAAGCCGGTTATTCAAAAATAGAGCCGGTGAATCGACGGTCCGAAAATGGACTTACCGATTCGGGAATTCTGCTGGTGTTTATCAATGAATCACAAGCAGGCGAACTGCAGATTGGCGGAATAATCCTGGATATCGATATTTTTATCAATGATATCCTCGGACCGAAAATCTTTGGTTCGGTAGGGAATGAATTTATTATTGCCATTTTTTCAGCCGAGCAGGTAGATCCGGTTTTTTCCAGTGCTGAGTCGCTGACGCCGGCAATGGCAATCAGTAAAAAGCTATGGCTGTTTCCAGACCACCGAATTGGAATTAGCTTAAAGGGCGTCAGCATCGAATCCCTGGCCCGACAACGCTATTTACGGAGCGCCATTCTAATCATCGGACTGGATTTAATCCTTATATTTGCAGTCATTTTCCTCTATCGCAATATTCGCAAGGCCGTGGAGTTAGCCCGCCTCAAAACTGACTTCGTTTCTAATGTTTCGCACGAGCTGCGCACACCACTGGCATTAATCCGCATGTTTGCCGAAACCCTGGAGCTGAAGCGGGTCAAGACCAAAGAAAAAGCCCATGAATATGTAACAATTATTCGTCAGGAGACAGAACGTTTATCCCAGATAATTAATAGGATCCTAGACTTCTCGCAAATTGAAGCGAAGAAAAAGCAGTATATCTTCAAACCGGTAGACTTAAACCAGTTGGTGGTGGGTACACTTGACTTCTACAAATTTCATATCGAGAATAATGGGTTCATCCTGAAGGTCAATCTGTCCAAAGAACCCCTGATTATTAGGGCAGATTACGAATCGATTGTGGAGGTATTCATCAATCTCTTGGATAATGCGATTAAGTATAGCGACGCGGTTAAAGAGATCACCGTTACGACCGGTATTAATCAAAAAATGGTGTCCCTGGAAGTCATTGATAAAGGTATCGGCATAGCTGAAAAAGATCAGAAAAAAATATTTAATAAATTTTACCGTATCAGAGAAGATGGTACTTATAATAGAGCGGGCAGTGGGTTGGGTTTAACCTTGGTGCACAGTTTAATGAAAGCCCATGAAGGTGTTGTTTCAGTATCAAGCCAACCGAATTCCGGTAGCAATTTCAAGTTGCAATTTCCTATTATGATTGAAGAGACGGAGAAACAATGAAACAGATCTTGATCGTTGAAGACGAAGCTCCAATGCTGCTTGGTTTGATCGATAATCTGGAGTTTGAAGGTTATCAAGCAACCGGTGCCGCTGATGGGCAAGAAGGTTATGAGTTAATCCGGAAAAATCAGTACGATTTAATCCTGCTGGATATTATGCTGCCAAAATTATCAGGATTTGATCTTTGTAAAAAAATACGTTCGGAGGGTAATGCTACACCGATCATAATGCTCACGGCCAAAGGAGAAGAAATCGATCGGGTTCTGGGTCTGGAATTGGGAGCGGATGATTACATAACCAAACCCTTCAGTCTGCGAGAATTAATTGCGCGTGTCAAAGCAGTGCTGCGGAGGTCTGCCGATTCAGAGCCACATTTTTCCGGTCCGGTAGAAATTGGACGACTATCAATTGATTTTCAAACCTATAATGCCCAATCAGGCGCTGAAAAGGTGGCCCTGTCATATAAAGAATTTGAAATACTCAAATGTTTCTGGAAACACCGCAACGCCACTGTCAGCCGCGACCAGCTGCTAAGTGAGGTCTGGGGCTATGATGAAATAATCACTACCCGGACGATCGATAATTTTATTCTGAAATTGAGACAAAAACTGGAAGAAAATCCTAAGAAACCGATTCATATCCTCACCGTGCATGGTATCGGCTATAAGTTGGTGATTTAGACTTAAATCAAACATGATGAAATGTGAAAAATGAATAATTTGTTGAGAACAAGAATTACACTATTATTGGTGGTAATAATGGGATTTCTCAGTCCAATAAAAGTAACATCTGAGCCAAGAGCTAAGCCTGATAAATTTCAAACATTTCGTTCCGGAAACAGTGATCTTTTATATAACATCGGAAACGGATCATATCCTAATTATGATTTCGACCGAATTGTGGACTTGCGTGGTACCTGGAAATTTGAGACAGGCGACAAAGATGAGTGGGCAGCCGCGGATTTCAATGACCGGCATTGGGCTGATATTTTTGTCCCGTCGGCCTGGGAAGATGAAGGTTTTCCAGGTTACGATGGCTATGCTTGGTACCGCAAGGAATTTGAATTGAATTCGGATTTAAATGGTAAATCTGTTTATCTGTATATGGGATATATTGATGATATCGATGAAGTATACGTCAATGGTCAGCTAATTGGTTTAACCGGTCACTTCCCACCCAAAACTGTGGAAAGAGATTTTATATTGCGTCGCTATTTAATACCCCGCGCTTATTTGAATTTTGACGGTACTAACCTGATTGCAGCCAGAATCTATGATAGCCGTTTGGCCGGGGGAATCGTCAAAGGTAGGCCCGGGATATATATAAATAGGGATGAAGTTATCCCTGATCGTGACTTACGAGGTCTCTGGAAATTTAAAAAGGGTGATCGGTCACGCTGGTCAAATCCCACGTATAATGATCGCTCCTGGGACGAGATCCAGGTACCGGCAGTCTGGGAAACCCAGGGATATCAAAGACTCGATGGCTACGGCTGGTACCGTAAACATATTTCCATTGATGCAACCTTGGCATCTGAGCGGCTAGTCCTGGTATTGGGACGAATTGATGATTATGATGAAGTATATTTTAACGGACATTTTATTGGGGGTAGTCGTCAGATCAAAAATCCGGAAAGACGTTCATTGGCTGCAGGGGAGTGGGTTCGGCTAAGAGCTTATTACATCCCGATTGAATATATTGATCTGACTGGCGATAATGTCATTGCGGTCCGGGTGTATGACGGTTTTGAAAAAGGTGGTATTTATGACGGACCGATTGGCTTGTTTACTCAGGGTAGTTTTAAAAATATCCAGGATAGTATTTACCATACCGATAAAAAAGGATTTTGGGAGATAGTGGAAGATATTTTTGATGGACTGTTTAAGTGATTTTGTGATTACAGAGATCAACTATCAAACTAATATAGGATAGCGGGGCTTCGTAGAGGTAAAAACTAAATCCGGATTTCTAAGGGTGGATTATGTCTTTGTAAATGCGATTGATCCGGGCGTAGATCACGGCGGTAATATTCAAAAGTCTCACAGGTTCCATTCCAGTTTTCCACCCGATTGATTATTTTAACATCACCGGTGAATTTGGACGAAACACCAATCCGGACATGACCGGTGATAAAACGAATTGCCGCCCGTTTTTTGGCCCAGCTTAAATATACTCGCTTCAACATTTTAGCATAGCCGTTGGATTTGTAATTCTTCAGGATCACGAAAGCGTAAGTGTACATGGTATTATGTTTGCCGAAATTTTCGTCGATCCGGGCCCAGGGCTCGTGCCCTAATTCTTCCAATGGAATACCAATTATGTAGCCAATGATATCGCCCCGATAGCGGGCAATAAAGGGCAGGGAACTGGATTTGTTAAAATACTTATGAATTGTATTTTTGGTCAGGATTGCCGACTGACCATAATCTTCAGCCAGATGCCGGGATATATCAATCAATGACTGAAAATCCTCTTCACCGACGTGTTCGATCAATTCAATTTTGAAAACACCGGAGGAAGCAATTGTGCGGGATTTTGATCCGGATGATATGTCAAACTCAAGTTGCTTCATGACAGTCTTAATTTAGCATGTTGAATTCCAGAATTCACAGAGCTGTAACCAATAAACCAAAAATATTTACTATTTTGATAAAATCAAATACCATTGTTACAGCATTGTTTAACTTTTCTGACAAGTCTAAATTTCCGGCTCATGGAATCATTTAACCTACGAATTCAGCAACGAGTACTATCGATTGACTCCCATCTTTGCGTCGGCATTGATATCAGTCCCGAACAATTGAAGATTGCTCGACCGGAATTAACTGATCTGATTGATCACAGTTTTAAAATCATTGATGCCACCCGCGATCTGGCGGCTGTCTATAAACCTAACCTGGCCTTTTTCGAGCGCTGGGGATCCGCGGGATTTGACTGGCTGGAAAAAGTAATCGATCGAATTGGTTTTGGGCCATTGATCATCGGCGACGCCAAACGGGGTGATATCGGTAATACCGCCCGCCAGTACGCCATTAGTCTGTTTGATCATTTTGGTTTTGACGCCGTTACCGTTAATCCCTATATGGGGCGTGATGCAATCGAACCATTCTTGGAGCGTCCGGAAAAAGGCGCTTTCATCTTGTGCCGGACGTCAAATCCATCAGCCATTGATTTGCAAAATCGTTCCACAGACGGTGAGCCACTCTACCGGCGCGTTGCCCGATTGGCGCTGGAACTCAACCGGCATGATAATGTGGGGTTGGTTGTTGGAGCTACGGCTCCGTCCGAAATCCGGGAAATCCGATCCGTGACGCCCGGCTTGCCATTCCTGATTCCCGGTATTGGTGCCCAGGGCGGCGATCTGGAGCAGAGTCTACAGGCTGGCAACAGTGACGGAATCGCGGTGATTAATGTTTCCCGGGGAATCAGCTTTGCCGGAGATTTAAGTACTGAAGCCATTCGAGGACAAGCACAGGGTTATGTAACTCGGATGCGTGAAATCGCGAAAATGAATTAAATCGGAATTTTTATAATTATGAATAAATCTGAGCTACTAAACATTTTTAAATCGACCGGTGCGTTACTGGAAGGCCATTTCATTCTCACTTCCGGTCGCTGCAGTGCTCGTTATTTCCAATGTGCCAAGGTGCTCCAATATCCCGAATATCTGGAAAAATTATCGGCTCAGATTGCCGAGCATTTTCGATCATTTGAAATTGATACCGTTATTTCACCGGCCATCGGTGGTGTGGTAGTGGGGACCGAAGTTGGTCGCCAATTGAGTCGCCGGACAATTTTTGCCGAAAGGCAGGGTGGTGTAATGACCCTGCGCCGGGGATTTGATCTGCAGCCAGGAGAGAAAGTTCTGGTAGTGGAAGATGTTATCACTACCGGCGGATCCGTTCGAGAAGTAATTGAAGTATGTGAAGCCGCCGGCGCTGAAATTATTGGTGTAGGAGTTATAGTTGACCGCAGTAATGGTACGGTTCAGTTGCATCCCAGCCAATATGCCGTGCTGGCGATGGATTCAACCAGTTATCTACCGGAAGATATTCCCCTGGAACTTGCGGCCATCCCTGCCGTGAAACCGGGAAGTCGTAATATTAAATAGTCAGTAACTAAGGAATAAATTATGAAACGTTTACTATCAATATTTTTAATAATTCTATTGATTGCCGGTTGTGGTCCGGTAGAAAAAGTTGCAGTTATTACCACTGATTACGGCGATGTGGTTATTGCCTTTTTCCCGGAAGTTGCTCCAATGCATGTTGAAAGTTTTATGGATCATGCCCGAAACGGGTATTATGATGGAACTGCTTTTCATCGCATTATTCCCGGATTTGTTATTCAAGGCGGCGATCCGAATTCCAAAGATAATGATAAACGAAATGATGGTTCGGGAGGACGTGCTGCCCGGTATTATGATGTGGGAACTGAGGCAGACACATCCTCTTGGATGCTGCCAGCGGAATTTAATGAACGACCACACCAGCGCGGAGCACTATCCATGGCCCGTGCCCAGGATCCCAACTCAGCCGGTAGCCAGTTTTTCATTTGTGTGGATGATGTTCGCCGACTGGACAATAAATATACCGTTTTTGGTGAAGTCATCAAGGGTATGGAAGTGGCCGACAAGATTGTAAACAGCGAGCGGGACAAGCGTGATAATCCGCTTAAAAAAATTGCAATGACAGTTAAAATAGTACCCCGCAAAGATATCGAATTGGAATAATTTGAACTGTTATTTTAACGGCCGACTAATAATTCTCTCGAAGTAATTTAATGTCACAGTTTACTGTCGGATTGGCTTTAGGCGGCGGGGGCGCTCGGGGCGCGGCTCATATTGGTGTATTACAGGTTCTGCATTCAGCGGGAATTAAAATTGATCACATCGCCGGCAGCAGCGCCGGCGCTACTATTGGAGCCATGTATGCCGCCCGTCGTGATCCATTCTGGATCGAGGAACATTTCCAGGCCTTTTTAAAATCGGCCGAATTCAAGGCACTGGGAACAGATCGAATGTCGACTGATCATGACCCGGACTCGGTATTCAGCCAATTTGCCAGTTCAATTCGCGACCAGGTTGTAATAATGATGGCGCGCAATCGTAAGTCAATCATACGCCGGGATAAACTTGAGCATTGCATCGATTTTTTACTGCCTGTTAAAAATTTTGAAGATTTACTGATTCCAATCGAAGTCGTATCGGCTGATATTCAGACGGGCGAGCCGGTGATTTACAATTCCGGCGATCTGGTGGAAGCTGTGACCCAATCATCTTCAATTCCGGGTTTTGTACCGCCCCTTATCAAAGATGGCCAATACCTGGTTGATGGTGGTATTGTGGCGCCGACGCCAGTTAATCATTTGCGTGATAAAGTTGATTTTGTGATTGCCTGTGATATCTCCAAACGAATCACTAAACCCTTAGGTCGAATGGACATCATTTCCATTTCTATGCGTTCTGAGCAAGTTACAACTTTGACATTGAATCGGAAACTATTACAGGGCGCTGATTATATAATCCGACCGGAAGTGCATGGTTTACACTGGTCCCGATTTGATCAAATTGATGAATTGATCGATAGCGGGCGCCAGGCCGGCGAAGCTATTCTCCAGGAATTGAAGACAACGCTAAAAGAACATCAGAGTTGGAAATACAAACTAAGAAATTGGATTCATACGAAAATTTAATCCGCCTTCGCCCCGATGAATATCGGGACTACGGCGTGACAAGCAGTGGTGATTTAATTTTCTGCTGCCCGCGGTTGAACAATCATCCCAGGGTTTACCTTGGAGCTAATACCATTAATTTTGTTACCAACTGAATATTTTCACATCAAAAGAAATCAAGCAATGCGAAAATTAAGAAAAATAATTCTCATCCTTTTATTCGGGATGCCATTACTACTGCCGGCACAATTTCAGAATCCGGCTGTACCAAGCGCTGCGGTCAGTGAATCAGCCCGTGCCGGTGAAGTCATAAATGTTGCTGTTACCATTGCGATGGAATCAAAATGGCATGTTTATGCCGTACACGGCGTAAGTGGCGGTCCAATTGCCACCAGTATTGAAGTGTCCGGAGCCAGCTATGAACGGACCGGTAAAATAATTGAGCCCGAGCCCACTGAAAAATTTGACGAAGGCTTTCAAGTACTGACACGTTATCATTCTGGTACTGTTGTTTTTGTGGTACCGGTTTTGTTGAAAGACAATTTAGAGCAGGGTCAAACAGAACTCAAAGTTACAGTTCTTTATCAGGTTTGCGACGCTGCGGTTTGTTATCCGCCGGTTGAAAAAGCGCTACCGGTAATTGTTGATATTGAGGCCGGGACTCCCCGGGAAGGACGGACCGAATTAAGTGAAATAGCAGCAGTCGACAGCAGGGGAAATATCGATCTCGATCGGGCAATCCAAGAAGGATTTTTCTCATTCATCTTGCTGGCTTTGTCCATGGGATTCCTGGCATTGTTAACGCCTTGTGTTTTTCCAATGATTCCCATTACCGTTTCATATTTCACGCACCAGGGGGAAATCGAAGGTCGCAGTCCGGTAAAGCAGGCTTCGGTTTACGCCATTGGAATCATTTTCACATTTACAATACTGGGATTGATATTGGCTCTTACACTGGGGGCCGCCGGCGCCAATCAACTGGCAGCCAATCCCTGGGTTAATCTGTTTATCGGAGCCCTGTTTATTTATTTTGCCCTTTCTCTATTCGGAATGTACGAGATACAGGTTCCTCAGAAATTGCGTGCTTTTACGGTAAAACAAGAGGGACGATCCGGATATATCGGAACCCTGTTTATGGCGCTGACTTTTACACTGACTTCATTTACCTGTACCGTTCAATTTGTAGGATTGTTACTGGTTGCAGCAACTCAGGGACAATGGTTCTGGCCGTCGATAGGCATGCTGGTTTTCAGCGCGGCATTTGCGCTGCCATTCTTTTTCCTGGCGCTGTTCCCCCAATATCTGGCAAAATTACCCCAGTCCGGTGGCTGGTTGAATTCGGTAAAAGTGGTAATGGGTTTTCTGGAATTGGCAGCTGCTTTCAAATTTTTAAGTAACTCCGATTTAGTTTGGAGTTGGAATATTTTCACCAATACAACGGTTTTGGCTGTCTGGGCGATCGTTGCCTTGTTTACCGGTATTTATCTGCTGGGCAAATTACGTCTGCCCCATGATTCCAATATGAGTTCGGTGGGCGTCCCACGCATGTTACTGAGCATGTTTTTCATTACCTTTGCTTTGTACCTGGGGACGGGACTTGTGGGTCAGCCGATTCATGGTTTGATCTATTCCTACCTGCCTCCTAAACTGGATACCGCCACCGCGACGGTAGTTGTTGCCGATGGTAGTCACGCAGATTTCTTCTGGTATAAAGAGCTGGATGAAGCTTTGGCCGAAGCAAAAATCCAGGAGAAACCGGTTTTTGTTGATTTCACCGGCTATACCTGTACCAATTGTCGCTGGATGGAATCAAATGTTTTCACGAACCCGGAAGTCAGCGCTCGTTTTAATGAGTTTATCCTGGTTCAATTATATACAGATGGGGGTCCCAATTATCGGGAGCATCAACAATATGAGATCGATCGGTTCGGCACTGCATCCCTGCCATTTTATGTTATTTTAAGCCCAGACGATGTGGAACTGGCCCGATTTCCCGGTTTATCCCGAAACTTAAATGAGTTTTTGGATTTTCTGGATCAAGGTCTATCTGGTTAACGAAAGGATAATTATGAGAAGATATTTTATAACAGGAATTATGTTATTTGCAGCTATGGTTGGCTGTGCACAGAAGGATAGTTCCCCACCCCAAACCAATGCTATTCCCCGTCCGGCTAATGCTATTAAAGCTCCTGATTTTACCCTTAAGACGGTTGATGGAAAGGATTTCACTTTAGCTGATTATGCAGGCAAAGTAATTTTGTTGAATTTCTGGGGAACCTGGTGTCCCCCCTGTCGTCGTGAAATACCTGATTTTATTAAATTATATGACAGATATCAGGATGATGGACTGGAAATTGTTGGTATTACCCTCTCCTCCGGAACTGCTGCTGATATAGCCAAATTCTCACAACAATGGAATATGAATTATCATATTTTAACGGATATCAATGGCAGTGAATCGCAGGAAGTTACCGCCCTTTACAGTCGTGCAACTAATTACCCGATTAATGGTATTCCCACAACTTTTTTAATTGATCGTGACGGTTATATCAGGAAATCATATGTAGGCCCCCGAACCGAAGAAATATTCTATAATGATTTGAAACCATTTTTATAAATAACACTACAACCTGTTATTTTAAAAGGCGATTCGATGTGAATCGCCTTTTGTCGTTTAGCAATCAATTTTGTCAGCTTTAAGATTATATTTGTTATAAATTGAAAATATCTAAAATGATACTTCCAGCTTTGTAATAATTGTATTTATCTTTAATGGTAGTTGAGTTAAAATATATTGATTAACACAGGGTAATCATTAAATTTGACTACCTGATTTCTGACTTCGGTCTAGGATAACAATTCGATAGTGAACAACAGCAAGTGGAGGTTCCATGTTTAAATCGAAAGCAATGGCATTGATTTTCACATTATTATTCTTAACATCGCTTTCTTTTGCGCAATACGATCGTGATGCAGTAATCGAGATTTTATATCCCGACTACGAAACAGTGGTCGATACGGATTTTGTTGAAGTCGATTTCTATCTGGCTCCATTTTTTACCATTGGAGATTCTGGATGTGCCGACTGTGACGGCTATATCAAAGCTTATTTGAATGATGAGTTCTATGGTAATATTGTTGCTGCTGGATCATACGCAATTGATGGCCTTATGGATGGTGATAATTTTCTTGAATTGGTTGTAGTGGATCCCTTTGGACTATCTTTTACACCAAGTTTACATGACACTGTAACCTTTGTTGCTGATTATACCGATGATTACTGTCCCCCGACCCATTTAAATGTCAGCTCTGAATATGTGTATGAAGCCTTATTTGTGAAATGGAATTCTCCAAGCGGTGCTTCAGGTTATTTTGAAGATTTTGAAAATTCCGATGGAGATTACATTGCTGTTGGCGATTGGGACTATGGCAGTTCGACCGTCGAACCTGATAGCGCCCATTCCGGGGATTTTTCATGGGATGTTAACATGGATATTGATTATGCCACCATGACCAATGCCATGCTTGATTCACCTCCGATCGCGCTCCCTGGAAATGCGCCCCAATTATCATTCTGGCATTGGTACGATACAGAATTCAGCTGGGATGGTGGTAATGTAAAATTATCGGTCGATGGCGGGACAACCTGGGAAATCATAGATCCGACTATCGGGTATGATGATGATGCTGCCTCAACCGCAAATGCGGGAATTCCCGGTGAACCTTGTTTCTCAGGACATGATCAGGGCTATTGGGACGAAGTATTTTTTGATTTAAGCGCCTATGCCGGGGAAGAAGTAATATTCCGCTGGCATTTTGGTTCCGATGGTTCGGTACAATACCCGGGATGGTCTATTGACGATGTTTCCGTAGGAGAGGCTGATGTTAGGATTACCGGACGCACAGAAGTTGAAGGATGCGGCGATCTAATTCGCTTCGATCTGTTTAGAGATGATGTTTTGGTAGCCGGCCTTGATACTACTATTTATCTTGATACATTGGTCACGAATGGCCAGGAATATTGCTATTATGTGAAAGCTGTATACGATACCAATGGTGTTGAGGTCAATTCAGTTCCAACAGATACCCTGTGTGGTATTCCTGGAGTATTTCAACCACCGCCACCAACTTATTTAAGCGCGATCGAGGGTGACGAAGAAGTGGCCCTATTCTGGGCGCCACCGGGAACGGTTATTCCCGAGGGTGAGAATTGCCTAAATCCATACATTATTGCTGGCGGAATATCCGGTGGTGATAGTATTGTGGTTAACGGAACGACTACCGGATTTGAGAATGATTTCATGAATGGTTTTGCAGCCGGCAGTCCGGATGTTGTTTACCAGTTAAATGTGATTGAAACGGTTGATATTTCATTCTCACTATGCGGCGGTGCGACCTGGGATACATATTTAATGCTTCTAAGTGGGGACTGCGCAGAAATACTCGCATTCGATGATGATGGTTGCGCCACCGGATTACAATCCTTAATTACAGGTACATTGGATCCCGGTATTTATAAGATTGTTGTTGATGGCTACGGAACGACTAATTCCGGTGATTATACTCTGGAAATTACTGCTACAGCTTCAAGCAGATCGGTTGGTTTTACTGTCAATGTTACCGCTGAAAAAGAAGCTGATTTAGAGACATTAAAAGCTGACTCGGATCGTGAAATAGCCAATTCCAGTGTTGTAGCTAATTCAGAGTATTTACCAACTACGACGATGGATATTGAATTCGGGGTGATTTATTCATCCTCGGATGTTGAGTACCTCGATGGTATGAGCTTGACATTCCCGACCGATTTTGTGGTTAATTATGCCACAGATGCTGGTGGACTGATTTACAATGGTGAAACCGGCGCTGGTGCCACAGTTACTTTTGGAGATTTTGCCGATGACGGACTTGGCGAACTTTCAAGCGATGCTGTCTTTTTTGTCAATGTTACAATCGGAGATATCAGCGGTACCCAAATCGTGAACTGGGGACTCTCCGGCGATACCTGGGGTAGCGAACCGCATGATATTACCGGGACCCTTGATATAATGGAGAATGTACCGGCCGATGGGGATTTTCTGGGCTATAACATCTATGTTGATGGCTCTCAAGACAATTCGACTATGATAAATAGTCTCGGTTATTTAGCCCAAAATCTGACTAATGGGCAAACCTATGGTTTTGATGTGAAAGCGGTTTATTATCCCGATTGGATAAGTGCTCCAGTGTCTATATCCGCTACGCCAACTTGGTTGTTTGGTGATCTCACCGGCGCAATTACCGATCCAGCTGGTAACTTGCTGGATAGCGCGGTTGTGAAAGTTGGTGGACTGACTGACACAACTGATGCGGATGGCGTTTACCTGATTTATGGCATTGTACCTGGACCGCAAACGGCAACCGTATCACGACCTGGATTTGATGGTTCAGCGGCTGATGTTACAATCATTGCCCAAGAGGCTGCTGTAGTTCAAGACTTTATGCTCCTACCAAAACTTGGTAAACCTGGCAACCTGATGGCCAGAGGTGGCGATCATTTTGTTGATTTAGCCTGGAATACTCCCGGTGCAATGGATGAGTATGAACTTTTCTATGACGATGGAACCTGGGAATCATCGATTACCGGTGGTGCCACAGATATTGAGATTTCTGTGAAATTTACCCCGGGATCGGCCGGTGTTTTAACTGGCGGTCGTTTCGTGTTTTCATCGGCTGCTCAAACGGGCTATACCCTCGATCCAGTGGAAATCAGAGTATATACGGTTGGCGCTGATGGAATGCCAGACCAGTTGCTATATACCGCAGCTACCCTTACCGATGTTACAGAAGAGGATATTTGGATTGACGTTGATCTTAGCGATGCTGGTGTCACTTTTGATGATACCGGATTTTTCCTGGGCTATAGATACACAACTATTGACGGTCCGGGAACTGGTCGGGACTTAGATGGCTATGTTATTGGTCACAGCTTTGTATATGTGGGCGGCGCCTGGTCTGAGTCAGGTGATCTGGGATTCCCCGGAAATCTGATGGTCAGAGCGCTGGCCGGATTAGAAGATGCCCCACAAGAAATGGTGTTGCTTACCAGCGTGGCTGATGATCGTCAGAATGTAGCTGCATTGGTCGAGAATTCACTGTCGGGTGGCTTCCAGATTACAGGTGAGGAAACGATTAATCATGTGCTCACCAACAGCAGGGAAGATGCCCTTATCGGATATAATGTTTATCAATTAGTCACCAGCGGTGACTCGCTGGTGCATAGTATTTCCGGGTCGGATACATTAGCTACAATTGATGTGCCTGAGAATTACATCGATTATTGTTTCAATGTGAAAGCAATCTGGGATACCGATGTATATGATACACTTGATTCAAAAGCATCCAACACTGCCTGTGCCGAGACATTTATGTTTGGTGACGTAGATTTCAGTAACGATGTAAACATCACCGATCTCACGATGTTAGTGGACTATGTACTTGATGCAGAAATGCCAACTTATGAGCAATTCCGCGGTGCTGATATTAATCGGGATGATCATCTAAACATTCAGGATATAATTTTGATGGTTGATATAATTGTTGGGGCTCCCACAGCAAGAATTGCTGATTATGGTTCTGATGGTGATGCGTTATTAAGTCTGATTGTCAGTGATAATAATTATCTGAATATCGACTTGGCCTATGATGGTCTAGTTCGCGGTATTCAATTCACAATCAATAATGCGGTCAGTGAATTATCCTTGGGTGAGGCTCTGATTAGAGGAGAGAATCCTCAGGTAATAGTGAGCAGCAATGCAATATCGGTCGTTAAAACAACTTATTTGATTGTAAGAATTGACGGACAACCACTAGATCTAAATTCAACTCTGCTGTCAATTCCATATTCCGTTAAAGGTAATCTGAATGAAACAATTCAGATTAATCTCAGCGAATCTCAGGTTGCCGGAATGCAGGGTGAGTTGATACCGGTTATTGAAAAATCAACGATAATTGATTTTGCTGCAATGCCGACTCAGTATGCTTTGCATCAGAATTATCCTAATCCGTTTAACCCGGTGACAGATATTAAATTCGATCTGCCTGATGCTGGTCATGCACAACTGGTGATCTATAATATTACCGGTCAAAAAGTAAAAACTTTGATCAGTGATAATTTAGAAGCCGGATTCCATCAAGTGCGGTGGAATGGTTTAAATGATCAGAATGAATCAGTCGCTACAGGCATGTATTTTTATCAACTTTCAGCTGGTACTTATAATGCTACCATGAAAATGGTAATCTTGAAATAATAAGGCGAAAAAATTGTGAAGGAGAATTCCATGTTAAGAAAACCAGTATTGATCCTCTTATTTGCCATTATCATATGTGGAAGCTTTGTGATCGCCCAGTACGAGCGTGACGAAGTTCTGCAGATTACTTATCCTACAACGGGCACAGTAATCGATGCTGATACGATGACAGTCACTTTTGATATTGCTTCATATTTCGCACTTGGTGATACGGGATGCGCTAATTGTGATGGTTATCTGGTTGCTTCCTTGAATGGTTTACCGGTGGGTACTGTCCATGCTGATGAACCATTTGTCGTTCGAGATTTGACCGATGGTTACTATCTTTTCATGTTAGAAGCGGTTGATCCCAGTGGAAACAGCTTTTTACCAGCCGTCTGGGATACCGTCAGTATATCGGTAATGTACGAGGAAGGATTCTGCCCACCCACCGATTTATCGGTCAGCTCGGTCGTTGAGTATGGTAATCTGGTATTAAACTGGCGCAGCCCTATGGCAATATCTGATCTTGCCGGATTAGATGAAAATTTCGACGATGGCTTACCAGCAGAATGGGAAATTGTTGATGGTGGAACTTCGGCTGATACCTGGTTTTGGACTACTGATGATGCCGGAAATACTTTAGATGGTACACCATTTTTATTTGTTGATAGTGACGCGGCTGGAATCGGAGTTACTCTGGATGAGGAATTGATAACGCCTTCAATCGCATCTGCCGGGGCAGCATCACTTAATTTGATCTTTGATCACTATTACAATAACTATGTGGGTTCTGAAACAGGTGATGTAGATGTCTGGGATGGTTCCGCATGGATCACCGTGGCTACCTTTGAAGATGTAGATTATGGCACATGGACACTTCCGGATCATCAGGTGATTGATATATCTGCCTACGCTAACAATGATTTGAAAGTAAGATTTCACTACTATAATGCGGATTGGGACTTTTATTGGGCTGTAGATAATGTCATTATAACCGCTGAAGTGGTTCGTGGTACATGGGTTTATGTTTATAATCTGACACCTGATGGTTGGGCCGCCCAGCAGATGACCAAGGATGAATATGGCACTACCTATCCGAATGGATTGGCTACGGAAGAAATGATCGATATGTCTACATTAGAACGGATTGATATTTCTCTTCGGGAAGACATTTTGTCCTGTGGCAATCTGGTTGGTTATGATGTTTTCCGTGGTGATAGCTTAATAGACAATGTAGATACTACCCATTATCTTGACGCTGATGTGAATTTAGGAACCGAATACTGTTATTATATCGAGGCTGTCTACGACAGTTCGAATACGGGAACTTTGGTTAATTCCGATACATC
>CAZIJQ010000045.1:14045-21364 GCA_964539785.1 uncultured bacterium | reverse complement strand
AATAACATGGCTGAAAACTCTAATTTTAACTGGTACTAAAATGGGTGGGATTACAAGCCCGGAAGCAAAGATACCCAAATTCCAACGTCCACGCCGTGCAACATGGATACACTTTAAGGTTAACTTCAATGAGTGAAAAATGGATGATAATGATCTTCCTATTTCAAAAGAATCATTTTTCGTGTTTGCGTATATTTTCCCACACTTATCTGATATAGATAGATAAAATAAAATAACCGAAGTTGACAGTTTAAAAAGAGTCCCCACTAATCTAATAAATATGTCTCAATAATTGTTTTAAACTTCCATTTCTTGCCAGGTTTTAGCAACAGTATCCGAATCCTGTTCGATCATCGTTATACAGCCGGGAACCGGGCAGACCAATTGACACAGGTTGCAACCAACGCATTCATCTTCATCGACAAATGGAACGTGATCCGCTATTTTTCCATTAGTTTCATGGAGTACCGGTGGTTGTATTTCAGTCCTAGGATGCATCCCGTGATCCGATTCACCGTGGAAAGCCGAGCATTCACTTTGCTGCGTATGAATACATTGGTGCGCCCCATCCAAACAGGCAATATAACAAAGCTGGCAGCCGATGCATTTTTCTTCATCAATACTGGCAGTAATCCGGTAATTCAGATCCAGATTGCCCCACTCGGTGAAATTAGGTACCGCCTTGCCAATCAAATCATTTACTGATGCCATGTTCATATCATCGAGGTAATTGGAAAGTCCGTCAATCATATCTTCAACGATTCGATACCCGTAATGCATGACCGCAGTGCAGACTTGCACGGATGTCGCTCCCAGGGCGATAAATTCCGCAGCGTCCCGCCAGTTACCGATGCCTCCAATACCGGAAATGGGAATCTGAATCCGTGGATCCCGCGCCAGAGCAGCTACCATATGTAATGCTATGGGCTTTACAGCTGGTCCACAATAACCGCCATTGGTACCTTTATCCCTGACTGACGGCAGGGGAACCATGGTCTCCAGATTAACACCGACGATTGATTTAATCGTATTGATCAACGATAGACCATCTGCTCCACCATTTGCGGCAGCTAAACCTGGATCAATGATATCAGTTACATTTGGCGTCAGTTTGATTAAAACGGGAGTATTGGCATAGTCCACCGCCCAGGCGGTGATTTCTTGCAGTATTGATGGCTCCTGTCCCACTGAGCTACCCATGCCCCGCTCGCACATACCATGGGGACAACCAAAATTCAATTCCAGTCCATCGGCGCCGGCATCTTCCGCCCGCCGGATAATTTCCTGCCATTCGGCTTTAGATTCTACCATCAGGGAAATTATTACAGCATGATTCGGATAGCGTTTTTTTACTGCATATATTTCTTTGAAATTGGTATCCAAAGGACGGTCGGTGATGAGCTCGATATTATTTAGCCCGGACATGCGATTACCTTTGTGATCTACGGCTCCTAACCGGGAAGATACGTTGACAATCGGTTTACCCAGGGTTTTCCAGACTGCTCCACCCCAACCGGCATCGAAGGCACGCATGACTTGTTCACCGCAATTGGCAGGCGGGCCGGAAGCCAGCCAGAAAGGATTGGGACTCTTGATACCACACATATTAATCGCTAGATCAGCCATGATTCCTCCTTACCTGCTGTGCTTCCCCGATCCCCCATTCCTGCAGCATCGACCAGGCCGCATCGCGGCCATCGGCCACTGCATTTACCACTTCTTTTCCACCGTTGATACAATCACCGCCGGCATAGATTTTGGCGATTGAAGTCTTCATTGTGTCAGGATCAATGACTACACAGCCCTTTTCATCAATGTCCAAACCGGGCAATAATTGCCCGGCATCCCGTTCATTACCAATTGCCAACACAATCCAGTCGCTTTCGAATTGCTGTGGCTCCCCAGTGAGCTTGTGTTTGGTGTGTAAAACCAGGCGATCGTTGGCAATTATCTCAACTGGCACGGCCTGCTCAAACATTCGCACGCCTTCCTGGCGGGCGGCAGCCAACTCATGACAATAACCGGGCATTTCGGCTATTGTCCGACGATAAACGATATTGACTTCTGGGACACCAAGCAAGGCCAATTCTCGGGCAATATCAATAGCGGAGTTTCCGCCGCCGATCACGTTAACGGTTTTTAATTGCTCCGGCAATTTGTACTCGCGGTCATTTTTTATCTTTCTGATCAAATCTGTAGCGCCCCAAACACCGGCGGCATCTTCACCGGGAATCCCGGGTAATTTATCCCGGCCTAACCCGGCCCCCAGGAAAACGGCATCGAAATTCTCAAGCAGGTGCTCAATAGACATATCGTGGCCGACTTCTACCCCAGTCCGAATTTCGAAACCAAATTGCTCCAGCCATTCAATTTCCTCTAGAGCCACTTCGGTAAATAGCTTGTAGGGAGCAATCCCGGTTACATTCAACCCTCCGGGTAGATCATGTTTTTCATAAATGATTGACTTAACTCCCGCCAGGGTAAGCTGAGCAGCACAGGCCAGGGATGCCGGTCCTGCACCGATTAAGGCAACTTTCCGATCTGTCAGATTTTCTGGCGAAAAAAGTGTATTATTTTTGTCCCGCTCCCATTGCAGAGCCTTTTCGGTGGCGAAGCGCTGCAACCGGCCGATATTGATGGGAGGAACATTATCTTTATTATACACACAAGCACCGGCACATAATTCCTCTACCGGGCAAACCTGAGCGGTTGTAACACCCAGCAGATTCACTTCAAAAATGGTTTTTGCTGCCCCGCGCAGATTTCCGGAAGCTATTTTCCGAATGAATCCGGGAATGTCTATGCTCGCCGGACAGGCGGCTGTACAGGGTGCGTCATAACAATATAAACAGCGATTGGCTTCAATCCCGGCTTCTGATTCAGTATAAAGCGGTTTGGCCTCTTTGAATTTTTGTTCAAGTCGGTTATCGGGTAAGCTTATTACACGTTCCATAGGCATCCTTGCTTTATCCAAATATTATTTTGTTGACCAGGTAATACACTAACTAGTGTCCATCTTTGATGTTGTGATTTCTTTCTCCTTAGCCTCGTCATTCATGGCGGGGTTACAGATACTAAAAACATTCTGACGCCGTTCATGGCGTTTTAAACGCATGATATTCCAAATGATATGGGCATGAATGCCCTACTGGAATTTGGCACATTCAAATCCCAGCCCTTAAGGACTGGGCTATTGAAATTAAGACTTGTAACTTTTAGGACAGACACTAACTGATGGCAGCCAGAGCGTCATCGAGCAGCTGGATCGCTTCTTCAATCGCATTTTGGGTGACATTCATTGCCGGTGATATGCGGATAACATTTCCATACAATCCCCCACGGCCGATCAATAGACCGCGTTTTTTGGTTTCTTCCATCAATCGATCCGCAAACTCAGCATTCGGGGTGCGGTCATGTTTGGTTTCATCAACGACCAGTTCTATTGCTTGCATCAGTCCCATCCCCCGTGCATCACCGATTTCCCGTGGGTATTTTTCCTGTAGTTTTTCCAATCCGGTTCGTAAAACCTTACCCAATCGTGCACAGTTTTCTTTGATGTTATCGCGTTCGACAATCTCAATGACTTTATCGGCAGCGGCACAGGCAATCGGATTACCGCCAAACGTGGAAATGCTATTTTTTTTCAGAGAATTGGCGATTTCGTCCGTAGCTATTACAGCACCGAGAGGTAAACCGTTTGCGATACCTTTAGCCATGGTCATCATGTCCGGCTGGACACCAGAATGCTCGATCCCGAACATCAGTCCGGTGCGCCCGAAACCGGTCTGCACTTCATCGGAGATAAAAACGCCCCCGTAGCGACGCACTATCTCCGCCACGATCTTGAAATACTCCGGCGGTGGCGTGATGAATCCACCAACGCCCAGGATCGGTTCCACCATCATTCCGGCGATGGAACCGGTGGTCGTCGTGGTTATCAATTCTTCCACATCTTCGGCACAGGCTAACCCACAAGCCGGATAGGTGGTTTTCAATGGGCAGCGATAGCAGTAAGGTGACAGGGCATGTTTAATCGACGCCACCTGGGTAGGCAGGGCTCGCCAGTTGGAATGGGCTGTCATTGATTGGGCTAATGCCGAGCGCCCGGAATAAGAATAACGCAGCACAATAAATTCCTGGTTGCCGGTATAAATCTGAGCCATCATAACCGCTGTTTCGTCGGCTTCGGTTCCAGAGGCCGTGAAGAACGATTTCTTCAGATTTTCGGGTGTTATTCGGGCTAAGCTGGTTGCCAGCCTCACCACCGATTCAACCTGGTAAAGGGTTGATATATGACTCAAGCGTTTTAACTGGGCGATCGCTACTTCATTGATTTCGGCATTGGCATGTCCCAAAGAAACAGTGAGAATACCACCGAAAAAATCCAGGTAGTGTTTACCATCCCTGTCAGTAACATGAACTCCCTGCCCCTTTGAAACGACCAATGGTTCCTGGTAGAAATTCTTTACTGCCGGAAAAAGGAATTCATTATGTTGCTGTCGGATTTCCTGACTGTCCATAGTTTTCTCCTTTATCAGGGTGCGGTTAAATCAGAATAGGAATCAGGTCGACGGTCGCGATAAAATTGCCAGGTCTCGCGGGCTTCGTCGATCATGTCCAGATCAAACTCCGCCACCAGCAATTCATCCTGATCTTCCGATGCGATCTTGAAAATCGAACCACGGGGGTCGACGAAATAAGAACTGCCGTAAAATTTACCAATATTCCAGGGCGCTTCTTCCCCGACACGATTGATACAGCCCATGAAATAGCCGTTGGCCACAGCGTGGGCCGGTTGTTCCAGTTTCCAGAGATATTGCGACAACCCGGCAACGGTAGCCGATGGATTGTACACAATTTCAGCTCCATTCAATCCCAGGGCGCGGGCTCCTTCGGGAAAATGTCGGTCATAACAAATGTAAACTCCAACTTTGGCATAGCGGGTTTCAAAAACGGGATAACCCAGATTACCGGGCCGGAAAAAATATTTTTCCCAGAAACCGGCTAGTTGTGGAATATGGTGTTTGCGGTATTTCCCAAGATAGGTGCCGTCGGCATCGATAACAGCAGCAGTATTGTAAAATACTCCTGCCTGTTCCTTTTCGTAGATCGGTACGACCATCACCATCTGGTATTTACGGGCGTATTCTTGCATCATTTCCACGGTGGGTCCTGGTACTATCTCGGCCGATTTATACCATTCACTGTCCTGTCCCGGACAGAAATACGGCGTAGTGAAAATTTCCTGGAAGCACAATATCTGGACACCCTGATTACCGGCAGCCTCGATGTAGGGAATATGCTTATCGAGCATGGCCTGCTTTATCTCAGCGATGGTTCCATCGCCTTCCGATTTGGGAATGCTTAATTGAATTAATCCCGATTTCACAATTTTTGGCATAGTGTTATTCCTCTTTGAAAATCATTATTTAACTAACAATGGTAAACTCGTATAAAGTCCAGAACTTGTCATTCTGATCCCGATTTATCGAGAGAAGAATCTCAGCTGTTGTATTTGGGTAAAGCACTGTTTTGTCTACAATACTGTTGTTTGAGATTCTTCATTCGTCCCTCATTCAGAATGACATAACATTATTATTCTGAAAATAATCCTCGTTTAATGAATTCTCCGTCACCTTCTTTACCAACATATTTAGTGTCCTCAATCACCGTTTTACCACGGGACAGTACCGTTTCCGAAACGCCGGTAATCTCAAATCCTTCGTAAGCATTATAATCCACATTCATATTATGGGTGATCGGATTATCAACGCTGATGGTTTCTTTACGATCAGGATTGAATATTACGATATCGGCATCGCTGCCAACGGCGATTGTCCCTTTCCGGGGAAATAGCCCGAATATTCTTGCCGCTGCTGTGGATGTGATTTCAACAAATTTATTTAACGGAATCTTCCCTTCAACGACACCACCCTGGTAAATCAGACTCATCCGGTTTTCTAACCCTGGCGCACCATTCGGAATCTGAGTGAATAAATCCTTGCCCATCTGCTTCTGATCCTTAAACCGGAAGGTACAATGATCGGTGGACACAACCTGGAGGTTTCCGTTTGCCAGACCGTTCCACAATTCAGCCTGATTCCACTTCTCCCGCAGGGGCGGCGACATTACATATTTGGCGCCTTCAAAATTTTCTTTTTCATAATATGAGTCATCCAGAAACAGGTATTGGGGACAGGTCTCGGCGTAAACCGCCTGCCCATCATTGCGAGCCAGGGTGACCTGATCCAACTCTGCCGCCGATGTTAAATGGACGATGTAAACGGGGACATTGGCAACGTCACCAATGGCAATCGTGCGATGCACGGCTTCTGCTGCCATCCGATCCGGACGCGTGGCGGCGTGCCATTTGGGTTCAGTCTTGCCGTCTGCCACGGCATTGCGCACGATCTCATCGATCACAATACCATTTTCGGCATGCATGCAAATAATAGCGCCATTATCTCCGGCTTCGCGCATGGTACGGTAAATATTGGCATCATCCATGTACAAAGCGCCGGGATAAGCCATAAATAATTTATAAGATGTTATCCCTTCCTTGATCAGTGTTTTCAGCTCAGAAATCCGGTCCCCTTCCGTATCGGTCAGGATCATGTGAAAGCCGTAATCAATGGCTGTTTTTCCAGCGGCTTTGGCATGCCAGGTTTCCAATCCTTCCAAAGCGGAGTACCCTTTGGTCTGGATGGCGAAATCAATGATCGTTGTTGTTCCACCATGAGCCGCCGCCCGGGTGCCGGTTACAAAATCATCGGAAGAAACGGTTCCCATGAACGGCATGTCTAAATGGGTGTGGGGATCGATCCCACCCGGAATGACATATTTACCGCTGGCATCGATTATCTTATCGGCCGGAATTGATAGATTTTCGCCGATAATGGAAATTTTATCATTTTGAATAAAAATATCCGCCTGATAGTCATCACTGGCGGTGATAATGCGGCCGTTTTTAATTAATACTGACATTTTGGCCTCCTCAAGTTTAATTATTTTGTAACCGTGGACAGTTTGAAATTAGAAATTTGAAATTGGAAATTTGTGTTATTATTTTTTTGTACTATTAATAAACGCATTCAATTTTGGTCCAAGTTTTTCAATTACCGTTTTGTATTTTGACCCATCTGATTTATCTATTTTATCTATTATTTTTCTCTTAATAAGTTTTCGTAACCATGATTTAGTTTCCTCAAATGATCCTCTTGAATATATGTAAAACTTTCTTCTATCTGCTGGTGTATAGCGTCCGTATCCTTCTGCAATATTCGCAGCTATACTATCTGATGATCGTATAATCTGATAAC